>NZ_MCGV01000001.1:3204120-3844944 GCF_001705235.1 Clostridium pasteurianum
ACATTTATAATCTTCTGAATATATTTCATTGGCTAATAATTGTCTTTTGTTATTTAAAGTATCCCGTACAGTATTTATTTCTTCTACATTTGATAAATACTTTTTAGCGATATTAAGAGCAGCAATATCAGTATCCAGTTTAACTATTGATTTCTCTAATTGTTCATTTCGCATTTTAATATCCTCACTTTATATTTTTTATTTAATAATGATTTAGTGACAGTAAACAATTATATCATTAAAGTAGATATCATACAAAGTTTTAATAGAAATGAATTTTACTGAAAAATAATTTTTGTGCATTTATTTAAGTTAGAGAAAATTTATAAGAATAATTAATGTTTTTTTATTATTAGGTAAACGTTACCATTGAGCTTTTACGTATATATGCAGTATAATAAAATAAAAATAATTTATTAAGAAAATAAAGCCATTTTAGTGAAAAGTAAAGGGAGGGGAGATGTGAGAACATAATAAATGGAATAATCTTAAAAGTGAATATTTTATCAAGCGCACTGTAAAAGTTGTGTTTAATAAACCTATGTTATGTATAAGCTCAGAAAATATTTTTGCCTAGAATATAACCTATTTATTTCAATAATTAAAATACTAACAGTCGATGATTATAAATTTAGTAAGAAGAATTTATATTAAGGAGTAGATGGAGTATGGAAATTGTAAAAATCAAACGGGCAGGTTTAAACTTAGTAGGAACACTTGAAAAGCCTGAGCTTAAAGAAGGAGAAAAATGCCCTCTTGTTATTATTATGCATGGTATTACTGAAGAACGTCAAAAACCCATTCCTTTAAGTATGGCAGAGGAACTTCTTAAACATAGCATTGCATCAGTGCGATTTGATTTTAATGGACATGGAGAAAGTGAAGGAAGTTTTGAAGATATGACTGTAATGAATGAACTGGAGGATGCTAGAGAAATATTACGTTATGCTAAAAGCCTTGATTTTGCAGAAAGCATTAGTATATTTGGACATTCACAGGGAGGGGTAGTTGCAGGCATGATTGCAGGTTGTTATCAGAATGATATTAGCTGTATTGTGCAGATGTCTCCAGCTGCAACTTTAAAGGATGATGCTATAATTGGTACAATAATGGGTATGCAATATGATCCTAATAATATACCTGAATATATTAGCTTTTGGGACAAACGCTTAAGTAGTTTATATTTTAGTACTGCTCAATATTTGCCAATTTATGAGATGTCAGCTAGATATAAAGGACCTGTATGCCTTATTCACGGTACAGGTGATAATATTGTTAGTTGTAATGCCTCAAAAAAATACCATGAAGTATATGCTGATAGTGAATTACATTTAATTGAGGGTCAAGATCACTGGTGTACGGATGTTTTAAGTGAAGTGATCGCATTGGCGGCAGATTTTATTCTAACAAAAGTAAAATAATAAAGATTATAAATAAAAAGTAGTCAGTTTGTGTATCAGTACTGACTGCTTTTTATTTATGTACAATTTCATTAAGCAAGGTGGATTTACTATATTTGCGTATAGTTTATATAAAAAGTATTTAACTAAAATGATTTTTTGAGTATACTAGTATATGAGGATTTTAATTTTTGTTTGCTATAAGTTAATTCTTGTTATATTTTAATGCATGGCTTGATTTATGTATTAGGATGAATATGGGTTTTAATAATACTAAAAGTGAGGTACTAATATGAATTTTCTAGAAAGATTGAGTGGAGAAAATGCTAAAGAATACGCATATAGAGTTTTAAAAGATAATATTATGTCATTAGAACTTAAGCCAGGTCAAAATATTAATGAATCGGAACTGGCAGAACAATTAAATATTTCGAGAACACCAATAAGAGAGATATTGATGAAATTAAAAGAGGAACATCTTATAGAGGTAAAACCACAGATAGGTACATATGTTTCTTTGTTAGAAGAGGATCTTATTGAAGAAGCGTTTTTTATGAGATATCATTTGGAGAAAGAAGTATTAAAGCTTGCATGCAATAAATTTCCCGAAGATAAATTAGAAGAATTAGAAAAAAGTTTAATGCAGCAAAATTTTATTCTTGGAAAGCAAAATAAAATACTTGAATTTCATCGTTTAGATATTGAATTCCATGGAATAATATTTTCTGGTGTTAATCTTCAAGAAGTGTGGAAAGGAATATTGAGGATAAGCACTCATTATAACAGGATGAGATTATTATCAGAACTAAAACATTTTAGTGAATCTTTAGTTAAGCAGCATGAAGAGTTTATTAATGTTATAAGAAGTAAAGATATAGATGCAATTGAACCATTGCTATTTAAACATTTTAAAGAGCCTAAAAAATATTGGAATATGCTTTTTGATAGTAATTCTCAATATAAAGATTATTTTAGAGAAAAGAAATAAAGAGTGTATGGATTTATGAAATACTATATGTTGTACAAATGAGTTGATTAATTATTATTTATACAGTATATAGTATTCTATTATTTTAATGTACAAATGTTAGATATTTTTTCATAAAGCATTGACACTTGTATACAAGTATGATAGTATACAAGTATATTAGGATGCAAATTTAAATATACATTAAGTAAATGATTACACTATAGGTTATAATTTTTTTTAATGCTAATGTAATCGTTAAGAATTATTAATAATTTATATAGGAGAAATGAAAGGAGAAATGATACCATGCAGATGACTTTTAGGTGGTATGGTGATGATGACAAAGTTACCTTAGATCATATACGTCAGATACCAGGAGTAACTGGAATTGTGTCAGCTATTTATGATGTGCCTGTAGGTGAAGTGTGGCCAATGGAAAAAATTTTAGCTTTAAAGAAAAAAATTGAAGCTAAAGGATTAAAACTTGAAACAATTGAAAGTGTTCCTGTTCATGAAGATATAAAAATGGGACTTCCATCAAGGGATAAATATATAGCTAACTATTGTGAGACTCTCAGAAACTTAGGGAAAGCAGGTATAAAAGTAGTTTGTTATAATTTCATGCCTGTGTTTGATTGGACAAGATCTGAGTTAGCACATGAACTTAAAGATGGTTCAAATGCACTGATTTATAAACATGAAACTGTATTAAAAATGGACCCATTAAATGGTGAGTTATCACTTCCTGGTTGGGATTCAAGCTATACGAAAGAAGAAATGAAGGGATTACTTGAAAAATACAAAAAGGTTTCAGAAGAAGATTTATGGAATAATTTGAAGTATTTTCTTGATCACATTATTGCTGTAGCTGATGAGGTTTCAATTAAAATGGCAATACATCCGGATGATCCACCTTGGTCAATTTTTGGACTTCCAAGAATAATAACAAATAAAGAAAATCTTGATAGACTTGTGAATTTAGTTGACAGCCCCAATAATGGCATAACTTTATGTTCTGGATCACTTGGTGCTGATCCTAATAATGATATACCGGAAATGATTCGTTATTTCGGAGCAAAAGGGAGAATACATTTTGGTCACTGTAGAAATGTTAAAATCACAGGAAAGAAATGTTTTGAAGAAGCAGCACATAGGAGCGAAGATGGTTCTTTAGATATGTTTGAAATCATTAAAGCTTATCATGATATAGGCTTCGATGGTCCTATGAGACCAGATCATGGAAGAATGATTTGGGGAGAAACTGGAAGACCAGGATATGGACTTTACGATAGGGCATTAGGTGCTACTTATATAAACGGAATATGGGAAGCTTTAGAAAAAAATAAATAAATTTTTTAGGAGGTTCTGATTATGAGTTTACCATTTGAAATTGATTTAAAAAATAAAGTTGTAGTAGTTACAGGAGGCGGCGGAGTAATTTGTAGTGGTTTTGCAAAAGCGGTAGCAGAATGTGGCGCTAAAGTTGCAATACTAGATTTGCATAAGGATGCTGCAGATAAAGTTGCAGATGAAATAAATGCTAATGGTGGAACTGCAATTGGAGTTGAGGCGAATGTACTTGATGTAGATGCTGTTAAAAGAGCAAGAAATGAAGTAACTGAAAAACTCGGAACTTGTGATATTTTAATAAATGGTGCAGGTGGTAATAATCCGAAAGGAACTACTTCTAAGGATTATTTATTTAAAGAAGACTTAGAAAATAAAGATGAAAGTATAAAAACTTTTTTTGATTTAGACCCTAAAGGAATTGAATTTGTTTTTAATCTAAACTTTTTAGGAACATTGATTCCTACTCAAACTTTTGTAAAAGACATGATAGGTAAGGAGGGAGCTGCTGTAATAAATATTTCTTCTATGAATGCATTCACACCACTTACAAGAATTCCAGCTTATAGTGGAGCTAAGGCAGCTGTTTCAAACTTTACTCAATGGCTTGCAGTACATCTTTCAAAAGTTGGCATAAGGGTAAATGCTATAGCACCAGGCTTCTTATTGACGAATCAAAATAGAGGATTACTTGTAAATGAAGATGGAAGCTATACAGAAAGAGCTAAAAAGATAATAAATGCTACTCCAATGGGACGTTATGGTGAAGTCAGAGAATTAACAGGAACTCTTCTTTGGCTTTTAAGTAATAAGGCTTCAGGATTTGTAAATGGAGTAGTTGTACCGGTTGATGGAGGATTCTCAGCTTATTCAGGTGTATAGAAAAATATAATTGTTCAATTATTAAATTATACAAAAATCAGTGGGAAGTAACAAGAGAAAGATATTTTCTTTACTAGTTCGTATTACTTATTTACTATAAAAATTGTATTTTGTGCTCGTATCTCATTATATAGAAATAATTGAGGTTCAAAATTTTAAAGTAAAATGAATATTATTTTAACTTGTTACTTGTCACTGTTTTATAAATATATTAGTCATAATATTACTTAAATTAAATGATGTAGTATAGCAGCAATATTTAGTGTATGTAAATACATAAAGTAAACGTTTATATAATAAAAGTTAAGTTCTTTAGAAAAATTATCAAATACTAAATTAGTTTACTACTAACAACATTACAAAAGGGAGGAAGAAATATTATGGAAAATAAACCAGACAAGAAATTAACTTTAAAAGAGAAAATTGGTTACGGAGCTGGAGATTTAGGAAATGGCTTTATGTTTGACTTAGGTCAAGGATATCTCTTAAAGTTCTATACTGATGTTTTAGGGGTTTCAGGAGCTATTGGTGGAAGTGTTTTTTTAGTATCAAAAATATTTGATGCTTTTGCAGATACAACAGTAGGAACTCTTGTTGATACTAGAAAAAACGTTGGTAAGAGGGGAAAATTTAGACCATTCATTTTATTTGGTACCGTACCACTTGCAATTGCTACAGTTTTATCATTCCTGGCACCTAATCTTTCAATGGGAGCAAAAATAGCATACGCATATATAACATATATGATATTTGGATTGGCATATTCTTTTGTAAACATTCCATATGGCTCATTAGCTGCTGCAATGACGCAAGATCCAGTTGAAAGAACAGAATTGGCATCATTTAGACAAGCTGGTTCAACAATAGGTGCGTTAATAACAGGAGTAGTTGTAATACCTATAACTTTAATGTTTTCAAATTCTAAAGTAGGTTATCCTGCAACTATGGCTATTATGGCAATTATAGGTGTAATGTTTCATTTGTTTTGTTATAAAAATACAAAAGAAAATATAATAGTTAATTCTCCTAAAAAGGAAAAAGTAACATTAGGTAGAATACTTAAAACTATTTTTTCAAATAAACCATTAATGCTTTTAAATGTGGTAGGTTTAATAACAATAACTTGCTACCAGTTAAAACTTGCAATGATGGTATACTACGCTCAATACAATCTTGGTAATGTAAAATTAACATCAATATTAAATTTTGTAAGCATAGGATGTTCTTTAATAGGTGTTGCAATAATGCCATTTGTTGTTAAGAAAATTGGGAAAAAGGCTACTTATATAGTTGGTTTAGCAATATGGATAGGCGCTGATTTGATAAATTATATACTTCCTTCAAGCACAGCTATATTTATGACATTTACTGCTATTGCCTACTTCGGAACTTCTTTTATGAATGGACTAAACTGGGCATTTATATCAGATGCTATTGAATATGGAGAGTGGAAAACTGGAGAAAGAACTGAAGGTATTATTTATTCAACTTATAGTTTCTGTAGAAAGCTCGCTCAAGCTTTAGCTGGCTTTATCCCAGGTATGGTTTTAACTCTTATAGGATATGTTCCTAATGCTCATCAGACAGCAGCAATATTAGGTGAATTAAAATCATTAATGCTTATAGTTCCAGCAGTTGGAGTTGGAGCAGCTCTTTTGATATTCATATTTTTCTATAAATTAACAGATGAAAAATACAAAAATATTTTATCAGAATTAAAAATAAGAAGAAGTGCTAATGCTGCAAAATAGAATTCATATAAAATAATTTAAGGAATTAGGTGATTATATTGAGAAAATTTATGGATGAAAACTTTCTATTATATAATAATACGGCAGTAAAGTTGTATAATGATTATGCAAAAGATATGCCTATAATTGATTATCATTGCCATTTAGATCCTAAAGAAATATATGAAAATAAGAAGTTTAAGAATATAACTGAAGCATGGCTTTATGGTGACCATTATAAGTGGAGGGCAATGAGAAGTAACGGTATAGAAGAAAAATTTATTACAGGGAATGCTAGCGATTATGAAAAATTTGTTGCATGGGCAAAAACAATGCCAATGGCTTTAGGAAATCCACTTTATCATTGGACACATTTAGAACTTCAGAGATTTTTCAATATATATGAGCCATTAAATGAAAAAAATGCTCCAGCTATTTGGGAGAAAGCAAATAAACTAATTAGTGGAGATGGTTTTGGAGCAAGAGATTTAATAATAAAGTCAAATGTTAAGGCAGTGTGTACAACTGATGATCCAGTAGATTCACTAGAATATCACATTAAATTAAAAGAAGACTCTACTTTTAATGTAAAGGTTTTGCCTACCTTTAGACCAGATAAGGGTCTTGATATAAACAAGCCTACATTTAAATCATGGCTTGAAAAACTGCAAAAGGTAACAGGAAAAATAATCAATAGTTATGATGAATTTTTAGAAGCTTTAGAAATGAGAGTGAGATTTTTTAATGAGGTTGGATGCAGAATATCAGATCACAGTTTAAGCAGTGTAACTTATAAAGAAGCTTCTAAAGAAGAAATAGATAGTATATTTATCAAAGCATTAAAGGGTGAAACCTTAAATATCGATGAAGAAAGTAAGTATAGAACACATACAATGCAATTTCTGGGAAAGCTTTATTGTAAATTAGGATGGGCTATGCAGCTTCATATTGGAGCAATGAGAAATAACAATACTAAAAGATTTAAAGGTTTGGGAGCAGATACTGGCTTTGATTCAATTAATGATGAGCAAATAGCATATCCAATTTCTAGATTTTTAGATTCACTTGAAGTAGAAAACTGTCTTCCTAAGGTTGTAGTTTATAATTTAAATCCAAAAGATAATCATGTACTTGGTAGTATGCTTGGTAATTTTCAGGGAAGTGAAGTTCCTGGTAAAATACAATTTGGACCAGCTTGGTGGTTCCTTGATAATAAAAAAGGAATGCTTGATCAATTAACAACTCTTGCAAATTTAAGTCTCCTGGGACGATTTATAGGTATGCTTACAGATTCCAGAAGCTTCTTATCTTATCCAAGACATGAGTATTTTAGAAGAATACTTTGCAATCTAATTGGAGAATGGGCTGAAAAGGGTGAAATACCAAATGATATAGAAGAACTAGGAAGTATTGTTAAAGGAATATCCTACAACAATGCAAAGGAGTATTTTAAAATATTATAGTTAGGTATTATAGGAATACACATGACGGGAGGATATTATTTATGAAAGTAAGTAACAAAATTATAAGCCTTAAAAATGTTGAAAACTATTTAGAGATTATTACAAATGCAGCTAAGTATAGAATCATACTTTTAAATGATGATATAGTAAGAATACGCTGTACTTTTGATAAGGAATTTCAAAAGGAAGCATCTTATGCCTTAGTTATGACTGCATGGAATGATGAAACAGATAATTTATTGGCCAAAGAAAGAGTAAAGGTTGAGGCACTTAGCAGTAAATATGAAGACTTAGGAGATCATATTCTGTTATCTACTGCAAAATTAAATATAAATATTTATAAAGAACCATTTGGAATAGAAATTTTAGATAAGAAGGGTAATGTATTACACTCCGATTTAATGGAAAAAGCTTATGTAGAGGATTCTAAAGGAAGATTATATCATTACTCTTGTATGGAAGATAATGATTATTTCTATGGGTTTGGTGAAAAATCTGGATATTTAAATAAGAGAAGAAGAAGAATGAGAATGCATAACTATGATACTTATGGATATGATTCAGAATGTACAGATCCACTATACAAGCATATACCTTTTTATGTTAAGTTCAATAGTAAAAACAATATAGCTAGTGGATTATTTTATAACAATTCTTATGATTCAATTTTTGATGTTGGATGCGAAAGAGTAGGCTACTGGAAGGATTACAGTTATTTCTGTGCTGATGGCGGTGAATTAGATGTATTCTTTATATACGGACCTACAATAAAAAATGTAGTAAAAAATTACACTGATTTAACTGGAAAAACTAAGTTGCCTCCAAGATATTCACTTGGTTATATGGGTTCAACAATGTATTATACAGAACTTGATAAAGATTCAGATAAAACTATTTTGAAGTTCTTAGATAAATGTAAGGAAGCAGAAATTCCTTGTGATGGGTTCTTCTTATCATCAGGGTATACTTCCTCAAAGGACAATAAGAGATATGTATTTAATTGGAATTATGATAGGTTCAGTGATCCTAAAGATTTTGTTGAACAAATGAAAGAAAAGGGTGCGTCTTTAGTACCGAATATAAAACCGGGTATGTTGAAATCTCATCCATTATATAAGGAATTTGATGAAAGTGATGCTTATATAAAAGATGAAACAGGTAAAAAGTCTGAACAGGAAAGATACTGGGGAGGTCATGCTTCTTTTGTGGATTTTACAAGTCCTAAAGGAAGAGAAGAGTGGAAAAAGCATTTAAAGGATTCATTGGTTTCCCTTGGAATTACATCAATATGGAATGATAATAATGAATATGACATGAAAAATGATGATGCTGTTTGCTGCGTTGAAGGACTGAAAAGGGGAATAGGCGGTTTAAGACCGATTATGACAAATTTAATGTCCTTTGTAGCAAATGAGGCAGTGGAAGAAGTTTATCCAAATGCTAGACAATATGTAATTAGTAGATCTGGATTTGCAGGAATTCAGCGTTATGCGCAGACATGGGCAGGAGACAATGGCACAAGTTGGAAGAGCCTTAAATTTAATATTCCTGTAATACTTGGATTAGGTCTTTCAGGAGTAGCAAATCAAGGCTGTGATATAGGTGGATTTTACGGAGAAGCACCTGAACCAGAATTATTTGTAAGATGGGTTCAAAACGGAATATTCCAGCCAAGATTTTCAATACATTCTTGCAATACTGATAACACTGTTACAGAACCATGGATGTACCCATCATATACTAAATATATACGTGATGCCATAAAACTTAGATATAAATTAGTACCATATATGTATTCTTTGTTATATGAAGCATCTACAGAAGGAAATCCAATTATGAGACCTTTAGTCTATGAATTTCCTGAGGATAAGAAGTTGCTTGAAGAAAGTTTCGATTTTATGCTTGGAAAGTCTATTCTTGTTGCAAATGTTCTTGAAAAGGGTGCAAAAACTAGAAAAGTATATTTACCAAAAGGGGCTCTTTGGTTTGAATGGAACACTAAACATGTATATCAAGGAGGACAGACCATTGAATTTGATGTTTCTTTAGATTCAATTCCGATGTTTATTAGAAGTGGTGCGATTGTTCCTGTATGTGGAGAATTAACGAACCTTCATAAAGATTCAATGGAAAAACTTAATTTAATGATAGAGCCATCGCAGGAATCAAGTTTTGTATTGTATGAAGATGATGGAACTACAAATGATTATAAAAATGGAGATTATTTAAAAACAACAATAGCAATAGACAATAAGAGTGGAATAAAAATAAGCTTTAATAAAACTGGAAATTACAAAACAGAAGTCAAGAAAATGCTAGTGGATGTAATCTGTAAGGATATGGCTCCAAAGCAGGTTAAACTGAAAGATAAAGTACTTCCTATGTTCTTAGATGAAAAAGAATGGGAGAGTAGTGAATTTGGATGGCACTATGATATTGAACAAAAGACAGTAAGAGTAAAATATAATAATGTTGATGGAGATTATATTTTGCATGTTGATTGTGACATGAAAGATTTAATTGCTATGTAATTTGCTATATATGCTGTACTAGAATAGAAATATTTTAGTGCAGCATATATTTAAATTCAATGAAATAAAATTAGGGGGAATAAATATGGCATTTCAGGAAAGAAGCTTTAAATCATTTAATGAAAGAGACATGGTACAAGCTTGGATTTATACTCCAGTACGTAAGCCAAAAGGAATTGTACAACTTGTACATGGTTATCATGAGCATTCACGTAGGTATTTACATACAATACTTAAGCTAAATGATGCAGGATTTATAGTTGCAGCAGATGATCATGTAGGGCATGGAAAAACTGCTTATTTGTCAGGTAACTGGACAGACTGGGGTGATAAAGGATATATGACAATGGCAGAAGATGAGCACACTCTGCGTAAAATTGTACAGAAGGAATATCCTAATTTGCCTTACTTTATGTTTGGACATAGTATGGGTTCAATGATTGCAAGATCTTATGCTACTGTTTATGGTGATGGACTTGATGGATTGATGCTATGTGGAACACCAGGAGTATTTAAAACAGCAGCTTCAGTTGCTTATAGTTTAAAAAAGTTAATAGATGAAGGTAGAGGAGAAGAAAGTGCAGCAGAGTATGAAGGGAAACTTATGGGATGGATGTGGACATCAAAACGTTACGAAGAAAAGCCTATAACTTCAAGAAGTGAATGGGTTTGTAGTGACCCAGATGTAATTGCAGATCATGGAAGAGACATATATAGTGATTTAGTAACGTCACCTAATATACGTTCTCTATACTATTTTGCAACGATGATGGATGCAAATGTAGGGACAAAGTGGGCAGAAAAGGTGCCAACATCAATTCCGGTTTATAATATTGCAGGAGATAAAGATCCTGTTGGAAATTATGGAGAAGGTGCATATGCTGTGTCAAATTGGCTTGCAGAAACAGGGCATATGGTGAGAACAAAGATTTATCCTGGATATCGTCATGAAATACTTAATTATCTTGATATTAGAGATGAAATTGAGGACGGAATCATAGAGTTTGTTAAATACATTATTGATTAATTAAGGATAGGGGAGGAGAATATTAAATTATGGTGGAACCTAAAATGTATTCATATGCAGATTTTCCTACTAATGAAGCATCAATTGAAGGAATGAAAGTAATAGAAGGAGATATTGAAAAGCTTAATATTAAATGGTTTGAAAACGTTGAGTATAAGGGCAGGGGAGATAAGAAGCTTTATTTACAAGTTTTAGTTCCAAATACAGTTGATGATCATGTATTTGTATCACCTACACCTATAAAGTCAGCTAAGCCATGGCCAATAATTATTTATATACCGGGTTCTGGATGGCATAAACAAAATATCAATGAAGCTGTTATAAGGCTTTCTAAAATTGCAGAAAGAGGTTTTGTGGTTGCATTAGTTCAATACAGACCGTCAGAAGATGGCGGAATTTTTCCAGCACAAATATTAGATGCAAAGGCAGCTGTTAAATTTATGAAAGAACATGCAGATTATTATTCTGCGGATCCTAATGAAATAGTAATTTGGGGAGATTCTTCAGGTGGGCATACAGCTTTAATGACAGCTTTTACAGGAGAGGAACAATTAATTGATAGAGAGGATTGTAAATTTAATTATGATTGTAGTGTAAGGGGTGTTATAAATTATTATGGTGCTGTGGATATTTCTAAAATGAATGAGGAACTTTCTATTTTAGATCACAGAGGTGCAGATAGTCCAGAAGGATTTTGGCTTGGTCATAAAAGTGTACTCCAAAATATGGAGCTTGTTGAGCCAACAGTAGTTACAAATTATATATCTAAAACCAAAGATATTCCACCAGTTTTAACTTTCCATGGCGACAAGGATAGAGTTGTTCCAATTACACAGAGTATTTTACTGTATGAAACTTTAAAAAATGCAGGTAAAGATATAACTTTTTATAAAATTATAGGAGGAGATCATGGAGGTCCAAGTTTTTGGACAGATTCTGTTTTAGATATTGTAGAAAAATTCATCAGAGGAGTTATCTAAAAGATTTTTGTTTAAATTACAAAGATATATAAATATTAAAAATAGGAGTTTTGCAAACTTATGATATTTTTGTACTATAAGATTAAGCGAAGCTCCTAATTATTAAAAATTGTTTCAATAAAAGCATTATAGAATAATAAAAATTTATATTTTGAATGTCTGCAAAAAGTGTTTGGCAGCATAAGATAGGTACTGATCTTTCAGCCATACCACAGTTGTGCTTGTGTTTAAAGATGGCTCATTAATTTCTTTGTAATTTAAGTCCACACCAGAAATAAGTCCAACTGAATCTTTGGGAATGATGGCAACGCCTATTCCTGTATTTGCCAGGAGTAATATTGAGTGTGTATCTTCAATTTTGCACAGTATTCTTGGCTGAAATCCGGCTTTTTTGCATAATTCTACTATCAATTTTTCATATCTACGCTGTACTAAAAGAGGTTTTCCATCAAGGTCACTTAGAGATATAGTTTTATTACTTGTCTTCCAGCACATATCTTTATTGGATACAGCCGCCATTGGCACAGAGGGTAAATTTATTGATTCATAAATTTCTGAATTTATTGGGGTTCGTATAATCCCAATATCTATTACACCATTTTTTAACAATTCTAGTATTTCATCTGTACCGCATTCCTGTATTTCAAAGTTTATTTTTGGATATTTTTTGTGAAAATCATATATTCGCTGCGGCAATAGTATATCTCCTGAAGATGATATGCTTCCTATAGATAGTGTTCCTTGAATTCCCTCATTAAAGTCCTTTAATTCTTTAACTGTGGATTCTATTAATTTCATTATTTGATTAGAATTATGATATAGTTTTCTTCCTGCATCAGTAAGCTGAAATTTTCTAGTACTTCTTTCTATTAACTTTACGTCTAATTCATTTTCTATTAATTTCAATTGTTGACTGAGATGAGGTTGAGCTATATGAAGCTTTTTAGCTGCTTTAGTTATATTTCCTTCTTCAACAATTGCGTGAAAGTAGGTAATCTGTTTTATATCCATAAAATTAATCACTCCGAACAATTAATTCATACATATATTTGTATAAATATAATAACAAATACATATTTTTTGTATATATAACTTTTTGATATAATGATACATGAAGTCAAAATTAAAGTCAAATGATAATAAATAAGATTTAATATTTAGCATTTTAAATTGCAAGCATTTATATTAGTTTATAAAGCTATAATTTACTAGGAGGAATTTGTATGGAGATAAAAGATACTTTGGAGAAAGCTGCTAAAGAGGCGATTATAAACAAAGTTGTTGGTTATCTTGACAAAGATCCGGAGAAAAATGTAAATAAAATATTTGCAGCCATTAAAAAGCTAACAAAAGATGAATCTGCATTATCTCAGATTGAGTTTGTTGAGAATTATTATAACAACGATAAGTACAAGCATGAATTTATTCAGGATATTTTAAAAAATACAGACACTAAATGCCTAAAAAAATTTTTTACCAACTTCTTTGCAAATGCAAATTGGTATGCTGGTCCTAGGAGACAAAAATATTTGGACAAAGAGGATACTAAAATACCATTTGTTATGCTTTTGAGTCCATCTATGAGATGCCCACTTCATTGTAAGGGATGTTACGCATCAAGTTTTAGTAAAAAGGATGATATTCCACCAGAGGAAGTTGATAGAATTGTTAGAGAAGCAAGAGATCTAGGAATTTATTATATTATTATTTTGGGCGGTGAGCCGTTTTTTAATGATTATCTTCTTGATATCTATGAAAAGTATGACGACATAATATTTACACCGTTCACCAGTGGACTTTTACTTAATGAAAAAATTGCTGATAGACTTAAAAAATGTGGAAATGTTATACCAATGCTTTCTATTGAAGGATTTGAAGAGGACACTGATTCACGTAGGGGAAAAGGAACTTATAAAAAAGTTTTAAAAGCTATGGATATGCTTCATGAAAGAGGTATACTATTTGGAGTATCGTCTGCAGTTACAAGAACTAATATAGATACAGTACTCAGTGATGAGTTTACAGACATGTTAATTGAAAAGGGCTCTAAAATGAGCTGGTATTTTCTGTTCATGCCTGTTAATGGTGAGTATGAAGATTTTAACATGATGCTTACGGCAAAGCAGAGAGATTATCTTGGAAGAAGATCCCGAGAAATAAGAGCTAATAAGCCGTATTTTACAATAGATTTCTTTAATGATGCGCCATATGTAGGTGGATGTATTGCAGGAAAATATTATTTCCATGTTAATTCAAAAGAGGATGTTGAGCCATGTATATTTTCTCATTTTTCCACAGTTAATTTAAAGGGCAAGCATTTGATTGATGCATTTAGAGATCCATTTTTCAAAAAACTAAGATCTATACAACCTTACAATAAAAACATGTTAAGGCCATGTATGATGATAGATAATACAAATGTTATAATAGATGTATGTAATGAAGTAGGAGCAAAACCAGATGATTCTGGAGCAGAAAAAATGCTTCACGATGATGTGTTCCATAAAAAAATAACAAAATCAGCAGAGGAATTTAAGCCCTATGCTGATAAGACATGGAAAGAATTTTTTAATGAGAAGGGTAACGATAATTTTTCTAGAGGATAAGGTTTAATTGGGTTTATCATATAAAGGTAGGTAACTTTATATGAGAAATCCTTAAAAATGATAATTAATTACTAATATTACAAAGGAAGTGTCTTTACACATGAAAAAGGGGTACCTATATATTTTGTTGTCCACCATACTATTTTCAAGTATGGAAATTGCTTTAAAACTTGTTGCAAGTATATTTAATCCAATTCAACTTACATTTTTAAGATTCTTAATTGGTGCATTAATTTTAATGCCATTTGCACTAAAGATTATGAAAAAAAAGAATCTAAAATTAAATAAAAGTGATTATAAATTTTTTCTTATTGAAGGCTTTATATGTGTTGTAATAAGTATGACATTTTTTCAATTGGGGGTTTTAAATTGTAAAGCTTCAATTGTTGCTATACTTTTTAGTTGTAATCCTATATTTGTAATTCCTTTTGCTTATTTTATGCTTGATGAAAAAGTATATAAGGCAACTATTGTTTCTTTAATTATAAGTATAATAGGAATGATTGTAATAATGAATCCTGCTAATATGACAAGCAGTGTAAGTGGAATTATATTTACATTAATATCCGCAGTAACTTTTGCACTGTATGGTGTAGTTGGTAAAAAGAGAAGTGCAAGATATGGCGGAATAGTATCAAGTTCTTTTTGTTTCCTTTTTGGAAGTCTTGAAATGTTAGTACTTATTTTAATATCAAAAATAAGTTTTGTAGCAAACGCCCTTACAGGTGCAGGCTTAAAAACTTTTGCTAATATAAGTGTGTTTCAAGGAATTAGACTAGCTACATTGCCTAACCTTATTTATATCGGTATATTTATAACTGGTCTTGGATATACATTTTACTTTTTAGCTATGGAAGAAACATCTGCGGCTACAGCATCGCTTGTATTTTATATTAAACCAGCACTTGCTCCTATTCTTGCACTAATAATATTACATGAATCTATAGCATTAAATACAATTGCAGGAATTGTTCTAATAATTGCAAGTTCATGTATAACATTTATTGCAAATAGTAGAAGAGCAAAGGCTAATGAAGAAAATGAGGAAGAGGAAGCTGTTTAAGGTTTTTAATTCTTGTGAAGTAATAGTATTTAAGAGGTTAAATGCTATTACTTTATTTTTTTATGGAATGTATTGAGTTTATCTAATAAAGTGATATAATTTAATTATACTAGTATACAAGGACAACAGCGTGCAATAAAAAACAAAATTTATATATAATTTTGAAGTGGAGAAATAGAAGCAATTGGGAGAAAATGAAAACGTTATTTTAAAATTCTTTAGAAAGAAGGGGTAAGAAAAGTTTTTTATGAATATAGTATTTATATAGTTTAATAAAAATAATGATATTATTACTTCGGATTAGACTAGTAGATATGAAACTGTTTTAATGATAATATTAATATTATAGGAATAAATTTTTAAGCAGTAAATTTAGCTTTTATTAAAAAGTATTTTATATGATGAAATATAAAATGTAAGTGTAGGAGTGTTATGAATATTAAAGATTTATTAGAAGAGAATCCGGTTATAGCAGCTGTGAAAAATGAAAAGCAATTAGAATTAGCACTAAATTCTGAGATTAAGATTATATTTGTTTTGTTTGGTGATATAATGAATGTTCAGAAAATAAGTGACGTTATAGCATCAAAAAACAAGATAGGAATAATTCATATTGATTTAGTTGAGGGATTAATGACTAATAAAGAAGTTGTTTTAAGGTATATTAAAGAAAAAACAAAATTTAGGGGAATAATCAGTACGAAGTCGCAAGTTTTAAAATACGCTAAAAGGTATAATCTGATATGCGTTCAGAGAGTATTTATATTTGATACTCTTTCACTGAATAATGTTAAAAATCATATTATTTCCGAATGTGATGCAGTTGAAGTGCTTCCAGGAATAATTCCAAAGGTATTTAAAATAATCGCAAAATGTTCTAATAAGCCAGTGGTTGCTGGTGGACTAATTGAGACTAAAGAAGAAGTAATGCAAGCTTTAAGTTCAGGAGCAGCATGTGTATCTACAACTAAAAAAGAAATTTGGAGTATGTAAAGTAAACTTAGGGCAATCGTTTAACTATAGAATTTAGATGATGGAAGGTGTGTTATATGAAAAAATACATAATTGCATTAGATCAGGGTACTACAAGTTCAAGAGCAATAATATTTGATAATGAACAAAATATTTTGGGGATTAGTCAAAAAGAATTTACGCAAATTTATCCTAATGAAGGATGGGTTGAACACGATCCATTAGAAATATGGGCAAGTCAATATGGTGTTTTGCAGGAAGTAATGGCAAAAACAAATATAACTCAGGAAGATGTAGCTGCAATAGGAATTACAAATCAACGTGAAACAACAATTGTATGGGATAAGAATACTGGAGAGCCTATATACAATGCTATTGTATGGCAGTGCAGAAGAACAGCAGCTATAGTTGACGAACTTAAGCATGATGAGGAATTTGCCAGTTATGTAAAAGAGAATACAGGCTTATTATTAGATGCATATTTTTCGGCTACTAAAATAAAATGGATATTAGATAATGTAGAAGGTGTAAGGCAGAAAGCAGAAAATGGAGAGCTACTTTTTGGTACAGTTGATACCTGGCTTGTGTGGAAACTTACAAATGGTAGAGCACATGTAACCGACTACACAAATGCATCTAGAACAATGCTTTATAATATAAAAGAATTAAAATGGGATGAGAAAATTTTAAAGAAGCTTAATATTCCTGAATCAATGCTTCCGGAGGTTAAAAATTCATCTGAAATATACGGATATACTAATCTTGGAGGTACAGGTGGTATTAGAGTGCCAATAGCAGGTGTGGCTGGTGACCAGCAGTGTGCTTTATTTGGCCAAACTTGCTTTGAGGCAGGCAGTGTTAAAAATACTTACGGAACAGGATGCTTCTTACTTATGAATACAGGGGAAAAAATGATTCAAAGTAAAAATGGGTTAGTAACTACTATTGCAATTGGATTAAATGGTAAGGTACAGTATGCTCTCGAAGGATCAGTATTTGTAGGTGGAGCTGTAATTCAATGGATTAGGGATGAACTTAAATTAGTTAATGATGCTGCGGATACAGAATATTTTGCTAAAAAAGTAGAAGATAACGGTGGCGTGTATGTTGTTCCGGCATTTACTGGACTTGGTGCACCTTATTGGGATATGTATGCTAGGGGTGCTATTCTTGGTTTGACAAGAGGTGCTAACAGAAACCATATAATTAGAGCTGCTCTAGAGTCTATTGCATATCAGTCAAGAGATCTTATAGATGCTATGCAGGAGGATTCGGGCTGTAAACTTACAAGAATTAAAGTTGATGGTGGGGCAAGTACTAATAATTTATTACTTCAATTTCAGGCGGATATAACGGGAGCAGAGGTTGTAAGACCTATAATAACTGAAACAACAGCACTTGGTGCAGCGTACCTTGCAGGACTTGCTGTAGGTTTCTGGAAGTCAAAAGAAGAAATTGCGGAAAAATGGGCTGTGAGTCAGGTGTATACTCCAAATCTAGATGAGGATAAGAAAGAAAAATTGTATAGAGGATGGAAAAAGGCAGTTAAGAGAGTTCAGAATTGGGAAGAAGAATAAATACTATACAAATAAGTTATTAAAGTATATAATGTAATTACAAGTTAATATAAATTGCTTAGAGAATTTAGAGTCAGGCAAAAAAATGAGTGAAGTTTTCACTTGTTTTTGGTCTGGCTTTTTTTATTTAGCATAATAAGGAGGGTGTAATATGTACGATGTTGCGATAATTGGGGCAGGTGTTATAGGTTGCTCTATATTTAGAGAACTAACTAAGTATAAATTAAAAGTGGTTATTTTAGAAAAAGAGAAAGATGTTTCAATGGGGACTAGTAAGGCAAATTCGGCAATAGTTCACGCGGGTTATGATCCTGAAGAAGGAACATTAATGGCAAAATATAATGTAAAAGGTAACGAAATGTTTGAAGGTTTATGCAAAGAATTGAGTGTACCATTTAAGAGAAATGGATCATTAGTTTTAGCTTTTAATGAAGAGGATATTAAGACAATAAAGCATTTATATGAAAATGGGACAAAAATAGGTGTAAAGAATTTAAAAGTTTTAACTAAGGATGAAGTACTTAAAATGGAACCAAATCTCAGCGAAAAAGTACAGGGAGCATTATATGCACCTACTGGGGGAATAGTAGGACCTTTTGAATACACAATTGCACTAGCGGAGAATGCTGCTCAAAATGGTGGAGAAATTAAATTAAAAAAAGAAGTAGTTTCAATAGAAAAAAATGACACTTTTAAAATTACAGCTAAAGATGGAGAAATTATAGAAGCAAAATTTATAATAAATGCGGCAGGACTTTATGCGGATAAGATTCATAATTTAATTTGCAGTGAAAGCTTTAAGATAACTCCAAGAAGCGGTGAATATTTTGTAATGGACAAAAGCCAGGGAAGTGTAGTAAGTCATACAATATTTCAATGTCCATCAAAGTTAGGAAAAGGAGTTTTAGTAACACCAACTGTTCATGGAAATCTATTAATTGGCCCTGATGCTAGGGATATAGATGATAAGGAAGATATGGGAACTGAAGCAGAGGGACTAGCAGCTATAAGAGAGGCTTCTAAACTTTCAACTGAAAAGGTTAATTTTAGAGAATCTATAAGAAATTTTGCTGGACTTAGAGCAAATCCTGATACAGATGATTTTATAGTAGAGGAAAATAATGAGGTTAAAGGCTTTATTGATGCAGCAGGAATGAAATCGCCAGGGTTATCTTCGGCACCAGCTATTGCTTTAGATGTGGTAAATATATTAGAAAAGGCAGGATGTAAGCTGGATAAAAAAGAAAATTTTGAAGCTAAAAGAGAACAGATTTATTTTAAAGATTTGTCTCCTAAGGAAAAATCAAAATTGATAAAGAAAAATCCTAAGTATGGCAGAATAATATGCAGATGTGAAAGTATAACGGAGGGTGAAATTGTAGATGCAATAAGGAGAAGCTTTGGAGTACTTTCAATAGATGGTATTAAAAGAAGATGCAGACCAGGAATGGGAAGATGTCAGGGTGGATTCTGTGGACCAAGAGTTCAGGAAATAATTGCAAGAGAATATAATATTCCACTAGAAAATGTTGATTTAGAAAAAGATGGTTCTTACATTTTAGTGGGAAAAACTAAGTAGAAGGCGGTGGATAGTTATGAATTATCAATTGATAGTAGTTGGAGGGGGACCAGCAGGACTTGCAGCTGCTTATGAAGCATATAATAATGGAATAAAAAATATTTTGATTTTGGAAAGAGATAAAGAATTAGGTGGAATACTAAATCAGTGTATTCATAATGGTTTTGGTCTTCATACCTTTAAAGAGGAGCTTACAGGACCTGAGTATGCAAATAGATTTATTGAAATGGTTAAAGATACAGGTATAGAAGTTAAGCTTAATACTATGGTATTAGAAATAACAAAAGACAAAAGGGTTTATGCAATAAATTCAGAAGAAGGATATATGGAACTTCAAGCTGAAGCCATAATTCTTTCAATGGGCTGTAGGGAGAGAACTAGAGGTGCAATTAATATACCAGGAGATAGACCTTCAGGAGTATTTACTGCTGGTTCAGCACAGAGATACATTAATGTAGAAGGGTATATGCCAGGTAAAGAGGTTCTTATATTAGGATCAGGCGATATAGGACTTATAATGGCAAGAAGAATGACACTTGAAGGTGCAAAAGTTAAAGCAGTTGTTGAATTGTGTCCATATTCTAACGGATTAAATAGAAATATAGTGCAGTGCTTAAATGATTACGATATACCGCTATATTTATCACATACGGTAGTAGATATTATTGGTAAAGAAAGAGTTGAAAAAGTAATAATAGCTAAAGTTGATGAAAATAAAAGACCTATTAAAGGAACTGAAAAAGAGTTTAAGGTAGATACATTATTATTATCAGTTGGATTAATTCCTGAAAATGAATTATCATCTAATGCTGGAATAGAACTCGACAGAAGGACAAATGGCTTAAGAGTTACAGAAAGTATGGAAACATCTGTGGATGGAATATTTGCTTGTGGTAATGTGGTACATGTTCATGATTTAGTTGATTTTGTAACAGAAGAATCAAAACGCACAGGTGCTTCAGCTGCACGTTATATTAAGCATGAACTTAAAAAAGATAAATATGTAAATGTAGTGAATGGTAAAAATGTGAATTACACAGTGCCTCAGAAGCTTAATACGGATGATGTTCAAGATAAGCTAACTATATTTATGAGAGTAAACAATATATATCATAATAAAGTATTAGTAGTTAGAAGCGGTGATACAATTATAGCCAAATTTAAGAGAGCTAATTTAGCACCATCAGAAATGGAGAAAATAGTTTTGAGTAAAGTGCTGCTTGATAAAATAAAAGATGATGTAACAATATCATTAGAGGATGGTGAGTAGTATGGAAAGGGAGTTAATATGCATATGTTGTCCTAGGGGATGTCATTTAAAAGTTGATGATAAAAATTTAATTGTAAGTGGAAATAATTGCCCTAGGGGAGCGGAGTATGGAGTTAATGAAGTAACAAATCCAGTAAGAATAATAACTTCAACTGTAAAAGTAAATGGTGAGAGTGCAGCAGTAGTTCCAGTAAAGACTCAAAATGCAATACCAAAAGGTCTTACTATGAAATGCATGGATGAAATTAATAAAGTTAGTGTAAATACGCCTATTAAAATTGGCGATGTTATAATTAAAAATGTACTTGGAACTGGCGTTAATATTATTGCTACTAAGAATGTAGAGAAGTAATAGTATTTTGAAACATTAAATAAAATTCATAAGTCTAAGTTACGAATTATAAAAATACTAAGACATTTTAATAACTCGCTGAAAAAATGCTCAAACAAATTAAAATTTCTAAGTCTTTTTATAATTTGTAACAAGACTTATTGAATTTTATTTAAACCGTTCCCAAAATACTATTACTTCTCTAAAAATAAAAGCAAGGTGAATTTTTCTCCGTTTCTCTACGAAAAATAATATATTAAACTATTTAAAGATCAAATAATTTGATTTCTCAAATTTTGTATTTACGGAGGAATTTTTACCTTGTTTTACCACAAAAGCAAATTAACATTGATGAAGTAACTATTTAAAAAAATTCTAATAAATCTTGATTAAAAAATCATAAAATATACCATATACGAGGTTTGGACTTTGCCTATTATCCTTCTTTACCAAAGATAATATATCTTTGTATTTATAATAATATATTAAATATTATCGGTAACCCAATATGACCCAAGCTCAGTTATGATGAGATTTATATAATTTTTTAATGTTACAAATCAATGTTAATTCGCAATAGTTATATTTAGTGCAATAGTCTTACTTAATTTTGTGAAAAATTTTAATTATAAGATATAATAAAATTGCACATACTAGAAATAAACAAAAATATAGCAGAATAAACTGAAAATAAAAGCAATTCTAACAGAAAAGGTTTAAAACTAGAAGTAATTTCAAGTAATAGCGATATAAATCAATTTAATATATAGTTTAATTGTTTTATTCTACTTGTTTTGTAAATTTAAAAAAGTTAAAATGTAGTCATAAAAGTAATATAAATATGATATGTAATTAAATAATTAATTATATATCCATATTGGGTTTAGAGAGGGGCTGGAATTATGAAAATAGTAGTTAGTGGAAGAAATATTGAGGTTACTCAAGGACTTAAGGAAGCAGTCGAGAAGAAGCTATCAAAACTTGAAAGATACTTTAAACCTGAAGTAGAAGCACATGTAACATTAAATGTAGAAAAGAATAGACAAATTGTAGAAGTGACAATACCATTTAATGGTGTCATTTTAAGAGGAGAAGAGTCCAACAATGATATGTATGCTTCAATAGATATTGTTAGTGATAAACTTGAAAGACAAGTTAGAAAACAAAAAACAAAGCTAGAAAGAAGAAAATATTCGGATTCATTAAGATTCCAGAACATACCAGATTATCACAACAAAGAAAATGATGAGGCTAAAATAGTAAAAACTAAGAAATTTGCTATAAAGCCAATGTCAGAAGAAGAAGCTGTACTTGAAATGGAACTCTTAGCACATAATTTTTTCGTATTTGAAAATGCAAATTCTAATGAAGTAAATGTAGTATATAAACGAAAAGACGGAAATTATGGATTAATTGAACCAGAATTTTAAAAAAGAGTAAGGAATTTTCCTTACTCTTTTATTTTGCAAATGTTAATTTTTTGTAGAAATTAATGTTTTAATCTTATATAAAGTTGAATGATTACCAAATAAATGATATAATCTATTAGATATTGATTTATTTAAATAAATGTAAAAAATGATGCTAATATTAAAAAGGGCATTTTACGTAATTTTATAAAATTTATAGTGAGGATGAATTGTTATGGGACTGTTAGAAAAGATATTTGGTACATACAGCGATAGGGAAGTTAAAAGAATCATCCCAATCGTTAATAAAGTAGATGCACTGGATGAGTCTATGCAAGCTTTAAGTGATGATGACTTAAAAGCCAAAACTGCTGAATTTAAGCAAAGATATGAGAACGGAGAAACACTTGATGATTTGCTTGTAGAGGCTTTTGCTGTAGCTAGAGAAGCTTCATCAAGAGTGCTTGGAATGAAGCCTTTTAGAGAACAAATTATAGGTGGTATTGTACTTCATCAGGGTAGAATTTCAGAAATGAAAACCGGTGAAGGAAAAACTTTGGTGGCAACTCTTCCTTCATATTTAAATGCCATTTCAGGAAAAGGTGTTCATGTAGTTACAGTAAATGATTACCTTGCACAAAGAGATATGGAATGGATGGGTAAATTATATAATTTCCTTGGATTAACCACAGGAGTAATTGTTCATGATCTTGACCAACAGCAAAGGAAGGAAGCTTATGCTGCTGATATAACTTATGGTACAAATAATGAATTTGGATTTGATTATTTAAGAGATAACATGGTTATATATAAAGAAGAGAGAGTTCAAAGACCTTTTAACTTCTGTATAGTCGATGAGGTTGACTCAATTTTAATTGATGAAGCTAGAACACCTCTTATAATATCAGGTGAAGGTGAGAAGTCTACTGAGTTTTATAAAGTGGCAGATAACTTTGCTAAAATGCTTAAAGAGGAAAAAGACTTTACTTTAGATGAGAAGACAAATTCTGCTATATTGACAGATGACGGAGTTGCAAAGGCAGAAAAATATTTCCACGTTGATAACTATGCTGATCCAGAGAACATGGAAATTCAGCATCATACTTCTCAAGCATTAAGAGCAAATTATTTGATGAAGCGTGATAAAGATTATATGGTAAAAGGCGATGAAGTAATAATCGTAGATGAATTCACTGGAAGACTTATGGAAGGTAGAAGATACAGTGATGGTCTTCACCAGGCAATAGAAGCAAAGGAAGGTGTTAAGGTTCAAAAAGAATCAAAGACACTTGCTACAATAACATTCCAGAACTATTTTAGAATGTATAATAAACTTTCAGGTATGACTGGTACCGCACTTACAGAGGAGTTAGAATTTAGAGAGATATATGGACTCGATGTAGTTGTAATTCCAACTCATAAACCAATAGCAAGAGTTGATGCACCAGATATTGTATATAAAACTGAAATGGGAAAATTTAAGGCCGTAGTTGAAGATATAGTTGAGACACATAAAAAAGGTCAGCCAGTACTTGTTGGTACTGTAAGTATAGAAAAGTCAGAACTAGTTTCTTCTTTACTAAAGAAAAAGGGAGTAAAGCATCAAGTTTTAAATGCAAAGTATCATGAGCAGGAAGCCGAGATAATATCACATGCAGGCGAAAAAGGCATGGTAACTATAGCAACTAATATGGCGGGCCGTGGTACTGATATAAAACTTGGAGAAGGAGTAGTAGAACTCGGAGGACTTAAGATAATAGGTACTCAGAGACATGAATCAAGGCGTATTGATAATCAGCTTAGAGGTCGTTCTGGTCGTCAGGGAGATCCAGGATATTCAAGATTTTATGTATCATTAGAAGATGATCTTATGAGAATATTTGGATCTGATAAACTAAAGGGCATGGTAGAAAAGCTTGGTTTAAGTGATGACGATGCAATAGAAAGTAAAATGGTAAGTTCAGCTATAGAAAATGCGCAAAAGAAAGTTGAAGGTAACAACTTTGATATAAGAAAAACTCTTATCCAGTATGATGATGTAATGAATAAGCAAAGAGAGATTATCTATAAACAGAGAAGTGAAGTTCTTGAGGGTGAAAACTTAAGAGATCAGATAGATTTAATGGCTAAAGATTTGATTAATAATGCTGTAGCTTCACATATCAGTGGTATTGATGAAGAACTTGAAGGTGATATTACAAAAATTTTAGATTATCTTCAAGATATATATCTTCCAAAGGGTGCAGTTACAGTTGAGGAACTTGCATCTATGTCTGATGAGGAAATGAAGGATAAACTTTATTCTATAGCTAAAGACATGTATGATAAAAAAGAAGAACAATTTGGCAGCGAACAAATGAGAGAGCTTGAAAGGGTAATACTTTTAAGAGTTGTTGATACAAAGTGGATGGATCATATTGATAGTATGGAACATTTAAAACAGGGTATAGGACTTAGAGCATACAAACAGCAGGATCCTACACAGGCATATCAAATGGAAGGTAGCGAAATGTTCGAGGAAATGGTAGAAGCTATAAAGGTTGAAACTGTTAAATACTTGTACCATGTTCAGGTTGAAAAAGCTCCTGAGAGAGAAAGAGTAGTAAATGTTGAACAAGTAAGTTACCAAGGTTCAGATGATGGAGCAGATACTAAGAAACAACCAGTAAGAAGAAAAACTAAAAAGATAGGAAGAAATGATCCATGTCCTTGTGGGTCAGGTAAGAAATATAAAGACTGTTGTGGAAGAAGAGCGTAAGTTTTAATGAAATTAATTTATACCTGTTCTAAAATCTTGATAAAAGATTTTGGTGCAGGTATAGTTTTATATATAAATTGTTTGAAATGAAAGGGTGATTTTAGTGCTAATAAAAGTTGAAGAAGCAGCTGCTTTAGTAAAAGAAATAGAAAATAGTACAAAAGAAATGAGGGCTTCTCTTTGACCTTGATAAAAGTAGAAGTAGAATAGATGAACTCGAAAGGGATATGGAAGAACCTGATTTTTGGAATGATATAAAAAGAGCACAGGAAATAAGTATGGAAGTTAAATTTCTTAAGAGCAGAGCCGATAGATTTAAATCTATTGAGGGAAGACTTGAAGATAGTAAAGTACTTATAGAAATGTGCAGGGAAGAAGAAAATGAAGAAGAAGCAGATGAACTGTTAAATGAGGTTAAGGATTTAAATAATGAGATAGAAAAATTTAGAATAGAAATACTTCTTTCAGGAGAATATGATAGAAATAATGCTATTTTAACTCTCCATACAGGTGTTGGCGGAAATGATGCACAGGATTGGACACAAATGCTTTTGAGGATGTACACTAGATGGGCAGAATCAAAAGGCTTTAAGGTTACTATAGTTGACATGCTTCCAGGTGATGAAGCTGGTATAAAGAGTGTTACACTAAATGTAGATGGAGAATTTGCATATGGCTATTTAAAGGCAGAAAAGGGAATACACAGGCTTGTCAGAATATCTCCTTTCAACGCTAATGGAAAAAGGCAGACATCATTTGCATCAGTTGAAGTGCTTCCACAGTTAACTAAGAGTCAAGATATTGAAATAAGGCCAGAACAAATTAGAGTAGATACTTATCGTTCAAGTGGAGCAGGTGGTCAGCATGTAAATAAGACTGAATCTGCAGTTAGAATAACCCATTTAGCAACAGGTATAGTAGTCCAATGTCAAAATGAAAGAAGTCAGCATTCAAATAAAGAAACTGCTATGAATATGTTAAAGTCAAAACTTGTTGAATTAAAAGAAAGAATGCATAAGGAAAAAATTGAAGATTTAGCAGGTGAGCTAAAAGATATGGGATGGGGAAATCAAATAAGGTCTTACGTATTTCAACCCTATACAATGGTTAAAGATCATAGAACGGCAGTAGAAACTTCAAATGTAAATGCTGTTATGGATGGTGAAATTGACGATTTTATAATTGGATATCTTAAAAAGGAGAGCAGCCTGTAACCTAATGTTAATGGGCTACTCTTTTAAAATTTTATGAAAGTCATTTTAGAAAAGTACAATGTAGAGGAGATGCGTTATTTTGGGTATAAGAAAAAATCTCATAAAAAACGCAGTGGTCATTGTAAATAAAAAGAGGGGAGAACGACCAAATGAACTAACTATGGAGAAAAAGGAAGTTTATGAATGTCCATTCTGCCCTGGAAATGAGCACAGGACCCCTGTAATTATTTATGATTCAAAAGCACCTTATAATATAAGAATTTCAAAGAATAAATATCCCATAGTAAAAGAAAAAAATCAAGATAATGAAGGAATTTTTGGAGAACATTATGTGGTAATAGAAGGTGAAGAGCATGATGTTAATATGCATGAATTTACAAAAGAAAAAATGAAAGAAATTATAAAAGCCTATAAACATGTTGTACACAAGTTGTATGTGGATAAAGATATAAAATACGTTCAAATATTTAAAAATTGTGGAAAAGATGCAGGAGCTTCGATTAAACATCCACATTCTCAAGTTGTTGGTATTAATTTAGTTCCAAAAGATATTGCAGATGAAATCCAAAGAGCGGAGGATTTTTATAAAACTAATAAAACGTGTATTTACTGTAATATCTTAAAAAGTGAGCTCAAAAATCGAAAGAGAATTGTTTATGAGGGTAAGTATTTTACAGCATTTTGTCCAAATGAATCTTTATACCAGTATAAAATGACTATAATAAAAAATCATCATCAAAGTAATTTTGAGTTTGATGATGATGAAATGATGGATTTAGGTAATGTAATTTTAGTTAGTTTAAAAAAGTTGAATAATGTTAAGAAAAATTGCAGCTATAACTTATGTTTTCATTTTATAAAAGATGACAATGTATTTTATCATTTTTATATTGATATAATACCAAGATTAAATCCATTAGGCGGATTTGAACTTGGCACAGGTATTATGATAAACACAGTAGAACCCGAAGTAGCAGCTGAAACTCTTAGAAATGAAGGGTGAAGTAATAGAATTTTAGAACATTAAATAAAGCTCATAAGTCTTATCATAATTGGGGTTTGGATCATAGACCCATTATCCTTCTGTATAAAATATAGGCTATCTTAATGTTTACGATTAATAACTCGCATAGGATAAGAGTGCTTTTATATGTTTAAGAAGGATAATGAGTTAAAACTTAAGTTTGTGCATAATCTTATTCACAACATATTAATGATGATTAATACATTACCCCATTTACTCCCAAAATTTCGTAGGTACGGAGGAATTTTTTCCTTGTTTTACTCCAAAAGCAAATTAACATTGATGAAGTAACGATTAAAAAAAACTCTAATAAATCTTGGATAAAAAATCATAAAATACTTAGAGTTTTAAATTTGTTTGAACGTTAGTGAGTTATTGAAAACTCTTAGAATTTTATGATTTTTTATCTTAGATTTATAGAATTTTTTTTTACGTTACGAATCAATGTTAATTTGCTTTATTTTTCAAATTTACTACTATAATTATCATAAACGATGCAATAAATCCGCATAGGGAAAATATCATTATTTGCCTATTATATAGTACAAGTGGGTTTAAGCCATAAGCTTTTCGCATTATTTCTTTTGAAGATACATCAAAACACCTATTTATAGAGTCTGCAGAGATATATTTATAAGTGTCAGATGGAGTGTGTATTCTTGAAGTATCATTATCACAGAAGGTAATAGCAGATACTTTATCTTTCCTAAATGGAGAATGATCACTGGCGTCTTCAAATAAGTAATTAAAATATATGTGATCTTTTTTACATATAGCTGCCGTATCTTCTATTAAAGGTGTTTTGGAAGAATCTTTTTTTGAGCCCATAAGGCATAAGGGAGCAGACTTTGGTGATCCAACCATGTCAAAATTGAATACATCTGCATCTTTTAATTTTGGTAAGTATTTATCGACGAAAGCTGATGAACCTTTAAGTCCAAATTCTTCGCCATTAAAAGCAGCAAATATTATATCTCTGTCAGGTGTTCCAAGGGATTTTAAAAATTTACTCATTTCAATTACAAAACTTGTACCAGAAGCATTGTCGAGAGCACCTCCATATACAGTACCATTTAAATCAGTTCCCATATGATCAAAATGGGCTGATATTACTATAGGATTTTTAGAACTTTTACCTTTTATATATCCTACAATGTTTTTTAGATTAGTCGAATCGTTTGTATAAGGTATAAAGCAATCCACAATATAGCCGTTAATGAGATAATTTTTCAGCTCATTTAGTGTTTGCTTAGTTGTGATTATAAACATAGAATAAGGATTGTCACCGTCAAAGGAGCTTCTGAAAGATACATCATTATTCTCAGTTGCATAAAAAACATATGTGTTGTCTTTGCATTTGATTTTGAGGTAAGATGGTGCCACAGCAAATTTAAAATTTCTATACAAAATAGCATGGTTTTGTTTAAAACTGAGCATGTCTTCTTTAAAGTCTTTGCCATACAAATATTCTTTTACTAAGCTGTTATTACTGCTGTTTATTACTTTTAAGTAAGGTGTACCAGCTACTTTTTTAGGATATGAGGTTTTAAACACCTGGTAATAATAATTACTATTAAATTTTTCTAGATTTTCACTTTTAAATTGTGATTCTATATATCGTGCAGTTTCCTCATTTTCAAGGGTTCCGCCCATTCTTCCCTTAAAATAACTGCTGGATAGAAGGGAGATATTCTTTTTTACAGCATTGTAATCAAATCTATGTATGTTCTTGTATTTGTAAAAGCTTATACCAAATAAAAGTGCAAATAGAATAAGGGGAATAAACAGAAGTTTTTTTTTCATAAAGTCTCCAATCCATATATAACGTATTAAAATTTATGCGCTATACAAATAAACTTGTTTATTATAATTTGTATGTGCAATAAAAAAAGTATATTACTTAAAAGTTGAAATACTTAAAGTTTTTGTTTTATAATATTAAAGTATGAAAATTGTTAGACGTAACATTTTGGAGGTAAAATTATTTATGAAAGATATAAGTACTAGATTAGCTGAGAAATTAAATATAAAAGTTACTCAGGTGAAAAATGTAATAGAAATGCTTGATGAAGGTGCCACAGTTCCTTTTATAGCAAGATATAGAAAGGAAAGAACAGGTGGATTAGATGATGTTACATTAAGAAATTTACATGAAGATCTTGTATATTTAAGAAATCTTGATGATAGAAAAGAAACGGTAATAAATTCAATTGATGAGCAAGAAAAGCTCACTCCTGAATTAAAAGATAAAATATTAAAAGCAGAAACAATGACAGAGGTTGAAGATTTATACAGACCATATAAGCCAAAGAAGAGGACGAGAGCAACTATAGCACTTGGAAAAGGGCTAAAACCTCTTGCAGATGAAATTTTAAGTGGTAAGTTTAAAGGGGATATAGAAGAGTTTGCTGCAACCTTTATAAATGAAGAAAAAGGCGTTAAATCAGTAGAGGATGCACTTAAAGGTGCTGAGGATATTATAAGTGAAGTAATATCTGATAACGCAGAGTTCAGAAAATGGATAAGAAAATATACATACAAGAGTGGGATTATAGAAACTGAAGGAAGCAGCAAAGAACCTACTCCGTATGAAATGTATTATGATTTTAAAGAAGCTGTAGCTAAAATACCAGGTCATAGAATACTTGCTATAAATAGAGGAGAAAAGGAAAAAATATTATCTGTAAAGATAACCTGTGATGAGGAAAAGATAATAAATTACCTTGTTTTAAACTGCTTGGTTGGAAATAAAGTAACGGATAAATATGTAGAGGAAAGTGTTAAGGATTCTTTTAAGAGATTAATATATCCATCAATTGAAAGAGAAATAAGAGCAGAGCTTACCGAAAAAGGTGAGAATTCAGCTATTGAAATATTTAAAGCTAATTTAAAGGCTCTTTTGATGCAGCCACCTATAAAGGGAAATGCTGTACTTGGATATGATCCTGGATTTAGAACAGGATGTAAGATTGCAGTTCTAGATGAAACTGGTAAGCTTCTTGATACTGCTACAATTTATGCAACAGCGCCTCAAAACGATATAGAAGGTTCAATAAAGACATTAAAGGAATTGATATACAAGTATAATGTAGGAGTTATATCACTTGGTAACGGAACGGCAAGCAGAGAATCTGAAGAGGTTGTAGCAAGGCTTTTAAAAGAGGTAAAAGAGGAAAAAGGCATTGATGTTTATTATGTAATAGTTTCAGAGGCAGGAGCGTCTGTTTACTCTGCTTCAGAGCTTGCAGCGAAGGAATATCCAGATATAAATGTTTCTTTAAGAGGTGCTATTTCTATAGGTAGAAGACTTCAAGATCCTTTAAGTGAACTTGTAAAAATTGATCCTAAATCTATAGGGGTAGGTCAGTATCAGCATGATGTTGCACCTAAAAAACTTGATGAATCACTTAAAGGTATAGTTGAGGACTGTGTTAATAATGTTGGTGTAGATTTAAATATAGCAACTCCGTCTCTTTTAGCATATGTATCTGGAATAAATGCAAATATTGCAAAAAACATAGTGGATTATAGAGAAGAAAATGGAGCTTTTAAAAATAGAAAAGAGCTTTTAAAGGTAAAAAGGCTTGGACCAAAAGCTTTTGAGCAGTGTGCAGGATTTTTGAGAATAATGGATGGAGATGAAGTACTTGATAATACCTCAGTTCACCCTGAATCTTATGAAAAAGCAAAGGAATTTTTAAAGAAGCTAGGATATGAAGAAGAAGACGTAAAGCAGGGGAAACTGCAAAATATAGATTCCATGGTAAAACTTTTGGGAATTGAGAAGATAGCAGAGAGCCTTGATATTGGAGTGCCAACTCTTACAGATATAATAAGTGCTATAAAGAAACCTGGTAGAGATCCTAGAGAAGAAATGCCAAAGCCAATATTAAAGACAGGTATTATGGATATAAAGCAGCTTAAGCCTGGCATGACTTTAAAAGGTACAGTCAGAAATGTTGCTGATTTTGGAGCCTTTGTGGATATAGGAGTGCATCAGGATGGTCTTGTTCATATAAGTCAGCTTTCAGATAGATTTGTAAGGCATCCACTTGATATAGTTAAAGTAGGAGACATAGTTGATGTTAGAGTTCTTGAGGTTGATGAAAAGAGAAATAGAATTTCATTAACAATGAAGAAGTAGAAATTAAGAGCTTGTATTTATAAAGATTATGTTGTATAATATAGAAAAATAAATTGTGATCTTCAGGGCAGGGTGTAATTCCCTACCGGCGGTAAAGCCCGCGAGCCTTTTTAGGCATGATCCGGTTAGATTCCGGGGCCGACAGTAAAGTCTGGATGAAAGAAGATAGAAGCATTACTTTGATGTGTATGCCCTGACGCGTGTTTGTGTCAGGGCTTTTTAATTTTAATGCTCTTGAAGATTAATAGGAGGGTATAAAATGAAAAATTCAAAAATCAGTAACTTAATCAAAATCTCACTTTTAGGAGTAATAGCATTTATACTAATGTTTGTTGAAGTTTCAATTCCCGTATTTCCATCATTTTTAAAAATGGACATAAGTGATTTACCAGCACTTTTAGGAGCATTTGCACTAGGACCTGTAGCAGGAGTTATAATAGAACTTATAAAAAATATTTTACATCTTTTAAGGACTCAAACAGCAGGCATTGGAGAATTATCAAATTTTCTTGGTGGAGCAATTTTTGTTTTTGTTTCGGGAGCTATGTACAAGCATAAAAAAACAAAGAAAAATGCAGTGGTTTCTCTTTTATCTGGAATTATATTGATGTCAGTACTTGAAAGTTCCCTAAATTACTTTGTATTTTTGCCTTTATATGAAACACTTCTTCACTTCCCTATAAAGGAAATTGTAAAAATGGGTCATGCATTAAATTCTTCAATAAATAACTTAAATAGTTTCGTTGTATACTCAATTTTACCGTTTAATATACTTAAAGGAGTTTTGGTTTCAGTATTAACAATGGCAGTTTATAAAAGTCTTTCACCAGTACTTCATAGAGAAGCAGAAGGCGTAGTAAACAAAAAAGCCGAAAATGCAGTTAAATAAAGGCAAGTAACAGTGATTTGGAACATTAAAAAAATTCTATAAATCTTATCATAACCGGGGCTTGGGTCAAGGACCCATTATCCTCCTTGTTTTTGCCGCTACGAGAAGTAACAGTATTTTAAGAACTGTTAAAAAAAACTCTAATAAATCTTGGTAAGAAAATCTCAAAATACTTAGATATTTAATTTGTCTGAGCATCTTTTCAGCGAGTTATTGAATATCTTAGGATTTTGAGATTTTCTTACCTTAGATTTATAGAGCTTTTTTTATGTTCTAAAATACTGTTACTTCTCGTCTCCACATGATAATGGCATCTTCATCATTATCGCTGTAATATTTTTTCCTTATGCCATTTTCTTTAAAGCCAAATTTTTTATAGAGATTTTGAGCTATGAAGTTTGAAGCTCTAACCTCTAAGGTCATTGAAAAAACGTTTTTTTCATGGCATAAATTAATTAAGGATTCAACAATTATATTTCCAACACCTATTCCTCTAAATTCAGGGTGAACAGCTATATTTGTTATGTGTCCTTCGTCAACTATGAGCCATATTCCTCCGTAACCTATAACAGTATTACCTTTCTTTACCACTACATATTTTGCAAATTTGTTTTGCAGCTCGCTCTCCATAGATTTCCGTGTCCATGGAGTAGGAAAGCAGAGATTTTCTATAGAAATTATTGCATCTATATATTTTTCTTCTAGGGGACAGATGGTTAAATCAGTCATCTATGCTCATTCCTGTTCTCTTTTCATATTCTCTTTCAGCCTGTGATTTTCTAATGTAAATAGGGGCTGAGGTTATTAAGTCATCATGTGTCCCATTCTTTAAAAGATTAAGCCCAATTTCGCACAAACTTGAAGCCTTAACTAAGTTAAGATGTGCTGGAGCAAAATGAGCATTTTCAAGATTTTCTTTAAAAAATCCCTTGAATTTAAATGTTCCATCACCTATAAATGTGACTTCGGAATTATAGCCCTTTAAAATTTCTAAAAGTTTTGTAATATGTAGAGCATCGTACTCTGTAAGCCTTTTTAACTGATCGCCTTCAAAGGTATAAATAGCAGTATATACATTGTCTCTAAGAGCATCCATTATTGGACATATAATTCCAGATGTATATGCTAGATTGTAAGCTAAGGCATCAAGTGAGGATATACTTACAAAAGGCTTTTTAGAGCCTTCACTTAAGCCTTTTACTATTGACATTCCTATTCTTAAGCCTGTGAAAGAACCTGGACCTTTTGATACAACAAAGCCATCAAGATCTTTAACTGTAACATTTGTAGTAGATAACATAGTATCAATCATATTCATGAGTATTACTGAATGTTGTTTTTTATAATTAAAGGTTATTTCACCTAAAAGCTTATCATCTTCCATTACAGCACATGTAGCAGCTTGAGTAGCTGAATCAATTGCTAAAACTTTCATATTTTAATCTCCTTTACATAATCGTATCTTTTCCCGGTGAAAGTTATGCTTATTTTTCTTACGGTATCACCCATATCGGGCATCTTTTTTATATCAACGCTGATATGTTCAGCAGGTATTATACTTTCTATATAATTAGACCATTCTATAACACTTACAGCATCACTGAATATGTAGTCATCAAAACCTATAGAATAAATTTCGTCCGGATCATTTACTCTATAAACATCAAAATGATATAACTTGAGTCTTCCAGTATATTCATTTACTATGTTAAAAGTCGGACTAGTTATGTATTCATCAATATCAAGACCCTTAGCAATTCCTTTTGTGAAATGCGTTTTGCCCGCAGCAAGGTCACCTGTGAGACAAATTACATCGCCAGGTTTGGTTAAAGAACCTAATTTTTTTCCTAAATTGAAGGTTTCATCAACACTGTTTAAAATAAATTCCATAAAATCACCTCTAATTTGTGAATCTCTCCTATAAAATCTTACATCAAATGCGCAAAAAATACCATAACATATTATTATGGAAAGATAACTAATAAAATTAAATCTTTGTGAAATTTAAGGGCTTAAATAATTTTACTCCCAAAATTCTGTAGGTACGTAGGAATTTTTTCATTGTTTTACTACAAGAGCGAATTAATATTGATGAAGTAACGATTTAAAAAAAAATCTAATAAATCTTGGTAAAAAAATTATAAAATACTTAGAGTTTTTAATTTGTCTGAACGCTAGTGAGTTATTGAAAGCTCTTAGTATTTTATGATTTTTAATTGGATTTTTTTATTAAGAAATCTAATTTACTAATCGTAAACATTAAAATAGCCTATATTTTATACAGAAGGATAATGGGCAAAGCCCAAACCTCAGTTATGATAAGAGTTATAGATTCTTTTTAATGTTACAAATCAATATTAATTCGCTCTATTTTTTCTAAAGCACTTTTTAATTGAGAAACAGCTTTTGGACATATGAATCCATCGTCAGTCATACCATCTAGTATTTTAAAAGCACGTTCTTTACTCAAACCCTTACGATAGGGTCTGTCTTCCGTTAGAGCTTGATATATATCACAAACACCCATTATTCTGCATTCAGGAGATAACTCACTTGCAGTTAAATGCATTGGATATCCTTTGCCATTCAATTTTTCGTGATGGGAAGAAGCCCAGTAACTTATATCTTTTATATCCTCTATTCTATCCAAAATTATCTTTGTGTAATACACATGAGATTTTATGATAGAAAATTCATCATCAGTTAATGAACCGTTTTTATCAAGTATTGCTGATGGAATAGCAAGTTTTCCTATATCATGAAGAAGACCAGCTATTTTCATTTTAAGGCATTTTTCATCAGAGTATCCTAAGTATTTTGAAACCTCGTAAGCAAGATGTGATATCCCTCTTGAATGTTCAGCTGTAAAACTACTTTTACTATCAATTATTTTTGCAATCATTAAAGCAAATTTTTCAAATTGTTTTAGGTTAAGTTCGGTATCAATATCAGGAGATATATTATCAAGTATGAAATCTAAAAATGATATATTCTCCATATCAAACCAAAAAATTTCTTTTGATGATATATCTAGAAAAGCATCTCCTATTTCTTTATCGAATATGGTACCTGAATTAGCCTTTATGGATGTAATTATATTTTTGCGTTGCTTATAAGCAGGGATATTTTCTCTATACATTAATTCAATTGTGTCGGATAAGTGAATTATCTTACTTTCCAAAGGTATTTTATCGCTAGTTAAATGAAAAGGTCCTGTCCCATTAGAATTTTCGTGATGATAGCGTATTATGGAAGATATACTGTTAAATACAGGTAAATCATGAGTTATTGATGCCCCACAAATACAATGTTCCTTTATAAATTCACTTGAGGTATGGCTTTTACTTAATGAATTAGTTGCACCTATGTCGTGAAGTAGGGATGATATATATAGTAATTTCATAGAATTTTCATTTAATTTTAGAAATTTCCCAAGTTTTAAGGCTATGTAAGTAGTGCGTTTTGAGTGATTATAAAACTCATGATTGGAAAGATTTATGCTGGAAATGCTATCGCCTAAAGACAGGTTTTCAGAAGAACTAATTTCCGCTAGGTCTAACGCTAAAGATATAGCTCGTATTGTTTTTTCAAAACTTATGTCCATAGTTATCCTCCCAATAAAATTATATACTACTATCTTATCATATTGGAAAGAAATATAAAATGTTCAAGCGCAATTTTATTAAAATTTTATGTTAAATAAAAAATTTATAAAGTTGAGATTAAGCTCTATTATAGATTTTACAGGATGAAACTTAAGTTATACGTGCTACAAAGTATTAGCATCAAAGCATTATAGTGCATGTATAGCTTAATAGTTGAACTGTGAATCCTTTATATGTATAATGTATAGAGAAACTGCACTTTTCAAGTAGTAATTGAGGTGAAAATATGAAAAAGTTTTTTTGTTTTTTTATAAATGTGATTTTAATAGTAACTCTTGTTGGATGTGGAAATGGAGAAAGGACAAATGTAAAGGTTCCTTCTAAAACTACAGATGGTAAGAGTTCTAATGTGAGTTTAGATATAATGGTTAGTAATAGAATGCTTTATAATGTGGTAAAAGATATGTCAGGTGATAGGCATAATGTTCAATTTATGTTTAAGGATGATAAAACCATAACAGATTTTAAATATACTTCAGATAGTGTAAACAATGTATCAAAATATGATATATTCATGTACTTAGGAGCTGATTTTGAACCATGGGCATCAGATTTTATAGGTAAACTTAACAAAAGTAGCATTTCAACCGTGGATATGTCAAGGGGAACTAAGATTTTAGATTTGAATAATAAAATTAAGTATGGAGATGTAACCATAGATAAAAATCCTTATTATTGGACGGATTTAGGCAGTTATAAGACAATGCTTGTAAATGTAAAAAATTCCTTAGAGGAAAAGGATCCTAAGAGTAGAGATTTTTATGAAAAGAAGTTTTCCCAAAATATAAAGAAGGTAAATGATGTAGAAAAGGATTTTAAATTAGTAAATGATAAACTAAAAGATTATACTTTTGTAACAGATGATTATCAGTTCGATTATTTCTTGAAATATGCTGGGGTAGATAGTATTAGTCTTACAGAGGATCAAATGTCTAAACCAGATGATAAAGACCTTGACAACAAGTTAAAGGATAAGGATAAGCTTGTGTACATATATAATGATGATAGTAAGCTCCAGACGAATAATGCAGTAATACAGAAGTATAAAATGAAAACACTTAAATTTATAACTTACGATGAATATTCAGATTATGTAGGAACCATGAAAAAAAATATAGAAGCTATGAATGAGCTCATAAAATAGTATTGTTTTAAATGCTAGCGGTAAAAGTACTGCTAGCATTTAATTTTTATATGTATTATAATATTAATAATATTACGGTACTAATAATGAAAAACTGATAAATTACAAACGATTAACAAAAAACAACTATAACAAATAGTAAATAAAAGTAGAAAAAATGAAATAATATGCCATTATATTAAAAATCTGAAATAAGCAAATGAAGAGTTAGAAGGTTGAGAAAACAATGACTAATAAAGAGAGTATTTTAAAACAGTTAAAGGAAATTTCTCTTGCAATTGATGGTGAAAAGGAATATGGCGTGACTGCAAAAAATATAGCTGATATATTAGGCATTCAGCGAAATATTGTTAGCCACTTGCTCAATGTACTAAATAAAGAAGGAAAGGCTATAAAGATTAATACAAGGCCTGTTTATTTTATTGATATAGATGTGTATAAAAAAAGAAAATCAGAACTTACACTTTTAGGAAAATATTTAAGCAATAAAAGTAAGGATGTAAAAGACGATAATAGATGCGATGCATTTAAGAAGTTAATAGGTTGCAGTGGAAGCTTAAAGCATATAGTCAATCAATGTAAATCAGCGGTTTTATATCCACCTAAAGGTCTTCCAATCCTTCTTATAGGGGATTCAGGGGTTGGAAAAAGTTTTTTAGCTCAAATTATATATGAATTTGCAGTAGAATCTGAGTGTATACGAAAAAACTCTAATTTTATAATATTTAATTGTGCAGAATATGCAAATAATCCAGAGCTTCTTTCAGCAACACTTTTTGGAGCGGTAAAGGGAGCATATACAGGTGCAGAAAAGGATAAAGTTGGACTTATAGAAGAAGCAGATGGTGGTATGCTTTTCTTAGATGAGATTCACAGGTTACCACCTGAAGGACAAGAAAAGTTATTTCTGTTTTTAGATAAAGGAGTTTTTAGAAGACTTGGTGAAACAGGAAAGTGGAGAAATGCAGAAGTAAGGATGATATTTGCTACTACTGAAAGTTTAAAAGATAATTTCCTTCAAACTTTTTTAAGAAGAATTCCTCTAATTGTCAATATCCCTACATTTAAAGATAGACCTATTAAAGAGAAACTTCAAATAGTTCAAAGTGCATATAAGAAGGAAGCTATTAATATAGAGAAAGATATACTTGTAAGTAACAAAGTATTAAACGTATTGCTAAAAAGCGGAAGTAAGGGCAATATAGGTGGCATAATTAATGCAATAAAATTAAGTTGTGCCAGTGCTTTTGAAAATTCTAAGCAAAGAAAAATTAAGACTTTGAATGTAAAGATAAATAATCTGCCTCAAAATGTTATGGAGAATTTTGACGGTTTAATAGTAAATAATTCAAAATTTTCGGATATGATGATATCATGTTCACAAAGTAGTGATGATGAGTATTTTAACAAAAGTTCCAATGATATAGCTAGTTTAATATCGGAGACAATAGAGATAATAAAGAAATTTAAGAACAGCGAAATACAGTATGAGGATTATCTAAGAAATATGCTTAAGGTTTTTAATAATCTGGTAGATGACATTATATTTAATGAAATTGATAAAAAAAGAAATGCTGTTATAATTAGTTCTATTAAAAAAATAGTAGAGAATATCCTTAGTTATATACAAGTTGAATATGGAATAAGATGCTTTGCAAATAGTGCAGAAATATTAACATATATAATAGTTTATTTTATGGAATATTATGATGATAGTGAAGAGAATATAGATGAATTAATAGATTATTTAAAAGTAAAAAATTCAAAAGATTATAAGGTAGTACTAAAAATAGTTGAGATTCTTGAGTCAAATTTAGATATATCTTTAAGCAGGATGATTAATGTATATATGTTAATATATGTAGCATCATTTAATAGAGATGCTAAAGGCGATAAGTCTAATGCTGTTATTATAGCTCATGGATATTCTACAGCAAGCAGTATTGCAAGTGTTGCTAATAGAATGCTTTCTGAATATATCTTTGAAGCTATTGATATGCCTCTTGAATTATCTACAGCTGAGATTATAGCTAAGCTTAATTTATATATAAGAGAAACTGAAATTTCTAATGGTTTAATAATATTAGTAGACATGGGATCACTTGAAAGTATATATAAAGGAATAGACAAAGAGTTTTACGGTGATTTAGCTATAATAAACAATGTATCAACTCAGTTAGCACTTGATGTTGGAAATAGAATATTAAATTCTGAACCAATTGAACAAATTGCAAAAGAAGCAGCTAACCGCAATGTTTCTAAATATAATTATCTTTGTTTGGGTAAAAGTCGAAAAAATGCAATAATAACAACTTGTTTAACTGGCATAGGGGCGGCGCGTAAGATTAAAGATTTGATGGATAAATGTTTAAAGGATAATGAAGTAGAGGTAATTGCGTATGATTATGAAAGGCTTAGGGGAAATGGTAAGGAGGGTAATATATTCAAACAATACAATGTAAGACTTATAATTGGAACGAGCAATCCTGAAATAGATGGGATACCTTATATATCAATAGAAGACTTTATAATGAAAAAGGGAGATTTGGTTTTAACTAATGCTCTAAGGGATGTAGTTGATATTAAAATAATTGATAAAATAAATAGAGAAGTAGTAAAATTATTTACTTTAGAAAATGTAATAAATTATTTAACTATATTGAATCCAAATAAAATAATAGATCAAGTTGAGAATTCAATTTATAACCTTGAAATAGGATTAGGATTTAAGTTTACAAATGATTTGAGAATAAGTTTATATATTCATATATCATGTATGATAGAAAGACTTGTAATAAAAGATCCAATTATGAATTATAATAAATCAAAGGAATTTGAAAAGTATCATATACACTTTATAAAATTAGTGAAAAAGTCCTTTAGTGTAATAGAACAGTTTTATAAAGTTAAGATACCAATATCGGAAATAGGGTTTATTTATGACAGTATTAAAAATAAAGCCAGTGATTTCAATCTTTAGACCATGCCAAATAGTGATGTACACTATTTGGCATGGTTTTTGCTTTATATAATTATAAAATAAATAAGGAGGTAACAAGATTATGAAACCAAACATTTTGTTAGTACGTATTGATAACAGATTAGTTCATGGTCAGGTAGGTGTAACCTGGACATCATCATTAGGAGCAAACTTACTTGTAGTAGTTAATGACGAGGCAGCAAATAATCAAGTTCAGCAGCAGCTTATGACTATGACAGCAGAAAGCTCAGGAGTTGGCATTAGATTTTTTACTGTAGAAAAAACTATAAGAATCATAAGTAAAGCAGCACCTTCTCAAAAAATATTTATGGTTTGTAAAACTCCTGATACAGTAAGAAAACTTGTAGAAGGTGGAGTACAATTAGAAAAAGTTAATGTTGGAAATATGCATTTTTCAGAGGGGAAAAGAGCTATCACCAAAAAGGTTTACGTAGACGATAAGGACCTGGAAGATTTAAGGTACATAAAATCAAAAGGAGTAGATGTATTTATACAGGATACACCTGGAGATATAAAACATGATATTGAATAATAAAAAAAGGGGGAAAAATAATGCATAGTATAACACTGATTCAAGGTATTTTATTAGCAATTATGGCAATGATATGTGGATTTGACTTCTGGCTTGAAGGACTATATATATTTAGACCAATAATAGTTTGTACATTATCAGGACTTATTTTAGGAGATCTTCATACAGGACTTGTAGCCGGAGCACTTACAGAGCTTGCATTTGCAGGTTTAACACCAGTAGGAGGAACTCAACCACCAAACCCAATTTTAGCAGGTGTTATGACTACGGTTATAGCATATACATCTAAAATTGATGCTAAAACTGCGATTGGTTTAGCGCTACCATTTAGTTTCCTTATGCAGTATATCATATTATTTTACTATTCAGCTTTTTCAGTTATTAATACAAAATTGGAGAAGTATGCAGATGAAGCTGACACTAAATCTTTTGCAAGACTTAATATAATAACTACATTAATAGTTGGAGTAACATATGGAGTTTTAGTATTCTTATGTGCTTATGTTGCACAGGCACCAATGAAAGAATTAGTAGCAAGCATGCCATTATGGTTGTCACATGGTTTTCAAATTGCAGGAAGTATACTACCAGCTGTTGGATTTGGTCTTCTACTCAAGGTTATGTTAAAGATAGAATTTGTTCCATGCTTAATAATTGGATTTGTAGCAGCATCATTCTCAAATTTTTCAAATCTACTTCCAGTTGCATTAATTGGAGTGGCATTAGCTATGTACGAATTCTTTAATCAAAAAAATATAAATAGTAGACAACCTGTTGTTGTTAATAATGAGAAAGTAGGTGATGATTACAGTGAAGGAATCTAATGAAACTAATAAGACTAATGAAACTGGTAAGAAATTAACTAAAAAAGATATTACAAAACTTGGATTAAGAACTGTTTTACTTCAAGCAAGTTTCAACTATGAAAGAATGCAGTCAGGTGGATGGACATATGCACTTCTTCCAGCACTTAAAAAGATTCATGGAGATGACAAAAAAGCATTATCAGAATCAATGAAGGATAATCTTGAGTTTATCAATACTACACCTACTACTGTTGGATTTTTGATGGGACTTATAATTTCCCTTGAAGAAAATAATGAGGATAGAAGCATTATAAAAGGTTTAAGAGTAGCATTATTTGGACCTTTAGCAGGTATTGGCGATGCAATATTCTGGTTTACAATATTACCTATAGTTGCAGGTATTTCAGCTTCTTTTGCAAGTCAGGGAAATGTACTTGGACCAATAATATTCTTTACAACATATGTATGCATTTTTGCATCACGTATATTATACACACGTCTTGGTTATGGTTTAGGAGTTAAGGCAATAGATAAGTTGCAGCAAAATTCCAAGATAATTTCAAAATGTGCAACAATCCTTGGTATAACAGTAATTGGAGCTTTAATAGCATCATATGTTCAAATAAGTGTAGTAACTAAAATAGCAATAAGTTCAGGGCATTCAATTTCGGTGCAAAAGGATTTTCTTGATAAAATATTCCCTAACTTATTACCAATGGCATATACGCTTTTAATGTATTTCTTCTTAAAGAAAAAGAATGTTAAGCCAACAATATTGATATTTTTTACTTTCGTATGTGCAATTTTATTATCAGCTTTAGGAGTGCTATAATATGAAAAATATTTTAATAATATCGGGACATGGTAAGTATGCCACTATGATAAAGAGTTCTATTGAATTTTTAGCTGGTGGCAGTGATGAAATAGAGTATATCGATTTTACGGATAAAGATACAGATATAACTTTAAAAGAAAAAATGAAAAAGGTACTTGTAAAATATGAGAATGATAATGTTTTATTTGTATGTGATATTTTAGGAGGAACACCTTTTAAATGTGCAGTAGAACTTTCAATTGGAAAAGATAGTATAGAGGTTACTGCAGGATGTAATGTTAGTTCAATAATAGAATCTATATTTCAAAAAAATAGCATGAGTATATCTGAACTTGCTGATTTTATAATAGAATCTAGCAAAAATTCTACGGGTAAGTTTGTAATGAAAAAGGAAGTTCGTACTGACAATAGTGAGGGAATATAAATAAATTGCAAGGAACTGCGGTTCCTTGCAATTTAATAAAGGGGTGGACAAATAAATGAAAGTAATGGTAGTTAAAGATTATAATGAAATGAGTATTAAAGCAGCAAGAATAATGGCAAGTCAAATTATTTTAAAACCTAACAGTGTTTTAGGTCTTGCAACAGGAAGCAGTCCTATTGGAATGTATAAGGAGTTAATTAATTTATATAATAAAAAAGAGATTGACTTTAGAAATATTAAAAGTTTTAATTTAGATGAGTATTATGGATTAGATGAAACTAATGAACAAAGTTATCACTATTTTATGATGGAAAATTTATTTAAGCATATAAATATACCTATGGAAAATATTAATATTCCCAATGGAAATGCAAAAAATATGGAAGAAGAATGTTTGAATTACGAAAGAAAAATTCAGCAAAGTGGTGGGATAGATATACAGGTTTTAGGAATAGGTACTAATGGACATATTGGGTTTAATGAGCCTAACATAAATTTTGAAACTAAAACTCATTTAGTTGAATTAGCCAGTAAAACTATAAAGGCTAATGCAAGGTTCTTTGAGGATGAAAATAAAGTCCCTAAAAAAGCTATAAGTATGGGGATTAAAACTATAATGAATTCTAAAAAAATCATATTGCTTGCAAGTGGAAGTTCAAAGGCTGATGCAATATATAAGGCAGTTAAAGGTAAAGTTACACCAGAGGTTCCAGCTTCAATTCTTCAAATTCACAAAGATGTTACTTTTGTAGTAGATAAAGAAGCTGCAAGTAAATTATAAGGGAGTTATTAATGGTTTAGCATGATGATTAAAATCATTTACAATTATTCATATTAGAATTAATATATAAAGAGAAAATAATATTTTGATTTAGATAGAGCTTAATAATAGGAGTGTATAATTAATATGGTTGGAATAATTGCAATATCGCATGGTCCATATGCAAAATCATTAATAGAATCGGTGGAAATGGTTTATGGTAAACAGGAAAAGCTTGAAGCCATTTGTCTTGGAAAAGATGAAAGTATAGAAAGTTTACAGGAAAGAATAAAAGATACTATAAAGAAACTTGATTTAAAAAAAATATTGATAATTGTAGATCTGCTGGGTGGTACACCATATAATGCAACGTCAATCAAGCTGGAAGATCCAAATGTAAATGTAATTACAGGTTTAAATATGCCTATGATTCTGAAAATTTTGCCAAACAGAAATAAAACTTTAGAAGAAATATCGAATATTGCAATAGAAAGCGGTAAAGATGGTATTGTAAATGTAAGTGAAAAGCTTAGAATGTTAAATAAAAATATAAAGGCTTGATTTCAGAATTATGAGGAGATGATTTTTTGCTTAAAATAGCTAGGTTAGATGACAGACTTGTGCATGGTCTCATAATAAATAATTGGTGTACAAATGAGAATATAACGGAAATAATGGTGGTTGACAAAGAAGCATGCGGCAATGAAATGCGAAAAGCGGTTATTCATATGTCAGCACCAGAGGATATAAATGTGATGTTTTGTACTGCTGAAGAGGCAGCTAATATTTATAAAGAAGAAGCAGAATATGAGAATTTAATGATGATCTTTGGAAATCCATTTGAATTACTTGAATTTTTAGATAAAGGTGGAGTTTTAAAAAGTATAAATATTGGAGGAATGACTTTTAAAGAGGGAAGAAAGCGTTTAAGTACTTCAGTTTATGCAACCAAAGAAGAAGTAGAAGCTTTAAAGAAAATAGCAGATAAAAAAATTTTACTTGAAGTAAGAATATTACCAACTGATATAAGTGTAGATTTGTTAAAGTACATTTAAACGTAGGAGAGGATGTTATGTCTATTGGGCAAGCAATTCTTTTATTTATATTTTCCTCTATTTCTGGAATCGATTCTTCAGCTGAAGAATTTCAGACACATAGACCCTTAATTGCAGGAACTTTGGCTGGAATTGCACTTGGCGATATAAAAACTGGAATTATTGCGGGAGCAACTATGGAATTTGTGGCGCTTGGCTGGATGACTATAGGTGCTGCAGTACCGCCAGATCCAGCACTTGCAGGTATAACTGTTGCAATACTTGAAATACTCGGAAAACAAAATGTAGGTGTGGCAGTAAGCATAGCAATACCTATAGCAGTGGCAGGACAGCTGCTTCAGATAGCTCAAAAAGGAACAATTGACATTATACTTATGCACTTTGCTGAAGCTGGAGTAGAAAAGGGTAAGCTTTCAAGAGTTACTATAGCACATTTTTTAACTGCAATTCCAAGTGCGTTAAGAGTAGCAGTACCATCTCTTCTTATGGCATATTTTGCAAATGCAACTCTAGTGCAAAGTATGTTAAATTCAATTCCAAAAGAAATCACTACAGGACTTCAAATTTCATCGGGACTTTTAGTTATGGTTGGATATGCTATGATACTTAATTTAATAAATTCAAAGGAACTGCTGCCGTTTCTTATAATAGGTTTTTTAGTTATGACTTTTTCGGATATAACTATATTTGCTCTTACACTTTTAGGGATTAGCTTTGCAGTTATTTATTATCACATAACATCTCTTATATTAAAGTCACAGCAAAATAGAGATAAAAGATTTAGAAGAAGCGAAGTAAAAGATAAAGAAGGGGAAAATAGAAGCAAAATTAGAATTTCAAAATTTGATTTAATGAAGGTATTTTGGAGAACTCAGTTTTTTCAGATATCCTGGAATTATGAAAGACTTCAAAATTTATGTTACTGCTATTCTATAATGCCTATATTAAAAAAATTATATAAGAATAAAGAAGATTTAATAGTGGCAGTTAAGGCTAATCTCGAATATTACAACTCACATCCTTTTTTTGTATCAATTATACTGGGAATAAATACAGCCATGGAAGAAGCGAAAGCTAATGGTGAAAAAATTGATGAAAGGGATATTACCCAGGTGAAAATTGCTTTTATGGGGCCTCTTGCAGGTGTTGGTGATCCTGTATTTTGGGGTACGATAAGACCTATGCTGGCTGCCATTGGAGCAGGTATAGCTATTAAAGGAAATATATCAGGTGTAATATTATTTTTTGTAGGTATAAATGCAGTTAGGCTTTTTATGAGGTATAATACGTTGATGTTTTCATATAAAAAGGGCGTAAGTGTAATATCGCACATAAAAGATTTTATGCCTAGATTAAAAAATATAATGGCGGTATTATCTTATACAATAATAGGAGGATTAATAGCTAGGCTTACTAAAGTTAACATAGGAGTTGTATTATATAGCTTTGTAAGTAAAGGGAAGCTTCAGTATGTGACTTTTCAGCAGCAATTGGATGCTATAATGCCTAATATTTTGCCACTTTTAATAATTTTTATTATATGCTGGCTTTTGAAGAAAAAAGTTTCGCCGCTTATTTGTATGTTCGGACTTATGATAATCGGTATAGTTGGATATGCTTTTGGAATTTTAAGTTTAACTTAAGTCTTATAATAAGGTGGAAAAATCAAATGAAAAAAATAGTAAATGGATTAAATTTTATCGAAGCAGAAGATTATAAAAAATTAAGCGAAATAAGTGCAAAACAGATGATAGAATGCGTGAAAGAAAAACCTAATGCATTAATTTGCATAGCTACTGGGGCTTCACCTAAGCTTGCATATGAATTGTTTCACAAAATGGCTTATGAAGAACATATTGACCTTAGTAAGCTTAGAATAATAAAACTTGATGAATGGCTTGGAGTAAAAAATGAAGATCCTGCTACAAGTGAATTCTATATAAGAAAAAATATAATTAAACCATTAATGATTAAAGAGGAAAATTATATTGGTTTTAACGCCAGCGTAGAAGATGGTGAAGCAGAAAGCAGTAGAATAAATAATATTTTGAAAAAGTGCGGTCCTATTGACTTGTGTATATTAGGATTGGGAAAGAACGGCCATCTTGGTTTAAATGAGCCTGGTGAATATCTATTACCATATTCTCATGTTACTAAGCTTACAGAGAAGAGTAAGACTCATGATATGCTTAAGAAAACAGATGCTGTTGTAAACTATGGCATAACACTTGGAATAAAGGATATATTATCATCAAATAAAATTTTGTTTATGGTGTCAGGCGATGAGAAAAAAGAGGCATTTAATGCTTTTTTAGAGAAAAAAATAAGAAGCAGTTTACCTGCATCTATGTTATGGCTTCATGATAATGTTGTGTGTGTATTTGAGAGTAAATGTAAATAGTTAGTTTTTAGGATATCAGTGAAAACGCTGGTATCTTTTTTTATTCTTTATTGAGAGAACAGGTTTACCATGGACAGTTGATGTTATGATTTCCAGTACGCATAGTATAATGGGATGAGTAATAACTTTTGACAGAACTTAAAATAGATGCTATGTTCATATTACATATAATAGGTTTAATTGTAATGTGGAATGCTAATTAAGTTACTGAATTTATACTATGAATAGTAATGATATTTATAGATTATTATAAAGAAATTTGTTAGGAGAATGTCTTATGAAGAATTTTACAATTGTTTTAGCACCTGATTCTTTTAAAGAAAGCATGACTGCAAAAGAAGTTTGTATAGCAATGGAAAAGGGAATAAAAAGGGTTAATAGTAAGATTAATTGTATACATGTTCCAATGGCAGATGGCGGAGAAGGTACGATGCAGTCTCTTATTGACGCTACAAATGGAGAAATATATTCATTAAAGGTAACAGGACCACTTTTAAATAAAGTTGAAGCACAGTATGGCATTTTAGGAGATGGAAAGGTTGGAGTAATTGAAATGGCAAGTGCCAGTGGAATTCAGCTAGTACCAAAGGAAAAAAGAAATCCATTAGTTACAACAACTTATGGAACAGGAGAGCTTATTAAAGCATGTCTTGATAAGGGAGTAAAGAAAATACTCATAGGCATAGGTGGAAGTTCAACTAATGATGGTGGATTTGGTGCTGTAAAGGCACTTGGAGCAAAATTTTTAGACGAAGCTGGAAAAGATATAGGTTTTGGCGGGGGAAGCCTCAACAAACTAAAAAAAATAGATTTATCTGGATTTGATACGAGATTAAGTGATGTAGAAATTGAAATTGCCTCGGATGTCAACAATCCTCTCTGCGGAGAAAATGGAGCCTCAAATGTATTTGGACCGCAAAAGGGTGCTACAAAAGAGATGATTGAAGTTTTAGACCAAAATTTAAAGCACTATGCGGATGTAATAAAAGAGCAGTGTCATAAAGATGTTGTAAATATGCCTGGAGCTGGGGCGGCAGGAGGACTCGGTGCAGGACTTGTAGCTTTTTTAGATGGAAAACTTAAAAAAGGAATTGAACTGGTTATAAAGTATTCCGGATTAGAGGAAAAGGTAAAAAATTGCGACTTTGTGTTTACAGGGGAAGGAAGCATAGATTTTCAAACTAAATTTGGAAAGACACCAATTGGAGTTGCAGGTGTTGCTAAGAAGTATGGTAAGCCTGTTATTGCACTTGCAGGAAAAGTTGGAGATAACATAGATGATTTATATGAAGGCGGCATAGATTCTATTTTTGGAATAATGCGAGGAAGCACATCGCTGGAGGAAGCTCTTAAGGGTGGAAAAGAAAATGTTGAAAAAGCTTCCGAAAATATAATGAGGTTAATAAATTTAAATATATAAAAATGTGGGAAGAATAATATATTTTATTTTTTTAAATATGAAAATTGATGTTATAATAAAATAGTGAAGTGATAGTTTTTTAGATAATATTGAATTAATTTTGTAAGCTTAAAGCTGAAATTATAAAAAATCAATTATTATAAATTAATATAAAGTTTTGGGAGGAGTTATTGATATGATATCACAAAAAATGTATGAACTAGGAAGTAAACGCTCTGTTATAAGAGAAATTTTTGAGTTTGGAAAAAAGAGAGCAGCAGAAGTAGGAGCAGAAAACGTGTATGATTTTAGTATTGGAAACCCAAATGTGCCAGCTCCAGAAGCAGTAAAAAAAGCAATAATTGAAATATTAGATACAGAAGATCCAGTGTCTATTCACGGATATACAAGTGCACAGGGAGATCCAGTTGTAAGGGATACTATAGCTAAATCAATAAATAAAAGATTTGGTACAGCTTTTAATGGTGACAATATATACATGACAGTTGGAGCAGCAGCATCAATACATATATGTTTTTCAGCCTTAACAAATCCCGGCGATGAATTTATAACTTTTGCTCCATATTTCCCTGAATACAGATGTTTTGTAGAAGCTGCTGGTGCTAAGCTTGTAGAAGTTCCTGCACAAATAGAAAACTTCCAGATAAATTTTAGTGAATTTGAAAAGAGAATAAATGAACATACAAAAGCCGTTATTGTAGATTCTCCAAACAATCCTTCAGGAGTAGTTTATACAGAGGATACAATTAAAAAGCTTGCTGAAATGCTTAAGAGCAAATCTAAAGAGTATGGACACACAATTTACCTTATATCGGACGAGCCTTACCGTGAAATTGCTTATGATGTAGAGGTACCATATTTAACAAAATACTATGATAACACCTTTGTATGTTATTCTTATAGTAAATCTCTTTCTCTTCCGGGTGAAAGAGTAGGTTATATAGTTGTACCAGATGAAATGGAAGATTCTAAAAAAGTGTATGCAGCTGTTTGCGGAGCAGGAAGAGCCTTAGGATATGTATGCGCTCCAAGCTTATTCCAGAAGGTAGTTGCAAAATGTGCTGATAAAACTTCTGATATTGGAATCTACAGAAAAAATAGAGATTTGCTTTACAATGGTTTAACTAAATTAGGATATAAATGCGTAAAACCTGAAGGAGCATTTTACTTATTCCCACAGTCACTTGAAAAAGATGCATATGCTTTCTGTGAAAGAGCAAAGAAATATAATTTATTGTTAGTTCCAGGAGATGATTTTGGCTGTCCAGGACATGTACGTATTTCATACTGCGTTACAACAGAGCAGATTGAAAAATCACTTTCTGCTTTTGAGAAACTAGCTGAAGAATATAAATAGAAATAACATTATTTTAGAACATTAAAAAAACTCTATAAATCTAAGGTGAAAAATCGTAAAATACTAAGATATTTCAATAACTCGCTAAAAAGATGCTCAGACAAATTGAAATATCTAAGTATTTTACGATTTTTTCACCAAGATTTATTAGAGTTTTCTTAAATTGTTCTTAAAATAATGTTATTTCTATTTTGGAGAAAGGCAAGGAAGATTTTCTTCCGCTAGCGCTACCGAAAATCTGAAGTTAAGGTTTATATAAGGTTAAGTGTCGAATAATGAAAATCCTAAGATATTTCAATAACGCGCTAATAATAAAAGTGATTATATATGGTTAAGAAGGATAACAATCATATATGTGGGTTGGGTCAAAGACACATTATCCTTCTTTATAAAATACAGACTATATTAATGTTTACGACTAATAACTTTGATTTAGAGGCTTATCTAAATCTTTTATAATATAGAGATTGCCTATATTAAGTAAATAAGGATAATGGGCAAAGCCCAAGCCTCGTATATGATAATATTGAAATATCTAAGTATTTTATGATTTTTTAACCAAGTTTTATTAGAGTTTTTTTAAACAGTTTTTAAAATAATGTTATTTCTGTTTTGAGGTAAATCAGGGAATATTTTCCTACGTTACACTCCCGAAAATCTGAAGTTAAGGCTTATATAAGATTAAGAAGGATAACGATTGTCTAAACTTTTAATGTAATTTAAAGAGTGACTATAGTAAATCACTATTTATTTGATATCATATTGTTTTAACTTTAGGTAGATTGATGGATTAGTCATTATTAATCGGTGGAAAAGAAAAAAACTATTAAATTATATAACATACATAATTTAATAGTTTTTTTTGAAGTCTTATAGTTTAAATTTTAGAAGATGAAAATCAGATATTATGTTTATCTTTTCTTTCCAAAGATTCTTAAAATGTAAACAAAGAGATTTATAAAGTCAAGATATAGTGTAAGTGCACCAAGAATGCTTACTTTATCTCTAATCTCTATATCATCAGTATAGTTAAATGATATAGCCATTCTTTTAATCTTTTGAGTATCATATGCAGTAAGTGCTACAAAGACGATAACACCGATGCAGGATATAATCATAGAAAACATGTCGTTTAAAATAAAAATATTAACAATTGAAGCAAGTATGAGTCCTATTAGTGCCATAAAGCATATATTGCCTATGCTTGAAAGATCTTTTTTTGTAACATATCCATAAGCACACATGATTCCAAAAGTTCCAGCAGTTACAACGAATACACTTGCAATTGACATTAAATCATATGCAATGAATATCCATGAAAGCGTGATGCCATTTACTACTGAGTATACAGCAAATAATAAAAGTGCAGCTTGTGAAGAAAGCTTATCAATTGTTCTTGATAAAACAATAACCATTAAAACTTCAGCTATAGCTAAAACGTAAAAAAGTGATCTATTTTCAAAAAGTCTATAGCTTAAAGCTGGAGTAACGCCTATAGCAAAGGATACTATAGCTGTAAGTAAAAGTGCGAGTGCCATCCATACATAAATTTGAAGCATTAAGCCTTGATGTGCTTTGCTCTCGTTGGTTGAATTTAAGTTTTCCATAAGTAACCTCCAGTAACTTAATTTTTAGTTTTATATTATTTTATCATAATCATTTGCATATGGCAAAAAAAATTTAATGACTGTTAATATCTAATTAAAAAAATATTAATAAAAATTATACTTATACATATTGAATTTAAAATAGAAGAAAATTAATAGTGAATACTTTGTTTTTTTTGAAGAAAATAAAGCAACTTTTATGATATAATTTACTTAAAATTTACACTGCTTTTTGGTAAAGTCAAATATTAATATAGTTTGGGGTGTATTTTATGGAAAGATATTTAGTAAAGGTACGTGGAAGAGTTCAGGGAGTTGGCTTTAGATATTTTGCACAATACACGGCAGAACTTTGTAAGGTAACTGGTTCAGTAAAAAATTGTGATGACGGCACAGTTAGAATAGAAGCACAGGGAGAAGAAAAAGCTCTGAATAAATATTTTCAGAAAATAAGAGAAGGCAATAATAAGTTTACTAAGGTAGAAGAAATGGTCACTAAAAAAATTGATGTTGTTGCTGATGAGAAAAAATTTAAGATAAAATATTATTAGAGAGTATTGTATGTACTATAAGCGAAGTAACAGTATTTTGTGAAAGTAAAATTCAAAATACTGTTACTTCATAATGTTTTTTGACAAAGTACATATATCAGTCATATAATGAAACTGAACATTGTTCAAAAACGGAGGCAAATATGAAAAAATCAGAATTGGCAAAGGAAAAAATAATTGAAGTTACAATAGATTTAATACAAAATGCAAATGGCGAAATTCATAAAATAACAACACGTGCAATTGCAAAACAAGCAGGCATTGGAGTAGGTTTAGTGAACTATCACTTTGAATCTAAAAATAAGCTTATTGAAATTTGTGTTCAGAGAATTATTAGTGATGTAATTAGGTCTTTTAAACCTAAGATTAATAATGAATTGGATTCAATTGACCGAATTAAGAAAGTTACAAAAATGGTAGCTGATTTTTTAATTCAAAATCCTTCTGTTTCTAAAATTTCAATATTGGGAGATATGAACACCCCAAGTACAGTGGATAATACTATGCAAACAGTAAAAGGTTTTCTAATTTCTATGGAAGATTACAATTTTCCTAAAGAAGAAAAAATGCTGCTGAGCTTTGCCTTAACTTCTATTTTGCAGGCAGTATTTTTAAGAAAAAATATTACAAAAGAAAGCTTTGGATTTGATTTTAATAATAAGGAAGAAAGAGAAAGCTTTATTGATTTTATGATAGATAAATTATTTGGAGGTAAATAGTAATATGAAAATACTCATAATTAATGGAGGATCAAGATGTGGAAACACGTGGAAATTAACCATGCTTGTAAAAAAATATCTATTATTAATGTCCAGCAATATAGAGTTTACAGAAATTCATTTGAAAAATTTAAATTTGCCATTTTGTACAGGGTGCAGTTTATGTTTTAGAAAAGGACATATTTACTGCCCTCACAATAATATTATTCAAAAAATAATGGATGAGATTGAGGAAAGTGATGGCGTTATTTTTGGGGCTCCAACCTATAATATGCAGATGCCAGCCCTTACTAAAAATTTCATTGACCACTTGTGTTTTATGCTTCACCGACCTAGATATTTTAGTAAAAAAGCACTTGTGATTTCAACTACAGGTGGCGTTGGAGCAGGAAACTCAACAGAATATATGGCTGGAACTATGAAGGGGTGGGGCTTTAATCGCTGCTATAAGCTGCCAATAAATACAATTAGCTGGAACAATTATTTACCTACAGAAAAGCATAAAAGAAAAGCAAAAGCTGTTGCCAGAAAATTTTATGAGGACATTGCAAGCAGGAGACTGCATTCTCCGTCATTTTCAATCATGATACCATATAATTTATTTAGAGCAATGAGTTTTGATTATTTAAAAGGCTCGGAATATGAAACTCAAGATGGAGTCTTCTGGCAGGAGGAAAATAGGCTTAATAGGGCTTATGCAGCTGGTGTGCCACTGCCGATATTTAAAAGGCTTTTTGGAAATATGTTTTATTTTATTGGAAGGAAGCTGTCTAAGCATATGATAGTTACTTATAAAAAATAGATTAATTAGCATTTTGCGATAGACGAGTATACTTTTTATTTATAGGTATAAAATGGAATATTGCCAAGCAAAGTGATAAAATAAAGTTATTCTAATTATGGTATATCTCAAAATAATTTATATCAGATGTATGCCTATGCTAAAAATGATATCTTGTTTAATAAGCAAAATTGATGCAGAAGTTTAATGTATCAATAGTATAAGGAGAACTAAATGGATATATATACAAATTTAATTTTAATTAAAAATAATAAAACAAAAGAGCTTGAGGATAAAACCCAAGAAATAGATTATTTAAAGCCTTTTAGGGATAAAGTAGAAATAGCTTATTTAAATGGAAAAAAGTCTTATATGTATAACGCTTCTAATGTACAAGTATTTAAAGCACCTAAAAAAGTTAGTTCTAAAGATTGTATTGTATATATTTCTAATATTCCAGTAAGAGAAACAGCAGAAGTGCTTGATTTCGGAGAATACATTAGAGTAATTGAAGATGATGGAAAGACAGAAATTCATCATAAATCGGAAGTAAGATATGAAAGTTCATGTCTAAAATCAAATAAAACTAAAGCTGTTTTTGATTATTTAAAAAAATTATCAATGTATGTAAGTGTAATGGAAGATGGGAAAACTTTATTATTTGATCAATATAAAAAAATATCTAAGCTTAGCGCTGATAGTGTACTTTATACATATTTAGAAGGAAAGAATATTAAAATCCATAAAAATAAAAAAGTTGTAATATTTCCATTTGGGTTTAATATAAGTCAGAAGAAAGCTGTAAATACAGCACTCCAAAATTCCATAAGTATTATTGAAGGACCTCCTGGAACAGGGAAGACTCAAACTATATTAAACATTATTGCTAATCTTGTTTACAGTGGTAAAAATGTTGGGGTTGTTTCTGGAAATAATTCTGCAACAGCTAATGTTTATGAGAAGCTAGAGAAAGATGGATATGGTTTTATTAATGCACTGCTCGGAAGAAAGGATAAAAAAGTTGATTTTTTTGAGAATAAGCAAGCTGATTTGCCGAATCTAAAAAGCTGGAAATTAGAAACTGAAGAAGAAAAAAGTTTGTGTGACAGCTTGAAAAATATGGATAGTACTTTAGAAGGGTTACTTCAAAAACAAAATAGAATGGTTAAATTACAGGAAAAGCTTTCGAAATTTAAACTTGAACAAAAGTACTTTGAAGCTAATTTTAAATGGGAATACGTAACTACATCAAGTTATTCAATCGGCAGAAAGTGGACGAGTAATTTAATATTAAATTTTTTGCTTTACTTTGAGAGAATTATGTTAAGAAACAAAAAAATGAATTTGATAATTAAAGCAATACTATTTGTTGATTATGGAATTTATAAATTTAAATACATAAGTGAAAACCAAAATATAGTAGTAAATTCACTTAAGAGAGATTATTACAATAGAGTTATTGAGGATTTAGAAAATGAAATAGCAGATTTACAAAATGATTTAGAAGGTAAAAGTTATGACGGTCTAATGAAGGAGTTTAGAGATGGATCTTCAAAGTTATTTAGAGATTATATTGAAAAAAGATATACCAAAGAAAGTAGAAAGAGATATACAATAAAAAGCTTTAAGTACAATTTTAAAAATTTTATAAAGGATTATCCAATAATATTAAGCACCACAAACTCAATAATGACATGCATACCAGAAAATTATTTGTTTGATTATTTAATTATTGATGAAGCTTCCCAGGTGGATTTGGTAACTGCAGCACTTGCACTTGCTTGCTGCAAAAATGTTGTTATAGTTGGAGATGTAAAGCAGCTGCCTCAAATTGTCCCTTCCGATATAAAGAAAAACAGTGATAAACTTTTTTATGAGGCTAATATTAATGAAGCCTATAATTACAGTGAATACAGCATTATATCATCTTTAATTAAGCTCTATAAAGATAAGCTGCCAAGAACCTTACTATGCGAGCATTATAGATGCCATCCTAAGATAATAGGATTTTGCAATGAAAAGTTTTATGATAATAAGCTTGTAATTATGACTAAGGAAAAAGACGAGGATGTTCCTCTAAAAATTTATAAGACAGCGCCTGGTAATCATGCACGTAAAGATAAACTCAGTGGTAGCTTAAATAACTTAAGGCAGATAGAAGTTATACGAGATGAGATTATTAATACAAATAAAGCCAGGTATGGAGATTGCAGCAGTGTTGGAATTATATGTCCATATAAAAAGCAAGCCGTGGATGCAAAAAGATACTTTCAAAATTCAAATATAGAAATTGATACTGTACATAAGTTTCAAGGGAGAGAAAAGGATACAGTAATATTTTCAACAGTAGTAAATGATATAAATTCATTCGTGGATGATGAAAACTTAATAAATGTGGCAGTATCTCGTGCTGTAAAAGAATTTATAATAGTAACATCAAGTAAACTCTTTAAACGCCACGGGAGTAATATTGGGGATTTAATTAGATATATACAGTACAATTCTTTAGAAAATGCTGTAGTTGAAAGTCAAAAGATTTCAGTATTTGATTTACTATACAGCAAATATTCTAATAAACTTTTAAAAATAATGAGTTTAGCAAAAAATGTTTCTGAGTATAAATCTGAAAATTTAATGTACAGTGTAATAGAAGAAGTGTTAAATTATCCTCAGTATGCTTCATTTAGGTGTGTTCTTCACATACCGTTAAATTCTATAGTAAAAGATCTTACAAAATTAAATAATGAAGAGAAAGCATTTATTCAAAATCCGTGGACACATGTAGACTTCCTAATATTTAATAAGTTAGACAAAGAGCCAGTACTCGTTGTAGAAGTTGATGGATACGAATACCATATGAATAGCAGTGAGCAGAGAAGAAGAGATACTGTTAAGAATAAAATATTAAGAGAGATAGATTTGCATATTCTAAGGGTCGCTACTAATGAAAGTGGAGAAAAGGAAAAGTTAATTGAAATGCTGGATAGGATTATTAAGGAGTCTGGAGAGTGATTAGGAAAATTTAAGAAAAGTATAATATTAAAAGCATTTAATTTATAGTAAAATATAAATAAGGAAATTCAAACGTAATATATTAGAATGGATGTGAAGCAATGACTATTTATGTTGATGCAGATGCCTGCCCGGTTGTTCATATTGTAGAGCATACGGCTAAAGAAAATAACATTCCAGTAACTCTTTTGTGTGACACGAACCACGTTTTAACGTCTAATTACAGCGAAATTAAAATAATAGGAGCTGGCGCCGATGCTGTGGATTTTGCTCTTGTTAATCTATGCAGAAAAGGTGACATAGTTGTTACTCAGGATTACGGTGTGGCTGCAATGGCACTTGGGAAAAGCGCGTATGCAATTCATCAATCTGGAAAGTGGTATACAAATGATAATATTGACCAGATGCTTATGGAAAGACATCTTGCAAAGAAAGCCAGAAGATCAGCTTCAAAGAATCATTTAAAAGGACCTAAAAAGAGAACTCTTGAAGATGATGAAAGGTTTGAGGGGAGCTTCAGGAAGCTTATTAAAAAAGCGAGCGTGGAGAATAAAGAAAGAGGTGAGCTTTAGTGGGAGCTTACAGAAAAATTCTCACTAAAAATGAAAATGAGTTTTGATAAGGTTGCAAGTAGCTGGGATAACCCTAAAAGAATTAAGAGAGCTGCTGTAATATCAGATAAAATAGCGGAAAAGATTAATCCAAATAAAAATTATTCAGCCATGGAATTTGGATGAGGTACAGGACTTATAAGTTTTAATTTATACAATAAGCTTAAAAAGGTTACTCTTATAGACACATCTAGAGGCATGATAGATGTTCTTAAATCCAAAATAGATAAGTACGGTGTGAAGAACATGTTTCCGGAGCAGCTTGATATATTTAAAAATCTCCCACAGGAAAAGTTTGATGTGATTTATACTTCCATGGTACTTCACTACATTAAGGATACGACTGCAATAATAGATATTTTTTATAAACTTCTTAATGATAAAGGTTTAGTATGCATAGTGGATTTGAATGAAGAAGATGGAAGCTTTCACGGAAGTGATCCCGATTTTGACGGTCACAATGGTTTTAATCAGGAGGAATTTAAAAAGCTTTTAGAAAATGCGGGTTTTAAGGACGTACAGTCTGAAACATTTTTTTACGGAAAGAAAATGGTAGAAGACAGGAAAGTGGATTATTCCCTATTTGTTCTTACGGGAAGAAAATAAGAAAAATTATGCACAAGAAAATTAAATAAGTGTTGATAAAATCGCTGGTACTGTGGATATGTGTTGGCGATTTTGTTTTTGTAGGGTGCAAAAAATAAACGGATCTAGGTATAATTTCTACTTATTGAGATTTTATGGGTAAATAGGCGAAAAATATGGGATATTGGTATGGTTTTGTAGTAAAATATAAAATAGAGATAATGGAAAATTATTTAAATGAAAATAAATTAAAATAAAGATTAAAAGACAATTCTGATTTTCATTGAGAAATAAAGATAAATGAAAGCAATATTGATACTTTTACTTAGAAAATGGACTGCGTTTTATTGTTTTATAATAATATAGTAACAGTACTTTCAATGCATATGAATTCTAAAAATAATGAAGAGAAGGTAATTGGTGTTGTTGAGGTAATGATTAAGGGATAAAGTGTAATACAGTATTTATAGAATAATTGCTTTGATTTTTCAATGATACAATTATAAGTAATGCTATGTGTGAAATATACATTATATTATAATGTTAAAAATCTTAAAATTAGGTTTTGATAATTTAAATTATAATATTTACAAGAGATTTAAAGGATGAAGAGTAAGTGAAAATAGAATTTACTGATTTAATTAATATTATGGAAATTAACAAGATTATTTATTATGGAAGAAAGACTATGAATTCAAATGATATTGATTTAGTAGTAGTTTCAGATGATTTCGAAAGTATGTATGATTATAAGAGATTAAATGTTGTTAAAAAATACATTAGATCAAAGAAAAAACTTGATTTAATATGTTTAACAATAAAAGAATTTAATGAATTAATTGATATAAGAAGTAAATATTTTAGTAATGTTATGGAAAGGGGAGAAATATTGTATGAGAGAAGAAAATAAATATATATTCAAATTATTATCAAATTCAGTTCATAATTATGTAAATAAATATGCCAATGAAGAAAATTTAAATATGTATATTAGATCCATGTTGGCTGAATGTTATTTAGCAATAGATTCTTTATTGAAAAATGAATTCATTGTACCACATGAGATAGTAATATTAAAAAGAGATTTAGCTAAAATTTATAATGCTGTTTATAAAGAAGAATCACTTTTTTATTGTTCCAGTTTTAGTTATGCTTATTCCGTTGTAAAGGGTGGAGATATTAAAGAAATACAAAACCAGTTTAAAAAGATAAATTTAGATATTATGGCAATGTTAATTAATATAAAATCAATAATGAAAGGGAATAGTGATCTTGGATCTTCTATTGATAGTTCATTTTTTTCGACAATAGAAAATTGTACTTGGGCATTTACATATGTTATTAATAAGGAAATAGAAGAATATTATATACCTTCACTTTATTGTATTGGTAATATGATTCAGACATTAATACTTTATTATAAAGCGGGAAAAAGCAAATTTAGAGATCAAATATTACCATTAATAGATAGTTTAAATAAGATACTCAACAAATTTTTAAATAATGATAAAGTAAAAAAAATCATACATAATAATAATCAATTAAGCTATTTTATTGAAAATCAGTTAAAGTATTGTTTCAATATTAAAGGAAAAACGTATGATGTTGTTATTAATTTAGAAGAAGTAAGGTTCGAAAGAATACGTTCGGTACTTAGAATATTGACAAGTTTATTCAAAATAAATAAACAGTACTTTAAGGAATATTTTAAGATCCAATACAGTAGATTGGTTGATGAATTAGAGAATATGAATATTTTAGATAAGATATTATTTTTAAGATCGTTGTCTGATTATAATTATCATTTTGAAGAAAATGATAATTATAAGTTTGAACTTGGTATGATTGAAATATATGACAAGATAGATATAGAAGATTTTTTAAATCATGTTTTTAATATTGAAAAAATCAATGTTAATAGTGTCAAACAAAGTGATATTGATAAATTAAAATTGTTAAAAGACTGTGAGCTTCGTGCAAGATTTTCACATACAATTAAAGGTGTAAGCAAAAGGATTCTTGACAGGGAAGCGTCAAAACCTCATGGTGTTTTTGAAATTTCAGATATGGAAGTACCAATTATTTATCATGGTAAAAAAATATATTTATGTATGCCATTCAAATCAGGTGTTGAGATACTACAAAATTCTGTGCCGATAAATGTTGCATATCAAATAATAAAACCATATGCTGAATTCAGTAATTGTGTTGTGGTTTTTGTTACTGCGAAAAGGTGTTCTGAAAGTTTGATGAATTATATAAAAAAAATTAAAGATAAAATGGGATGGCCAATAGGAATTATAGAAGACAAGGTTTTAGCAGGATTGCTATTAATGAATGGAGAAATATAATAAACTCAAAAATTAGAAGTTAAACTTAATTAATTTATTAATCAGGTGATAATATGGAAAGTAAAGTTGGAAGTTGGATAGATACAAATGAAGAAAATATACTAGGGAAAAAATCAATTGACAAATCAATATTTAAAGATGGGACGACTATACCCAATGGATTAGTAGAAAAGTTTATGTCAATAACTCAAGCTAAAGAATTTGAAAAAGGACAAAGTGAAAATATAAGTATTATTATAAAAAATGATACTTTTAAGGCTGTAATTAGGAGGGTTAATCAAGTAAAAAGAGATAACGTATATCAAATAAATTTCAGAAAAGAAATGAAAGATTACTTGTCAAAAGTTCTTCCTAAAAGTCATAAATACATTTTTACCTATAATGAAAATCCAGATATACCAAAGCCGCAGGAGTATATTGAATTTTATAAAACGGACAAACCTAATATTATAAGAGTAAAATTAATACAGGATGAAAATTATGTATTTCAAGATGAATTAGAATACCAAAAATCAGTTGAGGAAAATGCATCAGGTGTAGGAAGGGTAATAGATATTAAAAGAGATTTTTTTAAATACATAGGAACAAAGGAAGAAAATCTTGTTCCTAAATATCAAAAATCATACAAGTTAGTTCTTCTTATTTCACTTTTAAAGGTGGCTAATGAAGGTGGAAAGGCCATATTTGATGATGTTTGCACTGACATAATGAGTATGTATATTAATAGGTATAAGAAAGGAGTAAAGGCTGAAACAGAAGATTCTGATATCCAAAAGCAAATAAAAACTTTATCATTGGAAGTTGTTAAGAAGGTTATGAGGGGAACTCCATACGAAAAAATCAATGGGAAAAATTTTATGTATATAACGAAAGAAAAAGATAAGGAATTCTTAAGTTTTAACAGTGAACTATGGAATACACTTGATGAAAAAGATAAGAATATGATGCTTGATATACTTCAGTACAAGTTAAAAAAATATTATGATGAAAAACAGTTAGGAGAAATTATGAAATTAGAGGATAATTTTAAACCTAAGGATGTGCTTGAATACATAAAAGAAAATATAACATCAAAAAGCTATTATTATGACGGAGAGTTAATTGAAGATATGTACCTTAGTTTAAAATCAAAGCCATTTGTAATTTTATATGGAATATCTGGCACAGGAAAAAGTAATTTCGTTGAATGCTTCGCTAATTCTATTGGAGCAAATAAAGAAAATGAAGGATATACTCTTGTACCTGTAAAGCCAGATTGGTCGGATTCTTCTGAATTAATAGGATATAGAAATATAGAAGGTGAGTTTCAGCCGGGAATACTTACAAATATAATAAAAGAGGCTTCAGAAAATAAAGAAAGACCTTATTTTGTATGCTTAGACGAAATGAATCTTGCCAGAGTGGAATACTATTTTAGTGATATGCTTTCAATAATTGAATCAAGAAAATTAATTGATGGAGAAATAAAAACTGATAAAATTATTAGGAAAGAATTATTGGGATCAAATGCTGAAACTTTAAAAACTTATGGTGACTTATACATTCCAGAAAATTTATACATAGTTGGTACTGTTAATATGGACGAGACGACTTTTCCGTTCAGTAAAAAGGTTCTGGATAGAGCCAATACTATAGAGTTTGATAACATTAAATTGGACTTTAATTTTGAAGATTATAATGTAAAAATAAAAGATAGATGTTATAGCAACAAATTTTTAAAGGCAAATTTTTTAAAGTTAGTGCAATGTGTAGATTATAAAAAAGAGGTTAAAGATGTTATTGATAAACTTAAGAAAATAAATGAAATACTTAAAAAATCTAATATGCAGATTGCCTATAGAATTAGAGATGAAATATGTTTTTATGTTGTAAATGCTGTTAAGGATGATATTATGGGTGAGGAAAAAGCTTTCGATTATGCTGTTAAGCAAAAGATACTGCCTAGAATTCAAGGCAGTAGTAATGAAGTTGAAAATACACTTGTTGAACTTTTTAAGTATTTTACTGATGAAAATGACGATATTTTAAAAGGTGATTATGTGGATGAAGAAAGCATAAAAGCTGCGGAAAATTATATAAAGAGCGAAGTTAAATATAAAAAAACATTAGAAAAACTTTTACAAATGATCAGGAGGTTTCATAATGATGGCTTCACAACCTTCTGGAACTGATAAAGAGGATCTTATTTCATTAGAGACAGATGAACTTTACTTTACTATAAAGGGTAAGAATAGAAATTTTGAAATGAATAATTGTGATATTGATAGGAATGGATATGAAGTTACGTGTTCCGGTAAGGTATCAAATTATAGTGATGAAAAGGTATATTTTTTTGAATATGAAAACTATGAAGTAATTATAGAAAGTAAAGGTAACAACAAAAATTTAGAATTTTATAATGAAAGCCAATATATAAGAGATAAGATAACTAAAAATAGAAGTGGAAGTTTAAGTGGAATTATAAATTTCGGCGGTGAAATAGGTTATTCTAATTTAGAAGTAAAAGTGAATGGTATAAAAAATTTATGTGTAAGATTAGAAATATTCCCTTCAAAAATTGACTATAGAAAAGACTATATAAACATATTAAATGATATAAATGAAGAAATTTATAATTTAGCTTTTGATTTCCTTAAGAAAACTTATTCATTAGGAACATTAAATAATGAGAAAAATACAACATTAACTGAATATTACAGTATACTGCAATATATATATGGAAAATTAATAAAAGCGATTAACATAATAATAAGAAATCCATATCATAATTTAACAAAGGAAACTTCCGTGGTTCCTTTTCATAAGATAAAAAATCAAACAATAGAAACTACTAAATGGCTTGAGAAAAGACCAGATAGTTTTATAAAGAAGAATAAAAAATTAGTTCCAATAAGGGCGCTTGTCGTAAATAAGAAAGTTACTGAGGATACCATTGAAAATAGATTTTTAAAATTTATAATAGAAAAAATTATTTTTAAATTAAAGTTTTTAAGAAAAAGGTATATGCAAATTGGCAGAAAGACGGATGAGATTTTCATAGAAGAGCTTAGTACATATATAAATGGATTAGTAAATATTTTAAATTCTTCATTTTTAAAGAACGTTGGAGAATACAGATATTCGGAAATTTCCTCTATGGTTTTTAAAATGGCTTTAGGTTATAGAGAAGTTTATAAATATTATTTAATGCTCCAAAAAGGATTAACTTTAAAAAGTGATTTGTTTAAAATAGAAATAAAGGATTTGCCACTTCTATACGAGTATTGGTGCTTTATAAAATTAAATGGAATCTTAAGAAAAAAGTATAAGCTAATTTCTAATGATACCATTAAAATAAATAACAATGGAATTTTTGTTTCGATTAAAAAAGGTAAGGAATCAAAAGTAACATATGAAAATGTAGATACTGGTGAAAAATTTGATCTTTTCTATAATTCTAAGATGAAATCTGAAACAGTTGGACAAAAACCTGATAATGTTCTTTCTGTAAATAAAAACGGAAGTAAAGCTCAATACAAGTACATATTTGATGCAAAATACAAGCTTGATAGGTATAAACATGGACCTAAAGAAGAGGATATAAATACAATGCATAAATATAGGGATGCAATTATTTATGAAGAAGGAAGTTCATTACAACCTAAAAGAAGTATAATAGGAGCTTTTGTTTTATTTCCATATAGTAATGAAGATGAATATATGAAGCATCCTTTTTATAAAAGCATTGAAAAGGTTAATATAGGCGGTATACCATTTTTACCAAGTGCTACAAAACTTATGGAAATGTTTTTAGATGAACTCATAAAAGAATCTCATTTTTCTTCTTTCGAAAGAAATTTAGATCAATATGGAAGAGAATATTATATTAAGGATAATTATTTTAAAGATAGAAATATTCTTGTTGGAAATTTAAGTTCAAAGGAGCAACTTAAAAAAATCATAGAACATAAATTTTATCATATACCTCTTAAAAATGTAGATTTGGATAAACACTTAATTAAACAAGTTGCTATATATCAATCAAAAGCTAAGTTTAAAGGTGATTCTGGAATCTTATATTATGGAGATGTGTTAAGTTATAAGATAATGAAGAGAAAAGAAATAACAGAAATTCCTGTTAAAAGTGGGAATGATGATGAATTATATATTAAATTTAATCTTAAACCTATAAAAAAGCTTGAAAGAAAAATTGAAAATGGAGGATTCCCATTTAGAAAAAATATGTATACCACAGAATATTTACTTAAAAATGCAAGGACACTTTCTGAACTTTGCATAAAATCTTTTGATGAATTCAGACTTTGGGTTGAACTTGTGAATTTAAATAAAGAAGTTAAATGTTTTGCTGAAAGCAGTGATAAAGAGAACAAGATTAATGTTTTTTCATTTGCTGATATGGATATATATTTTTCGGATGGCTTGCTAAAAGTATATTCTTCAGGAATACTTAAAAGAAAATTGGAACTAAATATATTTAGAAAATCTCCAAGAAAATTTGTAAAAGAAATTATGAAATATAAAAATTAAATTTGTATGGGAATTTTATATGAATAAATGTATTTTGAAGCTATAGCATAAACCCTGAAGGAAGGTGTTAAAATGCAAATAAGAACAATGACTGTTGATGACTATGATAAAGTTTATGAACTCTGGATAAACACACCAGGGATGGGACTAAATGATCTTGACGATTCAAGAGATGGCATGGAGAAATACTTAAAAAGGAATCCTAAAACATGTTTCGTAGCGGTGAAGGAAAACAGAATTGTTGGCGTTATAATTAGTGGACATGATGGGAGAAGAGGATATATTTATCACACAGCAGTTGCAGTATCTGAACAAAAACAAGGTATAGGCAGTGCTCTCATGAATGCCGCTTTTACAGCGTTAGAAGAAGAAGGCATTAATAAAGCTGCACTTGTGGTGTTTTCGCGCAATAAGACTGGAAATCACTTTTGGGAAAAATGCGGATTTACTAAAAGGGACGACTTGATATATAGAAACAAGCAGATTAATAACCTTGTTAGAAGAGATACGTAGAAGAGGGAGATAATAATGAAGGTTTACAACAAATTGGTTCGTGATAAAATACCGGAAATAATAGAGGCTTCAGGGAAGAAGTTTGATATAAGAAAAGCCAATAAAGACGAACATTATAAGTTACTAGAGACAAAACTAAAAGAAGAAGTAAATGAATTTCTAAAAGATAAGAATCTAGAGGAATTAGCAGATGTTATGGAAGTATTATTTGGACTAGCAGAAAACATGGGGTACAGCGAAGAGGATTTGATGAAAAAGAGAACTCAGAAAAGAGAAGATCGTGGAGGTTTTAAGGAAGGAATTGTACTAGAGAAAGTATATGAATAAGCTTGTGATTGCAACTGCACTAAAATTACATAAAATAATTAATATATAGTTGCAACTTTAATTATAAGAAATAAGTTGCGGCTATTTTTTTATTTAAGTATATGATAAAAAACGGAATAAAGTGTGAATGAATCCTCTTTAGCTGGAAACAATATTTAATGAAAATAACAGGAAGATACGATTTTAGTATATTGTGATTTTTATTTGAAGAGTTTATTTAAATCAAATGTTGAATTTAAATATGCTTTGTATTATAATAATTATTGACAGATAACAATTATTAATTAATTTTAAATACAATGATACATTTGGGTTATATACATAATTAGCAAAATGTTAGTTATATTAATTGTTGCAGCATTTGCAATTGACTAAAAAATAATATTATATTGGAGTGATATATATGAATAAAGTAATTGATACAATGAAAAATCATAGATCTATAAGAAATTATACAAACGAAGAGGTATCCGAAGAAATAATAAATGAGCTTGTTAATGTAGCTCAGGCAGCACCAAACTCAATTAACGGACAGCAGACAAGTCTAATAGTTATTAAAGATAAGGCGACAAAAGAAAAACTTGCAGAGCTTACTGGAGGACAAACATGGGTTGCTGCGGCTCCTGTATTTTTTGTATTTATAGCGGATTTCAATAAAATAAAAATTGCTTCAGAAATAACTGGACTGCCAATGAAGATAACTGAAAGTGTTGAGTCAATAATGGTGGCTTCAGTTGATGCAGGACTATCCGCACAAAACCTTATGACGGCAGCAGAATCACTTGGACTTGGAATTGTTCCAATTGGTGGAATTAGAAGAAATCCTGATGAAGTTATAAAGCTTCTTGGATTACCTAAATATACATTCCCAATTTTAGGGGTGGCAGCTGGATATCCTTCAGATAATTCTAAACTAAAGCCTAGAATGCCAAAGGCCGCATACAGACATAATGAAAAATATAACAATGAAAATATTAAAGATACTATAATTGAGTATGATAAAGAAATGGCTGCTTATCTTAAAGATATTGGAAGAACTCAGGAAGTAAACTGGAGCAGACAGACAATGAGTGTTTATCAGTATAATTATTATCCAAAGGTTTGCCCTGTTTTAAAAGATCAAGGATTTGAAAATTGCAAATAGAGATTGGCATATTGTTTTTTTATTTAAGCCTACAACTGATTGATATGACAGTTGTAGGTTTTTTTAAAGCTCCAAAACAGAACAAATGTTCAAATGACTATTGATATACGAACACATGTTTGATATATTTAATTATATAGATATTTATTGATTTGAAATGAGGTAAGATAAATGGGTATGATTGATGAAATAAAAGAAGATATAAAGAGGCGCTGTGAAAGTCCCAATAATTCTTTCGGGTATGGAATTTATGAACATATTAAAAGTGTGGCAAAAAATGCTGTTGAACTTGCAAAGGTATATAATGCGGATGTTGAGGTTTGTGAAATAGCAGGCTGGCTTCATGATATAGCATCGATTACGGATTATAAGCTTTATGAAAAACATCACATTCATGGAGCAGCTATGGCAGAAACTATACTGAAAAAATATGACTATCCGGAAGATAAAATTGAGCTTGTTAAGTTATGCATATTAAATCATCGTGGAAGTGTGTTAAGAGAAAAGAAAACTGTAGAAGAAAGGTGTATTGCTGATGCTGATGCCATTTCTCATTATGATGCTTTGCCGTCATTATTTTATTTAGTATTTGTTCAGAAAAAATTAAATATTGACGATGGTACTGAATTTGTGAAAAATAAACTTGAAAGAAGCTATAATAAAATGTCTCAAGCTGGTAAGGATTATTATAAAGCTAAAAGGGATGCTGTTAAAGTTATATTGGGCTAAGATTTTAAAAATATAAAAAAAACTACAGGCATATCTGTAGTTTTTTTTATACATACTAATTAATGAAAATTATAATTTAGAATGATTTAAATTGGAGTTTTGAATAAAGAGGAGGCTAGACATAATGAATGAAAAGCAAATGCAAAGAATGCATAATGACAAGGGATTTATTGCGGCGCTGGATCAAAGCGGAGGAAGTACACCTAAGGCATTAATGCAGTATGGAATTTCACAGAGTAGTTATTCTAATGATAAAGAGATGTTTTATTTAGTACACGAAATGAGAAAACGTATTATAAAAAGTACTGCTTTTAGTTCAAAGTATATTTTGGGTGCCATACTGTTTGAAGGTACAATGAATCGTACTATTGATGGTGAATACACTGCTGATTATCTGTGGAATAAGAAAAATATTGTACCATTTTTAAAAGTTGATAAAGGATTAGCTGATCTTAAAAATGGTGTACAGCTTATGAAGCCAATAACTAATCTAAAAGATATTTTAAAGGAAGCTGTAGAAAAAAATATTTTTGGAACTAAAATGCGTTCTGTTATTAAAGAGGCTAGCTCTCAAGGAATTAAAATGGTTGTGGAGCAGCAATTTGAAGTTGCAAGACAGATTTTTCAGGCTGGACTAATTCCAATTATTGAACCTGAAGTCGATATCCACAGCATTGATAAAGAAGAATCAGAAAAGCTTTTGAAGCTTGAAATCTTAAAACAGTTATCAAAGCTTGATGAAAAAACAAAAGTTATGCTTAAACTGTCAATACCGTCGGAGGATAATTTTTATAGCGATTTAATGAAGGATTCACATGTTGTAAGGGTTGTAGCCTTATCTGGTGGGTACAGCCAGAGTGAAGCAAATGAAAAGTTAGCATTTAATCATGGACTAATTGCCAGCTTTTCGAGAGCACTACTGCAGGGATTAAGCGTAAAGCAAACTGATGAAGAATTTAATGAAGTGCTGCTAAGTTCAATTAAGGAAATTTATGAAGCATCTATTAAATAGCGGAGTATAGAGATTATGAAGGGAGGAGTAAATTATGAGCAGTAAATTAAAAGTTACTAAAAAACAGATGGCATCACTTGGTTTAAAGAAAAACGATAAAGGGGATTATGAATATATAGATCCATCTGAAAAGGATAAGTCTAAATATAATCCAGTTAGAAAAAGTAAAAATTAAGGAGGAATAGAGAAGTTAGCTCTCTAAAATAAAAAATATGTTTATTCCTAAAAGAATAATATTTGAAAAAAATTCTCTAGATTATGAGATAGGTCAAAATATATATAATAGGTTTAATGGTAAGCCAAATATTGAGATAGTAAATTTATCATCAAATAAAGTAAAGCAGCATATTCCAGGTGAAAATTTATATGACTTTTATAGAGAAGGCAAAAATACTTTAGTGGTTGGAGTGAAAAAGGGTTTGAAATTTCAATCCTGTAAGCCTTCAGCTCATTATCAGCTGCCACTTGTATCGGGATGTATTGGACAGTGTGAATATTGCTATTTAAACACCAATTTAGGTGATAAGCCATATATAAAAGTTAATGTGAATATAGATGATATACTAAATGCGGCTCAAAAATATATAGATGAGAGATTGCCAGAAACGACTATATTTGAAGGTGCAGCTACTTCAGATCCTGTACCTATTGAGCCATATACTAATATTTTAAAGAAAAGTATAGAGTTTTTTGGAAATAGTGACAGAGGAAGATTTAGATTTGTTACAAAATTTAATGATGTAGATACACTGCTAGGTGCAAAGCATAACGGCAATACAGAAATAAGATTTACCGTAAACACTGACAGAGTTATAACTGAATACGAAAATAAAACTGCTCCTATTAATAAGAGGATAGAAGCTAGTGTAAAGGTAGCAAAAGCAGGGTACAGAATAGGGTATATAATAGCACCAGTATTTTTGTATGAAGGGTGGAAGAAAGATTACAAGGAAATGCTTTTAGATTTAAATTCCAAGCTTCCAGAGGATTTAGAATATCCTATAACTTTTGAAATCATATCTCATAGGTACACTACCAGGGCAAAAAATATAATATTAGAGGTATTTCCAGAAACAACTTTGCCAATGGTAGATGAAGAGAGAAAATATAAATATGGACAGTTTGGGTACGGAAAGTTTGTTTATAGTAAAGAGGAATTACAAGATATGAAGGAGTTTTTTACAGATCAAATAGAAAACATATTTAGAGATAAGGTGATACTCTATATAATTTAAAGTATAAAAGGGTGATTAATAAACTAACATAAAGTTTTTTCTATAAAAGAATTATTTTGGTTGAAATATCCTTATGTTAAGAATAAAATGTTAACAGTATGTTTTTGATTAGGTCATCTATTATAATAAAGATAGTAATAATGACTATAAGCAAAAAAATTTAAATATGATAAAGGTAATTAAGCAATGATAAAAACTAATTATTTAAATGCAATTAAAGAAAAATTGGCAAAGGAAAAGGTATTTACAGCTGCGGTTATTTTAGCGGCTGCATCTTCTTTAGTAGTAAGACCTAAGCTTGATTATATAAATTTCAAAGTGCTTGTTTTGCTATTTAATTTAATGATAATAGTTGCAGCATTTGAAAAACTAAGAGTTATGGACAAAATAGCAGTGGAGATTTTAACTAGGTGCAAAAATACAAGAGTGGTCTCTTTGGTTTTTATAGTTGTAACATTTTTTTCATCAATGGTTGTGACTAATGATGTGGCCCTTTTAACCTTTGTTCCTCTGGCGATTCTCACACTAAAAAGTGCTAGAATAGATCCAATGAAGACAATTATAATCCAAACTCTTGCGGCTAATATAGGAAGTAGCCTTACGCCTATGGGCAATCCTCAAAATTTATTTTTATTTACCCATTATAAGCTTAGTGGTATAGAGTTTTTTTCTGTAACCACGCCATTTGTTCTTTTAGGATTTTTATGGCTTTTAATTTTGAATAGAAGGACTCCAAGAAAGAGAATAAAAATTTCTACTCAAAAAGTGCATATTGAAGATAAAAAAAGAACGTGTATTTACTTGATTTTATTTTTAATCATAACAGCTTCAGTATTTAACCTAATAAATTATGTATATACTTTTGCAACAGTGATAGTTTTTGTTTTTATTTTGGACAGGCATCTTATAAAGGAAGTAGATTATTTTTTATTAGCTACTTTTGTAGGATTTTTTGTGTTCATTGGGAATATATCAAATATTGAATTTGTACAGGCACAACTTAGAATCTTTCTGAAAATACCGCATATGCCATATATATCTTCTATAGTTCTCAGTCAGGTTATTAGTAATGTTCCTTGTTCTATACTTGTTTCATGCTTCACTAATAACTGGAAGGAAGTACTTCTAGGGGTGAATGTTGGTGGAATGGGAACTATAATTGCATCACTTGCAAGTCTTATCTCATATAAAATATACAGTAATGAAAATTGTGATAGGAGCGGTGAGTATATAAAAAAATTTCATATATATAATATTATAAGTTTAATTTTGTTTAGTTTAATAATGTATATACAGATTTAATAAATAATGTGAGGTAATAGAATTTTAAGATTTTTAATTAAGAAACTAAAGTTATTAATTGTAATTAAAGATTAAATAATTTTATGCCCAAAATTCCGTAGTAACAGAGGAATTTTTTCCTTGCTTTTCTTCAAAAGGGAAATAACATTGATGAAGTAACGATTTAAAAAAATCCTATAAATCTTGGTAAAAAAATCTTAAAATACTTAGAGTTTTCAATTTGTCTGAACGTTAGTGAGTTATTGAAAACTCTTAGGATTTTAAGATTTTTTTACCCTAGATTTATAGAATTTTTTTAATGTTACAAATCAATGTTATTTCCCTTTATCATATCCGGTACCTATGATTTCTGTTTTTATTCTATCTAGTACATTACCGCTTATGTCTAAATCCACTGAGGTTTTTGCAGTTTTTCCATCCTGCTTTTTTGCAATTATAATTACTTTATAAGGTTCTCTTATTCTACCGTCATTTTTTCGCATGCTTTGTTGAGCTTTCAGCGGAATTACGTATTGAATTTTTTCGCTGTGATTTTGTTCTTCTTTTATAGTTTTGTTTATAGGGAAGATAGTGCCAGAAGTATCCACAGAAGTTATTTCTACTGGCATATAAATTGTGAGATATTTTGCATTACCAGTAGTGTTTATGTTAAAGGTTATCTGCTGACCCTGTTTTGCTGGATTTGGAGCTACAGAAGCTTTAACTGTGATAGAATCTTCAAGGTTATAGGTTTCACTGTAAATGTCACTCATATTACCTGCTTTGTCAGTTATCTCGGACTGGATTTTATATTTTCCACTGTTTTCTAATGATATATCTTTTGCAGCATCTCCATCTATGGTATTACTCCAGTCTCCCCAGGTTGTACCATTATCTTGAGACAATCTATATCTCCAGAGCAAAACACCTGAACCGCCTTCGTCATAAGGTTTAAAGTTTAATGTTGCGGAATTACTTGATATACTTTTATGTGTATAGATTCCTGTAGGTGGAGTGGTGTCAATGCAATAGTTTTGACTTGTTTGCCAATCAGAAGTATTTCCTAAGTTGTCCACAGCTTGAACTTTAACTTGATATATTCCCTGTCCTGATAAGGTAATGCTGTTATTTATATTATTTTCTGAACTAGATATTTGTTCTGGTGCATTACTAGCACTTTTAACAAATTTAGCATTACTTAAATCTGAGTGATCCTTAGCATATATCCAGTCATAATCCTGCCATATACCATTTTTACATATTGAATATCTGTATTTCTGTACACCACAGCCGCTGTCAAGTATATTAACACCTATATTTATACTTTGGTTTGTCCAGCTATGGCATATTGGATCAATAGTAACAATAGGAGCTTTTCCATCTGTTTTGATAGTTTCTATGGACTGCGGCCAAGAAGATACATTATGTTCATCAGCTAGCCAATTACCATTGAATGTAACAAAGTTGCATCTCGGGTAATACGTTCTATCATTATTATTATCATTAAATTTTAGCCAAAATAAATTGCCGCAGTGCCAACATCCATCTGATGCATTAGCTGAACTATGTCCTATTTCAGCATCTACAGGGATCACATCATCTGTTGAGTTATCAGCAACCAATTCCGCTCTATTTGAATCTAGATTTCTCGGCTCTTTACCATAGATATACCATTTACTAAAATTATCAGTACCATCTAAAGTTAAATATGAATTGCTTATTGTATTATCCCAATCACCTGATTGTTTCCATCTTACTTTTCCCCATGCGGTGACTCCAAGTACATCTCCGGGCTTGCACCAAACAGTATTTCTTATTCTAAGTCCGTTATGTTCTACAGCAGAACCATTTACATTAGGAGCATTCTTATTTTGCCATCCATCTATTTCTGGTGATGGCATGAATGGATTACTAGCATAAGTTTTAGTTGTAACTATTCCAACTAGTATTAAGAAACTAATTATAGAAACAGTAATTTTTTTAAATTTCTTATTGAATTTCATTTTAGTGCCTCCTGTCATAAAAAAACTCACGGATAATTAATATCCATGAGTTTTAGATTCTTAAATATATTTTTATCTCTAATTAGCTGGTGTAAAATATACTACAACCCTAACAATTTCATTTGTGTTTCCTTCATAATTAACATATATTCTATCATATGTTTGTTCTGGATCTGCATTACTTATAAATTTTGTATTTAAGGTTTTAGCTGCAGTTGAAAGTTTATCTACATTATTACTATCAAGTTTAGTACTTTCTTTATAAATTCCTGCTAATTTATAATAAGATCCATTAATCTTATATAATCCTTTTCCGTTATCTATATAATCACCGACTATACTATTTTTCATTTTCTCCTCTGTAATTTCACCTGTAGAGTATCCGTCACTATATAAAGCTGCAATATCATATATCGTTCCAGTTTTACCTTCTGAATTAGGATATGTTTTTCCATCACTATCTACATAGGTAGTACTAGGATTTTTAGTTTTTCCAATAGCATCATTTACTTCATTTGATAATGTATAATTATTAAGAGGAGTACCCTTATATTCATAGCCGGCTCCGTTAATACCTGTTGGTAATACTGCATGGTCACCATTATCTGTTGGTGTTGGTTCTGGAGTATTATTTACTGGTATAAAATCAACTGGGGTAGCATCATGTCCAGTCCAGACAATTCTTACTTCAATAGCTTCAACTCTAAGACCTTTACCGTCTGTACCAGCTTCTTGACCATCACGTACCCATTTCTGCCAGCCTATATTTTGTACATGTGCTCTATACTGCACTGAATATCCTGACATACCTTTACCTTCAAGTGCAATTTTTATAGCTTCAACTCTGTAACCTTTGCCATCTGTACCACCTTCTTGTCCATCACTTACAGGAGTCTGCCAACCTATGTTCTGAACATGAGTTTGATATTTTATATGTGCATCTGCTGGTGCATTTTCAAGATTAAGCTTCAAAGCTTCAACCCTTAAGCCTTGTCCTTCTGTTCCAGCAATCTGTCCATTCTCTACCGCATTCTGCCATCCAATATTTTGTACGTGTCCTGAATAATTTACGCCCACAGTTGTATTGGATGTTTTAACAATCCTAATTTCCAAAGCTTCAACTCTAAGACTTTTACCATCTGTACCGGCTTCTTGTCCATCTGATACCCAGTCCTGCCAGCCGACATTCTGTACATGAGCCTTATATTCTACACTGTATCCTGGCATATTTTTAAGTTTTATTTTTAAAGCTTCAACTCTGTAACTTTTACCATCTGTGCCAGCTTCCTGTCCATCTTGTTTCCAGTCCTGCCAGCCTATATTTTGAACATGTGCTTGATATTCTATAGAAGCTCCTTTAGGTGCATTGGTCAAATTTAATTTTAATGCCTCAACCCTAAGACCTTTACCATCTGTACCTACTTCTTGTCCATCACTTACAGGAGTTTGCCAACCTATGTTTTGTACATGTCCTGAGTAACTTACGCCGACCATATTAGATGGTGCACTTGCTTTTACACTATTATTAATTCCAATACATGTTGTTGTTAAAGCAACAGCTATTAGCCCAGCTATAAATTTTCTTTTCATTTTTACTCCACCTTTTACATATTATTCTTTAATAATTATATTTTACAATTTATGCGCACGTTTTTCAATTGATTTAATGTTTAACTTCATTAGTTGCAGAAATTCTGCAAAGACAAGCTGATAAAATTTCAGTTGTTAATTAGTTTTTACACAAGTAAATTTTTCATTTACAGGTTTAAACCAAAGATATCCTCCTTTAATTATGATTATAGAGGAGAATTTTATGGGATAACTTATCATTTTAAGTACATAATTATGACAGATAACTTTAGATAACCATAAAAAAACAGTATGATAAAACATACTGTTTAATGTCTTATCATACTGTTATGGAAAAACTAGTTAAACTATTAAGTTATACTTTGGCTTCATTTTAATGACATAAATTTATTAATATTTTTTTACTTTACGTATTCTGTGACGAAATCAATAAACAAAATTCCATACAAGTGGTCTATTTCGTGGCAGAGACATTTTGCAAGAAAGCCCGTACCAGTTATGGTTATTTTTTTACCATTTTCATTTAATGCTTCTACTGTTACTTTTTCAGGACGCGTTAATTTTCCAAACTTATTTGGAATGCTGAGGCATCCTTCAACCACTTCTTGAGATCCTTCTTTTTTTACAATCTTTGGATTTACTAATTTTAAAACAGTATCATGTGCATCTATTACCACAAGTTTTTTAAGTATTCCTATCTGAGGTGCTGCTATTGCTGCTCCATTATCTGTATTATGAAGAGTATCTAACATATCTTGTAGAATTTGTCTTATCTTATCATCTACTACTTCAACATCTCTACTTTTTTTTCTTAAGATATCATCACCTAAAAGTCTAATTTGCCTTAATGCCATTTTAATCACACCTTTACTTATTTGAGCTTTTAATATTTTAAATTTTCAGACCTTTATTAGAAGAAAGTCTCAATACAAAATATAACACTAATACAATTTTTATGTCAAGTTGTATTGAGAATGGGCTAAGGTGTAAATTAAAGTAACTGCAAAATAAAACGATAATAGGTATGCTTGAAAATGTATAATAAGGGGTGAAACACATGAAAATTGTAAAAAATCTAAAAGTTGGGAATAAGTTATGCATTTCATTTTTGATCATGATGGCACTAATTGTGGTAGTTGGTGTGATGGCAATTATAAACTTAGAAAAGATAAGTGCTAGATCTAATAAAATGTATAATTCAAACTTGAAAAAAGTTTATTATTTAACTAAAACGGAACAGGATTTAACAGAAGTAAGGGCAGACTTATTGAAGCTAGTATATCAAAATGATGCATCAATGGTACCTGAGGCTAAGAGTCAGATGCAAAAGGATGAGAAGGAAATTAGTACATTTGCTAAAAAATATGATGCCCTGTCTCAGAAGGATTCTAGTAAGAACGCTTGGGAAAAAGCAAAAGAAACTAAGGATAATTATATGGACATATCTGAAAAAACTGTAGAGGCTGTGTCTCAAAATGATTTTGATAAAGCAGTAAAATTGAATAAGGGAAATAATGACCTTAGGGAGGATTTATTTAATCAGATAAATAGGCTTATAAATAGTAATTTTAATGAAGCCAAACAGGACAATAAGGATAATTTGGCTGCATATTCAAACTTTGTTAAACTATTAATTATTGTGATAGTATTAGGATTAATAATATCAGTTTTAATTTCTATTAATTTAACGAGGGATATTAAAGGATGCTTAAAAAAGATAAACGAATCTGCTAAAAAAATGGCTAATTATGATTTCTCTTTTGTACTCAAAGTTGATAGAAAAGATGAATTTGGAGATACAAGTAATTTCCTTATGAAAGCTCAGGAAAATGTTCAGCATATTATAAGGACAATTATGGAAAATTCTCAGGATTTAAGTGCCTCAAGTGAAGAACTTTCAGCTACAGTTGAGGAGCTTAGTTCAAAATTTGAGAATATAACGGAATCAACTAAAAACATAGCAGAGCAAGTTGAAAAAACAAGTTCATCATCTGAAGAGGTGACAGCATCTATAGAAGAAGTTAATTCTAATATAGATGAATTATCAAATAAAACATTAGATCAAAGCAATAACTCAAATGCATCTAAAGAAAAAGCTGTAGAAATAAAAAATAGTGGAAGAAAATCTGTGCAGCGTGTGGATGACATTTATAAGAATAAAGAAAGAGAGATACTAAAATCTATAGAAGATGGAAAAGTTGTAGATGAAGTAAAACAAATGGCAGAATCTATTGCTAGTATATCAGAACAAACTAATTTACTTGCATTAAATGCTGCAATTGAAGCTGCTAGGGCAGGAGAAGCTGGAAAAGGATTTTCTGTTGTAGCAGAGGAAGTTAGAAAGCTTTCAGAAGAAGTAGGAGAATCTGTAGATAGCATAAAGAATACAATTGAAAAGGTACAGATGGCATTTAAAAATCTTTCAAGTAATGCCCGTGATGTTATGACATTTGTGAATGATGATATAAAACCTGAACTTCAGAACTTGGAGAAAGTAGGGGACAGATACTATGAGGACAGTAATTTTGTAAGTTCAACTTCAGACAAGATATCATCTATGGCACAGGCAATTGATAATACAATGAACGATTTAAGTAATGCTGTTCAGGATGTATCAGCTGGTGCTCAGAGTGTATCTGAAAACACATACAGCATAAGCGGTGGAATTGAAGAAGCTAGTGAGGGATTAAATCAAGTTGCAGAAACTTCTCAAAGTCAGGCTGAACTTGCATTGAAATTAAATGAATTAGTACAAAAATTTAAGATTTAGTCCTTATGATTTATAAAATTCTGTAGGCACTGAGAAAGTTTTTCTTTTATTGGAAGAAAGCCTTAATACAAAATATAACACTAATGCAATTTTTATGTCAAACCTCATTAACAATGGTTAAAATTGTGAGATAAAGTAACCTATTTAGGAGAACGATAATATATACGTATTTTAAAAAGGTATAATAAGGGGAGAAGAACATGAAAATTATAAAAGACTTAAAAGTTGGCATTAAATTGTATATTTCATTTTTGATTATGATGGCATTAATTGCGGTAGTTGGTGTAATGGCAATTATAAACTTAGAAAAAGTAAGTGCTAGATCTAATAAAATGTATAATTCAAACTTGAAAAAAGTGTATTACTTAACTAAAACAGAGCAGGATCTGACAGAAGTAAGGGCAGATTTATTAAAGTTAGTATATCAGAAAGATCCTTCAATGATGCCTGAAGCTAAGAGCCAGATAGAAAAGGATGAGAAGGAAATTAGTACATTTGTTAAAAAATATGATGCTTTGCCTCAAAATGATGCTAGTAAGAATATTTGGGAAAATGTAAAAGAAATTAATGAAAAATATTTAGATGTATCTAACAAAACTGTAGAAGCTGTGGCTCAAAATGATTTTGATAAAGCAGAAAAATTGAACAAGGGAAATAGTCAAAGTAGACAGGCTTTATTTAATCAAATAAACAAGCTTATAAATGATAATTCAAATGAAGCTAAACAGGACAATCGTGATAATTTAGCTACATGTTCAAATTTTATTAAGCTATTAATTATTGTGATAGTATTAGGACTAATAATATCAGTTTTAATTTCTACTACTTTAACGAGGGATATTAAAGGGTGTTTAAAAAGAATAAATGATTCTGCTAAAAAAATGGCTAATTATGATTTTTCTTTTGTACTTAAAGTTGATAGAAAAGATGAATTTGGAGATACAAGTAATTTCCTTATGAAAGCTCAGGAAAATGTTCAACATATTATAAGGACTATTATGGAGAATTCTCAGGATTTAAGTGCCTCAAGTGAAGAACTTTCAGCTACAGTTGAGGAGCTTAGTTCAAAATTTGAGAATATAACTGAATCAACTAAAAACATAGCAGAGCAAGTTGAAAAAACAAGTTCATCATCTGAAGAATTGACAGCATCTATAGAAGAAGTTAATTCGAATATAGATGAATTATCAAATAAAACATTGGATCAAAGCAATAACTCAAATGCATCTAAAGAAAAAGCTGTAGAAGTTAAAAACAGTGGAAAAAAATCTGTGCAGCGTGTGGATGACATTTATAAGAATAAAGAAAGAGAGATACTAAAATCTATAGAAGATGGAAAAGTTGTAAGTGAAATAAGGCAAATGGCAGAATCTATTGCTAGTATAGCAGAACAAACTAATTTACTCGCATTAAATGCTGCAATTGAAGCTGCTAGGGCAGGAGAAGCTGGAAAAGGATTTTCTGTTGTAGCAGAGGAAGTTAGGAAGCTTTCAGAGGAAGTAGGAGAATCTGTAGATAGCATAAAAAATACAATTGAAAAAGTACAAATGGCATTTAAAAATCTTTCAAGTAATGCCCGTGATGTTATGACATTTGTGAATGAGGATATAAAACCTGAACTTCAGGATTTAGAGAAAGTAGGGGACAGATACTATGAAGATAGTAATTTTATAAGTTCAACATCAGACAAGATATCATCTATGGCACAGGCAATTAATAATACAATGAATGATTTAAGTAATGCTGTTCAGGATGTATCAGCTGGTGCTCAGAGTGTATCTGAAAACACATACAGCATAAGCGGTGGAATTGAAGAAGCTAGTGAGGGATTAAATCAAGTTGCAGAAACTTCTCAAAATCAGGCTGAGCTTGCATTGAAGCTAAACGAACTAGTACAAAAGTTCAGAATATAAAGTAACGGTGTTTTGGAACGTTAAAAAAGTTCTATAAATCTAAGATAAAAAAATAGTAAAATCCTAAGATATTTCAATAACTCACCGAAAAGCTGCTCAGACAATTGAAATATCTAAGGATTTTACTATTTTTTTATCAAGATTTATTAGAATTTTTTTAAATCGTTCCTTCAACACTGTTACTTTATTTTAGGGGTAAAGCAAGGAAGAAATTCCTCCGTACCTACGGAATTTTATAAATATTAGAATCTAAATCGTTTCAACACTGTTACTTCAAAAACATAGGAATTATTTCACGTGTAAATACATTTATCATACCTAAATCAGACATCTTAACATCTGGAACTACAGGTAAAGCAAGTGTTGCTATACGCAAAAGTGGATCATCTGAAGCATTAATTCCTAAATCTATTAAAGCATTTTTTACGTTTTGTACTTCTACAGCTAATTCACTGCAAGGTTTTGGTGACATTAATCCTGCTATAGGTAAAGCTAGGTGTGCCAGAATTTTATTATCCTTGCCACAGCACATGCCGCCGCCTATTTTAATTAAATCCTCAGCAGCTAAATATGCATTTTCTGGAGTATCATAAACAATCATTAAATTGTGACAGTCATGGGCTACTGTACTTGCAACAGTTCCAGTTTTAGTTCCAAACCCGCTAACTATACCGAACCCTTTTGTATTAAAGCCCTTATGTCTATTTATTACTGCTATGAACTTCAAATCAGGGTTGTCAGAAATATTTATATATCCGTCCTTAACTGGAAGTTCCATCACATCTAAATCAGTTTGAGCAGATATTAAACTGCTGTATTTAATGATGTTTGTTTTGATTTTTCCATCTTTAATTGGAGCTTTTATTTTGAAATCTTCTACGGATAAATTATTTACATACATTGTATTTGTGTTTTCTATTTTAAAGTTCTTGTTTTCTTTTGGTGCTACTTTTAATTTGCCATTTTCGGCAGCTAATTTTCCTCCGAAGAATACAGCACTGGGTACTATTTTTTGTAAAGATTCTGTGAGGAACATATCAGCAGCATAACCAGGGGCAATCGCTCCTAAATTTGTTATGCCAGCTTCACGAGCTACATTTAAAGTTGCACTTCTTATGGCATCTATTGGATTCATACCGCACTTTATAGCTTTCATAACAGTTGCATTCATATGTCCAGTCTCAAGTATTTCAGCAGGTTCCTTGTCATCTGTACAGAAAGTTAAATTTGTTAAATATCTAAAGTCGTTAATATTTTTTACTACTTCAGCAACGTCCTTTGAGATAGAGCTTTCTCTGGCATCTACGTACATACCTGAACGCATTTTTTCACGAGCTTCTGAATTAACCCTAGATTCGTGGTCGGTTGTTGGTCCGCCGCATAAATAAGCAGATAATTCTCTGCCAGTTACAAAAGGGGCATGACCTTGTATAAACATACCCTTGTCTTCAACTACTTGAAGTATGTCTGAAATTCTATCATCATTATTTATTACTCCAACAAAGTCCATTACTTCTGCAAGCCCTATGACCATATCCATTTTTAGCAGTTCTTCTATTTCTTTATATGTAAAAACTGCGCCTGAATTTTCTTTGCCTACAAGGGATGGCACGCATGAAGGAGCTAATAAATACTCTCTAAGTGGAGCTTCTTTTCCACATTCCTGCATGTATTTTACACCCTCAATTCCGCATACATTTCCTATTTCATGAGGATCAGTAATTACAGTTGTAGTTCCAAAAGGTAAAACTGCTTCTCCAAAATGTTTAGGTGTCATCATTGTGCTTTCAATGTGTATATGTGCATCAATGAAACCAGGTACTAGGTACTGTCCATGTCCGTCATAATGATTTTCTGCTTCTATTTTCTTGACATTTGTATTTAGACCATCAGGGTTACAGTCTATGTGTGAGATAAAGCCTTTATAAATACCAACGTTGGCTTTGTAAATCTCACCTGTGAATACATTTACTAAATTTACGTTCTCAATTACAAGATCAGATTTTTTTTCCCCTAAAGCTGCTTCGATTAAACCTTTTTTATTTTCGCATTTAATTTTCATACTATATCTCCTCTTAGTTGTATATTCTATGAACTAATTTATAGTGAAAGTTATTAAGACATCGTTATTTTTTTAGATGTCTAAGTTAGTACTAGAATAAAGAAAAATAAATTCATATTTCCCTTTCTGAGTAAGATATTATGATAAATATAGTTAATTAGGTAAAGCTTATTATAATATTCTAACCGTTTCTATAGTAATAATCAATATACTTATAAAAAAACAGCCAGTATTTAAACTAGCTGTACTGTAAAATTTCATGAACTATTTCTCTATCGTCAAAATGTATTTTCTTGTCGCCTATAATCTGATAGTCTTCATGACCTTTTCCGGCTATTATTAGTATGTCATCATCCTTTAGAATATTAATGCCTCGTTCAATTGCTTTTTTTCTATTAGTTATTTTTTCATAGGATGAATTTATAGTTTCCATGCCTCGTTCTATGTCTCTTATTATTTTATCCGGATTTTCGCTTCTTGGGTTATCTGAAGTTATTATGCAGTAATCCGACAGAATTCCAACTGCCATTCCCATAAGCCCGCGCTTACTTTGATCTCTATCGCCGCCGCAGCCAAATACAGTTATAATCCTTCCATCGGTCATTTCTCTTGCCATTATTAATAGCTTTTCTAGGGAATCCGGTGTGTGTGCATAGTCTATTATTATATTTTTATTTGAAGGATTTTTTATCATCTCAAGTCTTCCACGAACCGGTTTTATTTGGGGAACAGCTTTTAATATATCTTCTATTTCAAGTCCTAGACATAGGCATGCACCAATAGATGCTAGAACATTATACACAGTGAATTCACCTGGAATGTTTACTGTTACTCTTGAGCTAAAATTCTTAAAAGTAACTTTAAAACTTACTGAGTTTGGATTGTATACTATATCGTTTGCCATAAGGTCTGCCTTAGTAAGTATTCCATAAGTGAAAAATTTGCATGGAGCCTTTCCTATAATTTCTCTTCCAAAATTGTCATCTAGATTGATTACACCAATAGGGCATTTGTAGAATAATTTAAGCTTTTCATGCTTGTAATTTTCCATAGTTCCGTGTTCATCTAAATGATCCTGAGATAGATTTGTAAATACACCAACATTAAAATCACAGAAGTCAACTCTATTTTTATGTAGTGCAGAAGAAGTAACCTCCATTATGGCATTTTTAGCATCCTTTTTCAGAAAAGTGCTTAGAATCTGTTCAAGCTCTAAAGCTTCTGGTGTAGTAGGATTGATTTTTTCTACGTTTATTTCTTTATTCTTAAGTTCATATCCTAGGGTGCCTATGGTTCCAGTACTTTCACCGTAAGCTTCCAGTATATCGCATATGTAATGTATAACTGAAGTTTTGCCGTTAGTGCCTGTAACTCCAACAACCTTTAATTTTTTAGAGGGTTCTCCATAAAATAAGTTACATATACTAGCTAAAGCCACTTTAGAATTTTCAGTTTTTATTACAGTGGCATTCTGAAGCTCAGGACAAATATCCTCGTCAACTATAACTGCTGCTGCGCCATTTTTAACAGCTTCCTTTATAAAACTGTGTCCGTCAACTCGTGTGCCTTTTATGGAAACAAATATGTAATCTTTTTTTACTTTTTTAGAATTATAACTTATGCCCTTAATATCTATATCAGAATTTCCACTTAAAATTTTATAATCTATATCCTTTAACAATGCTTTTAATAACATTTGTATTCCTCCAGCTTATTGATTTTATTTTGAAATTCAGCTTACACTTGTTGCAAAATGCTGTTTTTAAGTATTATGCCACAAGTATAAGCTAATATCAAATTAACCCTCTTTTTATTTACAATATTTATTATATACGTAATTTTAACAATAAATATTGTATATATTGCTTGATATATTGTAAAAAATGCTTTATGATTTTTATGAGGTGTTTTATATGAACAATAAGAAAGGATATCTTAACCGTGATTTTCAGCTTTTTCACTTAAAGGATAAAAAAAGTCAAAGCTTTGAATTTCACTACCATGATTTCAATAAAATAATAATATTTATATCAGGAAAAGTTACATATCTTATTGAAGGAAAGGCATATTATCTTAAGCCCTGGGATATTCTTCTTGTAAATAATCATGATGTACATAAGCCAATTATTGATCCATCTGAAACCTATGAGAGGATAATAATATGGGCGAATTCGGATTTTATAGAAGAGCACAACTATGAAAATTGCAATCTTTCCACATGCTTTAAGCTAGCAAGAGAAAAAAGCTTTAATTTAGTGAGGCTTGAAAGTAAGCTTCAGGAAAACATAAAATTTATAATAAACTCCCTTGAAAATTCCTTAAGTTCAGAGGAGTTTGGCAGTAAGCTTTTAAGCAATTCACTTTTTATTCAGCTTATAATATATTTAAATAGGGTTCATTTAAGTCATAAGTATCTGGGAGGTAAGGAAGCTCTTGAATATGACAGACAAATTGAAAAAATATTAAAGTACATAAATTCAAATTTAGGAGAGGAGCTTTCTATAGAAAATTTGGCTCAAAGATTTTATATGAGTAAGTATTATCTTATGCACAAGTTTAAGGAAGAAACGGGTTATACCCTGCATAACTATGTAATGCAAAAAAGGCTCCTAATGTCAAAGGATATTATAAAGAGCGGCGAAACTATTACAGCAGCTTATGAACAATGCGGTTTTAATGATTATTCTTGTTTTTTTCGCGCCTTTAAAAAAATGTTCAATAAGTCACCTAGAGAATTTGCAAAAGAGTATATAATCTAAAAAAATAACTTTAAATACATGTACTCATGTTTTAACTGGTAATAAGATATAAAAATGAGAAAACGAGTATTAATTGCAGTATAAAGTAAAATATTCACAAATACTAAGAAAATAATGATTTTATTAGCTTGACACAGAGGGGCATTATGTAATATAATGTTTCTTGTCGGCAGCGACAGAATATAGAAATCACGGTAAAATTAAATATAGGGGTATAGCTCAATTGGTAGAGTAGCGGTCTCCAAAACCGTTTGCTGTGGGTTCAAGTCCTACTACCCCTGCCAAATTAAAGTTTAGGTGTCTCAATGGTGTTTGAGGCACTTTTTATTTTTTGGAATTTTGGATGATATAGCATGCTTTGAAGTAGGCAAAGGTGAGAAAGTCTAAATAATACATGATTTTGCCTCATAAGGTTATTAGTATCCTAATAAATAATAAGGAGGAATAAAATGGCAGCGTTTGTGTTATTATTGAAAGAATATGAGGATGAAAATATAGTAGTATATAAGTTTGGACCTAATGAGGAGAGTATGGGTAAAATAGAATTAAATAAAAAGACTAAGATGTTTAATGAGTTGGAATCTGTTCCGGATTCTGGTCATTCATCACAATTTTATTTTGATAGGGCAGCCCAACGATTGGCTAGATGCTTCATTAAAGAAGGAGGAAAATTTCCTAATAGGACAACATTTGAATCTTAGCAAAATAAATTAATTTAAATAATGAATAAATTAAGCTTAATACATAAATTCAATTCTATGATAGGATTGCTCATCTTAACATTAGAATAGGAGTTGATTTTTTAGCATTTTTGATTATACATGTAGATGAAAATTTTGTGCCTACTAAAATGAGGTGATGTAATGAGAGTAAAGTGCATAGAAAATAGCAATAAATTACCTAATATAACTGTAAGTAAAATATATACAGTGTATGAAGGTGAATTTATAACAATCAGTAAAGAAAAACATTATGTTATGCTTAAAATTGAAGATGATTATGGAAGTGTAATTCCATATGATGCAGGATATTTTAAAATTATTTCTGATAAAAATACTAATTATGTTGAAACTAAAATAGCAGAGAACAAATATAAGTTTACGCATAAATTTATTTCATATGATTTTTTTGGGTCAATGTTATATGATGGAGTAGGTACTTCTTTAGATGATTTTTCGGAGGCTAAAAAAGATATATATAAACTAGAAATGAGCAAAGAAGAAATGCATGAAATAATAAAAGGAGATAATGAAGATGAAAGAGATTTCATACTAGAGTTAGCAATAGAAGTAAGGAATGATTGCTTTGCTGAAGATGTTATTAGGTTGTGTCATAAACAATTGAATGAATGGAAAATGGATAAAAGCTTGGAAACATCATTTTTGTATTTGAGTAATTTTAAGAATGATTGTGTAAATGATTTTTTTATTGAATATCTATCTGAAAATGAAAAAGGAAATGAAAAATTAGATAAAATAGTAATTGACTATTTCGATAATTAAGGAGGAATAGATCAATAGTGCGTAAAGGATATAAACAAAATATTTGAACTATAATAAACAAACAAGAACATAATCTTATAGAGGATAACAAGTTAAAAAAATATATAGCAGAAAGATCACGAGTTGAAAAATTAAAAACTTGTGGTCTTTTTTATTATGCTTCAAACAGAACTCATCAAATTAATAACACTGCTTCTTGAAAAGTATATATAAAATATTTACTTTTTATATATATAATATATTATATGATATAATTTAGTAAAAAAGGAGGAGCTATAATGAGAAAAAAATTAAGCTGCCTATTAATGATTTTTATAATGTTTTTAACTATACAAGGGACATCAGATGTTTTAGCAGATGAACTTCAAAACGTTAAGCTTAACAATTACAATGCTACTTCTAAAACTGCTGATGTTACCATGCCAAACTCAAAGGAGAATGATGATATTTATGACAAGGCTCTTTTAATTGGACGATTTGATACAAGTGATCCTGCAGGTCCAAAGTTTGCATGGAGTAATACTACAATTAAAGCTAAGTTTAAAGGAACTGGAATAAGCGTGAATTTTAAGATAATAGGTGATAACTGGTTTGATGTAATAATTGATGGCCAGTTAAAAACACCAATTTATGTAAGTGAAACTACAGCATTTCCTATGACCTTAGCCTCGGGACTAAAAAATGAAAAACATACCTTGGAGTTAGTTAAAAGAACTGAGGCCTTTTGGGGTGAAGTACAATTTTTAGGGCTTACTGTTACAGATGGAAAATTGCTTGATCCACCAACTCCGTCCTCTAGGCGCATAATGTTTATTGGTGATTCAATTACTTGTGGATATGGAGATGAAGGCACTGATCCAAAACAAAAAGCCCAAGAGGAACATGAAAACTCTAATTTAGCTTATGGAGCTTTAACTGCTAAAAATCTAGGTGCAGATTCTATGATTATCGGTTGGTCAGGAATAGGAATACTTCGTGATTGTGATGGACACTCTTCAAATGTAATGCCTAAGCGCTATGACACAATAGTACCTTATACCTCAAATAAACTTTGGGACTCTAACAAGTGGACTCCTAAGGTAATAGTTATTAATCTTGGTACAAATGACTTTAGTGTTGACCCAAAAGTAAGTTCACCAATTCCAGATAAAACAGCCTTTACATCAGCATACTCAGCTTTTTTAGATCATATAAGAAGTCAGTATCCTAAGGCATACATTTATTGTGCAATTGGACCTATGCTATCAGGCGACAAGCTTAAAATTCAACGAGAGTACGTTAGAGATATGGTTAGATCAAGAAAATCAGCTGGTGACAACAGAATTCATTTTATTGAGTTCCCTATTCAAAATCCACACAATGGTTATGGTGAGGAGCACCATCCTAGTTTAAAAACTCATGCATTAATGGCTAGCCAGCTTACTGAACAAATTAAAGATGATTTGGGTTGGTAAATCTTAATTAGATTTTACAATGGAATTATATAATATTAAAAGTTGCAGCTGACTTAATTCCCGCTGCAATTTTTGCATAAATATATTATAATGATAAAATATATAACAAAATGCTTTTTTTATGAAAAACACCATAAGTATGAAGGGAATGTAGAAATGGATAGTACACAAAGCGATAATGAAAACTTGCTTGTAATTGGAGCTACTAATACACCTTGGCAGGTCGATTAAGCTTTAAGACGTCCGGGTAGATTTGATAGAATATTGTTTATTCAACCTCCAGATTTTAAGGCTAGAGTAGAAATATTAAAACTTTACTTGAAAGACAAGCCATGTGAAGGAATAGAATATAAACGTATAGCTAAAAAACTTGTAAAGTACTCTGGTGCGGATATAAAGGCAATATGTGATGTGGCAAGTGAAAATGTAATAAAGATAGCTATGGCTAAGGGGAAAATAATTCCTATTACAACAAAAGACATAAATGAGGCTATAAAACAAGTTAAGCCTTCTACACTAGAGTGGCTCAGTACTGCTGAAAATTATGCTACATATAGTAATCAAAGTGGAATATATGATGACATAATAGATTATTTAAAGTCAGCTAATTAAAAATTTATGTATGCTACAGGTTGTAAGTTTGGTAGGTTCAAATCCTATTATCACTATCCAATTAAAGTTTAGGTGTCTCAAATGTTTGAGGCACTTTTTATTTTTCAGAATTTTATAAAGGATATATAAATTAAGTTGAAAAGTGAAAATGAATTAAAAAGAAATGAATGAATATAGGGAAAAAACTTTTTATGATAGAAAAAACAGAAAAGATACATATTTAAAATAATATTGATTTTACAATGTAAAAAGGTTAACATGTAATAAAGAGGAACTTATACAATATAAAGTTAATAAAATTTTTATTATATATATTTGGAATTTTTAGTATGATTCAAAGTTATCATTAATGCAATGTTTAGTACTTAATGTTTAAATATCTTATTAAATAAATTTTGAATCAACTACATTATATAGAGTTTTTATTGTAATGATTAGAATAAAATATTATGCAGCTAGGTAAGGTTGGTCTATTAATGTTATTCTTGATTAACTTTACATATGCCGTACACAATTCCCTAAACATTTATTTCTATTACTATTTGTGTTGCGGCGGCAGTGGCGAGATGGAGGTTAATATGAAATTATTTTGTTTACCGTACGCTGGTGGATCTAAGTCTATATATTATAAATGGAAAAATCAAGTTGATCACAATATAAAACTGAAACCGATAGAATTAAAAGGTAGAGGAGTTAGATATGGTGAAGGTTTTTATACTGATTTTGAAGAGGCGGTTAATGACATATATTCAAAAATAAAGGATGAAATTATAGATGATGAATATGCAATCTTTGGACATAGTATGGGAAGTTTATTAGCTTTTGAGCTTTATTATAAAATTGTTGATAGTGGTGGGAAAATACCAGAACATATATTTTTTTCAGGATATGCAGCACCACACTGTGCTAGAATAAAAAAACCAATACATAATTTACCTGATGATGAATTTATGGATGAAGTTATAAAACTTGGAGGGACACCAATTGAAGTGGTTCAAAACGATGAACTGTGTAAATTAGTAACTCCTATATTAAAAAATGATTTTAGAATATTAGAATTATATGAATATAAGAATAGAAGTAATCCAATAGAATGCGATATAACTGTTTTAAATGGAAGTAAAGATACATTAACCTTTGAGGAATTAAATGGATGGAAGATGCATTCGTTAAAAAATACAAGAATACTTACATTCGAAGGGAATCATTTTTTCATTAATAATAATATGAAAAAAATTATAAATTTAATTGAAACTACCCTATTATAAGGTAATAAAATTGTTATTTATTGATTATGAGGAGAAAATTATATAAATGAAAATTAAAAGAAAGAAAGTTGATTTTAATTTAAGTAAGGAGAGGTTTAATTATTTTCTTACGTTCATGAGCAAGGAAGAAAAAGATAAAATATTAAAATATAGAAGATATGAAGATTCTTTAAGATCATTATATGGAAAGTTAATGCTTAAGGATATTTTAAATTTAGATAAAATTCAATTGAAGTATAATAAATGGGGAAAACCTGAGCTTATGAATAATAGTAGAATACATTTTAATATTTCACATTCTAGTGAGTGGGTAATTGTTGGAATTGCAGCGAAGCCTATAGGGGTTGATATACAAAAAATTGATAAAATTGATTTATCAATAGCGAAAAGTTGTTTTTCTAAAGATGAGAATGAATATATTTTATCCTTACCTTCAGATGAGCAAAAAGATGCTTTTTTTAAATTATGGACTCTTAAAGAAGCATTTATAAAAGCAAAGGGGATGGGATTATATATGCCATTAGATTCATTTACTATAAAAATGTTAAATAATAAACCTGTATTACATAGTGATAAAAATGAGAAATGCCAATTATCTGTTCAGCGAGTAGAAAATGATTATTATATGTCTGCATGTGTATTAGAAGAATAAAATTGGAGTTAATATAAAATGAATAAATATGATTTCTTTAAGGTTGTTGAACTGATAACGAATTCAAACATTTCATATATTGAATTAAAAACAGACAGTTTGCATATAAAAGCATTAAAGGAAGATTGTAATAAGAAATTTTATAGTAATCTAAAAATAGGTGATGAAATTTGTTGTACTAAAGAAAAGTCTAGTATTATACAGATAAAATCGTTATATGTTGGTGTGATAAATATTTTTAAGGGTGAGACAAGTGATGAATATATAAAGGCAGGAAGTAAAGTTAAAAAAGGTCAAATATTAGGTAGTATTATGTTTTTAAAAATACCAATAAATGTAGTGTCACCGATTGATGGTATAGTAACAGAAGTACTCGCTAAAAATAATGAAATAGTCGAATATGGACAAGTACTTTTCAAGATAAAAAAAATATAGATTGCTGTTAACTCAAAAAACGTTGTTGTATGGTCCAATACCTAAGGTAAAAGCAAAATTATAGTAATAGACTGTCGTCAAGTATTATTTTGAAAGACATTGGCAGTCTATTACTATAACTTTATATGATTTTGTAATTAGAATATTCTTTTAGCTATAGAATACCCTCTTATAGGAACAAGCCTTACATATGCTCCAGTATGAGGGGATTCTATCATTTGTCCATTCCCTGCAAATATAGCTACATGGGAAGGAACAGACGTAGAACCAAAGAATAATAGATCACCTGGTTGTAAATCTGTAACAACACGACCACATTTAACTTGATCTCCTGTATAATGTGGGAGACTTATTCCAAAGTGTGCATAACAGTATAGTACTAATCCAGAGCAATCAAAACCACTAGGAGTAATTCCTCCATATACGTATGGAACACCTATGAATTGTTCTGCATATCTTACTAGCTGTTCTCCTAACGAAGTCGGAGTTCCCACGGTAATAGTAACTTCAGAGTATGTTTTAGAATTATCGTTTCCGATAGCCCAAACCCTCAAAGTATGATCCCCATCAGGGAGATACATAGAATAATCATATCCAGAATAATCAGCACCTGGGTATTCTGGATACTCTTGTTTAACATCAGGCCTTGGAAGTCCAAAGTGGTCTCCATTAACTAAAGTTTTTTTCCATTTGCCATCAACATATATGTCAATTGCTTTTATACCAGAAGCATTTAATCCCCAACCTCTCAATCTTATTTCAGAGTTAGTGGGGAATGCTTGTCCATTAGAAATTTCCAGATATGTTCTAGGAATTAAGCTATCGGCTTTAGAACTCATGGATGGTGCGATAAACGCAAAAGCTATTAAAAAGAATAGTAAACTAATAATTTTTTTTGTCTTTTTCATTGCTTCTTTGACCTCTTTTCTTTTTTTATATACATTACATTTACATTATATACAAAAACAAGAAAATGTCAAATAATAACATTAGATACAATTATGGAAATATTATACTATGAATAGGAAAAACAAATAATATTGAAATGTGAATTTTAAATTATATTTTAACTATGGTTGATAATATTTAAATGTAGGATTTTGTAATTAAAGTTTTTTTACACCAAACATACTTATTACACCGCACACAATTGTGCTAATGATTATGATACTCCATGACATAATTATAAGTATAAAAGATGGAGCTATAAAATTCATGAATATTGATGCAGTATAAGAGACTACTTTTATGTATGCAAAATTGTATACAAAATAAATTGCTGCTACTGCTGCAACCCCTCCTAAAAAACCAATTATCATTCCTTCGAAAATGAACGGCCACCTAATAAACCAATCTGTTGCACCAAGAGATTTTATTATACTTATTTCTTCACGTCTTGAATATATGGAAAGTTTCATTGTGTTATTAATTAAGATAAGAGATACTACTGAAAATATTAGAAAAAGAGCTGCTTCTATCCATTTAGCCAATTTAGTAATTGATAATAATTTTTCTACGTTATTTTCACTGTGAGTAATTTCAGTTACACCTTTTAAGGGGTCAATTTTAAAAACTATATTAGAAATGTCATCTGGTTTGTCTACTTTAATTATATATGAATTTGCTATTTCATTGTTATTCTCAGAATTAGCTAATAGATCCTTAGCTTTTATGCCTGTCTTCTTTTCTAGATAGGCTAAAGCTTTTGATTTACTTTGAAAAGTAACATCATTTACATCATCAGCTTCTTTTATTGTACTGTATATTTTTTGCTGTTCTTCTGCTGTTATGTCATTACTTAAAAAGACCTGTACTTTAGGTTCGGAATAAAAATCATTAATTCCAATTTTAACATTTATCAGAAGTAGTAAAAACAGACCTAAAACAAATAATGTTGCTGTTACTGCTGTAATAGAAGCAATGTTAACAGTGATGTTTCTTTTAATACCTTTTAATGCATCTTTAAAAAATAAACTAAAATTGCTAATAATCATAATCGTAATTACATCTCTTTTCATCTGGTTCTAATATTCCGCCCTGAATACAATAACGTTGTTAAAGTATATTAATATTAATTATAACATGATAGAATACTTTTTACTTTAATAAATTTAGATGAAATTTCTATAATAAGTTAATATAATAAAAAGTTTGTAGTATTATATAATTTATAATTAATTTTATTAAAATTGTTTTTATTTAAGGTAAGATAAGTAAGGAAAGAGAAAAATATATAAAGTTCTAGGAGGTTAAATATAATGATTTATAAAATAATGTTTGATATGGCTTTTATATTTATTTGTATTGCAATTTCAGTTGTTATACTTTTTGCCAAAAGTGTTTTTATTGTAATTAAATCAAAAAAATTAATTAATAAGGGACAGGCACATAGAGCGATTGATATGTTATCAAGGAAAATAAGTAAAACAAATTCAATGGATTATCTTTTTTATACATATAGAGCTGATGCATATATAACAATAAAGAATTATAATAAGGCACTTTTGGATTTATGGGAGGCATCTAAAAAGTATACTAATATATTAAACTTTTTTTATGTTGGATATATATATTGTGAATTAGGACAATATGAAATAGCTAAAACATATTTTTTGAAGGCTACTAAGATTAAACCTAAGTCTCCAATAGCATATTCCTATCTAGGATGGTTTTACTATAAAACTAAGGATTATAATAAAGCATTACAAGCATTAAATAAATCCATAGAACTTAAAAATACTGGAGAATTTTATGCTTTAAATGATGCATATTTGAATTTTGCTAGAGTTTATACAGAACTTCACGAATACGATAAGGCAATTGATAGTGTTAAAAATGTACTAAAAGGTAAAAAAAAGAACTCAAAAGCATACATAATTTATGCTAATTTATTGAGAATTAAAGGAGACAATGCTGGGGCTAGAAAGTATGCTTTAAAGTCAATTGCAATTAATAAATATAATGAATTGCCATATAAGATTTTAGCTGAAATAGCTTTAGCTGAAGAAAATTATGATGAATTTTATAAGGAATTTAAACAATTTGTTAGCAAGAAAGGTATTGCTGTAAGAGAAGATGATATACAAGATGAAATTTATGATAAAGTTAGAAACGATGAAAAATTTAAAGAATTAATCAAAGAAAAAGAGGATATTATCTCATGGAAAGATTTAAATATTAAATTTGAAGACTATGAAGCATTAGCACTAGAAAGAAAGAGGAAAAAGGAAGAGTCTGTGATTAAGCTAAAAAAACCAGTTATTGTAATGATATTAATTACATGCGTGGCATTATATATTGTGAATAAGGTTATTTTTAGAAAGTAATGTATACACTGATAAATGAACTAAAAAAATATTTTATATCTTTACTTTAAGTTGTACAAATATAGCGTTGATAAAAAATGTTTAAATATAAATAAAGAAAGAAAATAAACGATAATAATGTATAAATATATATTATTTATGTATATGTTTACATTATTTGCAGATAAACTTTAAGGAGGATATAAATATGCCAAAAATTAAAAGTATTAAAGCAAGGACTTTATTATCAGTATTACCGGTAACAATAATATTACTAATTATATTGGTTGCTTCCAGCTATTATGTTTCAAAAAACATGCTAAGTAAGCAAATTGACTCTAAAATAAAAAATAATGCAAATGAACTTAAGGTATCTGTTGATTCTAAACTTCAATCTCACGCTATGGTGGCAAAAACTCTTGCTAAAACAGTAGAGACAAGTGGAAGTAATATGTCACAGGATGACTATAAGAACTTATTATCAAAATATATTTTATTAAATCATGATACTATGGGTGCAGGAGTTTGGTATGAACCTTCAAAATATAAAGGTGATATAAAGTATTTTGGACCATATGTGTACAAGCAAGGTAATAAAACTGAATATACAGATCAGTATATGTCAGAAGACTATTCATATCCTAATCAAGACTGGTATAAGGACGGAAAAAACAGTAATGGCAAAGTGTCATGGACGACTCCGTACTACGACAAATCAACTAATATGACTATGCTAACGACAACTGTTCCATTTTATGATGGAAACAACAATTTTATAGGTGAAACCACTGCTGATATAAATTTGAATGATCTTCAAAGTATAATGGGCGGTTTAAAAATAGGAGAATCCGGAAAAGCATTTTTATTGACTAAAGATGGTTATTATATAGCTGGGGTGGACAAGTCTGACATAATGAAAAAGAATGTTAAAAATGATAGCAAGTTTTCAGGTATATCAAAAAGTTTATTAAGTGGAAAAAGCGGTAATGGATATTATTATGATGGAAATGACAAAAGGGTTATTTATTATATCCCTATTGGAGAAACAAATTGGGTACTCGCTATAACTATGTCACAATCTGAAATATATGCACCACTTAGAAGTCTACTTACTACTTTAATTATATTGGGTTTAATAATGTTAGCTTTGATTTCAGCCGCTATAATTGTGTATAGTAATTATATAACTAAGAGTGTATCTGAAGTAAATAAACTTTCTGAAACTATTTCAGGAGGAGATTTAACACAAAGTATAGAGGTTAAATCAGAGGATGAATTGGGTCAAATGACAGAAAATTTGAATGTTATGTCTCAAAATTTGAGAAATGTGTTTAAGTCATTTTTGAATAGTCTTGATAATATTGTTGGTACGTCCGAGGAATTAACAGCAAGTGCTGGACAAACTGAATCGGCTGCAGGTCAGGTAGCGGTATCAATGCAGGATATTTCAAACCAGGTAAATTCTCAAGCGGATAATACGAAACAAATATCCAGCGAGGTAGAAGAAATAAATAGGTCAATTAAAAATATAAAAGATAATATGTCTGAAACTTCATCGCTTTCGGCATCGGCATCGACATCAGCTAAGAACGGAGATCAGATAATAAAGAATGCTATTGAGCAAATAAAAGAAATAACAACTTCAGTTAATGAAACAACTGGGATTGTCAATGAATTGGATGATAAGTCAAAGAAAATTAACGACATAATTTCAATTATAAATGATATATCGGAGCAGACTAATTTACTTGCATTAAATGCTTCAATTGAAGCTGCTAGAGCAGGAGAGGCTGGAAAAGGATTTGCTGTTGTTGCTGATGAAGTTGCAAAACTAGCAAATGAATCAAGTAAGTCAGCTGAGGAAATAGGCAAGTTAATACATGAGATTCAAGTTAAAATAACTAATACAGTAGACTTTATGGGTAAGGAAACTGCTGCGGTTAAGAAGGGTAATGAGTTAGTTGAAAGTGCTGGAAAATCATTTTATGAGATAGTAAATTCAGTAAATGATGTTTCATCTAAAATTAGTGAAATGGTAAATGAAGTTGATGCAATTTATGGAAGCTCTAATGGTATGACTAATAATGTTATGAATATTTCAAGTTCGGCAAATAAAACTTCAGATAATATACAAAATGTTGCTGCTGCATCAGAGGAACAATCCGCATTAATGAAGCAGATTTCGGAGGCAGCTGAGGGACTAACAAAGATAGTCGTTGAACTTCAGGAACACATAAGTAAATATAAAATTTAGGATTTTCTCTAAATGAAAAAGCGGCGAATTATGTAGAGTTCGCCGCCTTTTATTTTAAAATTTGTTTTTATATCATAGGTATTTTATGCACAAATTATTGTCCGTTTGCTTTTAAAACATTTGCCTGATGTACTGGATCTATTACAGGATTAGAGTGTCCTAAGGAATTATAAAAGTACATATCAGTATGTCCATCAAAACCATTATCAGTGATAGTTTCAACACCGTGAGGCATTCCTGTTAAGCTAACTGCCATTTGGTAATTCACGCCGTTTTTTGTAAAGTATAAAACCATAGGTCTTTTATGATCGTTAGCCCATGACCAGGAGCCATAAAGTGATTTCATAACATCAGTATCAGCAAGTGTTAATGGCTCTACATCACTATGATTTGATCCTTCCATGTATTTTATTTTAAAAGTTTTGTTAGTAGCTAAGTCTCTTAAAGTTCCCTCTGTACCAACAGTCCATAATCTCATTGCATTTTCCCACGTATATATATCACCGAAATTGTCATTTACTCTAGCTTTCATCATGGTAATTCCTACGGGTTTAACTATCTCAGTTGAATTTACAGGAATAGTTAAAGTTTGAGTAGGTACTATAGCATCTGATAGAAGCATGTTTGATTTCATTATTGCATCTTCTGTTGTTTTATATTTTTGTGCTATAGTCCAAAGATTGTCTCCAGCCACTACTTTATAATTAACTGTTGTAACTGATGGAACTACTGGTGTAACTGGTGGTGTCTGTGTCCCATATACTATACCTTCAATTAGCAATTCTTGTCCTATATTTAAAGTTGTTGTTGTTAAATTATTTTTTTGCATTATGCTATCCACAGTTGTTCCATATTTTTTTGATATGAGCCAGAGGGTATCCCCTGAAACTACTGTGTGAACAAGATTCAATTTTAATACTTGTCCAACATTTATAACATCAGAAGTTAATACATTCCATTTCTTTAAATTATCTATAGTAACATTATATTTGGTAGATATACGCCAAAGACTATCTCCTGCTGCAACAGTATAAGTATTACTTAAAGTTTGAGCATGAATTGTAGATGGAATAAATAGTCCTGTTCCAATTACTGCAGATAATACTAAAGTTAATATTTTCTTTTTCATTTGATTATCCTCCATTAATTTTATACATTTTTATAAGTATTAAGTGGTGTAATCGATTCATGTATTATATACTAACAGAGAATTTTAATTGTGAATAGATGAGTTTTGATGGAAATACAGGTATATTAATTCTATATTAAAAAGTGCGCTGTATTAATCAAATAAGCATTCACCATTTGTCTCGATAACTTTCTTATACCAGTAGAAAGATTTTTTGGGAATGCGTTTGTAGGTGCCATTTCCGTAGTCATCACAGTCAACGTAGATAAATCCGTAACGTTTAGACATTTGTTTAGTTGATTCTGATACTAAATCAATGCAGCCCCAGGAGGTATAACCAAGACACTTAACTCCATCATATTCTATAGCATCAAGCATTGCTTTAAAGTGTGCATCAAAGTAGTCAATACGGTACTGATCATCTATTGTTCCATCTTCTTTAATTTCATCTTTAGCTCCAAGACCATTTTCAACAATAAATAGGGGTTTGCGGTAGCGATCATATAAATCTACCATTGATATTCTAAGACCTACAGGATCTATCTGCCATCCCCAGTCGCTTGTTGGTATATAAGGGTTTTTTATTGCAATCATTGTATTTCCTGGTGTAGTTATTAGACCTTCTGTTTCTGCTGCTGTACAGGAGGAGGCATAATATGAAAATGAGACAAAATCTACAGGATATTTTTTCATTATTTCATCGTCATTAGGACCTTTTTTTATTACTATACCATGATTTTTAAATCTAGATAATAGGTAAGAAGGATATTCACCAAATACTTGAGTATCACTGTAGCAGTAAGTACTGCGCATGTCCTGCTGAGCTTTTAGAACGTCTTCCGGTTTACATGTATATGGATAATATGTTAATTTTGTAAGCATGCATCCAACCATCGAACCTGGAATTATTTCGTGGCATATTTTTGTAGCCAATGCACTAGCGACAAATTGATGGTGCATTGCTTGAAATATTACCTGCTCCCACTTAATGCCAGGGAACCTATCTTCAATTAATCCGCCAGTTGTATAAGGGTGCCTTATCATTGAATCAACTTCATTGAAAGTGAGCCAATATTTAACTTTATCCTTATAACGTGTGCATATAGTTTTTACATATTTCACAAACAAATCAACTACTTCTCTTGAGTACCAGCCGTTATAATTTAATACTAAATTAATAGGAGGTTCATAATGAGACATTGTAACCAATGGTTCAATGCCGTATTTTAAACATTCATCAAAAACGTTATCATAGAATTTTAAACCTTCTTCATTAGGCTCTTTATCGTCACCATTTGGAAATATTCTAGTCCATGCGATAGACAGTCTATATACTTTAAAGCCCATTTCTGCAAACATTTTAATATCTTCTTTATAGTGATGATAAAAATCTGAACCGTGACGTTTTGGGTATAATGATGTATCATCTGATTTTAATGCTTCTTCAATATCTCTAGTTGTAACTTCATTTTGTTTCTTGTAATCTTTAACGTCTACATCTAAATGGTGGCGGGCACAATCAGAAACACTAATGCCTTTTCCACCATCTTTAAAACCGCCTTCAACTTGATTGGCAGCAGTAGCTCCACCCCATAAAAATCCTTCTGGAAATTTTCTTGTGCTCATATTATCACTCCCGTTATATTTTATATCATATATTATAAATTGAATTTATAAACAAAAATATAGCATGAAGACTATAAGGTTTAAATATCCAGAAAAATTATGTCTATGTGCTTAATTCTGAAAAAAAGTACCAGATTTAAGTGCTTTTTAACCATCTATATCTTTCACAATTTAATGCAGCTACGTTTTTTTTGACACTGTCATAATTGTGTACTAATAATGCTGCTGCAAGTATGTCTAGAACATATTGAGTGGAAGTTGTAAAAATAACAGTTGACAATTCCAAAGTGTTTTCCGAAGTCATTATGTTTATATGGTCATCAGTTAGTTTGGACAACCCTTCATCAATGTTACCGGTGATTGCTAAGGTTGAAATTTTTAATTCTTTTAGTTTTTTAGCAGTATCGTACATACTTGGATTTTTGCCAGTATGTGAAATTAAAATTGAATAAGAAGGAGTTTTTTCTAATTGAAGTCTTTTGGCATGATTCCAATTGATGCTGCTATAGGCTCCAGCTGTAACTCCTATTTCTTCGAGTTTATAGCAAAACATTTTAGCTACTTCATAATTTATACCTTCACCATAAACATCAATTATTTTGGCCTTTTTTAGGAAACTAATTATTCTATCAATTACGTTGTAATCCAGCATACTTCTTGTATAATCAATGGCTTTAGAGTAAATTAGCGGCATAGTATGTATAATATCATTAATTTCTGTATTTTTATTATAAGGCTCTATTTTTAAAGCTTCTTTAAGTTTCATCATCTCTGGATATTCTGAAGCATAAATGAATTTTAAGTCCGCATATCCTTTTACACCTAATTTTTTGCATAGTCTAATAATTGTGGAGGCACTAGTGTAGCTTGCTGCTGCTAATTCTGTTACACTCATTTCAATTAAGGCTTTAGGATGCTTTAATATATAATCTATAGCGGCTTTTTCCTGAAACGTAAAATTATTTGAACTTTCCATTTTATCTATTATCATAAATACACCTCTGATTTTATTTAAGCGATTTGTGAGAAATGCATATGTTATTGATTATTATCTTAAAATTTTATTATATCACGTAAAATTTTCAAATGCGAAGTAATAGTGTTTTGAAACATTAAATAAAAATCATAAGGCTAATCTCCAAATTATAAAAATATTATTACTTCGCTTAAAATAAAAGCAAGGTAAATTTTTCTCCGCTTCACCGCAAAAAATAATATATTAACCTATTTAAAGATAAAATGATTTCATTTCAAGATTCCGTAGGTACGGAGGAATTTTTTCTTTGCTTTACCCCAAAAGTGAATTAACATTGATTTGTAACTATTTAAAAAAAATCAATGTTAATTCAATATAGTTGAACAAAGCATAAAAATAATTGTATAATGACATTGAACATTTTTAGACAAGGAGATATTACTATATGAAAAAATACGATACTGTTATATTTGATTTGGATGGAACACTACTTAATACACTCGATGATCTCGCTGATAGTGCTAATTTTGCATTGTCATTATATGATTTACCAAATAGAACAACAGATGAAGTTAGAAGATTTCTTGGCAATGGTGTAGCAAAGTTAATTGAACGATGCATACCTAATGGACGTCAAAATGAATATTATGAAAAGTGTCTTGCGGATTTTCGTAAACATTATTCTAAAAATATGCAGAATAAAACTACTCCTTATACTGGTATTATGGAACTTTTAGGACAACTATCAGAAAAAGGATATAAAATTGCTATTGTTTCAAATAAATTTGATTCGGCTGTAAAAGGACTTAATGAACTTTATTTTAACAAGTATATAAAAGTGGCAATCGGGGAAATGGAAAGTGAGGGGGTTGCTAAAAAGCCAGCTCCTGATACTGTATTTAAAGCTCTTAAAGAATTAAGGTCTACCCCTGATAGAGCAGTATATGTAGGTGATTCAGAAGTAGACGTTAAAACAGCTAAAAATTCTGGACTTCCATGTGTAGGAGTAACATGGGGATTTAGAAATAGACAAATTTTAAATGATGAAGGTGCTAATTATATTATAGACAAGCCAGAACAGTTGGTGGAAATAGTTTATTAACTTAATTGTTAATAATGGATTATTTTATAGAAATTTTTATATAAAAATAGTAAAATTAAAATAACAATGGTATTAGATTATATAGAGAGGTGGGGAGAGTTAAATGCAAATAGATCAATTATCACAATTAATGCAACTTCAAGCATTACAAGGTACATCAAATTCAAGTAGTAATTCAGGGACAGGCAATGAAAATTCAATTTTTAATAATTTGTTAGAACAAATACTTGAAAATCAATCTAATGAAAAAACTACTACATCAAATGCCGTTTCAGCTACAAATACAAATGCAAATACGAGTAATACAAATAGTACTAACTCTGTGGCGAAAGAATTAGTACTTATGATGCAGCTTCAGGCACTTCAAAGCATGTCATCAAGTTACAGCAGTATTGATAGTATTGCTAATGGTGATAATAATTCAGATTCAAGTAATGGTTTGAACGCGAATAATTATGCTTATCAAATAATGAATGGTTTATCACAAAGTTCTGATAGTAGTGGAGATAGTTCTCTAAGTAATTTTGGCCAGAATACTAATGATTTAGGCTCAAATAGTTTTCTATAAATATATTTAATAAGTAAATATGAAAAGCGATTGCAAATAAATAGCAATTGCTTTTTTTTATTATAAATTAAGCAAATAAAATAAGAAATTTGTCTTTAAAATATTCTTGTAATTTTAATAATATTTTAAATAACATAATTTTCACATAAATTTTTGATATTTAAACGATAAATATTAGTTATAATTTTATAAAATGTGGTGTTAATAGAAATTACATAATAAAAAAGAAGGTGTAGTATATGAAAAAATTATCAAGACTTAAAGTTAAAACAAAATTAATTATATCGTTTGCAGTTATTACTTTATTTATCGCAGCAGTTTGCGTTGTCGGAATAGGATCTCTAAGTTCAATGAACAATACATCTAACGCTATGTATACCGTTGGAATGCAAAGCGTTTTTTATTCATCATCCATAGAAAAAAATTTAACACAAAGTGATAAGGAATTACAATCTCTCGTTTTCGTAAGGGATGCTTCTAAGAAAGCTGAAATTGAAAATAAAATAAAAACTATATATAGTAAAAATAAAACTCTTATTACCGCTTATGATAAGATTCAAAATGATTCATCATGGAAAGGGTTAGAAAAACAAATTAGTCAATATGTTTCACAAAGAGATAAAATAATTAAACTTGTGGATGAAAATAATTTTGATGCTGCAGCCGAAGAGTATAAAATCTTGTCTGTATCAGTTGAAAAAATAAATACACAGCTTGACAAATCAGTTAGTACTAACATTTCTAGAACTAAAACTGTAAGTAAAGGTAATACAACTACGTATGAAACTGATTATAAAATAATGCTGGCTTTATTAATAGCCGGGGTAATATTTGCATTAGGTATGGGAGCTTTTATTTCAAGGCTTATTTCCGAACCATTATCAAAAATAAAGAATTTTGCAGAACAATTAGCAGAATATGATTTTTCTAGACCTATTGAAGTTAAAGCATCGGACGAATTTGGACAAACGGCACAAGCTTTAAATAAAGCAAGAGAAAATGTGAAAAGTTTAATTGGTACAATAAAGAATAATTCAGAAGAAATGAATAGTGCAAGTGAAAACTTATCTTCAATTAGCAATGAACTTAGAACAAAATCTGAAAATATAAATAGTGAAATAGAGAATATTGCTTGTGGTATACAGGAAACCAGCGCTTTTTCAGAAGAGGTAACAGCATCTATGCAAGAGGTTGATTCAAGCATAGGTAATCTTTCTCAAAAAGCAATGGCAGGAAGTAGTAATGCAGTCGAAGCTATAAACAAAGTTGATGAAATTCAAAATGAAATGAAAGCATCTATAGAGCAATCAAAAGAGATTGGAATTAAGCAAAAAGAGAAAATAGTAAAATCAATTGAAGACGGAAAGGTAGTTAATAAAATAGGTGTAGTTGCCGATACGATTTCGGGAATATCAAATCAAACGAATCTTTTAGCTTTAAATGCTTCCATAGAGGCAGCAAGAGCGGGAGAGAATGGTAAGGGTTTTGCAGTTGTAGCAGATGAGGTTGGAAAACTTGCTGAGCAATCTCAAAATGAAATAAATTCTGTTCGTGATGTTATAGAAAAAATACAAAATGCTTTTAAAAACATAGCAGAGGATAGCAATGCAGTTCTCCAATATGTAAATGTTGATGTTAATTCTCAATTTGAAAGTTTTATCAGTATAGTTAACCAGTATCATAATGATTCTTATTTTATGAGTAAAATGTCAGAAGAAATTGCAGAGATGTCAAATAAACTTTCTGCCGCAGTAAGCCAGGTTAGTGAGGCTGTAGAGAATTTAACACAAATAGCTCAAAAATCTTCTGAGAGCACTGAAACTATAAAAAATAGCATATATGAAAATACAGAGGCAATATCAAATGTAGCAGAAACTGCTAAAGTTCAAGCAGAGCTTGCCTCAAGATTACACACCACAGTAAAGAAGTTTAGGATATAATCATATACGGGGCTCGAGTCAAGGACCCATTATCCTTCTTGAATCTCAAAAAGGAACTTTCATGGCAGAGACTGAAAACCATGATTAAAGCTTGAATATGTGTACGGAGTTTGAATTTTTGTTATAAAATTCAAACTTCTTACTTTGTAAATTTTAAATTTAAACAAATTTTGGATAATATAGAGTAGAAATGGGTAATAGGCTTTGCCTAAACATCATATAGTATAAAAGTGGTAAAAAATCATCTTTTATACTATAATGTATATTGTAGAATTACTATTTAGCATTTTTAAATTGCAGGCATTTATATTAGTTTATAAAGCTATAATTTACTAGGAGGAATTTGTATGGAGATAAAAAATACTTTGGAGAAAGCTGCCAAAGAGGCTATTGTAAACAAAGTTGTTGGTTATCTTGACAAGGATCCGGAAAAAAACATAAGTAAAATATTTGCAGCTATTAAAAAGCTAACAAAGGATGAATCCGCGTTATCTCAGATTGAGTTTGTTGAGAATTATTACAACAACGATAAGTACAAGCATGAATTTATTCAGGATATTTTAAAAAATACTGATACTAAATGTTTAAAAAAATTTTTTACCAACTTTTTTGCAAATGCAAATTGGTATGCTGGTCCTAAAAGACAAAAATATTTGGACAAAGAAGATACTAAAATACCATTTGTTATGCTTTTGAGTCCATCTATGAGATGCCCACTTCATTGTAAGGGATGTTATGCATCAAGCTTCAGTAAAAAGGATGACATTCCACCAGAAGAAGTTGATAGAATTATTGGAGAAGCAAGAGATTTAGGGATTTATTACATTATTATTTTAGGCGGTGAACCGTTCTTTAATGACTATCTTCTTGACATTTATGAAAAGTATGATGACATAATGTTTACACCGTTCACCAGTGGACTTTTACTTAATGAAAAAATTGCTGATAGACTTAAAAAATGTGGAAATGTTATACCAATGCTTTCTATTGAAGGGTTTGAAGAAGATACTGATTCACGTAGAGGAAAAGGAACTTATAAAAAAGTTTTAAAAGCTATGGATATGCTCCATGAAAGAGGCATATTATTTGGAGTATCTTCTGCGGTTACAAGAACTAATATAAATACAGTACTCAGTGATGAGTTTACAGATATGCTAATTGAAAAAGGTTCTAAAATGAGCTGGTACTTTCTCTTCATGCCAGTTAATGGTGAGGATGAAGACTTTAATATGATGCTTACCGCAAAGCAGAGGGATTATCTTGGAAGAAGATCTAGAGAAATAAGAGCTAATAAGCCATATTTCACAATAGATTTTTTTAATGATGCGCCATATGTAGGTGGATGTATTGCAGGAAAATATTATTTCCATGTTAATTCAAAAGAGGATGTTGAGCCATGTATATTTTCTCATTTTTCCACAGTTAATTTAAAAGGCAAGCATTTAATTGATGCATTTAGAGATCCATTTTTCAAAAAACTAAGATCTATACAACCTTATAATAAAAACATGTTAAGGCCATGTATGATGATAGATAATACAAATGTTATAATAGATGTATGTAATGAAGTAGGAGCAAAACCAGATGATTCTGGAGCAGAAAAAATGCTTCACGATGATGTGTTCCATAAAAAAATAACAAAGACAGCAGAGGAATTTAAACCATATGCTGATAAGACATGGAAAGAATTTTTTAATGAAAAAGGTAATGAAGAATTTTCTAGGGGATAAAATTTAATTGGATTTCTCATATAAAAGTTAAGTAACTATTATATGAGAAATCCTTTATTTTATCTGAATACATTGAAAGATATTTATTACTATTTATTAGGAGCAGAATTCTTTATAGTTGAAGTCCATTGATTGTTTTCTGCTGTTTTTTCTTTTTTGCCATGCGAGTCGGATTTATTAAAGGAATCTGTAGGTAATGAAGTCCATTGGTTGTTTTCAGCTGTTTTTTTACACTTATTCATTTTTACCCTCCTTATATGAGTAATAATTTGTGCATACAGCAGAATAATATAATACTGTAGGCAAGTTTATAATAAATTAATTTTTGTAATTAATCATTAATTATTGTGCTACTAAAATTAAAATTAATTCACAATTTTAAAAATTAAATGTAGATAAATTTTTTCTATAAATATATAATAATTATAAGAAATATATTAGTTAATTTGAGATTTTTCTATTTTACCTTAAAGCTGGTATATCCGGTGTTCATTTTAAAAAATGAGGGTGATAAATATGAATCAAATCTATAGAAGAAACAAATATATAATAGTACCTGTATGCAGCGATTATTTAGTCATAAATACCAATAAAATATTTAAAAAAGGGCATACACACGTCAAGAAAATTAATACGGCAAAAATGCTGATAGATCTCGCAATATTTAAAGAAATACCTAAAAATCCGTATTTTATAGAAAACTTAATAAGGATTAGTGATGATGAAAATTATATAAAAAAATTGAAAGTATGCAGCGTAAGAAAATAAATAAAAAAGAGCTTAGAATCTTTAATATACATCCTTTAGTATGGATAATTGTTAGGGTTCTAAGTTTTTATTTTGAAAAATTTACCTTGCTCTTATTTTAAGCGAATTAATAGTATTTTCGAAACAATTTAAATAAAAGTCAATAAGACTTGCTTCAAATTATAAAAAGACTTAGAAATTTTAATTTGTTTGAGCTTTTTTCAGCGAGTTATTAAAATTCCTTAGTATTTTTATAATTTGGAGCTTAGTCTTATGATTTTTATTTAATGTTTCAAAATACTATTAATTCACAATATTTTTGTGCAAGCACTTGACTATATAAATAAGAATAGTAAATTATAAGTTGTGAGGAGTGAATTGTAATGAATAATAGTAGAATAAAAAGAATAGTAGACAATATGAAAAAACACAACTTGAATCAAATTTTAGTAACATCGCCTTCAAGTGTTTTTTATCTTTCTGGTGTATGGATTGATCCAGGCGAAAGACTTATGGCAATGTATATAGACGATGATGAGAATGTAGTATTAATGCTTAATAGTTTATTTAAAAATAATCCTGGTTTAGGGGAAATTAAGACTATGACCTATGATGACAGTGAAGATCCTATACCTATGCTTCTCAAAGTCATTGATGAAAATAGTACACTTGGAATTGATAAAAATTGGCCAGCGCATTATTTGATAGAAATTATGGAGCAAAAGCCTAATATGAAGTTTGCAAATTCTTCACTTATTGTAGATGAAGTTAGAATGATAAAGGATGAAGAAGAAATAAAACTTTTAAGAGAATCTTCAAAAATAAATGACAAGGTAATGGAAGAATTAGTTCAGTATATTTCTAAAGATAAAACTGAAAAAGAAATGGCAGAGACAATAGAGGGTATCTTTAAGAAGAATGGAATAGAAAAACAGTCTTTTGAAACTATCTGTAGTTACGGAAAAAATGGGGCAGATCCTCATCATTTTCCAGATAATACAAAATTAAATGATGGCGATTCAATAGTTATAGACATGGGTGGAGTTTATAATTATTATTGCTCAGATATGACAAGAACATTTTTCTACAAGGAACCACCAGAAGAAGCAAAGAAAATTTATGAAATAGTTAAAAGAGCTAATGCAGCAGGTAAAAAAGCTGTAAAACCTGGTGTTAAATTAAGTGATATAGATAAAGCTGCTAGAGATGTAATTGAAAAAGAAGGTTACGGCAAATATTATACACATAGGACAGGTCATAATATAGGAATAGACGATCATGAGGAACCATCTGTAGGAGGAAATTCAGATTTAGTAGCTAAAAAGGGCATGGTATTTTCGATTGAGCCTGGTATATATATTGGAGGAAAATACGGTGTTAGAATAGAAGATTTAGTTGTTGTAACTGAAGACGGCTGCGAGGTCTTGAATGAGGTATCTAGGGACATTAAGATAATAAAATAGTTTTAGGGAGATAATGGTTATGAGTAAATATGTTATGAGTGATTTGCATGGCTGTTATGATACATTTACTAAAATTTTAAAACTAATAAATTTTTCTAGAGAAGATGAACTTTATATTATTGGAGATATATTTGATAGAGGACCGGAACCTTTAAAAATTTTTGATTACATTATGGAGAACGAAAATATACATCTTATGAAGGGCAATCATGAATATATGTATCAAGGATTTTATGAAACTGGTTCTCCTGATCTCTGGTTTTTAAATGGTGGTAAGGTTACTTACGATGAAATAATGGGGCGTGGAGCTTCTTTTAATGATAAGTTATATGAATATGTAAAACACCTTCCTATTTATAAAATTGTAGGCAATAATATTTTAGTTCACTCAGAGGTGTTTTTTCCTGATAATTATGAGCAATTAAGTGTTCATGATATACTAAGCATACAAGTTGAAGAGGCAGTATTATGGGGAAGACATAACATAGGAAAAGAGAAAAAACTTGGAGAATACAATATTATTTGTGGACATACCCCTGTTCAGGCTATACAAAGTTTTGAAACCAAAGAAGATGTTAAAATACTGAAGCGAAACAGTACTTTTTATATAGACTGCGGATGTGTTTATGGTGAAGAAGCAGGAGGAAAACTTGCAGCTTTAAGACTAGATGATTACAAAGAATACTACGTTGAAGCTTAATGTGCAAAATTTAAAATTAAGAATTAAGAATGAAGAATGAAGAATTAAGAATGAAGGATGATTTTTTGCCGCTTTGCTCTGGAAAATCTACATTTTATAAAAGAACATTTCCACTTGTGGGAATGAAAGTAGTTATAAGTTTTGAAATTTTTCATAGTGGAACGGAGAAAAATTCACATTCATTCTTAATTCTTAATTTTTTTGTTTTGCTTTAAAATATTTTGTATAACAAATGTAATTTATTTTTATTCATTTAGTTTCTTCATCATAACATCAAAGGTTTTATCAACTGATTTATCATTCTGTGTTGTTAATAAGCTTACAACTATTATTGATATAAGTGAAAGTGAAAAGCCTGGAATCATTTCATATAAATATTTTGATAATCCAGAAGTAATCCATATAATTACAGTTAATCCTCCAACAATCATTCCTGATAGAGCACCGTATTTAGTCATTCGCTTCCAATAAAGACTTAGTAAAAGAACAGGTCCAAAAGCTGATCCAAAACCTGCCCAAGCTTGACCTACGATAGTTAAGATGGTTTTATTTGGCATATAAGCAATGAAAGTAGCAATAGCACCTATAACAAGTATGGAAATTTTACTTATCAGCATTTGCTTTTTTTCAGGAGCTTCTTTATTGAAGAAGGTAAGATAGAAATCCTTTGTGACCGAACTAGCACATACTAGAAGCTGCGAGGATAAAGTACTCATAATGGCAGCTAAAACTGCTGATAGTATAATCCCAAGTATGAATGGATGGAATAATACATCTCCTAGTTTAAGAAAAACCGTTTCAGGATCTTTTAGAGGCATATGCTTATCTGTAAAGTATACAAGTCCTATAAGTCCACTTGCGATAGCTCCTAGAAGTCCTATTGCCATCCAGCTTATACCTATTCTTCTAGCTGATTTTAATTCCTTTGCAGATTTAATTGCCATAAAACGTACTATTATATGAGGTTGACCAAAATATCCAAGTCCCCAGGCAAAATATCCGATTATTGCTGCAACGCTCGTACCTCTAAATAAATCAAATAGTTTTGGGTCTATAGCTGTTACCTTATGTACAAATGTACCTGGAGCAACTCCTATATTCATATAGGCTACAACTGGAACCATTATTAAAACTACAAACATGAGTGAACCTTGAAAAAAATCAGTAAGTGTTACGGCTAAAAATCCGCCAAAGTAAGTGTAAATGACAACTATAACAAGAGTCACTACTACGCCAGCAGTGTATGTAGAATTAAATAAATTTTTGAAAAGTTTTCCGCCAGACACAACACCAGAAGCTACATATAAAGTGAAAAAGACTAAAATAATTATTCCAGATACAAGTCGTAGAATATTTGAATTATCATTAAATCTATTTTCAAGATAATCGGGCACCGTTAAAGAATCATTTGCTACTTCAGTATAAATTCTGAAACGTGGTGCCAAAAGCAGATAATTGAAATATGCCCCAATAGTTAATCCAACACCTATCCATAAACTCGATATTCCTGTGCTGTAAACAGCTCCTGGAAGCCCCATTAGCATCCAGCCGCTCATATCGCTAGCACCAGCTGATAAAGCTGTTACCATAGGACCTAAGCTTCTTCCCCCTATTATATAATCTGAAATACCTGTGGTTTTTTTATAGGAACTATATCCAATAAAAAGTAAGATAAGTAAATATAGTCCTATAGCTAAAAAAGTAGAAAAATGCATATTGATTGCCCCCTTTAAGTATATGCATGTATAATATTATTAAGTTTGAAGTTACATGTTAAAACTCCACGAATATTATATTATCATACAAGTTTTGGTACAACAATAAAAATTGTTAAAGATTTGAGTATAATGGTAGTAAAAATGAAATTATTACATAAAAAAATGTACAAATTTAATGATATAATAACACTATCTAAGCGGAAGGGGTGATATACTCTATGGAAAAAGAGTTAGACAGCTTATCAGTAACAGAGATACTTGAAATGCCAATGTTTAAAAGAAGCATAGTTATAGCTGGAAGTCAAAATCTCAATAATAAATGCAAAAATATAACTATATTAGAAACTCCAGAAGGACTGGAATGGCTTGAAGGTGGAGAATTTATTTTAAGTACAGGATACGCATTCAAAGATGATGAAGGGGCACTTAAGAATGTTGTTTATAGGGCATTCAAGAGAAAAGCAGCGGCAATTGCAATTAAAGAAAAGAGATATATAGAGTCTATTCCAAAAGAAATGATAATTCAGGCTAACAAATATGGTATCCCACTTATAAAACTTCCGCATGATTTAGTTTATACAAGCACCATAACCAATTTTTATAATTCTCTTTTATATAAAAAAAATAGATATATATATGAAGCTAAAGAGATGCATGAAAAGCTGCTTACAATAATGCTTGAAAATAAAAATGTTGAAGGTACGGTAAAAGCACTTTCTAATCTCACAAATTTTAGTATTATTATAGTTGATAATGTGTTTAATATAATAGCTAAAAATGTAATTAATGGACATAATGATTTTTCAAAAGATATTAAAGAAGATAATATGGTACTCAGTAAGATAAGCAATATATCTGATATTTCGTGTTCTGTTGAATATAAAAACTATATAATAAACGAGTATAAAATAATATTTAAAAGTGAAATAATAGGCTATATGTATGTAATAAGTGATTCTCATATAGTTGGACTTAATTTAGAGGCAGTTACTAAGGTTAGGAATATTTTAGCTTTTAAACTTGAGAAGGAAAGGGAAGAGCCTTTAAATATAGTAAATATAAATAAAATCATAACTAATATAATTTTGAATAGTAAGAAGTTACCTGAAGAATTTTATATGAATATTAAAAATAATTATAGATGGAATGGGAGAGAGGAGTTTGTAGGACTTTGTGTTGAATTTAAATCGCATGGCTTGTCTAACGAAAAAAGAACTAAGTTAAGTGAAAGAGTATGCAGTCTTATAAGTAGAATATTTAACGAGAAAGGATTTTTTCTTACAGAAGATATTAATAAACTTACATTATTTTTTTCTATAGATGAAGAATTGAGTTTAGATAATATTATTAGTAAAATAACTGTTTTTGTAAATAAGTATGATAGTAATGTAAAGACAGCATTTTCTATTTCGAGAACTTATAAAGACATAAAGGACATACCTAAAATGTATAAAGAATGTTATATAGCATCATTATTTAATAAAAATGAAATTATTTATTATGATACGCTAGATACTATAAAGATTCTTTATTCCTTGGGAGGTAATGCGCAAACTGTTGAGTATTGCAAAAAGACCGTTGGTAATATTGAAAAGTATGATAATGAAAATAAGAGTGAACTTATGAAAACTCTTACCGCATTTTTTAAATACGATATGAATAAAAAGTTAATTTCTCAAAAATTACACATACATCCTGAAACATTGAGATATAGATTAAAAAAGATTTATGAATTAACAGGATATTCTGTTAATACTACAGAAGGAATTTTCGCATTAGAGATGGGCATAAAATTGCAAAGAATAATGAATATTAATTCAACAGATATAAAATAATAGATAAGTTTTTAAGCTAAATGCAAAAAAAGCTGTATATTTATGTACAATCATAAATATGTGGCTTTTTTTTTATGATTATTCAGTATTTTTAACTTTATTAAAATTTATTATAATTTATCTATAAAAATAATAAATTTACAACTACACTATGAATTTGATTATAAATTTAAAAAAAAGAGGGGGAAATAATGTGAAAAAGACAAAAAGAATTTTCTGTAGTATTCTATCTATTATTATGATGTTGGGGCTTTTAGCTGGATGTGGAAAGAGCAGTACATCATCTTCTAGTTCTACACCTACTAAAGGTGGAAAACTTACGATTGGATTGAATCAGGTTCCTAAAAATCTTGATCCAATAAAATATACAGGTACTTATGAATCAGATGTAATGGCTGCGATATTTGATACTCTTGTTACATATGATAAGAATTTAAAGAATATTGTACCGTCAATAGCTACTAAATGGACTGTTTCAAGTGATATGACTGAATATACCTTCGATTTAAGAAAAGATGTATATTTCCAAAAAGGAAAATATCAAAATGGAAGAAAAATGACAGCAGAAGATGTCAAATATAGCATCGAACGTTCAGCAAAACAATCTGCAATGAAAAGATTAAGAGGCGTTCAAAGTGTTACTGTAACAGGTGACGACCAAGTAAAAGTTAAACTTGATAAACCTAATGCAACTTTTTTAGTTCAACTTACAGATGAAGGAAATGCAATTGTCCCAAAAGAAGAAGTTGAAGGATGGGGAGATCAGTTTGGACTTCATCCAGTTGGAACAGGAGCATTCAGTTTTTCAAGTTGGGCAAAGGATGACAATATAACTCTAAAGAAAAATGATAAACATTTTGGAACTAAGGCTAATGTTGATACTTTAGTTTGGAAATTTATACCTGATGATAGCATGATGGTTAATGCTATTAAAACAGGTGAAATTGATATAGCTACAACAGTTCCAGGTGCTCAAAGAAATAGTATTAAGAACGATAAAAATTTAAGTCTTGTAAGCACACCTGGTCTTGATGTATATTTTACGGCAATGAACATGCAAAATGGTCCTACAAAAGATATAAGAGTTAGGGAAGCAATTTCTTATGCGGTGGATGTAGATCAAATCGTTAAATCTATTTTCAAATGGGGAGGAGCAACAAGAGCATATTCACCAGTTCCACCTAAATCATGGGGTTACAATAGTGATATGAAAAATCTTGCTGTAAAACATGACTTAAAGAAAGCTAAAGAACTTATGAAAGAAGCAGGTTATGAAAATGGCTTTAAAGCTACTATAGTTACACCTCAAGATCCAAACAGAATTAAGATGGCAACTATACTTCAAACACAACTCAAAGAAATAGGCATTGACCTTCAAATAAGTTCAATGGAATGGGGATCTTTCAGCGATACGGTATCAAAGGGAAAGGCAGATTTCTATACATTAGCATGGTCATGGTATCCAGATCCAGACTTCTTCCTGTATCAAATGTTTTCATCAAAGCAGATAGGAGCTCTTGGAAATGGTCAAGGATATAAAAATGATGAAGTTGATAAACTTCTAGATGAGGCAACTCAAAAGACAGTTAATCAAAGTGAAAGAGCTGAGACTTATAAAAAGATACAGGAAATTATAGCTAAAGATTATCCTAGAATTGAAGGATGGAATCAAGATGAAGTTAATGCTGTAAGAAATAAAGTACATGGTTATTATGTATATCCTGATGGACTCATAAGAGTAGTTTCACCAGGAGAAAATGTATGGGTAGATAAGCAATAAAATAATTAATTGTGGAGCAGTATATTATTCCAGGTGCTGCTCCATAATTAAAATTTTTATAAGTTTATTTACCAAAATTGAATTGGTAGGTGATATATTTGGCTAGATTTATACTAAAACGTTTGGGACAACTAATTGCAGTGCTTTTTATAGTATCTATAATAGTTTTTATTGTAACGCGTGTTATACCAGGTGATCCGGCAGCTGTAATGCTTGGCCCTCAAGCACCTAAAGATGCTGTGGTAAAAATGAGAGAAAGTCTTGGATTAAATAAACCTCTCATTATGCAGTATGGTAAGTTCCTACTTGGAATTTTACATGGTGATTTAGGAGATTCTATATATTACCATGAAGCAGTATTGTCATTAATACTAGAGAGATTCCCCAATACCGTCTTACTTGCCAGTGCAAGTTTATTAATAGCTTTAGTAGTTTCAATTCCAGTTGGAATAATCTCTGCAACAAGGAAAAATTCTATTTTTGATTATGTGAGTATGCTTTTTTCACTTATAGGAGTTTCTATGCCAGTCTTTTGGTTAGGTCTTATGCTTGTGCTTTTATTTTCTGTAAAGCTGGGGATTTTACCAGCGACGGGGATGGGTTCTTTAAGTAACGGAGTTTGGGATTTTATAAGTCATTTAATCCTTCCAAGTGTAGCACTATCAACTGTTTCTATGGGCACCTTTGCCAGAATAACTAGATCCAGTATGCTTGAGGTAATAGGTGAAGATTATATAAGAACAGCAAGGGCAAAGGGGTTAAGCGAAAAATTGGTAATTTGGAAACATGCACTTAGAAATGCACTTATACCACTTTTAACTGTTGTTGGAATGCAGATATCTTCATTATTAGGTGGTGCAGTTTTAACAGAGACTATTTTTGCATGGCCAGGAATAGGCAGACTTATTGTGGATAGCATTGAAAAACGAGATTATCAAATGGTTCAGGGAACTGTACTTTTTGTAGTTGTTATTTTTGTAATTGTTAATTTAATTGTGGATATATTATATGTGATTGTAAATCCTAAATTGAGTTTTAGTGAAGAGGGGAGCGGAAAATAGATGAAAAGTTTTATTGACAAATTGTTAAAAAACAAGCTCGCCTTTATAGGCTTTATAATTATAATTTTGATTGCTGTGTCTGCAATTTTGGCTCCTGTTTTAGCACCATATAATCCTAATAAAATGGACTTAAGTAATACTTTATTGCCATCGGGTAGTTCAGGACATTTGCTTGGAACAGATAACTATGGAAGAGATATTTTAAGCAGAATAATATATGGTTCAAGAATATCTCTAATAGTAGCAGTATCTTCTATATTTATAGGTGGTATTATAGGAAGTATTTTGGGACTTCTTGCTGGATATTATGGAGGAAGAATTGATGCCGTTATAATGAGAATCATGGATGCATTATTTGCTTTTCCTTTTGTACTTCTTGCTATTATACTTATGACTGTTTTAGGACAGGGACTTGTAAATTTAATAATAGCTATAAGTATAACTAATATACCTGGTTTCGCTAGAATAGTTAGAGGGGAAGCTATGGTTATAAAAAGGAGCGAATTTATTGAGGCAACAAAATCTATAGGAGCAAGTGATTTTAGAATAATTTTCAGGCATGTTTTTCCTAATAGTGTAGCATCAATGACAGTGTATTCCACAATGAGCATAGCAGGAGCTATTTTATCGGAGGCTTCGTTAAGTTATCTTGGGCTTGGAATACAACCTCCAACGGCAACGTGGGGCAATATATTAAAGGGTGGTCAGGAATATATAACATCCAATCCAGAAATGGCTGTTTATTCTGGAATTGCAATTTTAATAACTGTACTAGGCTTTAATTTATTTGGAGATGGTCTTCGAGATGTACTTGATCCTAAGACCAATAATTAGAGGAGGAAGTTTTATGAATATAGATTTAATTAAAGAAGAAGTTATAAAGAAGATTGATGATATAAATGATGAATTGATAGACATTTCTCATTACATATTTGAGAATCCAGAACTAGGATTTTGTGAATTTAAAGCTGTAGAAAAATTAACTTCAAAGCTTAAGGAAAATGGTTTTGAAATTGAAAAAGGAATATGTGATATAGATACAGCATTTACTGCAACCTATGGAAGTGGAAAGCCTGTAATTGCATTTATGGCTGAATTTGATGCACTCCCAGGAATTGGACATGGATGTGGACATAATATAATATGTACTTCAGCCATTGGAGCAGCAATTGGATTAAGTAAAGTGTTAGATGAGGGAAAAGGTACTATTAAAGTAATAGGGACTCCAGCGGAAGAAGGTGGGGGAGGTAAAGTGCTTCTTGTAGAAAGAGGAGCATTTGATGCGGTAGATGCAGCTATGCTTATGCATCCATCTGACTATTCTATGGCTGACGATATATCTTATGCATGCCAGGAAATTGAGTATACTTTTTATGGCAAATCTGCTCATGCAGCAGCATTTCCGGAAGTTGGAGTAAGTGCTTTAAGTGGTATTATAGAGTTTTTTAATTCTATAAATGCACTAAGACTTCATGTAAAAGATTATGCTAGGATACATGGAATAATTACAGATGGTGGTGTGGCTCCCAATATAATTCCAGAGATTTCAAAGGCAGTTTTTAGTATAAGAGCTTTAAACAGTGAATATTTAGAAGAGCTTATAGATAGAGTTAATAAATGTGCTCAGGGAGCAGCAATTGCAACGGGTACCACATTTGAGAAAAAGAAACAAGGGATGTCATGTAAAGAAGTAAAGAATAGTAAAGTTATAGTTAATTTGGTACAGAACAATTTTGACAAGGTTGGTGAATATACGATTCCTAGAACTTTAGATCAGGGTTTAGGTTCAACAGATGTTGGGAATGTAACGCATAAAATACCTGCAATACAATCTTATATTGGGATAGGAGAAGGCCTTGCAACACATACAGTAGAATTTGCTAATGCTGCAAGCTCTAAAAAAGGTGATAGTGCAATTGGCATAGCAGCTAAAGTAATGGCTATGACAGGTGTAGATTTGTTTTATGATGAAAAAAGTTTAAAGACAGCAAAAGAACAATTTGATGTTTAAGGAGTGATAATAATGGCATTTAAACAAGCTATTGATATATATGAATTATTGGATGATCCAGGAATTAATGGAGAAAAAGTTGCTGAGTTTTTTAAAGAAGTTGGCATTGAAAATGTTGAAGTAAAAAGAGTACATGGAAAAAGAGGATATACGGATTTTGTAAAAGTAATAATACCCGGCAAAAACGGTAAGATAAATGGAGGAAAGGCTCCTACTTTAGGAGTTATAGGAAGGCTTGGAGGAATAGGAGCAAGACCTGAGGTTATAGGATTTGTATCAGATGGTGATGGAGCGGCTTCAGCGCTTACAACAGCACTAAAAATAGGTACTATGAACATAAAGGGAGATGTGCTTTTAGGCGATGTTATTGTAACAACTCATGTTTGTCCTAATGCACCAACTCTTCCACATGATCCTGTTCCTTTTATGGATTCGCCTGTGGATATAGCAACTATGAATGAATATGAGGTTGATAAAACTTGTGATGCTATTTTATCAATAGATACCACTAAGGGAAATAGACTTGTTAATTATAAGGGGATTACAATAACCCCAACAGTTAAATCAGGATATATTTTAAAAGTTTCATATGATTTAATAGATACTCTTGAAAAAACAAGTGGAAAAAGTGCAGTGGTACTTCCTCTTGCGGTGCAGGACATAACACCGTATGGTAATGATGTTACACATGTGAATAGTATATTACAACCTGCTGTTGCAACAGATGCTCCTGTAGTTGGAGTTGCAATAACAACACAAACTTTGGTAGCAGGTTGTGCTTCTGGAGCAAGTCATATAGAAGATATCTCAGGTGCTGCTGATTTTGCAGTGGAGGTTGCAAAATATTATGGCTGCGGAAAATGTGAATTTTATAGTGAAGAAGAATTTAAAAGATTAGAAAAATTGTATGGAAGTATGAAGCACCTTCAAACTGCGGGAAAAGCAGAATAAATTTCAGGGGTGATATCATGAAGCAAAATATTGTTCTGAGTGTAGAAAATCTACATACGAGTTTTTATACTTCTGCTGGAAAAGTAAAAGCTGTAGATGGAGTTAGCTTTAATATAAAAAAGGGAGAAACACTGGGAATAGTAGGTGAGTCTGGCTCAGGGAAGAGTATAACTTCTATGTCAATAATGAGGCTTATAATGCCACCTGGTAAAATAGAAGAGGGCAGTGTACAGTTTAATGATATTGATATATTAAAATTATCTCAAAAAGAAATGAGTAAGATACGTGGAAATCAAATTTCGATGATATTTCAAGATCCTATGACAGCTTTAAATCCATGTTTTACTGTTGGGGATCAAATTGCAGAAGGAATAAGATTTCATAAAAAACTTAATAAAAAAGAAGCTTTTAATAAGGCTGTAGAAATGCTAAGAAAAGTTCGTATTCCTGAACCGGAAAAAAGGGCAAAGCAGTACCCACATGAATTTAGTGGTGGAATGAGACAGAGAGTTATGATAGCTATGGCTCTGGCATGTAATCCGACTTTACTAATAGCGGACGAGCCTACTACAGCTCTTGATGTAACTGTTCAAGCTCAAATATTAGAACTTATGAAAGGTTTACAGAAAGAGTATGGCATGTCTATTATGATGATAACTCATGACCTTGGAGTTGTAGCAGAAACATGTAAAAACGTTATGGTTATGTATGCGGGAAATTGTGTGGAATATGCAGATATATTTACACTTTTCGAGAATTCAAAGCATCCATATACTTGGGGACTTATGTCATCGCAACCTAATTTAGAGGATGATAAAGATGAGTTAGTGCCAATCGAAGGAATGCCTCCAGATTTAACAAATCCTAAACATATGTGCAATTTTGCACCTAGATGTAAGTATGCAAAGGATATTTGTTTTAATAAAAAACCAGATTTTGTTGAAATTGAAGAGGATCATTTTGTGGCCTGTCATTTTCAAAATAAAGAAAATTTTCTTGAAAGAAGTGATGTATAATGGCTGAAAAAGAGATAGTATTAAAAATTGAAAATCTTAAAAAGTATTTTCCAGTTAAAAATAAATCGCTTTTTTCTAAGGAAAGGAAATACATTAAAGCGGTGGATGGCGTTAGTTTTGAGGTGTATAAGGGTGAAACATTAGGAATAGTTGGAGAAAGTGGATGTGGAAAATCTACAACAGGAAAACTTATAATGCATCTTATAAATCCAACAAGTGGCGATGTTATTTTTAAGGGGAAAAAGGTTTCTAAAAATGAAATAAAAGAAATGAGAAAAAATATACAGATGGTCTTCCAAGATCCATATGCATCATTAGATCCAAGACAAATAATCTATAAAATAATTGAGGAACCAATGATTGTTTATGGCATAACAGATAAAGAAGAGAGAAAGAAAAGAGTAAGTGATCTTTTAAAGCAGGTTGGACTTCAAGAATATCATGGACTTAGGTATCCACATGAATTTAGTGGAGGTCAAAGGCAGAGAATAAATATAGCTAGAGCCCTTGTATTAAGTCCAGATATTGTTGTGTGTGATGAACCAGTATCTGCTCTTGATGTGTCTATACAGGCACAGATAATAAATTTGCTTAAAAAACTTCAGAAGGATTTGGGATTAACTTATATATTTATAGCTCATGATTTAAGTGTTGTAAAGCATATAAGCGATAGGATAATTGTAATGTACCTTGGAAAAATTATGGAGATAGGAGATTATAATCAAGTATATAATAATCCACATCATCCGTATACAAAAGCACTGTTATCTGCAATACCTGCTTCAAGCCCAAGGATTATTAAAAAGAAGGATCTACTTGAAGGGGATTTACCGAGTCCTCTGAATCCACCTACAGGGTGTGTTTTTAATACTAGATGTAATAAGGCAATGGATATTTGCAGAAGAGAGATACCAGAGTATGTTGAAGTGGAAAATGGTCACTGCACAGCCTGTCATCTATATGGTGGTGATAAGTAATGAAAAAAGTTGGTGCTATAACAGTAGGGCAATCTCCTAGAATTGATGTTATACCTGAAATGAAAATGGTACTTGGAGAAGAAATAGAAGTAATAGAGATAGGAGCTTTAGATGGTTTAAGCAAGGAAGAAATTAATGAATTTAAACCTGAAGAAGGTGACTATGTGTTAGTTTCAAGATTAAATGATGGAACCTCAGCTTCATTTGCTGAAAAACACATAATACCGAGGCTTCAAAATTGTATTGAGTATCTTGAAGAGGCAGGAGCAGAAATTATAGTGTTTATATGTACAGGTGCGTTTCCTAATGCATTTAAGTCAAATAAATTATTACTGTATCCTCAAAGACTTTTGTATTCCTTAGTTCCAGAACTTGCAGTTAATGAAAAGATAGGGGTATTCGTACCTCTTGAAAAGCAAAAAAGACAATCTTATGATAAGTGGTCTGAAAGTGGCAAGAAGATAGAGGTTGTATCAGGTTCACCTTATGACAATATAGAAAAGCTTACAAAAGCTTCAATTGAACTTAAAGAAAAAGATGTAGATGTGATAGTGCTTGATTGTATAGGGTACAATTTAAAAATGAAGAATTTGATTAGAGAAATAACAGGAAAGCCAGTCATTTTGCCTAGAACAATAGTAAGTAGAGTAGTTAGAGAAATGCTTGAGTAACATATGCAATTCTGAAAAAGTTTTAAATAAAATTCAATAAGTATTGCCTAACATTATAAAGAGACTTAGAAATTTTATAATTTTGGACTCAGACTTATAAGATTTATTTAATGTTTTAAAATACTAATTACCTCAATGATAATGAATAATAAACGCCAAAATGTAAATAATAACATTAGAGGTGTTTATTATGAAAAAATTACAATATTTATCAAATAATATAGATAAATTAAGAGATAATTTATATGATAAAATAGAAAAAAAACATGGTGTGCTAACTGACCAAACAGTTATATTGAGTAGTTGTATATTAAATAAAGAAATTAATAAATATTATGAGTTGGTGTATAGGAATAAGAATAAATAGCATAATGCTTATATTGATGTTTTTGGTCGGCACATTATTTGGAAGTTTTTTTAATGTATGTATACTTAGAATACCTAAAGATGAGTCTATTATATATCCATCATCTCATTGTGATTACTGTAAAAACAAAATTAAATGGTATGATATGATACCTTTAATCAGTTATATCATTTTGAGAGGAAAATGTAGATACTGTGGAGAAAAAATATCGTCGCAGTATTTTTTTATGGAAATTTTGAGTGGACTTATGTTTTTTACGATATATTTAAAGTATGGATATCAATTATTAACATTAAAATTTATAATATTTATTTCACTCTTAATTGTAATTTCAATTATAGATATTGATACAACTGATGTGTATTTATGCACAACATTACCTGGGATAATTTCAGGATTTATTTTTGTTTTAATAGATGCGGTTGGTAATAATGATGTTATGGGATATTTGTTTGCAGTAATTATAAGTACAGGATTAATTATATTAATAAATATTATAACTGAAATGTTTATTAGACTTCCTGCTGTAGGTATGGGCGATGCTGAGGTGTTTGTAATATGTGGACTGTTTATGGGAAGTAAATTTGGCTTACTAATGCTATTTATGGCAGTTGTTTCAGGCGGAATTGTAGGAATAGTATTGATAGTATTTAAGATAAAGGATAAAATAGATTATATGCCTTTTGTACCATTTATTACAGCGTCATCAATTATAACAATATTATTTGGACAAAATATTTTGAATTTTTATAATAAATTTAATTTATTGTAATAAAAGATATTGACACATGGAAATAAAATGATATAATTTAATCAATAAGTAAATTAAACAATTCATATATGATTAGTATGAAAACAAAATATAGTTATTATGAAATCTTATCAAGAGAGGCGGAGGGACTGGCCCTATGAAACCCAACAACCAGCATTTTTCATTTGAATGCATGGTGTTAATTCCTGCAAAGTTATTTGAGAGATAAGAGGATTAGTTTGGAAAGTTGAAATCCTCTTCTATCAAGAAGGGGATTTATTTTTACATATTTTTATTACAATACTCGAAATAAAAAATTATTTTATTGAAAAGGGGACTTTAAAAATGAGTGAAGAAAGAAAATTTGGTTTTAACACATTACAAGTACATGCAGGTCAGGTACCTGATCCAGCAACTGGGGCAAGAGCAGTTCCTATTTATCAAACAACATCTTATGTATTTAAAGATGCACAGGATGCGGCTGATTTATTTCAATTAAAGAAACCTGGAAATGTATATTCAAGAATAATGAATCCAACAACAGATGTATTTGAAAAAAGAATAGCAGCTCTTGAGGGAGGTACAGCTGGACTTGCAACAGCATCTGGACTTGCAGCAATATTATATGCAATTTTAAATGTAGCAAGTGCTGGAGATGAAGTAGTGGCAGCAAGTACATTATATGGTGGAACTTATGAATTATTTAATGTTACACTAAGAAAATTAGGCATAAATGTTAAGTTTGTAGATCCTGATGATCTTAAAGCTGTAAAAAATGCGATAACAGATAAAACAAAAGCAATTTATGGAGAAACTATAGGAAACCCAAGAATAAATGTTTTGGATATAGAGGCTGTTAGTAAAATAGCACATGAAAATAAGATACCATTAATTATAGATAATACCTTCGGAACACCATATCTTATAAGACCAATAGATTTCGGAGCAGATGTAGTTGTACATTCAGCAACTAAGTTTATTGGTGGACATGGAACTACTTTAGGTGGAGTTATAGTTGATGGTGGTAAGTTTGATTGGAGAGCAAGCGGAAAATTCCCTGACTTTACAACACCTGATAAGAGCTATAATGGACTTGTTTATGCGGATTTAGGACCTACTGCATTTGCTACAAAAGCTAGGGTACAGCTTTTAAGAAATACAGGAGCAACTTTAAGTCCACAAAGCGCATTTTATTTCTTACAGGGGTTAGAATCACTTTCACTTAGAGTAGAAAGACATGTAGAAAATACGAGAAAAATAGTTGAATTCTTAAGCAATCATCCAAAGGTTGCATGGATAAATTATCCTGAACTTAAAGATAGCCCATATCATGATTTAGCTAAAAAGTATCTTCCTAAGGGTGCAGGATCAATATTTACTTTTGGAATAAAAGGAGGACTTGAAGCAGGTAAGAAGTTTATAAACAGTGTTAAAATATTCTCACTTCTTGCTAATGTTGCAGATGCAAAGTCACTTGTAATACATCCTTCAAGTACAACACATGCAGAGCTTAATGAAGAGGAGCAAAAAGCAGCTGGTGTAACTCCAGATTTAATAAGACTTTCAATTGGTGTTGAAGATGTTGATGACTTGATCTGGGATTTAAATCAAGCGCTTGAACAGGCATAAAAATAATTATAGTATTAATAGTAATTTTAAACTAGATAATTAATGAATTGTTAGTTTAATAATATTTTGAGAACATACTAGATTGTGTAAACAAACCTAGTATGTTCTTTTTTTGTGTATATAAAGTTGGGGATTTTTTAAATTAGTGACTATATCAATAGCCTATTATGTGAATGAGATAGATTAGTTTAATCGCATTTTGCTCAATGCATTTTTTTATAAAAATCTATAAATGGTTCCTCACTATTAAAAATTATATTATAAATACTATATTTGCATCTTTAGCATTTACTTGTTTTTTATCGTAAGTAAATTTTCTTTCTTTTAAATCTAAAAATATTATTGGTACAACTAAGGATTTTACTTTATCTTTTATTGACTTTATGTCAACGCTTAATAAGATATCTCCAGCTTTAACTTTGTCGTTATTTGAGACGTATGAAGTAAAACCCTCTCCTTTTAAATTAACAGTATCAAGCCCAAAATGTATTAAAATTTCTATACCTTCATTATTTTTTATTGAAATTGCATGTTTAGTTGGAAATATACTTGTTATAGTACCATCAAAGGGCGAGAATACGTTTCCATCTGAGGGCACTATTGCAAAGCCATCGCCCATCATACGTTGAGAGAAAACTTCATCCTCTACGTGGTCTAAATTTATTATTTCACCCGACACTGGTACTAGAAATTCAGTACTATTTTTCTTTTTATTATTTGACATTATATTTTTAAGTTTATCAAACATTCAAAATCCTCCTTGATTATTTAACTTGTTCTATTCTTCTTGAGTATTTGTTGTTTCTATTTTTAAATATTGACTAAGAAATAGTTCGAATAGCATAAGTACATTTGGATAAAATGAATTTGCAAGTTTATTTCTATCATCCATAACATGCATATCGTGTATTTTGAAATTAATGTATGATAAACTTGCCAAGGTATTATTTGTCTGACCAGTAAAAGAAACTATCTTAATTTTGTTTTTTTGTGCAAGTTTTCCAGCATTTACAACAAAATCGGTTTCTCCAGATTTTGAAACTGCAATTATTATTTTAGCATTGAGAGAATTTACATCATAGTTTTCATATGCATCTGATAAAATGCACTTAAAACCTGATACAATTAATTTTTTCGTTATATACTCTATTATTGGTATAGAAAAACCTTGACCACAGGTATAAATAATTTCATGTTTATTTTCTGTGAGTAAATCGATAAATTTAGTAATATCATTATAGTTTATAAGAGATAGTAATTCATCTACATTAACGCCAAAATATTTGCTGCTTTTAGAATTAAGATCTGTAGTATTTTTTTCTTTTAGCGTAAAGAATAAATTATAGTACATATCTAAAAATCCAGAATAACCTAATTTCTTAGATAAATTCATTATAGTAGAAGTGCTTGTATAATGCTTTTTAGCGATACCTCTTACTCCTATTTTTTTAACAATTTCTATGTTATCTATAATATATATTAATATTTTCTCTTCTAACTTAGTAAGATGATTTTTAGATACTATTTTACTTATGTCGGTTTTAGCCATAATGTAGTTCACCTCTTATATAAAGTATACTAAATAAATTTTTTCTATACAAGAGTAACACAAATAATGGACTGGCTTAGAATCAGTCCATTATTTGTATTATATTGCTATTTTAATTCTGGCCAATAATCTTTGTTAACTTCAATTAAATCATCTAAAATTTTTTTTGCAACAGTTGCATTAGGCACTATCTTACAGAGTGTTAATGCTTGCCATAATTTTAAGTATGAATTTTCTACCCAAGCATCAACAACTAATTTTTCAACTGAAACTTGTTCTTCCATTAAACCTTTTTGAAATTGAGGTATTTTTCCTATGGATAATGGTTCAGGTCCATTGTTACCTACTAAGCATGGAATTTCTACCATTGCAGTACTATCAAAATTTTCAATTGCACCATTGTTTTCAACTATTAAAAGCATTCTTTCTTTTGTGTTAAATGCTATAGCTCTTGCTAAATCAACTATAAATGAAGCATGTTCATCAACCTCAAGTTTTGTGTTTTTCATTGTATTTTCTTTTGCTATTTTTGTACATTCACTAAATACAAATTTTTCTCTGCCATCCATTACCTCATTTGCTCTTGTGTAATTCTTATCTGAATGTTCTACTACAAAATCAGGATATAAATAATATTTTAGGTAAGTGCTTGGTAATGTATCTGGATCAAGTGCATATACATCTTTAGCTTTTTCAAAGGTTTCAAGCCAGCTAGCTTCATCGCTCTTACGCTCTTCTTCATTTACTACATATCCGTATTTTGCAATGTGTTTTTTTAATTTTGGCATTAAGTCATTTCCATTTTTGTCCTTTACGGAAGTCCACCATCCAAAATGATTTAATCCGTAATATCTTACATCTAAGTCTTTTAATGACTTTAAACCAATTATTTTAGCCATACGATTTTCTAATCCAACGGGCATATCACATATATTCAATATCTTTGAATTAGGTCGTAATCTTCTAGTTGCTTCAGCGACTATTGCAGCTGGATTTGAGTAGTTAAGCATCCATGCATTTGGAGAATATTTTTCCATGTAGTCTAATATTTCAATAACTCCTTTAATTGATCTCATACCATAAGCTATTCCTCCAGGACCGCAAGTTTCTTGACCTACTACATTATATTTTAGTGGAATTTTTTCATCAAATTCACGCATTGGAAGTCTTCCAACTCTAATGTGAGCCATTACAAAATCTATATCTGTAAAAGCTTCTTTAGGATTAGTTGTTGCTTCAAATTTAATTTCTGGAGCTTTTTCTTTTACGATTACTTTGCATGCATTAGCCACAATATCCTGTCTTTCTTTATCATTATCATAAAGTTTTAATTTTCTTATTGGAAATCTATCTAAGTTATCAAGAAGCATTAGTACTATTCCAGCAGTGTATGTGCTTCCTCCACCAGCTATTGTTACTGAGAATTTTTTCATAATAATTCCTTCTTTCATTTATATTTTTTATAAAAGTTTTAAAAATATTATTTAAAACTGAGTATTAGCAATTATAATTATTAAGATATTTATCTACTTTGTTTCTTATATTACTTACTTTAGGACCATATATTACTTGAATGTTGTTACCATTTTTTATTACACCTGAAGCACCAGTACTTTTTAAAGTTTCTTCATCAATTATATTTACATTTTTAACATCTACTCTAAGCCTTGAAAAACAGTTGTTTACAGTTTCGATATTATTTTTACCACCTAAAGCATCAACAATTGTAGAAGCTAAATTATCATCATTTTTAGTATATTTATCTGCTTTTGCTTTATAATCAGCTTTAGTATGCAGTTTTACTTCTTCTGTATTGTCTTCTCTTCCTGGAGTTTTTAAATTCATCTTTTTTATTAAGAAAGTAAAGAGGAAATAGAACGCAATAATTTCTATGATTCCTACTAATATGAATATAGGGTATCTTGTTTTTGATATTCCTGCAGGAAGATTGTAAGCTAGAAAATCTATCATTCCACCAGCAGCATAACATCTTGCCCCTAGTAGTACGGCTAGTGCCTGGAATAATCCATCAAAAACAGAGTAGATTACCCACAAAACAGGAGCTACAAATAAAAATGTGAATTCAAGTGGTTCAGTAATTCCAACGAGAAAAGAAGTAGCGGCAGCGGGTATAAGTAATGCTTTTACTTTTTGCTTGTTTTCTGGTTTGGAAGTTTTATAGAAAGCTAGTGAGGCACCTATTAATCCAAACATCTTAACCATTCCATATTGAAGATACTTTGCGGATGGGTCAAACAGCTTTATAGATGGATTACTCAATTCTGCTAAAAATATATTATAGGCACCGTAATATGTTTTACTACCAATTGTTAAGGAACCACCTATATTTGAGTAAGAAAATGGTGTCCATATTAAATGATGGAGTCCCGTTGGAATGAGGACTCTGTTGAGGAATCCATAAATAAATACTCCAACATATCCTGAAATATTTATAAAGTGTGTAAGACTATTAATGCCAAGTGCAACAATAGGCCAAACATAACTTAAGATTATTGAAAGAGATAGAAGTATTGGTACAAGTACTATAAATACGAATCGAGTGTTTCCATAAAATGAAAATGCACCAGGAAATTCAGTGTTACAAAATTTATTGTGGATAAGAGCTATAATAATTCCTAGAATTATTCCTAAAAATACACCCATGTCTATTACTTGGAAACCAAGTATAACGGTTTGACCAGTTCCGTATAATTCTGAAGTTACTTTATATTTTACAAGCTTTCCTGTAAGTTTTAACCATTGATTATTTGCTCCAAGAAATGTTAAAAAGGAAAGTAGTGATATTAATGCTGCTTCCGCTTTTTTTTCTTTTGCCATTCCCATTGCTATACCTACGCAGAGAACAATGCCTAAATTATTCATTATGGGCCATAATCCGCTTGAAATAAATCCACCAATGTTTGTAAGCACAGCATTATGTCCAACAATTGTAGGATTAGTTAATATTGAAGATAAGGCAATTATTATACCGACTATTGGTAAAAATAGTACGGGAACAATGATTGCTCTTGCAAATACTTGCATACCATTTAATATTTTTTCTTTCATATTTTATCCCCCTTCTAATATCCCTTAAAATGATTTATACTTTGTAAGTTGCTTTGTACATTTTTTAAAAAATATTTTTCTGCAGCTGCTGTTGAAATTTATTTATTTTGTACAACATTAATTTAACAGATGTTTTGTTAAAATGAAATACTTTTAAGGCATTATGAAACCTGTTAGGTTTTATTGTAACAGGTTTTAAACGTTTTCCATGATAAAGCAGATATTAGTGAAATTGATTAAACATATAAAAATATAATATTACAGCACAAATGTATCTCAATAAATTAGAATTGTTGACTTAATTGTTTTATAAAATTATAATTTTTCAGGAGAACTTAATAATAGTGAAGGGATGTTTAATAAATGGATTCAAAAAAATTTTTTACTAACAAAAAACTTGTAGTTCTATTTGCAACTATATGTTGTTTTCTATGGGGAAGTGCTTATCCAGCAGTAAAAATAGGGTATAAGTTATTTAATATAAAATCAAATGATGTGCCAAGTGAATTTGTATTTGCAGGATATAGATTTGCATTAGCAGGAATTATGGTAATTATTATATCAATAATGTTTCATAAAGATATGAAAATTTTTAATAAAAGGAATGTAATTCAAATTATTATATTAGGAATTACACAAACTTCACTTCAATATGTATTTTTTTATATTGGATTAGGAAATACAACAGGAACGAAGGGTTCTATAATGAATAGTACAGGGACTTTTTTTAGTATAATACTTGCACATTTTATATACAAAAATGATAGACTTAACTTAAATAAGGTTATAGGCTGTTTGGTAGGCTTTATAGGAGTTATAGTGGCAAACTTTAATTCTGATATGCTAAAGTTTTCATTTTCCTTTGTTGGCGAAGGATTTATTATGGTAGCTGCATTTGTACTATCTGCCTCCAGTATATATGGAAAAAGAATAACTCAAAAATTGGATTCTATGATTGTAACAGGATATCAGCTTTTTTTAGGAGGTGCTTTTCTTGCAGCTTTAGGTTTTATCAAAGGAGGAAGCTTAACAGGATTTTATGTACAATCAGTTTCGCTTTTAATATATCTTGCTCTTCTTTCAGCAATTGCATTTTCATTATGGACAGCCCTTATTAAATACAATAAAGTTGGAATAATATCTGTATTTAATTTCTTAGTGCCAATATTTGGAGTGCTTTTATCAGGTATATTTTTAAAGGAGAACATACTTCAAATTAAAAATCTAATAGCTCTTATTTTAGTATGTTTAGGTATAGTTCTTGTGTATAGAGAAAAGTCTATTTTAAATAGTTAATTCTAAATACAAGAATATCCCAAGAAAATGATTATTATCTTGAGATATATAAATTGCATATAATACTTTATATATTATTCATAGTAGTATGGGCATTGCATTTTTTTATGCCTATATTTATTATGTGTATAATTTCTGTCATAAGTATCATTATAATAACGAGCAGTAGTATTGTAATCTTGAGAATTATAGTCATTATAAGTGCTGCAATTAGTCTCATCTTCATTTAATTCTGGTTGGGATATTAAATTATCATAAAAACTTTTTTGACATTTATTAGAAGAACAATTGCACATAATGGGTAAAAAATTCATAAAAGGACAAGAATAAAAATGTATTAAATCCTCACTGCTACAGTTATTGCAATTATTGTGAATTTGGGTACTTTTACAGTAATTGCAGTTTTCCTTATCTATGTCTGCACATGTATATATACTTTCATTATAGTAATACATAAAATCCTCCATAAAATTAGCTTTATATATAGTATGAAATTTATAAAAGCAACATTACAATTTTGTGAAATTATGTAATTTTAAATAGCAATTTTCAGTTAGATAAAACAAAATAAAAATTAATATTAACAAATTGTTTTAATAAAGTAAATATACAGTACATATTTATTGGGTAATATTTATATAAAGATATATAGATATTGTCCTCCTCAAAAACACCAGCATTTTTACTGGTGTTTTTATTTGGATTGAAATTGAAGCAAACGTTTTGATTCCATTAAACTGTTTTTTAGTTGTTCAATAGGTTCATCATACGCATTGTACCATGATTTTTTAATCATCATATCCGAAAGTTCATGGTGCTCATTTATAGCTGAAATAAGTTGAGCATCCAATATTTGCCTTAACTGAGGGTTTGTAGTTTCACAGGCAGCAATGGATAAAGAAATTGTAGAATTTTCTAAGTTTTTAGCAAAATCTTGAGCTATATCTTTATTAGTAAATGTTTCTCCTTCTGTTCCGGTTAAGTTCTCTAATATTTTCATAAATGTGCCTCCAAGTAATGTTATTGATTTCCCATGAAATTTTGTATGGATTGAATATTGCTTTTTTCTGTATCCTTCATTTTTTTTAGAAATGACTTTAAGTCTTCATCTGTAGTCATTTTTACCATGGATCCTATTTTTTTATATGTATTTATTTCATCACCTAATATTTTTCTGAGTTCGAGGGTTTCAAAAGATGTTAAATTTGAAGATTGCATTATAATTTCCTCCACAATTTAGAATTTTAATGGATAAACATATGATAAAATTATTATGTACAATTCTACTAAAATGTATGTATAAAAGATAAACATGTATTAAAATAATTTTAGTGTTTACCTTCAGTTTATACAGTATTTTATGTTTGATTAAAGAAGTATTAATGTGATATACTAAAAAACAATTATTTAAGGATATTAAATAGAGATATTTCCTAAATAAGTGTAAAAGTGAAAAATTATTAAAAATAATGTAAAGAGCAAGCGGAGGAAAACTAATGATTGTATGGATAATAATTTTGTGTATTTTAAGTATAATCTTGTTTATAGATAATAATTTTTTTGAAGTTGTTAATTATGAAATGAAGTCTAAAAAGATTCCTCATGAATTTGATAATTTTAAAATTTTGCAGTTAACTGATCTTCATAGCAAAAAATTTGGAAAACATAATATTAAATTAGTAAGAAAAATTGAAGATATAAACCCCAATATAATTGTTATTACAGGTGATATGATAAAAGATGATGGTGACTATAGTGTATTTTTTGAGTTGATTAAGGAAATTTATGATAAGTATAAAATATATTTTATAGTTGGAAATCATGAACAAAAATTACAAGGGTCAAATGAGAAGATGTATAATGATATGATTCGTATGCTGAATAAATTCAACGTCAATATAATTGAAAATGGAAAAAAAGAAATAGTATATAATGAAAAAAAAATAAATTTATATGGAATGAAGTTTGATTTAAAATATTATAGAAATGTATTAAAAAGTGATTCTCGAAAGGTAAAACTTAAACTGGAAGATGTAGAAAATAGACTGGGAAAATGTGAAGATGATGAGTACAATATTCTACTGATACATAATCCAGTGTTTTTTAAGGTATATGCTGCATGGGGAGCGGATCTTGTTTTATGTGGACATATGCATGGAGGGATGGTGAAAATTCCGTTTATTGGAGGAGTATTTTCACCTGAGCATAATTTTTTCCCGAAGTACTGCAGCGGTAAATATGACCTTTATGGTAAAAAGATGATTATAAGCAGGGGACTTGGGAGAGGCGATTTTGGATTCAGATTTCTAAATAGACCTGAAATTTCAGTTATTAAGCTAAAGAATAGATAATTTGTATTTGAAAATAATGCCAAAGAATTAATTAAAACTGTTGGTCTTCCGTGTATACAATATTATACTAGCATCAAGTTTTTGGTATTAACTTTGCTCTGCTTTTTAATAGGTGAGGGCTTTGTCTGGGTAAATATTTATGTTTAAAATTCCGTAGGTACGGAGGGATTTTTTCATTGTTTTTACCTCTATGCGAAGTAACAGTGTTTTGAAAACTGTTTAAAAAAAATTGTATAAATCTTAGGGTGATATTTTAAAAAAGCTTAGAAATTTCAATTTGTTTGAACATTAGTGAGTTATTGAAATTTCTTAGAATTTTTTAAATATCACCCTTAGATTTATTAATTTTATTTAATGTTTCAAAATATTGTTACTTCGCACTATGAAATTTTGAAGTTGTCTACGGTTTTAAGAAGATTATTTGCTATAATATTAAGGTTTTGAGCATCTACTGCAACAATATGAGATGCACTAGAAAGATTATTTGATGAAAGTGTAACATCTTCAGAGGTTTTTGAATTTTTAGAAGCTAGAGAATTTAATGTGCTTACCCTTGAAACCAGTAAATCCTTTGAAGAAGATATTTCATTCATGGAATCATATGAATTTTTAATTAGCGGTAATATGTTATCAATTGATTCCAAAATATTTGTAAAAGATTCAGCTGCATTTTTTACTGAAGATGATTGATTTTCAAAGTAAGATTCCATGTTTTTTGTTGTGGATAGAACTTCATTTGCATTGGTACTTATGTTATCAGTCAAAGAGTTTATTTTACTTATTAAACCTTGAGTTTGTTCTGCAAGATTACGTATTTTTTCAGAAACAACGGAGAACCCTTTTCCAGCTTCTCCAGCTCTTGCAGCTTCTATCGCTGCATTTAGGGCTAAAAGGTTTGTGTTTTCTGAAATTTCATTTATAAACGTTGTTATATTAATTATTTCATTAATAGAAGTGCTGAGAGTATTAATTTTTTCTACTACTGATTTAAATGAATTTTTTGTATTATCAATTGAAGTAAATAAATTATTCATTTCTTTATTACCAAGAACAACCTTAGAATTTGCATTGTCGCCTTCACTTTTTACATTTCCTAGTTTTGAATATATTATTTGCATATTTTGATTCAATTTATTTAAAAGTTCAGAAACCTCACTTAAATTAGTTACTTGAGAACATGCTCCCTTTGAAACTAATGATATAGCTTGATCAACTTCCTCAGTTGAAGATGATAATTCTTCAGATGTTGAGGTTAAATTTTCAGACTTAGTTTGAATTTCTTTTGAAGATTCTTTTATTTCTAGAATCATATGTTCAACTTTATCAAGCATAAGGTTAAAAGCACTAGCTATATCACCTATTTCATCATTGTATTTTATAGAAGCTCTCTCTTTAAGGTTGCCAGAAGAAGCTTTTTCTATAGCATTTTTCATGTCTTTAAGTGGATTTATTCTTTTTGATATAATTATATATATTAGTATAGAACCTATAATAAGGTTAAATATGGCAGTAATAAGTATAATATTAAGTATACTATTAGCTGGTTTATAGAAATCACTGTCATATGCACCTACATTAATATACCAATTCCATGGTTTAAAGTATCCAACTGCATTTGTTTTAGGTTTCATAGAAGTTTCACCTGGGTTTTTCCAGTAAAAATGAATCATTCCATTGTTTTTGGGATTATTGCCTTCATCAATTATGAGTTTTACTATATTATTGCCTTTTGGATCAATCATGTTAGAAATATTTTCTCCCTCTTTTTTAGGGTGCATTGTTTCTACTCCATGACTGTCAATAGCGTACATATAAGCATTAATATTTAACTCTAATTTTTTATTAAAAGGGCGTGTCTTATTGTCTGAATTTTTAGAACCGAGCATTTTATTGCGAAAGATCTCCTGAGCATTTTTAAGAGATAATTTTTTATTATCAACTTGATTTTGAAGTACTTGCATTTCAGTAAGTGCCATGTTTATTCGATTTCGCAGTGCATCTTCACCCAAATTTGTGAGTGCCTTTTTTGATTTTGCGTAAATAATAAAACTTAAAATAGACATAGTAATAAACATAATAATTACAAAAGATATAACTAGAGTTGATTTAATACCTAATGTTTTTTTTGTTTTTGCCATAATAATCATCCTCTCGCTTGTGGTAACGTTTACTTAAAACGGTACAAAATAAATAACAACATTTTAAGTAAATAAAACATATAATAAAATCATTATATTTGAATAATAATACTATTATACAATTAAAGTTAATATTTTTCAAAAATGTAAGTATAGTAATAAATAAAGTTAAAAGCCAATTTAGAAATCATAACTAAAGTAATTTAATATTTTTACAGCTCATAAGTGCAAAACAGTATATTCATTAAAAAATGAAATATAAGCTATAGTTTTATTTTAGAGTATAGGCAGATTATAGTTTAAGCTTCTATAGATAAATTTCTACTGAGAATTTTATCAACTAAATCTAGGTAATCTCCAGAATATACAAGAGTCTTATTTGTCAGCATTATAGCTAGTCCATGTATAGTGCTCCATAAAGATATAATACTTAAGTTTAATTCTTCATTACTGCGGCAGCCTTTCACAGAATTTAAATAATTTAAAGCACTTTTTCTGAAAGAATCAAAGGAATCACCTTTAATGCATAAAAGGTTATGATTGCATATGAAAACTTTATTGGATAGGTTGTCCATAAGAAGTAATTTAAAGTAGTCAGGGTTTTCAACCATAAATTTTATATATTTTTTACCTAATTCTAAGACTTGAGCTTTAAAATCTGTTGTGTGCTCTAATGATATTTTTTCAAGTGATTTTTTGAATTTTTCTGTTCCCTCGGATATTATTGCACAAATTAAGTCATCTTTATTTTTAAAATGTTTATATGGTGTAGTATGACTTACCCCACACATTTTAGCAACTTTTCTTAGTGAAAATTCCTCATAGCCTTTGTTTGTTAAAAGTTTTAGTCCGTTTTGTATCATATCATTTCTTAAATTACCATGATGATATTTAAGCTTTTCCATGTTAACATCCCTTCTTAAATAAAATTATTATTTTTTACTTGGTTTTGGATAACTAAATAAAGCTGCAATAATAAAAAAAACTACTGAAATAATGTATAATTTATTTGTAATTAAAAAATTTTTTTTAGATATTATTTTTGCAAATAAAAAAAATATGCCGGCTATGCATAGTGCAGCTGAGGCATAGTAATTTCTACTTTTTTTCAACATAGCTCACTCCTGTTAATTGTAATATTTTATTTATACACGTATCATAATGTTTTCAAAATTAACCCTTTGATGCATGTGTAAATAAATGCTAGCCATAAAAATATTATAGCATATTACATATATTGGTTAAAATTAATAATAACGTTATTTAATTTACGTATGAAATATAAAAAAATTTATAGTGTTTAATGAAAAAAATTAAAAAAGTTAATAAAAAGTTAAAAGATATGTTGATTTTAATAAAAAACTAGTGTAATATAAGTTTGTACTAAATTTATAGTGAAATTTAATAACAGATTACCCGTATATACTTGGAAATATGGTCTAAGCGTTTCTACCAGACTGCCGTAAATTGTCTGACTATGGGTGTTTATAGGTATTTTATTATATTTATAAGCTCCATAATATTATGGAGCTTATTTTTATTACTATTAATACCTTTAGGTAAGCTTTTGTTTATGTTGCTGATATGCCCAATTTGTGTTTACCATAAATGGACATATTAGTAATATTATCAAAGTAATGCTTCTATTTGCCATACGTATTATATGCTTATATATATTTGCATAGTTTGAATAACATATAGTTTTTAACGGCAAAGTTTATAATTTTTACTTATTATAAATATTAAAGAAATTTTCAGGAGGTAATTATGTTAGACAAGATTTTTCACTTATCAGAAAACCACACAAACGTTAGAACAGAAATTTTAGCTGGATTCACTACTTTTATGACTATGGCATATATACTTGTTGTAAACCCACAAATTTTAAGTCAAACTGGAATGCCAATTAAAGCAGTATTTACAGCTACAGTTTTAGCATCCTTCATAGGAACAATAATAATGGCATTTGCTGCCAATTATCCATTCGGAATGGCACCAGGTATGGGGCTTAACGCACTATTTACTTATACAATATGTATTACAATGAAATTCTCTTGGCAGACAGCTCTAGCAGCATCATTTATTGAAGGTATCATATTTTTAGCATTAAATTTATTCAAAGTTAGACAACTTATTATTGACAGTGTACCACAGACCTTAAAATATGCTATTAGTATAGGAGTTGGTTTCTTTATAACATTTATAGGACTTCAAGATGCAGGAATAATAGTTGCTTCAAAGTCAACTTTAGTTGCACTTGCAAGTCTTAAAACTCCAACAGTACTACTTGCAGTATTAGGTGTTTTGCTTATAGCAGTTCTTTATAGTAAAAATGTAAAAGGATCTTTTGTTATAGGAATGTTTGCTATATATATTATAGGTATAGTACTTGGACTTGCTAAAGCACCTAGTGCAAATTTAAAAGATTACATGCCGCAATCAGTTGCACCAGTATTTTTAAAGTTTGATTTTAAGAGTGCTATGGTTATTGGAACAATTCCAGTAATACTTTCAATGTTATTCATAGATATTTTTGATAGTATAGGAACTTTAATAGGTTTAGCATCAAAGGCTGGTTTCCTTGATGAAAAAGGAAATGTTAAGAATGCCGATAGAGTTTTAACAGCTGATGCCGTTGGATCAACTATAGGAGCTTGTCTCGGTACTTCAACTCCAGTTGTATATGTTGAATCTGCTTCAGGTATAGCAGAAGGCGGAAAAACAGGACTTACAGGTCTTACAGTTGCAATATTGTTTTTAGTATCAATATTTTTATCACCAGTATTTACAGCAATACCTTCTTTTGCAACAGGTCCTGTTCTTGTAGTTTTAGGTGCTGTAATGATGGAACCTATAAATAAGGTCGATTTTTCCGATTTCTCAGAAACATTTCCTGTATTTATAACATTAGTATTAATACTTTTGACATATTCTATTACTGATGGTCTTGCTCTTGGATTTTTATCATATGTTGTAATAAAGATATTTAATGGAAAAGCAAAAGAAATTCCAAAATCACTATATGTAATATCTTTATTATTTATTTTAATGTTCGCTATTTAATTTAAAGTATTATATTAATTAAGTAAAAAATTTAAGGATTATTCAGTAACTAAAATTACTGGATAATCCTTTTTTTATTTTATGAAAAAGGTAGTTAGTTAATTATTTATGAGAATAATTGTAAAAAGATAGCTATAATCCATTATATGTAATTAGCAAATACACAAAAATAAGACTTGATTTTTGGGAAAAAGTGAATATAAAACAAGTATATTAGATAATTACAAAAAAAAGCGGGCTATAAAATTATTTTGATAATTTTAAATTATAGTCTAAAAAATTGATAAAATAACAAAGAAATAGAATATTTTTGAGCATAATGAAATTATTTTGTAGAAAATTAAGCTATAATTGAATTTTTATATATAACTAATTAATCGTATAATAGAAAGGCTTGTTATTATACAATTAAGGAGAACATTGATGAAAATATTTAGAAGAAAATCGCTAGAAAATATGCTAATTAGTGCGAAAAAAACAAATCTTGAGAAAACACTTAAAACTAAAGACATAGCAGCGCTAGGAATAGGGGCAGTTGTTGGAGTAGGAATATTTGTTGCTACAGGTACGGGTGCCAATATGGCAGGACCTAGTATTATCGTTTCATTTTTTTTAGCAGCTGTAGTGGCATGTCTTTGTGGTTTGTGTTATTCTGAACTGGCCACCATGTTTCCTGTGTCTGGAAGCACATATTCATATGCATACATAACCTTTGGCGAGTTTATAGCAATGATAATAGGTTGGTGTCTTACATCTGAATATCTTGTTGCTTGTAGTGCTGTTGCTTCAGGATGGTCTGGAACGTTTATTGGAATATTAAAAAATATAGGAATAGCTCTTCCAAAGGCTATTACAGCATCACCAAGTAAGGGTGGTATTGTTGATTTGCCGGCTGTTCTTATAACTTTGTTATTAACATATATGTTGTATTATGGCATGAAGGAAAGTTCTCATATTAATAATATAATTGTTGTTGTTAAAATATCTGTTATATTACTTTTTTTAATACTTGGTGTATCGCATATAAATTTTTCAAACTACAAGCCTTTTGCGCCTTTTGGAATTAAAGGAATGTTTGCGGGAGCATCTACAATATTCTTTTCCTATATAGGATTTGATGCTATTTCCACTACGGCTGAGGAAGCTGAAAATCCAGGCAGGGATGTTTCTAGAGGATTAATAATTTGTCTTGCAGTTGTGAGTTTTTTGTATGTGTCGGTTGCTTTTGTTTTAACAGGTATTGTTCCTTATAGTAAAATAATTCCTGAAAATGCAGTTCCAGGAGCACTTGCAAGTATCGGAATAAGATGGGGATCTGCGTTAGTTGGAGTTGGTGCTATATTAGGCATGATATCAACTTTAATAGCTGTTCTTTATGGTCAAATAAGAATATTTATGGCTATGTCAAGAGATGGATTGTTACCTAAAATAATGTGTAAAATTCATCCAGTGCATAAAACACCTTATGTAGCTACAGCACTTACTGGAATTACAGCATCTATAATAGCTGGGCTTTTACCACTGGATATTATCACTAATTTTTTAAGTATAGGAACACTTATAAGTTTTTCCATGGTTTCTGTAGCTGTTATTGTGCTTAGAAAGACTATGCCCAATATGGAAAGAAAATTTAAATGTCCAGGAGTTCCTTTTACGCCAATAATAACTGTATTAAGTTGTATAGCACTTATGACTACATTGAAAAAAATAACATGGGAAGCGTTTATTGTATGGCTTTTTATAGGAATAGCATTTTATTTCTTTTATGGAATGAAACACAGCTCACTTAATGAAAATGAAAAAAAAGATAATTAAATGTTTATTTTAAGTTTGTGTGTTTAAAGAAATTTTATAAGGTATGTCAAAAGGTAAGTTTTGACATACCTTTTTTTAGTATAGAAATGTTGAAAATAATCACAAATTGTGATAAGTTAATAATTATATAAAAATAGTTGATATTTTATTAAATTTAGCACGACTATACTGAAAAAAATGAGGTGACAGTCTATGAAAAGTATTAAATCAAAAATAATTGTTTTGGTTTCTGCATTATGTTCGTTTCTATTAATATGTTCTTTCCTTTCAAGTTATTTTATATTAAAAAAAGCTTTATTTAGCCAGTATACAGATAAAATGATAGTTAGCTCTGAAAAATATTCTGAAATGATTAATGGCTGGCTTGATACCCAAACTAAGGTATTTAATGAAGTTGCCGAAAATACAGAAAATAACAATATGATTAAAAATGATGATGATATTCTAAAATATTTTTCAAGGAAGATAAAAAGTAATTCAAATGTAAGTGATATTTACGCAGCTTTTGAAGATGGCAAGTTCATTGATGGAGCTGGATGGGTACCACCAGCAGGATATGATGCGAGACAAAGAGATTGGTATAAAGATGCAATCACAAAAAATAAAATTACATATACCCCTTATTTTGATTTAGTTACAAAGAAAATTGTTGTTTCGGTAGCTATGCCTGTAGAAGTGAATGGGAAAAAGGGAGTTATAAGTGAAGATATAAAAATGGATTCAATTGTTAATAATATTAATAACGCTAAAACAGTAAAAAATAGTTATGGATATTTAGTTGATAATGAAAATAATGTGTTAGTTCATCCTTATAAAGGATTTAAACCTATAAAGGATAAATTGCAAAATTTAGATACCTTTCAAAGCGGAAAGTATAAAGACATTGTGTCTTCAAATAAGGGACAACTTATTAAACTAAGTGATTATGATGGAGTCGATAGATATTTTATAAGTTCGAAGGTTAAAATCTCTAATTGGACAGTTGGTTTTGCTATACCAGAGAGTGAGTTTACTAAAGGACTTCAGTCTTTTATAATACTTTCAATAATAATATTTGCTCTGTATATAGGTATTGCAGTTTTGATTTCAATGTACCTAGCTAAAAAAATATCTGATCCAATAGTAATAGTAACAAAATCAATAAATAGGATGAAAAATCTAGAATTTTCATACGATGAAAAATTAAATGGGGTGATTGAAAATAAGGATGAAACCGGAAGAATAGCAAAGGCAGTTGTTAATTTAGGAGAAACATTAAATAACATGGTTAAGAGTATAAAGAATAATTCTGACAAAATAGCAGAGCATTCAGAAAGTGTATCTGTAGCTTTGAAGGAAACAGTTAAATCTATAGAGGAAGTGTCAAAAACATCAGAAGAATTAGCTAAAGGCTCAGTAAATCAAGCATCAGAAGCAGGAAATGGATTTAAGAGATTAAATGAACTTTCTATAGAGATAAATGATGTAGTCAATAGTGCTAATGAAGTTAGAAAATATTCTAATAGCACAAAACAAGAAAATAATGAGGGACTTAATGCAATAACAATACTTAATGATAAATTAAATCACAATAATGAGGCAGCAGGTAAGGTATACAGTAGTATTGATGAGTTAGCTCAAAAATCAAAGAGTATAGGTTCCATAATAGAAACAATAGAAGGTTTAGCCGAGCAGACTAATTTACTTGCTTTAAATGCAGCAATTGAAGCTGCAAGGGCAGGGGAAGCTGGAAAGGGATTTTCTGTTGTTGCAGATGAAGTTAGAGTGCTTTCAGAAGGGACATCAGAGGCTACAAAAAAGATTTCTAGTTTTATAGCTGAAATGCAGAATGAAGTGAATAACGTTAAAGCTAGTGTTAAGGATTCTGAGAAAACAAATATAGAGGCAAATTCTAGCATGGGTAAAGCGAGCGAAGCATTTAATAATATTGCTAAATCTATGAATAATACCATAAGCAATATAGAAGATCTTATATTGAAGATATCTAGCGTTAATGATCATAAAGAGGATGTTATGAAATTTATTGAAAATATATCTGCTATATCGGAAGAGGCTGCTGCAGGAACTGAGGAACTTTCGTCATCCGTTGCTGAACAGAACAGTGTGGTTGAAAATATATCTGGCAACATGGGTGAACTTGAAAATATTGCAGTAGAACTTCGAAATATAGTTAATAAGTTTAAATTATAGCTATATTATGGATATAATTTTATCCTTTTGGTATAATAGTGTAATGTTAAATATATTACGTGGAGGAATAAAATATGAAAAACCCAATAGTTACAATTGAAATGGAAAATGAAAACAAGATAAAGATAGAGTTATATCCTAAAATAGCTCCTAATACTGTGAATAATTTTATTTCACTTATAAATCATAATTTTTATGATGGAGTAATATTTCACAGAGTAATACCTGGTTTTATGATTCAAGGTGGAGATCCTGATGGAAATGGAATGGGTGGTCCTGGTTATGCTATAAAAGGAGAATTTTCATCCAATGGTTTTCCTAATAACTTAAAGCATGAAAAAGGAGTAATTTCCATGGCTAGAACTGGATTCCCTGATTCAGCAGGTTCACAGTTTTTCATAATGGTACAGGATGCACCTCATCTTGATGGAGACTATGCTGCTTTTGGAAAAGTAATAGAGGGAATAGAAGAAGCCCAGAGAATAGTTTCAGTAAAAAGAGACTATTCCGATAGACCTTTAGAAGATCAAAAAATTAAGACTATGAAAGTTGAAACTTTTGGAGAAGATTATCCAGAGCCTGAAATAATAGAAGAATAAAATACGTGAAATCCTGCTAAATTAATTTTAGCAGGATTTTTTTATGCGCATTTAGTACTTAAAATGCCACTCAGTACCATTTATATTATGGATGAAATTATTTGTTTAATTATAATGTAATTAAATATTTAACATATAAGTTAAAAAAATGAAATAAATAATGGATTACTATTGCATTTTACTATTGGTATGGTATATAATAAAAAAAATACATTATTTTTGTAAAATTAATAAAAAAAGGGGGAGTATTTTATGAAAAAGTGTACAAAGACAATGCTGTCAATAAGTACAGCAATATTTTTAACTATAGGCAGCTTTCCAAGTGTAATTCATGCAGAAACTCAAGGAAATGTTGAAGTTGCAGAGGGAGCAGCGGACACAATTACGGGTAAGGCTTCATTTTTTGGTGATGTTGACCCGAATACTAAGGTTACAATTGATATTGTAATGAAAATTCAAAACAAATCTGAACTTGAAAATTACATTAGGGGTACAGTTACACCTAAAAGCTCTAATTATAGAAAATATTTAAGTGTAGCTGAATTTAAAAAATCATTTGCCCCAAAATTGAAACAAATTAAGAAATTGACTGAATATTTAAAAGCTTTTGGTATTACGAGCGAAGTGTATCAAGATAATTTGATTGTTACTGCTACAGGAACGGTAGGGCAGATAAATAAAGCTTTTGATGTTAAATTACAACATGCAACTTATAAAGGAAAAACATTCCGCGCAACTAAAAAGCAACCTAAACTTCCAAAGAATATTGCAGATGATATACTATGTGTTTTAGGGTTAAGTAATTATTCTGGCTATAAAGCAAGAACTGAAATGATTCCAAATGATTTAAAGCCATCAGGTGACAGTGAACCAGCTTCTCTCAATCCTTCAGATTTTATTAAGCATTATAATGTACAACCTTTGTATGACAATGGGGCTAGTGGTAAAAATCAAAGTATAGGTATTGTTACATTAGCAGAATTTAATACGAATGATGCATATTCTTTCTGGCAGCAAGAAGGAATAAAAACTGATCCAAATCGTATAAAAGTTAATGATGTCGATGGTGGTTCTGGAACTGATGGAGCAGATGAAAGTACACTTGATGTAGAGCAGTCGGGTGCAATAGCTCCAAAAGCTAAAGTTAATGTATATGTTGGACCGAATACAGACCCTGGTTTTGTAGATGCTTTTGCTAAGGTAATTAATGAAAATAAATGTCATCAAATATCTACAAGTTGGGGAGAAAGCGATGATTATATTGAATATTCAGTAGAACAAGGTCAAGAAACTCGCGAATATGCAGAAACATTTAATCAATTATATATGCAAGCGGCAGCACAAGGAATTTCAATGTTTGCAACAGCAGGAGACAATGGAGCATATGATTCAACCGAAAATACACCACCTTCATATGAGCTTGATGCAGATAATCCAGGTGATAGTCCATACATTATATCAGCAGGAGGTACTACATTAGCTTGGAAGGGAACTGTAAAAGGTGTACAAGTAAAAGTAGATAATGAACGTGCTTGGGGATGGGATTATTTATATCCTGCATTTGATGCTGAGGGATTATATGCTAGTGGAAAATTAAAGAAATACTTTGGTGGCGGAGGCGGAGGCTTTAGCAAGATCTTTGATACTCCATATTATCAAAAAGGTGTTTCTGGTGTAAACACTTTTACAGGAGTTCAGCAGTGGAAAGCCTCAAATCCAGATGGTGTACGTCTTTTAAATGTAACTAGAGAAAGTACTCCACAGATTGTTACAGGTAAAGGTACTGGAAGGAATGTACCTGATATTTCAATGAATGCAGATCCATACACAGGTTACAATTTGTATTATAATGGTAAAATGATTAATATTGGTGGTACAAGTATAGTTGCTCCACAGTTAGCAGGTTTAAGTGCCTTAATAAATGATAATAATAAGACTCAGGTTGGCTTTTGGAATCCTCAAATATATAGATTTGCACAAAGTAAGGATTCTCCTATAACACCACTTAATGATACAGGTGTAGGAAATGACAATATTTTTTATACAGGTACAAAGGGAGCAATTTATAATCAAGCAACCGGACTCGGCATACCAAATGTTGCAAAATTAAGTGCAAGCTTTGGAAAATAGGGACAAGCCTTTATAATTTAGTATAATATTTAAGGTTAGTATATTAAAAAAATTAAGAATTAAGAATGAATGTAGATTTTCCAGAGTAAAGCAGCGGAAAATAATCATTCATTCTTAATTTTTTTCTGTTTCTACCTAAGTGGACATATAAGTTTATTACTTGTAAAATAATAAGAGAGGGGATGATATGATGAATATAGCAGTTATTAGTGATGTTCATGGCAACTATAACGCTCTTAAACGCGTTATTGATGATATAAAAAAGAAAAAAATTAATTCAGTAATAGTTCTTGGAGATATAATATTTTCTGGAGAAGAACCACAAAAATGTTTTGATACAATTAAAAAGCTAAAGCCTCTCGCTTGGATTAAAGGAAATACGGATAATTGGTTTAATGAAATTGATGAAAATTTTAGACCGAAAAATGAAATAGAAGATAAAATTTATAGGAAGTTTATAAAAGTAAATAAAATAATTTTAACTGATGTAAGCAAAACAATTAGGAAACTAAAAGCGAAAGAAGAAATTCAAATTGGAGGAAAAAGAATTCTATGTGTTCATGGCTCAGACAGAAAAATAGATGAATCCATAGGAATTGCAACTCCTCCAAAAGATATGAATGAACTTATACATAGATTAGAATGCGATATTCTTTTGTGTGGGCATACACATTTGCCATATACAGCATTTTCTAATGGCAAACTCATCATGAATGTAGGGAGTGTTGGCTTACCTAAGGATGAAACAAAAGCTTCCTATGGTATTTTGACATTTGATGGTGATAATTTTGAATATAGTATTAGAAAAATTAGCATCAATTAAATTGTGATTTTTCAGGAGAGGAAATTTATGAATAATAAGATAAAAGGATATCTTGTTACAATTGCATATGTGATATTAACAATTGAGTTAGTGACATGCTTTGTCCAAAACATACAGAATCCATGGCAGGCAATGTTCTTGTGTATGGCAATTATTGGGCTGTTTACTGTTCGCCAGATTGCATTAATTGGTAAAGAGTTTAGCAAATTATATTTTGTGTATGTACTTATTGAAACACTTCTTATTTTTATATTAGGAAAGTACAATGATGGCACAAGTTTTGTTGTTTTTTATTTTGTAATTATCTATGATGTAATATTTGAGCTTCAAGGTTTTTATTTTCTTCCCTTTTCTATAGGCTTTTACTTATTAACTTCTTACATAAACTATATTAAATTTAATGGTAGGAGTATAGTTAGTTTTTATACTTTGGAATTTAATAATTTCATTTTGTTTTCTTTTGTAATTATAATTACTTATCTATTGAAATATATATGCAGTATTAATGGTAAGCTTGAAGATACAAGCAGCAAATTGAGTATAAAAAATATACAGCTTGAGGACTCATTTGAGAATATTAAGAAAGCTTATGAAAAAAATGAAGATTATATTGTACTAAATACTAGAAATAGTTTTGCGAGAGAAATTCATGATACAGTTGGTCATACGCTTACAACGGCTTTGGTGGAAATGGAAGCCAGTAAGGTTCTTATGAATGAAAATAAAATTGGTGCATACGATAAATTAGATTCTTCAATAAATCAGGTTAGAAAAGGTCTTAGGCAGGTCAGAACTTCTGTGAGAAATTTTGATAAGCAGGATATAGATTATTATAATGAAGTTATTGAATTAATAAATAATACAATTTTACATACGGAAGTTGCCATTAGATATGATATAGATGACTTTAAAGGAGAAGATGAACTTGTGAAGAGGTGTATTTTTAGAGCACTTCAAGAGGGAATAAGCAATGGAATAAGGCATGGAGAGGCAACAGCGTTTTTGTTTAAGCTTAAGTACAAGGGAAATATGCTTAAATTTTCATTAGAGAACAATGGTAAAGGCATAAGCCATTTTCAAAAGGGATTTGGGCTTAAGGCTATGGAGGAACGAGTCAAAGAGGCAAATGGGATTTTAAATATTATGACTGATATTGGTGAAGGTTTTAATATATATATAGATTTTAACATAGGGGGGGAATTTTGAGTGATAAAGGTTATAGTAGTTGATGATCAAAGTTTAATGAGAGATGGACTTGAAGTTATAATAAATTCATTTCCTGAAATTGAAGTTGAGGCATGTGGTAAAAACGGGGAAGAAGCTATAGAATTAGTGGAAAAATTGAAACCTGAACTCATACTCATGGATATAAGAATGCCAGTTATGGATGGTGTTACTGCATCTAAAATTATAAGAGAAAAGTTCCCTAATGTAAAAGTTTTATTATTAACAACTTTTGATGATGAAGAATATATATTAAATGCTATGAGTTTCGGGGTATCTGGTTATATATTTAAGGATATTGAAAAGGAAAAATTAAGACAGGCAATAATCGACTGTGTGCATGGTACGTTCATAATGCCGTCAAAGGTTGCCGAGGTTATTGTAAAGAAGGCTACTCAAATTAATGATAATAAGCAGAGTATAAAATTTGATTTTACTGAACGTGAAGTTGAAGTAGCTTCAATGATTGCAGATGGTTTTACAAATAAGCAAATTGCTTCAGCACTGTATATAAGTGACGGAACGGTAAAAAATTATGTTAGTAATATTTACAGCAAAACTGGAATTAAGGACAGGACGAAGCTTGCTATATATTTAAAGAAAAATTTGAAATGATTAATTTGTTAAATATGTCACTGTATTAAAAGTAACCACGGTAATATATAAATTATGACTGTGGTTACTTTTCTATACAAAAATATTCATGTATATTTTATATATAGGATAAGGGAGTGATTATAATGCAAAAACCTTTGAGTTATATGATGTATTTCAGGAATCATAAAAAAACTGTGCTGGGGGCTGCTGTGTCTATTGGCATTTCAATACTTTTAATAGGTGCAATTCAATTTTATACGCTTAATATGTATGAAAGCTATGAGAGGAATTTTACAAAGTATGAGTATGCTTCATCTATTCGAAGTCAAAAAGGCGATTTAAGTAAGGATACTGTGAATAAAATCAAAAATAATGGTTCAGTTGATAAGGTTATAAAAACCGGATATTTTCAGCATAGAGTTAGAAGTGTGTTTGGTACGGATACATCTGTTGATGGATTTTATGCTGATGAGAAGGACATAAGATATATCCTTGGCAAAATGAATTTTCAATTTAAAGAAGGTACAGGCTTAAAAAATGGAGACAAAAAGATTTTATTAAATGAAAATACAGCAAGATTTAAAAATGTTAAGGTTGGAGATTTTGCAGGGAAGGATGTTAGCAAAGATGATTATTTCCCGGGAAAATATAAGATAAGTGGAATACTTAAAGGAGACAATACTACATCTTTTATAGCGGAAAATCCTGATAAATTAGAATGTAATAGTACTGAATATCAATATCTGGTGTTCCCTAAAAAAGGCAAGATGTCAGAGCTAAATAAATTTTTAAAAAAGTTTAAAAGTGATGAAGTTAAAGTTGAGACATATGATGATGATATGAAGGAAGAAAAGCAGGAGTTAGAGGGTTTTAATACAGTATTTAATCTTGTCATAATTTTAATTATTATAGTAATGTCTGTGGTTTTGGGAAATTCCTCATATATAAATTACTTTAATAGAAGAAGAGAAATAGGAATATTAAAAGCAATTGGACATACAAGAGGAAGTATTATTATTAAGATGATTGAAGAAATAGGTATATCTTCACTAGCAGGCTTTTCATTAGGATATTTACTGCTTTATGTATTTGCAGAAGTTAATAATAAATTTTATTTATATCCCAAAGGACTTACATTTTTTCATATAACCTGGAGTTTGTTCCCTAAGCTTTTATCTATACCGCTATTTATAACGATTTTTTCTGTGATACCTGTATCTAGATTACTTGATAAAATTGAACCTATATCAATAATAGAAAGGATTGAGTAAGATGATTTTGCAGATGAAGGATGTAAATTTAATATATGATGTTGGACATGATGAAGAAACATATGCCCTAAAAAATATAAATTTAGATATAAAGGAAAAGGGCTTTTACGGAATACTTGGTCCATCTGGCAGCGGAAAAAGTTCTCTGCTATATCTTTTAAGTGGATTAAAAAAGCCAAGTACGGGCAAGGTTATATATGGTGGAAAATCTTATAGTGAAGTTAAAGATAGGGATATGTCAATTATAAGGAACAATAAATTTGGATTTATATTTCAAAGGCATTTTTTAATTGATTATTTAACTGCTCTTCAAAATGTGCTTGTACCTTTAAATTCAAATAAAAAAGATGATATAGATAGAGCAAAAGAGCTTTTAATAAAACTTGGACTTGAAAAAGAAATCAATAAAAGACCTGGAAAAATGTCAGGAGGGCAGAGGCAGAGGGTTGCTGTGGCAAGAGCACTTATAAATGATCCTGAAATAATTTTTGCAGATGAGATTACAGCTTCACTTGATCATAAAAATGCTTATCATGTGATGAATATTTTAGGGGAGTATAAAAATAAAGCAACTATTTTGGTTGTAACTCACGATAAAACTATATTGAAGGATGCAGATGAAATAATAAACGTATGGGATGGACAAATTAAAAGTATAGAGGATAAGAAGGTGGAAAGCTGATGAGATTGAAATCCTTAAGCATACTTTTATATCTGAAATCAAATTTTAAAAAGTGTATTCCACAAATTATGGTAGTAGCACTTGGTACAGCTTTAATGTACTTCATGTGTGTTCTTGGAGGTGGTATAGAGAATCAGATGAAGAATAATGTTTTAATGGCATATGAAAAACTTTCATGTGTACGTATAAATTCTATTAATGTTAATAAAGAGAAATATATTGATAAACTCAGGAAAAATAAAAATGTGGAAAAAATAATTATGGCAAACATGAGTACTGTACGTGCAGATATGTTGATAAGTAATACGGGCTCCACTATGCTCTTTATGTCGCCGGAAAATACAAAGTATGTCATGAAGAAATTAGATTTTAGGCTTACAGACGGGAAATTACCTCAAAATGACAATGAAATTTTGCTTAATAGCAACCATGCAAAAGCTATGAATGTAAAAGTTGGGGAAAAAATCAGTGATACCGTTAAGGAAGATTATGGGCTTAAATCACAATACAAAGTATCAGGAATTTATATAGGAGAAAATATTATGACTTTTGGATATATTAAGGGGGTGCCCAGTGAACTCAATACTAATGCCATAGTAGTAATTCCAAAGCAAGGTAAACTTAATGAAGTAAATAATTTTATTCACTCTTTTAAGGACAGCAATATATCAATTACCGATTATAAGGAACTATTTGATGATGTAGGTGCATTTTTTTCAATGTTTAAGGTTTTTGCAGTGCTAATTTTAGTTATTTTAATTGTGGTATTAACTTTTACTATAGGAAATATGAATCATATACATTTTGAAGATAGAATAAGCGAATTTTCAATACTTGAGGCTGTTGGTTACAGAAAAGTAAGTATATTTTATAAGATATTTAAAGAAATGCTTGTTATAATAGTGAGCGGTTTTATATTGGGAATTACCTGCGGAGTCCTCGGTGGAAATATATTTAATTTGGTTTATTGTGAGCCCAAGGGTGTTCCTGTCGGAGTCTATAATTATTGGTATATTATTTTAAGTGCTGTTATACCAGCTGTAATCTGGATTTTTTCTGGAGTATCATCTTTAAAATCCATAAGCAAAATGGATGCAGTTGATGTGCTGGAAGGGAAAGAGTAGTGGAGATGTAACATGGAAAAATTAATTAAGAATTAAGATTGAAGAATTAAGAATGAAGGAGGATTTTCCGCCGCGCTGCTCTGGAAAACCTATATTTTATAGAAGAAGCATTTGTAAGTTTAAAAGTTTTTCGTAGTGGAACGGAGAAAAAGTTACATTCATTCTTAATTCTTAATTTTTCATTCTTAATTTTCAATATACTATATATTTTCATATTTGCACTAATATATTAAATATTAGTGGCAATAAAATTCAACTCTAAATTCCGTGTTAAACAGCTTCTTCTTTTTCATCTGCTGAATAATCTTCTGAACTTTCAAGCCTTTTCTTAAATACTAGTGAATACACTACAAAACCAATGGCGATTAGTACTATAGACAAAATAGCTGTTGCGTGGAATTCAGTAGGTAAAGTGAGTATGCCTAGTTCAACTATTAACCATACAGAAGCAGCAATAATTACAGGCTTTGCGGCTTTACCTAAATTGAAGGTTTCTTCTTCAAACTCTATTTTATGTCTTTCTAATCCGTAGCAGACTGTAGTTATTAAATAAATTACAGCAGGGAGAATTGAGCAAACACCTACGAGTAAGGTTATAGAACCTGAAAAAATTGTTGCGGCTATTGCAAATACTAATATTAATATTGTAGCAGCTACAGGAGAAGATGTTTTTGGAGATACCTTTTTAAAGGTGGAGCTGAAGAAGAAAGCATTATCTCTAGCCATAGCATATATAAGTCTTGAACCTGAGGTCATTGAAACAGTTCCACAGGCGAAAATGGATATAACAACAACAACTAAAAATATATTACCTACAACAGATCCAAGGTTTGTCTGAATAATATAAGGGAGAGCATTGTTAGATGCAACAACTTTTGATAAATTTTTGATTGCAAAGGTTACAGCAATTAAAAACATAGTTCCAAAGATACCTGCAATTGCAACAGATCCAATTATAGCTCTTGGTACAGTTTTGTTTGCATTAACTGTTTCTTCGCTTAAATTGGCCGCTGTTTCAAAACCAACTATTGTAAAGGCTCCTAGAAGCATACTCATCATGAAAGGCTTAATATAAGAAAGACCTGAGCCTGTTTTTGCAGTATCAAATAATATACTTGGGCTGTTGCCATTTTTGAGAGCAGCTATTAAAAGTACAACTGTAAGGAGAATGATACCTACACTTTCGGTAAAAACAGCTGCATTATTTATAAGTGATGCTAATTTTACTCCGACGATGTTTAAAGTTGCTTGAATTATTAATGTAATAATAATTATCATAGAAATGTTAAAGGTTGTTGCTTTAATGCCAATTAGGGATGCGACAACTGGGGCTAAGCCTCCATCTATAGATGGTACAACTAATATTAAAAAACATACACAAATCCACCCTGTTACCCAACCGAGTCTTGGAGTTGAAAGTCTTTTAACCCACTGATAGGAGTAACCGGAAATGGGCATAGCTGATGCTAGTTCTGCGAATATAAGAGATACAAGTAATTGTCCTACAGCGGTAATAATCCAGGACCAAATTCCAGCAGGACCTGCAGTTGTAAGTACAAATTGATAACTGCTGAATATACCTGTAGTAATGGAAATAAAAGAAAACGCTACTGCAAAGGAACTAAAGAATTTTAAGTTTCTTTTGAGCTCCTGCTTGTAATTAAATTCGTTTAATAGTGCGTTGTCTTCATTCATAGTAATCTTTTCATTTTTCAAAATAAACACCTTCTCTCATTATATTTGAATTTTTTATTAAAAACAGTAAGTATACTGATTTGTTACTTAGCTTTATTTATTTGGATTTTTTATTAGCAATATTACATCTTTAACTCTGCACCGCTTTTTTTCTCTCTCATAAGAATTTCAGCAAAATGAACTATTTGAGCAGCAGCTTCAACAGGAGGGGTTCCATTATTATAAATATTTGATATAACAGTCCTTTGAGATTCCGGTTTTTGAGTACTTGATTCATAAGCCATATAACAGCTTAAACTTTGATTTGTAATAAGCCCGGGTCTTTCGCCAATAAGTAAAATTGTAACTTTAGCATTTAAAGTTTCGCTTATTTTATCCATGGTAGCTACTCTGGAATATTTTATATAGATAGGAGTTCCAACGGTATAACCTTTTAATTTTAATCCGTCAGTTAATACGGGATACATGTCACCAACATTTCTTTCGATAGCATAAGCACTTAAGCCATCGCCTACAATAATTTGGACATCTATGTTGTGTTTGCATTTTATATCAATTTCATTCATAACTTCATTAGAAAATTGTCTTCCTAAATTCGGGTTTTTAAGAAATTCCTCTTTGCTTTTTGCAGTGGTTTTAACCTTGAAAAAATTGAATTGATCTACAACTTGTTCATCAACATTAGCCCATACGGCATCATTAGCTGCAGCGTGATCACATAGAAATCTTAAATAGGTCTCTGTTCTAAGCCCGGTACCTGCACAGCCAACACATATTCGGGCATTTGTTGCTTCTTTTATCTTAACGCAAGCCTCGTAATTTTTGGGATTTTCTACAGTTATTCTAGAAGTATAGTCAATTGCGGATATATCTTTTATCATATCTTTCACTATTATCACCTCTTACTATTTAACAAAAATTGATGGATCACCTGCTATTTTAGTTAGACGACCATTCTCCATTATGCCTAATCTTTCCATGGCTTTTTCAAATTCTCTAGAAGGTCTTTTATTATAGAGCTCCCTAATAGATGCAATATCATGATAACTTGTCGTTTGATTCATTAGCATAACATCATCGGCTATTGGAATTCCCATTATATAAGTACATCCAGCTGCCCCTAAAAGAATTGATAAATTATCAGTATCATTTTGATCGGATTTCATGTGATTAGTGTGGCAGCAGTCTACGCCCATAGGTAGACCTGTAAGTTTTCCCATAAAGTGATCTTCCAGTCCAGCACGTATAGTCTGCTTACCATCATACAAATATTCTGGTCCAATGAAACCAACTACAGTATTTACAAGAAATGGTTTATATCTTTTAGCAAAGGTATAACAGCGAGCTTCTAAGGTCACCTGATCAGCACCATTGTGGGCTTCTAGGGATAATTCCGAACCTTGTCCGGTTTCAAAATACATGAAGTTAGGGCCTTTACTGCTTCTCTTTTCCTCCATAAGATGATAAGCTTCATCAATTAAGGTTTTATTTATGCCAAAACCTTTGTTAGCAGCTTCAGTTCCTGCTACGCTTTGAAACATTAGATCCATGTTAGGGCATCCTTGTCTTAAAGCTTCCATTTGAGTTTCTATATGAGCAAGTACACAGTTTTGAGTTGGAATATTCCAGGTATTAGTGAAGTCCTTGAATTTTGCAAGAGCAGTTTTTACTAATTCGACATTGTTTCCTACAGGGTTTAATCCAATAACAGCATCACCTACGCCGTAACTTAATCCATCCATTACAGATGCCATGATTCCGTCTATATCATCTTTAGCATTATTAGGTTGAAGTCTACCTGAAAAAGTGCCCTCTTTACCTATTGTTGTGTTGCAAGTAACTGGATTAATTATCTTTTTAGCAGTAGTTACTAGATCCATGTTGCTCATGAGTTTAGTTACGCCTGCAATCATTTCAGCAGTTAAACCATTACGCATTGCTGCTATTTCTTGACCTGATGATTTTAAAAGCAGTTCACGAAATTCACCTATAGTTAAACTTTTTATTTTATTGTAAGAAACCTCATCGATTGCCTCTTCACCCATTCTACTTATTTCATCATTTTCCCATGAAATTACAGGATTATTTCTTAAATCGTTTATGGTTAATTCAGATAAAACAACCTTAGCGGCTACTCTTTCTGCTGCAGTTTCTGCGGCGATTCCAGCTAATATATCTCCTGACTTCTCTTCATTGGCCTTAGAAAGAACGTCTTTTACATCTTTAAAACTATATATTTTTCCTAAAAGTTTGGTTTTTAATATCATAAACTATTTACTTCCTTTCGCATTTGGCTCTAAATTTTAAATATGAGAGTTTTTACAGCTACGGGAACAATATCACCTATAGAATTTCCTATATCTATATAATCACCAGTTTCAACCTTAACGCTGTCTATGCAAATGGTATTTCCGGTCTTGCCTCTAAACATCTCGATAGTTTGACCTAATGCTTTGGCAAAGTCATTTTCTACAAGAAATAAAACAGGTCTATTTTTTCCTTCATAAAATTCTACTATTTGCTTTGCTATTTCTTTTATTAAACTATAAGAAGGAGTTTTAGGACCCTTTAAGAAAAATGCTACTTCATCATTGCCATAAATTCTTTGCTTTTCTATCATAAGTTTTTTTATAATGCTGTAATCTTCATCTTCAGTTTCAAAAAGCCTTACAATAGGTATGTTTTTTTTAGGGAGTACAGAATCGTCAAAAATTATTGTACTTCCGCTTAATTTTACAGAGTGACTCCCAGCGCCAATTACAGTAGCACGAATTTTTTCTTTAGGTTCTCTAAGGTCAAGACCTTTTTCCTCAAATAAAAGTCTTAGGGATTGACCTAATAGGGGACCTATATCACCAAATTTTCTGCATTTATCAATTGAGTCTATTATTTCATTGTTATAGACACATTCTGCTATGCCACCTGAAAAAGTAATTTGATTTATGTGAATTTTCTTTGAGATATGTTCGATAAACAAGTCGCTTTCTAAGGTTGAAAGTGAAATATCACATGATAATTTGTAAAGAACTTCTGCTAGAAAATCAGTTAATTTTTTTAGTTCATAGAAATTTGGAATTTCACCTAGGACTATGTTTATATTATTTTTAGCAATTATTTTTTCTAATTTATCTGAAATATAAGATACTTTACCGTAAGCATCGAATTTAATAAGTCTGCCTCCGATATTTAGGCCATAAGCATCTATACATTTTCCAAATTTAAATACTGCTGCATTTGTGGTTCCTCCACCAATATCAAAGTTAACTGTGCAGATCTTTTCTTCTTCTGATAAGGCAGCAGCACCAGAACCGTTACCGGCAAGTATTGATTCAAGATCCGCGCCAGCTGTAGCTACTACAAAATCACCTGCGTAATCAGATAAAGTTTCTAGTACAGGCTTAGAATTATCTTTGCAGGAACTTTCTCCAGTAATTATGATTGCGCCTGTCGTTATATCTTCCTTTTTTATATTTGCATTTTTGTATTCTGATGAAATAATGTTTTTTAATTTTTCTAAATTTATTATTTGGTTTGATAATAGCGGTGTAAAATAAATTTTACTGCGATAAATTATTTTCTTTTCTGTTATTTCTACTCTAGGTATTGAAAAAGATCCAGCTGTATTTTTTAGTGTTATTTTACTGAAGATAACCTGTGTTGTACTAGTACCTATATCAATTCCTACACTTAAAATTTTTTCCATAAGTTTTACCTCTATATATTATTGATTTAATATATTTTACATAAATTAATTATTAAATTAGTAATATTATAATTTATAATTAATAATTTGTCAAAAAAATTCGTAGTTTTTATTTATATATTTTTTACAAAAGTTTAATTACATATTAAAAATATAGTAGTAACTTTACTTAAAGATATAAAAAATTAAAAATGTCATTGACTTAAGTATAAACTTGCTATACTATTAGTTTATAAAGTATACTGACGGTATAGTAAACAAAGGAGAGGCTCATGAAAGAGATTAGTCGTAAAGTAAAAGAAAAATTAAATAGAAAAAATGCAATAATAGATGGTGCAGAGGAAGTTTTTTTTAATAAGGGTTTTTATAATTCTACTATGGATGATATAGCAAAGAATGCTGAATTTACTAAGAAAACTATCTATTCATATTTTAATAGCAAAGAAGAAATATATTATGAAATAATGCTTAGGGGATATAAAATACTTAACTCTATGAATGATGAAATACTTAAGGAAAAAAGATGTGATGATGAAATCTACAATATAAAAATGATGGGGGAGACGTATATTGAATTTAGCACCAAATATAATGGGTATTTTAAAGCAATATTAGATTATAAAAATAATGATGATTTTAAAGGCAAAAGTGTAAATGAAAAGTTGTTTATGGAATGTTATAAAGAGGGAGAATATTCACTTGAGTTACTTAAAGATTGTATTGTACGTGGAATTCATAAAGGCCAAATTACGGATAAATATGATCCTATAGATATTTGTCTTACTCTGTGGTCATGTATTTTGGGATTTTCTAGCATTATTGAAAATAAAGAAAATTACATAGAAAAAGCGCATAATAGAACATCAGCTGAGGTACTTAAAACAGCATTTGAAATTGTTGTAGGATCTATTAAATGTATAGTATAAGGAGGTAGAGGTACATGATAAAAAAGGTATTGGTTTTAGGACTTGGAATTGTAATAGCTGTAGGCATAGCATTAGGAGTAAGATATTTAGTATCATTAAATAATTACAAAAAAGAAGTGGCTGCAATAATAATAAAGGATGTTAATTTAAATAAGGTAGCTGACGGAGAGTATATAGGTGCATATGATGTGAATTTTGTAGCTGCAAAGGTGCAAGTTAATGTTAAAAATCACAGAATTACTTCAATTAAGCTATTAAAGCATAAAACTGAAAGGGGTAAGAAAGCGGAAGTTATACCAGGTAGAGTTGTTAAAGCACAAAGTTTAAAGGTTGATACCATAACTGGTGCAACAAATAGCAGCAAGGTTATTCTTAAAGCTATTGAAAAAGCACTAGAAAGTGGAGAAAAAGCATGAGCATGAAGTATTTTGACAGTGAAATGTTTTGTATGGGAACTAATATAACACAAAGAGTATATGGTGAAAATGGAGAAGAAGTTTCTCTTGAAGTTCAGAGAGAAATGAGAAAACTTGAGAAACTAATGAATTTTTATAAGGCTTCTAGTGAAATTTCAATACTCAATAAATATGGATTTGAGAAAGAAATTAAATTATCTAAAGAGGTTTTTGATGTCATTAGAAGTGCAAAATATTTTTCAGAGAAAACTCATGGGGCTTTTGATGTAACATTAGCACCAGTTATAAAAATGTGGGGTGTTTTTACAGAAAGTCCTAGAGTACCTTCTAATGAGGGAATATTAAAAACACTTGAATGTGTGGGGTATAGCAATTTAATATTAGATGATAATAAAAGAACTGTTAGATTTATTAAGGAAAATATGAAAATCGATTTAGGTGGTATAGCTAAAGGATATGCAGCTGACAAAGCAGTTCAAATATACAGTAGAAATGAAGTTAAAGGTGCATTCATAAATCTTGGTGGTAATGTAATTGTATTTGGGAAAAAAGATAAGGAAGATGAATGGAATATAGGTATTCAAAATCCTTTAAAAGGAAGAGGAGAAATATTAGGTGCAGTTAAGGTCAAAAATAAATCAGTAGTTACTTCAGGAAGTTATGTCAGATATTTTGAAAAAGACAACATAAGATATCATCATATAATTGATCCGAGAACTGGTTATCCAGCTGATTCTGATTTATTAAGTGTAACTATTATTTCTAAGAATTCCATGTTATGTGATGCATTATCTACAGCGGTTTTTGTACTTGGATATGAAAAAGGCATTAATCTTTTGACACATGAGTTTGAAGAGGTTAGTGCCATATTTATTACAAAGGACAAAAAGGTTAAAGTTACTGATAATATTATAGAAGATTTTGTTTTGGTAGAAGAAAGTGGATTTGATTATAATTGAAGGTGCTGTTGCACTAAATACTATTACTTCACTTAAAATAAAATCAAGATAAATTTTTCTCCACTTCTCTACGAAAAATACCTTAACATATTATTATAGAGGGATAACGGACTTTGTGCATGATTATTATTAATAATGGCTAATATATTAACCTATTTAAAGATCAAATAATATAGATATCAAAGTAAACAAGCTATTTATACTCAAAATTCCGTAGGTACGGAGGAATTTTTTCCTTATTTTACTCTAAATCGAATTAACATTGATGAAGTAACGATTTAAAAAAATTCTAATAAATCTTGATGAAAAAATCGTAAAATACTTAGAGTTTTAATTTGTTTGAGCTTTGCGAGTTATTAAAACTCTTAGGATTTTACGATTTTTTCATCTTAGAGTTATAGAATTTTTTTAATGTTACAAATCAATGTTAATTCGATTTATTTAATGCATTACTAGCAGCTTCCATAATACCATTACTACTTCTAGTAGCTCCGGATACAGCGTCAACGTTTGTAGATTGAGCTTTTATAATTTCATCAGGTATAACACTTGAAGCTTCATCAAAGAAACGAGGAGTATCGTTGCTTGATACTATTTCAATATTTGATATTTTACCACTTTTAACAGTTACAGAAACTTGTAATCCAGGTCTAAATCCATTACCAGTACCTGTGTAAGTACCATCCTTATAAGTTGTCCCATTAGTAGTTGTAGAAGAATTATTGTTAGTTTCAGAAGCTTCATTAGAGGAATTCTCATTACTTAAAGAATTTTCATTGTTTGAAACTGTAGAATTATTTGTTGTACTGCTGCTCTTTGAAGAAGAACCTGATTTAGCATTCTTTAAAGCATCACTAACGGCCGCCATAATTCCATTACTGCTTCTGGTAGCACCAGATACAGCATCAACACTTGTTGATTGAGCTTTTATAATTTCGTTAGGTATAGTGTTTGCAGCTTGATTGAAATAATCAGGTGTATCATTATTTGATAATATTTCAATACTTGATATATTTCCATTTTTAACAGTTACAGAAACCTTCATGCCAGGGTTAAAGCCTGTGCCAGTACCAGTATAAGTTCCATCTTTATATTGTCCCTTAGAACTGCTAGTGCTTACGCTTGAGCTTATTGAACTTCCATTTTTATTAACTATATTATTTGAAACATTAGTAATCCCGTATACTCCAATAATAGCCGCTAAAGCAGCAGAACTTGCTAGAGCTGGGTTTACATTTTCGCCAGCTACATTTAATTGAGTATTTTTCCTTGGACAAGTTTCTGCGCATTTTAAGCATATAATACATTCTCCACTTGTAACTTTGCTGGTTTTATAAAGAGGTATTCCCATAGAGCATTTATTAGTACATAATCTACATTTACCGCATTTATCATTTGGTTTACTTATATTAAAAAGTCTGAATCTTGATATCAAAGAGAATATAGCTCCAAGTGGACATAAGTATCTACAGAAAAATCGCTCTATAAACATACATGCAATGATTATGATGAATAAAATTATAAATCCTAAAGTATACTGGAAAATGGCGGTTTTAAAGTTTGTAATTTGAGCAAATGCATTCCAGGGATTTAAGATATTTAAACTAGAAGTACTAAGTGTCCAAATTAAAATTGCTATGAGAACTAGAATTAGGTATTTTACATATTTAAGAAGCTTATCAGTTCTTTCGTCTACCTTGAATTTAAATTTGAATACTTTACTAGATATTTTATACAATAAATCATTCATGAATCCGAAGGAACACATCCATCCGCAGAAAAATCTTCCGAATATTATGCTTGCAAGTAGTGTTGTAATCGCCGCAGTAAGAGAAGCTATAAGACTTATTAAATTAAAATTTCCTTTTATTATGCTCGAATAAAATTTACCTATCTGACTAAAGCTTAATGCAAATAATCCTGGAAGTAAGAATAAAAATATTAATTGAGAAATGAATCTTGCTATTTGTAATTTCTTTATTTTGTTCTTCATTATATCACTCCTGACAATTTAAATTCTTGGTTTGTAATTTGAAAATTATCTTTAATACCTTTTGTTAAGTAAATTTCTTTTCCCTTTGTTATGAAAATAGCATCTAATCCTTTAAGAGAGTTTATTAAATTTCCACCTGCGTTCACTCCCATAATGTAAATACCTGTGGATAGACCATCGCCGTCCAGGGATTTATCTGATATTATGGTTATGCTTATAACTTCATTATCTGATGGGTAACCTGTTAATGGATCTATTATATGATGAAAAAATCTGCTGCCTACTATGGAATATCTTTCATAATTACCAGAAGTAACTACTGACTTGTCTTTTAAGCTTAATATTCCAACATAATTTCCTGTATAGGCTAGTGGATTTTGTATTCCTATATTCCAATTTTCTCTAAAGCCTTTTTTACCAACAAGCATTAAATTACCACCTAAATCTATTATGCCTTTCTTTATTTTGTGTTTTTTAAATATACTTTTTATTTCATCTGCAGCATAACCTTTTGCAATTCCGCCAACATCTATACTCTGATTTTTATTTCTGAGCATTATTGAAGTTCCTTTATCATCAAAAAGTATGTCTTTGTAATTTACTAACTTGAGTGATGATATTACTTCAGTTTCAGTAGGAATTTTAAAGTTTTCCTTTCCTATATTCCATAAGCTTACTATGGGTCTTATAGTAGGATCAAAGGTTCCATGGGTAAGATTGCTATAATACACTGATTTTTTTATTAGAAAATAAGTTTCAGCGCTTACTTTAACAAAGTTTTTACCAGCAGCTTCAGTTATTGATGAAATTTCACTGTATTTGTTAAAGGCAGAGAGTTTGTCATTTAAAGTATTTAATTTCTTTATTGATTCATCTATTGCAGCATCTGAGTTTTTACAGTAGGCTGTTAAACTTATTGTTGTACCAAAAGAGTAAAAGTTTTTTGTATGAGGAATATCGTAGGATGGATCATTGTTAAATTGAATAAACATATTAAAAGCTCCCTTCTGTTATTTTAATAATACAGTAGGGAGCTTAAAATAATATTAGAATTTCCTTAGAATTTGCTTAGAAAAGTGTAAAAATAATAAAAACTAAATTTTATTTAGGTATATGTAAAACGAAGTCCCGTGATTAACCTCACTTTCAGCTGATATTTTACCATTATGATTTTCAATTATTGATTTTACTATAGAAAGACCAAGTCCATAACCACCGGATTTTCGTGAGCGGTGATGTTCACTTCTAAAAAATCTATCAAATATGTGATCTAGATCTTCTTTTGGTATTCCACTTCCGTTATCTTGAAGCTTAAGTATGATAGAATTTTTTTCGGAAGATAGGGATAGAGTTATTACACCATTTTCATTATCAGTGTGATTTATAGAATTTTGTACTATATTGAATATAACCTGTTTAATTTGATTTTTGTTTCCCAGAAAATATGAATCCCCATTTAGATTGATATTTACCTTTCTTTTTGCTGCTAGAATTTTAAGTCCGGGATAAATTTCTTCTATAATATCTTTCATATTTTGTTTTGAAAATTCAACATGAACATCTCTATCAAGTCTTGTTAATGTAAGAAGATTATTTACAAGTTCTGAAAGTCGTTCGCTTTCTGATAAAATACTATTTAAGGCTATTTTTAATTTCTTTTCATCCTTGTATGAACCTAAAAGTAAAACTTCTACAAAACCACGTATGGAAGTAAGTGGAGTTCTTAGTTCATGAGATGCATCTGAAATAAACTGCTGCATTTTCTTCTTAAGTGCTTTTTCATTTTTAAAAGAAGTTTCTATGCTTGAAAGCATTTCATTAAATGCAGTTGATAATTGATCTATTTCAACTTGATTATTATTAGTAGGAAGACGTTTGTTTAAATCCCCAGCAGTAATGTTTTTAACAATACTTGTTATAGTAAATAGAGGATTTAAAGTATGATTAATGACCATTCCACCAATAAGTATTGCTAAAATTAATATCATAATTGAAGCAACTATATATATGTAAAGTTGTCTATAAACAATTTCTTTAGTTGAATGAAAAGGGGTACTTAATTGAATTAAACCACTGGGAGAATTAGAATTTATTCCTCCAATTTTGCGCCAAATTGTTAAATTGCAAAAATCATTTTTATCTTTGATAATGGTATATCCTTCAAGGTTACCTTTTCGATGCATAATTGCTCTGTATTCAGCAGGACTTAGTTCAGGATTAGAAACATTGGCTTTAGCTCTATTACCCGATAGAATTACTTTGCCATTCTTATCTATGATAGTAGTGGTAAGTTTCATATACAATGTGTTTTTTACAATATAAGCTGCATTCTTTTTTAGTGAATCTTCTGATTTTATATTTTGCAAAGTATGTGATACAATGTTGATTCGCGATTCCATAAGCATTTCTTGACTTTTACATAAATATTGCTTTAAAAAAAAGAACTGAAAAACTTCTAAAAGTATTAAAAATATTATTAGGAGTAAAAATAGTCGCCTTAAGAGCTGCCATTTTAAGCTTTTTTCTTTAAATAATTTTAATGAATTCATTTTGCTACCATCCTGTAACCAACACCTCTAACGGTGCAAATTATATTATGATCTGTATCATTTATTTTGTCTCTAAGATATCTAACATAAACTTCAACTATATTTTTTTCTCCACAAAAATCATATCCCCATACTTTTTCAAGTATTAAATCTTTACTTAAGGCGATTCCATTATTTAAAAGAAAATATTTGAGTAAATTATATTCTGTAGGAGATAAGACTAAAATGTTTTTATTATAAGTTATTTGATGTGCATCATTATCTATTGAAAAAGCTCCGATGTAACTTTTAGAATCAGATTTTGGCAATGAATTTCTAAGCCTAGCATTGATTCTGGCTAAGAGCTCCTTAAAGCTGAATGGTTTTATCATATAATCGTCTGCGCCTAAATCAAGCCCGATAACTTTATCTTCAATTCCATCTTTGGCTGTAAGCATTATAATTGGCACACTTGATGTCTTTTTTATCTGAGAACATACTTCATATCCATTTATACCTGGAAGCATTACATCGAGAATTATTAAATCAGGCTTTAATTTCTCTGCACTAACCATTGCTTCTGTTCCACTGAAAGCAGTGGATACGGTGTAACCTTCACCCTCTAAACCCATTTTTAAGAATTCAACTATACTTTCTTCGTCATCTACGACTAAGATGTTTATATTGTTTCTATTTAGTGAAGACATTGTTATCCTCCTTTAAAATTAATTTATTTATAGTATACTATATGTAAGGTTTTTAGCTCAACTATTAAGTTATGTATCTTCAATTAGTAAAATATAAATGTTGAGAAGTAATAGTATTTTGAAACATTAAATAAAAATCATAAGGCTAAGCTTCAAATTATAAAAATACTAAGAAATTTTAATAACTCGCTGAAAAGAAGCTCAGACAAATTAAAATTTCTAAGTCTTTTTATAATTTGAAGCAAGTCTTATTGAATTTTATTTAAATTGTTTCCAAAATACTATTACTTCTCTAAAAATAAAAGCAAGGTAAATTTTTCTCCGCTTCACTGCGAAAAATAATATATTAACTTATTTGAAAATCGAATAATATAGATATCAAAGTAAATCTATGTAATTAACACCTAAAATTCCGTAGGTACGGAGGAATTTTTTCCTTGTTTTACTCCAAAAGCGAATTAACATTGATACGTAACGATTTAAAAAAACTCTAATAAATCTTGGTAAAAAAATCATAAAATACTTAGAGTTTTAATTTGTTTGAGCTTTGCGAGTTATTAAAACTCTTAGTATTTTATGATTTTTTTACCTTAGCTTTATAGAATTTTTTTAATGTTACAAATCAATGTTAACTCGCTTTGGATTGTAATTTATAGATTTATTAGGTAATATATATAATAAGTCTATAAATAAGTTTAAAGTGAGGGAGATTTATAATATGAAACTTAAAAGTATAGCAAGTAAATTATTAGTCCTATTTCTTATAGTTACATTAACAGCTGTGGCACCGCTTAATGCCAAGGCTGATGCGTTCATAAGTGTTACACTTGGTGGTGATTTAAATGAGCAGCAAAAAGCGGACATGCTTAAATACTTTGGTGTAACAAAAGATCAAGTGAATGTAATAGAAGTAAATATAGATGAAGAGAAAAAGTATCTTGGAAGTACAGCAACTAGTGCACAAATAGGAACTAAATCAATATCATGTTCTTATGTTGAGCCTACATCAAGTGGAGGAATAGATGTAACTACTAATAACATATATTGGGTTACTTCAGATATGATAAAAAATGCTCTTATTACAGCTGGAATAAGTAATGCAAAGGTTAAGGCTGCAGCACCTTTTAATGTATCAGGTACAGCAGCACTTACTGGAATATTGAAGGGGTTTGAAACTAGTAAGGGTGGAAATAAAATTAGTGAGGCAAGTAAGCAAGCAGCTAATCAAGAGTTAGTAACAACAGGTGATTTGGGGCAGAAAATTGGAAAAGACAAAGCAGCAGGACTTATGAATGAAATAAAGCAGGATGTAGTTAAAAAGAATCCTGATAGTAAGGATGCTACTAAACAAATAGTAAACAATGTAGTAAACAATTATAATTATAAATTGAGTGATGATGATATAAATAAAATAACTGATGCAATGTATAAAATAAGCAAGCTTAATTTAAATTATAGTAAGATAAAAGGACAACTTAATGGTGTTGAAGATAAGTTAAAGGGTACCCTTGAAAGTGACCAGGCAAAGGGATTTTTTAGTAAAGTATGGACTTCAATTAAGAATTTCTTTAGTGGTTTATAAATATAATAAAAAATTATAGTTCCTAATTTCTTAGGAGCTATAATTTTTTTATTACAATATTTTGGTATCATTTGTTGCTTTAGCAATAAATAATACACGAATTTGACTAAAAAGTATATAAAAAGGGTTGAAATGAAAATAATACTAAATTATAATTAAATTTATTAAATAATATTTAATGCTTTATTTAATAAAATTTAAAATGTACTAAGGAGAAAGAATGGGAAAAAAATACGTATACAGGAAGCACTTAAGAAAACCGTCCATAATAATAGGGAGTGTTATGGGGTTTTTTATACTAGTTTATTCATGTTTAGCATTTGCAGTGCTATCATCTTTAGAAAATAAGTTTGATAAAACTGCTGTAATTATTTTTATTTCAATTGGAGTGTTCATGCTTATAGTAATTTCTTTAGAGAATTTAATATTGTATTTTGCCCTGTTTAGGAGATTTAAACGTATAAGTGTGGAATTAACTGATGATTCAATTATATATAATAATTTAAAGGGAACTACGATTATTCCATATTCGGATATAACTAATGTTAGATTTCCATCAATAAGGTATATTGGTGGTTGGGTTAAAATTATATATGGGAAAAAGAATATTAAATTAACAGTTGTTTTAGAAAATATAGGTGATTTAATAACTGAATTAAGAGAAAAATTAAATGAACTCAATAAACAAGATTTGTACAATAATCATAGAATGTTTAAGTTTTATAAGACCAGTAAATACAGCGATGCTAGCTGGAAGAGAATTTATAAATATTTCAAGAAAATGATGATATTTATTGTATGCAACTTCTTTGTAGGATTTGGAATTGCAAGTTTAACACATAAAGATAATGCTAAATTCGGCTTAGGCTTTGCTGGCTTTATGTTGCCATTAATCGCTTATATAATTTGTGAAATAATTTTAGCAAGGAAAGTATCAAAAAAATCTGATGAAGCAAGTTTTTATGTGCCTGAAAGTGATGAAGGTTTTGAAAGAAAAGTATTTAGAAATGGAAGTATAATATATTCAATCATTTATTTGATTTTAGCTTTTTTAGTTGTTAAGTAGCAGATATACAATAGTCTTAGAACGTCATGGTCTTTAGATAAGAACCTATGGCGTTTTTATGTTTGGGTTTTACTTAGTGCAGCACTTAATATATTATGATTTGTGGTATAATGTTAGTATTTTATGCTTGAATTAAGATGCTATTTTACAGGATTATTGAATTTTAATAAACTTACAAAAGTATGGGGGGCTAAAAGTGAACATGTTAAATAATTACAAAGGACTTCCTAGAAGTATATATTTTTTATTTATAGTACAAGTAGTAAATAGATTAGGAGATTTTGTTTTTCCATTTTTATCACTGCTTTTGACACAAAAGCTTCAATTTTCCACAGCTAAAGCGGGAAGTATAGTAATGATTGCTTCGATTGTAGGTATTCCTGCTTCGTTTATAGGAGGAAAATTTGCAGATAAGGTTAGTAGAAAGAAAACTTATATAATTGGACAGGGATTAGCGGCAATATCAATTTTAATTTGTGGGTTTATCAAAATACCAACAGTTACAGTTGTGCTACTAATATCATCAGCTTTTTTTAATGGCTTTGTAAGACCTAGTATGTCAGCCATGGTTGCGGATTTACTTCCAGCAGAAAAAAGGCAGATTGGGTCTTCACTTTTGTATTTAGGTATAAATTTTGGAGTTGCATTGGGACCTATAATAGCAGGATTTTTGTTTAATAATTATCTTTCGTTACTATTTATAGGTGATGCGTTAACTTCATTTATAGCAGTTTCTATAGTATGCATATTTGTAGAAGATACAGAACCATTAAAAATTATTGGCGAAGCTAGAATTGAAGAAAAAGAAGAAGAGGGAAATATTTTTGAGATACTTTTAAAAAGACCATTTATAGTATGCTTTTTTGCTATTGATATAATATATAGTGTAATTTATAGGCAAAGTCTTTTTTCTCTGCCAATTATGATGACAAAGGTATTTGGATATAGTGGTTCTTCTAAGTATGGTTTTTTAATGAGTGTTAATGCCATAACTGTAGTAACTTTAACTGTGTTTATAATGCAAGTTATAAGAAAATTAAGAACTCTTACTAATATGGCAATTGTGGGAGTATTTTATGCTTTGGGCTTTGGAATGATATGCATTATAGGAAAGAACTATCTATTCTTTATAATTTCAACTGTTGTTTGGAGTATAGGAGAAATAATAGCTTCAACTAACTTTGGTGTTTATGTGGCAAATAACAGTCCTAGAAATTGCAGGGCAAGGTTTGGAGCAGTTGGTGAAATTGTATCATCGGCTGGAGCAGCATTAGGAACTTTTGCGGCAGGTAAATACATAGATATTTATGGCATAAATACTGTTTGGATGGCTATTTTTGTTTTAGCACTTATAGGTGGAGCACTTATGCTTGTACTTCAGTATTTTCAGATGGCGGCAAGTAATTAAATTTATAATATATACATTTACATTAAAAGTATGAGGCTGTCGCATTAAATATTGTGAATTAACTTTAGAAAAATTAAGAATTAAGAATTAATGTAGATTTTAGAAAAGAACATTTCCACTGGTGAAAATGAAAGTAGTTATAAGTTTATAAGTTTTTCGTAGTGGAACGGAGAAAAAGTTTTATTAATTCTTAATTCCTAATTTTTAATTCTTAATTTTTTTTTGAAATATTGGTAATTTGCTTTACAGAGTTAGTGATATCAGAATATAACGTTGATTTTTGAGAAGATTGAGAATTTAATTTATTTATCGCATCGCTTACTGTATCACAAGATGTTAGTATATTAGTCATGCTGGTAGAGAGAGTGGTAAAACCATTCTGGGCGCCTTTCATAGATGAATTCATTTTATTTGTTAAGCTTTTAACATTTGTTGATTGATCTAATATTTCATTAAAAGATTGTTGAGTTTTTTCTGCAAAATCAATTCCATCTTTTAATACTTCTCTTGAAGTAGTTATTGAAGAACTTAAATTGTCAACATTATTATGCATTTCGGACATTTTATTGTTTATGCCATCTACCAATTGTTTTGTAGAATCTGCAAGCTTTTTAACTTCTTCGGCTACAACAGCGAAGCCTCGTCCACTTTCTCCAGCTCTAGCTGCTTCTATGGAGGCATTTAGAGAAAGTAAATTTGTCTGATCAGCTATTTCGGCAATATTTTTGGAAAGTTCATTTACAGCATCAAAAGACTTTTTTAAGGCTAAGAATATAGTTAAAAATTCATTTATACTCTGTTCTATACTATTCATTTTTTCTTTCAAGTTAAAAGTTGTATCTTTAGCATTATCTATAGACTTTATTGAGGAATCTATGGTATTTTTTATGTTGTCAGAACTATCTGCAAAAAAGTTGAAATTATCACTGAAATTGTTTAATATATCCGTTATATTAAAAATGCTATTAGAAACTTCATCAAATGCTTTTGACACATCTTGAGTAGATGAAGAGACTGAAAGTTCACTGTCCATAAGATTGGATATTTTTTCTTGTATATAATTTGCATTGTAGTTTATAGATTTGTAATCATTAGTATTGTTTTTAGTAACATTTTTGGGTACAGCAGCATTTTCTCTTGATATTGAATTACTATCTAGTGTGTTTGTTTTGCTTTTTTTTGAAAATATGCTTAACAAGTTAATCACTCCATTCTATTTATTCAAAGATAAAATATTATCGTTGTATGCTTGAAATGATAATGATTTATTTGCTTTTTATGGTCACAAAATGTATATGTCATATTAAATTGTTTTTAAAGCAAATGTCAGCTAAATACGTTTTCAATTTTATATATTAGTGCATAAAGTGTATGAAAATGATTCAGTTTAAATTAATATAAATTATTTGAAATTTTTTAATAATTACCTAAATGCTGTTAAATATAAGCATATCTATATGTGAAACAATAAGTTATATCCCTATTTTGTAAATAATAACAATAATATAATAATAGCACATATTTTTAATATTATATAGTAAATTACATAAAACACTACTGAAGTATTTTGATAGAGAATAACAATTAAAATAAGTTAAAAAGCACAATGTAAACGTTAAACAAGCAATATGTAGCTATATTTGCATATTGAGAATAGAAAGAGAGAATGATAAAATTTTAACGAATAAATATTTTGTATAAAATTTAATTATATAAAATTGAAATTCGACTTGTATCCATAATTAAAGGAATGAGAGCGAGGTAATTTTTAATGATTAAAAAAATTTGTAGACGTAAACTTGAGACTAGAGAAATTACTATGGTAGGGTTACTATTTGCAGTAACTATAGTGTTAGGTGCAACTGGACTTGGATTTTTGCCGGTACCACCGTTTAAGACTACGATAATGCATATACCAGTTATAATAGGTGGCATAGTAGGTGGACCAATTGTAGGAGCTTTTACTGGACTTCTATTTGGTATTTTTAGTATTATACAAGCTATAAATACACCATCTCCGGTATCATTTATATTTATGAATCCTGTGGTTGCTGTGATTCCAAGGATTTTAATAGGAATTGTTTCGTACTATGTTTATAAACTTTTTAAAAGAAAATCTGAGAAATTTGGTATTGTAATTGGTATTGTTGCGGGTTCTTTTACTAATACAATTGGTGTTCTTGCAATGGTTTATATTTTGTATATAAATGCGTATGCAAATGCACTTCATATAAGTTATAGTACAGCAGTAAAGACACTTTTAGCATTAGTTGCAAATGGTTTTTTATCTGCTGCAATGGCACTTGTTATTTCGGTTCCAATAATAATGGTGGTTAAAAAAATACGTAAATAACTAATAACATTTTAAATAGAAACTAGAAATTTTATCTTTTGATGAATTTCTAGTTTTTTTATGCTATGTTTTAAATAGGTGCTAACTTTTACATTATTTTAAAACATAGTTTTTTATAAAATAATGAACTTTTTCTAGGTTAAGTTGTCTTATAAAGTGTAATATTAAAATTAATTTATACCGGGAGGTGAAATGCATTTGGAAGAAAATGAACTTATAAAAAAGGCTCAACAGGGAAACAGCCCTGCATTAAACGTGTTATTTCAAATGCATTATAAAATGCTTTTTGGATTTCTAATTAAAACTACAGGAGATATTAGTTTGTCAGAGGATTTAGTTCAGGAAACTTTGATGAAAGCTGTGCTAAACATAAATAGATTTAAATTCCAAAGTAAATTTTCAAGTTGGCTGATAGCTATAGCACTAAATTTGTACAAAAATCAATTGAAAAGACAAAGTAAATTAAAAACGGAATGTTTACATGATAATCTGAATTTAATGAGTAAAGTTAAACTTGAAGAAACAATAGAAAATAAAATGGAAATAGAAAAAGCTCTTAAGGAACTTCAGAAAATGGGATATGAAAAGAGAGTAACTTTTATACTTAAATATTACTATGGCTACAGTATAGAGGAGATAGGTAGGATAATTAATTGTAGGGGAGGAACTATAAAATCAAGACTTCATAATACAGCAAAGGCACTTAGGAGTATTTTAGGAGGTGATTTATAAATGGACAAATATAAATTCATTGAAGATGATTATTTAGAGAAGATAGGGGCTATAAAGGAAATTGATACTTTAAATATAATAAAAGATGCTAAGGATGTTCAGAATAGAAAAAAACTTAGAGTGCAGGATTTTATATATTGTTTTTTTGCAATGACTGTAATTATATTAGAGTTTTTCATAGCAAGTAGATTTGGAATATTTATATGTTTATTTATAAATTTTATATTGTCATCTATACTACCATTTTTACTGCTGATTAAATTAAAAAATAATGTGAAAGGGGATGTGCTGTAAATGGACATAATGGGATTTTTAATTATATTTTTAGTTATATTTGTATTACTAGGACAATCATTATGGATATATCTTGATGCAAGAGATAGAAAAAGCGAATTTTCTGCATTGTGGGCATTAATGGCATTATTTAGTTTTCCCGTTACTTTTATAATTTATATTATTATGTCAAGGAGTACTTGTCCAAACAGCTTATGCCACAATTGCGGAAAGAGTGTGAAAGAGAGCTGGGTATATTGTCCTTATTGCGGAAAAAAATTTGATAAAGAGGTGTAAGAAATGAATATATTTAAAAAGCATAAGTTTGTGTGGGTATGTTTTATTATAGTTGTATTTTTGCTAACGGTTTTTGTTTGTAATATAGATAATAATAGTAAAAATGCTTTCTTTCAGGTTGGAGCAATTGAGAGTTCGGGAATGCATAAGTATGACTTAAAATATTTTTATCTTAATGGAAATAGAAGTAAAGTTATTAAATTGAAGACAAATGAACAAATAAATATTGAGTATTCATCAATAGTAAAAGCAGGGAAGCTAAAAATTTTGTTTCTAGATCCATCTGGGAAGGTTATAAAAAATTTATTGGTGGATAATAGTGGAGCTTTTAAATATACAGCTAAAAGGGAAGGAAAGTACTCATTACAAATTACTGCAAGGAAAACTAGGGGACAGTTTAATTTAGATTGGGATACAAAAAGTAAATGAATATTAAAGGAGATTTAAATGGAATTTATAAAAGCAACTTATTCGGATATTGATAAAATAATGAAAATTATAGGAGAGGCACAGGCTTATTTTAAAGAAAAGGAAATTGATCAATGGCAAAATAACTATCCTAATTTTGAAACTATAAAAAATGACATTGAAAATGAAAATTCATTTGTTTTACTGAGAAATAATATTGTAGTTGGTACTGCAATGATTTCTTTTGAAGGAGAAAAAACTTATGATATTATTTATGATGGCAAGTGGCTTACTAATGAGAAATTTGCAGTAATTCATAGAATAAGTGTTGATGTAAATTGTAAGGGAGAAGGGCTAGCCTCCATAATTATAAAAAATGTAGAAAAAATGTGCTTGAATAAAGGGGTACATAGCATAAAGGTAGATACACATAAGGATAATTTGTCTATGCAAAAGCTGTTAAGTAAAAATGGTTTTAAGTACTGCGGAATAATTCATTTGAAGGACAAAAGTGAGAGGATGGCTTTTGAAAAAGTTTTGTTTTAAATATGTATAAAAAAGTATTTATTAGCAGCAAATTTTTAATTTATTTTCACACAGTAACAATTGTTACCGAATTAAGTTTATAACAATAATATAATCTAACCATAGCAAAGAAAAAAATTATTTTGTGGAGGTAGATTAAATGAGCATGTTTTGTTATCAATGTCAGGAAACAGCAGGTTGTAAGGGATGTACCGTAAGAGGAGTTTGCGGAAAAACTGAAGATTTAGCTAAAAAGCAGGATTTATTAATATATACTTTAAAGGTTGTATCTTTATATAATGTAGAAGCAAGAAAATTAGGTTTAGTAAATAAAGAGATAGACAATTTTATAATTGATGGTCTTTTTGCAACAATAACTAATGCAAATTTTGATGAAGGTGTGTTTACTGAAAGAATTGAAAAGGGAATTCAGTACAAAGAAGAATTAAAGAAACAATTAACAGTAGAAGGTGCAAATGCAGAGCTTAATGAAAAACCTGAGGCAGTTGGAGTACTTTCAACTGAAAATGAAGACATAAGATCTTTAAGGGAATTATTAACTTATGGAGTTAAAGGTATAGCTGCATACTTAAAACATGCACGTAATTTAAATTACGAAGATGATAATATAAAAGGCTTCATGTCAAAAGCTTTAGCAGCAACTTTGGATGATACATTAGGAGCAGACGAATTAGTTGCATTAGCTTTAGAGTGTGGTAAATATGGCGTAGATGCAATGGCACTTTTAGATAAGGCTAATACAGAGACTTTTGGAAATCCAGAAATAACAAAGGTTAATATAGGAACTAGAAATAATCCTGGAATTTTAATAAGTGGACATGACTTAAAGGATATAGAAGAGCTTTTGAAACAGACAGAAGGAACAGGAGTAGACGTTTATACTCACGGCGAAATGCTTCCTGCAAATTACTATCCAGCATTTAAAAAGTACAGTCACTTTGTTGGAAACTACGGAAATGCATGGTGGAAACAGAATGAGGAATTTGAAAGCTTCAATGGACCAATACTTATGACTACAAACTGTATCGTTCCTCCAAAAGCTTCTTATATAGATAGAATATACACAACAGGGGTAACGGGTTATCCAGGAGTAAAGCATATTGAAGATGGCGAGCCAAAAGATTTTTCAGCAATAATTGAGCAGGCTAAAAAATGTGCGCCACCAACTGAAATAGAAAGAGGAGAAATAGTAGGAGGTTTTGCACATAATCAGGTTATAGCTTTAGCTGATAAAATTGTAGAAGCCGTTAAATCAGGAGCTATTAAGAGATTTTATGTAATGGCAGGCTGTGATGGAAGAGCAAAGAGCAGAAACTACTACACAGAATTTGCAGAAAAACTTCCAAAGGATGCAGTTATACTTACAGCAGGTTGTGCTAAGTATAAGTATAATAAGTTGAACCTTGGAGATATAGGTGGAATTCCAAGAGTACTTGATGCAGGACAATGTAATGATTCATATTCATTAGTTGTAATAGCGCTTAAACTTAAAGAAGTATTTGGACTTTCAGATATAAATGAACTTCCTATAGCATACAACATAGCATGGTATGAGCAAAAAGCTGTAATAGTATTACTTGCATTATTATATCTTGGTGTTAAAAACATTCACCTTGGACCAACACTTCCAGCATTTTTATCACCAAATGTAGCTAAAGTTCTTGTTGATAACTTTGGTATTGGTGGAATAACTAATGTAGATGATGACATAAAGATGTTCGAAAATCTTGGGAAGTAACAGTATTTTGAAACATTAAATAAAGTTCATAAGACTAAGCCCCAAATTATAAAAAAGCCTAAGAAGTTTCAATAACTCGCTGAAAAGAAGCTCAGACAAATTGAAATTTCTAAGGCTTTTTACAATTTGGGGCAAAGTCTTATTGAGCTTTATTTAAACAGTTTCCAAAATACTGTTACTTCCCATGGGGTAAAGGAAAGGAGGATTTTCTTCCGCTTCGCTGCGGAAAATCTAAATTAAAAGTTTATACATAGTTAAGATTTTAATAATGAAAAGCCTAAGAAGTTTCAATAACTCGCTGAAAAAAAGCTCAGACAAATTAAAATTTCTAAGTCTTTTCATTATTTGGGGCAAAGTCTTATTGAGTTTTATTTAAATTGTTTCGAAAACACGGTTACTTTCCATGGGGGAAGGCAAGGAGGATTTTCTTCCGCTCCGCTGCGGAAAATCTGGGAAGTTGCACTTCTATATTGTAAAGGGTGTGTTGACATTGCTTCGCTCGTCAGGGGATTTACCTGCGGTAACGGATGATACTTTATTTAATGGTTAAAACAGTTTGCATTAAAAATTCCGTAGGCACGGCATTATAGATCAATGTCAATATTTTAGACATATCAAAGAAATGAAACGGTATATAATATATTAACAACGCTTAAAAAGATTAAACTGTGAAAAGCTAATTCTTTATTGAATAGAAGTAAGCTTTTCGCAGTTCTATTCAATAAAGAATTAGCTTATTATACTATACAAATAGTTTAATAAGTTTAGAATTAAGGAAATGTTATACGTTTTGCCATTAGTGAAGCAGAATACTTAATGTACTTTTTATTGATTTCCTTACCAAATGCTTTTGGTAGGTAGCAAAAATTATGTGAAGTCATTACTTTTATTAAAAATGCATATTCTTCATCAGTTGGGGTAATGATTTCAGACAACCGCTTTTGGGAAGTAAATAACATGATAGTTATATCTTTTTTATCACAAACATCGAAATTTACGTAATAATACTCTTTAGCAGATTGTAATGAATCATAAATAGATTCGTTGTTGCTAAAGTAAAATTCGTGGCATATTTCTGAATATACTATATTTTTAGTTGCATTTATAAATAATTCAGCAACCTCCAAAGCTTCTTTTACTTCGTTTTTTTTAGGTATTGTATATTCATGTTCAAGTTTATTTCTTAATAATCTAATTTTTGATACTAAAAATGATGGCGCTATATCCATAGCTTGTACAAATTTTAATTTAAAGGGTGTATCATAAAGAAATTCATTTTCTAACTCATATTCATTAATTATAATATCGATATTAGGATAAACTTTTGAATTAAATTCGGAATATTTGTATCCTAAATATTCTAGTATCCAATCAACTTGGCAATCTATTGCTCTTTTAGCATTGCTTAAAGCATTAATCATTCCTTGTTTATTTGTGCAATAGTAATCTTTTTTAGCAAAATCTAAAAACTCTGTTGGAGAAATGTCGAATTTATCTTCATCATCATATGATCTAGAGTCAGACGAAACAAAAAAGTTTGACCAATTAATTTTTGATTCCTGTAATAGATTATTCAATTTCATTTGTATCACCTTGTAGAAAAAATTTGCAATTTAATAAGATGCCATATGAGTTTTTATATTTCCAGTGTCATAAATACATTCCCATCTAAATCCTTAATTTGAAATAAGTTATCCTCAAGTACAGCATAAGAATGTGGACTATTTCCTTTAGGAATAGATATAGATCCTGGATTTATTATAAATATACCATCCTTTTCCTTGGCAACAGGAATATGAGTATGGCCATATAATAAAACGTCACCTTTACTGAGTTTTGGCATATTTTCTTCTCCATATATATGTCCATGGGTTAAGAACAATCTTCTATCCTTATATAGTATTGTTGAGTAAGTTGACATTATAGGAAAGTCAAAAACCATTTCATCAACTTCACTGTCACAGTTTCCTCTTATGGCAATTATTTTATCACTATATTCATTTAAAAGGTTAGTCACTTTTTTAGGATTATAGCCTTCTGGAAGATCATTTCTAGCACCGTGATAAAGTTCATCTCCTAAAATAACTATGTAACTGGCTTTTTCAGCTTTAAATCTATTTATAGCCTTCTCAAGATAATAAAATGAACCGTGTATATCAGACATAAAAAATATTTTCATTGCTAATCACGCTCCTTATAATATAGAACCCTCTTAATTATATATTCTATTTATTTTGAAATTTTGTGTCAATAATAAGAATATTAAATTTGTTTATTAAGTGATATACTACTTTATGTACAAAATAGAAAACATAATTGAGAAACACGAGGTAAATATAATGAGTGAATTAAGTTTTAAAGATTTAGGATTAAGTGAAGAAATTTTAGAGGCTATAGAAAAATTAGGATATAAGAGGCCATCTGAAGTTCAAAGAAAAGTTATTCCATTAATTCTTAAAAATAAAGATATAATTACAAAAGCACAGACTGGAAGCGGCAAGACAGCTGCATTTGCTATACCTATATGTGAGAAAATAGAGCTTGAAGAAAAACTGCCGCAGGTACTTGTTCTAGCACCGACAAGAGAACTTGCATATCAAATAGAACAGGATTTTTCGTACATTGGAAAGTTTAAAAGGCTCAGATGTGTAAGCATATTTGGTAAAGAACCTATATCGGGTCAAATAAGGGAACTCAAGCAGAGAGTTCATATTGTGGTTGGAACTCCAGGAAGAGTGCTTGACCATCTTGAAAGGGGAACTTTAAACACAGAAAAAATAAAGTATCTTGTAATCGATGAAGCAGATGAAATGCTTAATATGGGGTTTATAGAACAGGTAGAAAGTGTATTTAGTAAGCTTCCAGAGAATAAAAATACCTTTCTTTTTTCAGCAACTTTGCCCGAAGAAATAATAAGACTATCAAAGAAGTATATGAAAGATATTATTAATATAGAAATTAAGTCTAAGAGTTCAGTTCAGGATAGAATAAATCAAACTTATTATGAAATAGAAAGCAAAGATAAATTTAGTTTGCTACAAAAAATAATATATAAGGAGCTGCCAGAAAGTGCAATAATCTTTTGCAGAACAAAGCAAAATGTAGAGGATGTTACTCTAAAAATGAAAGATAGAGGGTATTCATGTAAGGCAATACACGGTGGAATGCTGCAGGCAGATAGAATTGAAGTTATGAATGAGTTTAAAAGAGGAAAATTCACATTTTTGGTAGCTACAGATGTGGCAGCTAGGGGTATTGATGTGGAAAAGGTTACGCATGTTATAAATTATGATATACCTATGGAAAAAGAGAGTTACATTCATAGAATAGGCAGAACAGGACGTATAGGAAATAAAGGCAAGGCTATAACTTTTGTTACTTCAAAGGAAAAAAGATTTTTAACAGAAATTGAAGAGGAATTTTCTTTGAGTATTGAAGAAGGAGAAGTTCCTACAAAAGAGGAATTAGAGCAGGGAAAGAAAACATTCAATAATAGTTTTAAGAATTCAGCAAGTGAAAAGCATGACAAAGGTGAAAAGCTTAATGAAGCTGTTACAAAATTGTATTTGAGTGTTGGAAAGAAAAAGAAGATAAGGCCGGGAGACATAGCAGGAACTATATCAAGTATAGAAAATGTAAATCCAGAAGATGTAGGTATAATTGATATACATGATAATTTTTCTTATGTAGAGATACTGTCCAATAAGGGAAATATAGTTTTTGATGGACTTAAAAATAAAACTATTAAAGGCAAAAAAGTAAGGGTAGAGAAAGCACAAAAATAGGTAAAGCTGAATATAATGATTAATGGTAATATTTTTAAGAGGTAAAATAGTTGAGAATATATGTAGTTAAGCCTTCAGACAATGTTTACAGCATAGCTAGAAGATTTGGCGTTACTCCCCAAAGTATAATAGAAGCTAATAATCTTCAAAATGCTCAGCTGGTTGTAGGGCAAACTCTTGTAATTCCAAGTACAGAAATATCATATAGAGTAAAACCTGGAGAGAACTTGTGGTCTATTGCACAAAAATTCAAGGTTTCTGTGAATAGCATTGTGGAGCTAAATGGTATTCAGAATCCATCACAGGTTTATCCAGGGCTTATTATAAGAATACCAGAAAATGCAAAGAACTATGGAACCATAGAAGTAAATGCTTTTATTCAGCCATCAAACCCTGAAAAGGAAAACGAAGTGTTAAGTGGCACTATAGGATATCTTACTTATCTTACACCATTTAGCCATCATGTAACTGCGGATGGAGGTCTTACTCCTCTTGATGATGAAAATTTAATAAATCAAGCTGAAAAAAATGGTGTGAAGCCTATGCTTTCAGTTACAAATATAACAGGAACTACGGGTTCAAATTTTGATAGTGACTTAATAAGCAGCATATTAAACAGCAGCTCACTTCAAAATACTTTAATAAACAATATATTGAATATGATAAAAAGTAAAGGATATTACGGCGTCGTAGTTGATTTTGAGAGAATCCCACCGGTAGATAGGCAGAAATACAATGATTTTTTGAGGAAGCTTGTAGCAGCACTTCATCCTAACTATCTTGTGGCGACGGCACTTGCACCAAAGACATATGACATTACTACAGGTTCATGGCACGGAGCTCATGATTATAAGGCACATGGCGAAATTGTGGATTTTGTAATAATAATGACTTATGAGTGGGGTTGGTCTGGCGGGCCACCAATGGCCGTCGCTCCAATAAATGAAGTCGAAAAAGTAATAAGATATGCAGTAAGCGTTATACCACCTTCAAAGATAATGATGGGAATGCCTCTTTATGGTTATGATTGGACGCTTCCATATGTGCCTAAAGGGGAGTTTGCAGAAACCATAGGAAATGATGAAGCCATACAGAGAGCAGGAAAATATGGAGCACAAATAAAATATGATGAGAAGTCACAGTCACCTTATTATAATTATATAGATGCAGATAGAAGGCAGCATGTTGTTTGGTTCGAAGATGCTAGAAGTGTAGAGGAGAAGTATAAACTTGTTGTTAGATATGGTCTTAGGGGAGTAAGTTACTGGGTATTAGCAAGATCTTTTGTTCAAAATTTTAGAGTTCTAAATAATATGTTTAATATAAAAAAACTATAAATGTGTACTATTCATGAAAGCAACTAAATTTTTGAGCTATTTATTTGAGTCTGGTTCAAGTTTTGTGCTTTGCACTGATAATCAAATTGTATATTGTATGGGCACCTGATTAGGTTCAGATGCTTTTTTTTTATTATTTCCACTAAACCTATATTATTACATAACGATAATAATATTGTTTACGAATAAAATAATATATATTTTGGGGTGAATAATAAAATGAGGAAAAAATTTAAATTTATTGGATTATTTTTATGTGCATTTTTTGTAGCAGCTTCAGTTATGTTTAGTGGTGATAGTAATAAGGTATTTGCTGATGATAACTTTCAAATTGGAACAGCTAATTTTAATGGTACTGCTGAAAATAGTGCTAAAGTTGGAGATATTAATTTCAATAATCCTGAAATAGGTTGGAAAAGATTTGATGATACTAATTCCCAAATTACATATACTAGCGGATGGAAAAACCATGATTGGCAGGAATGCTATGATGGGACGGAAACTTATACTGATACTCCGAATATAGTTAAAAAAGTATCATTTTCATTTCGTGGAACTAAATTTAGGATTATAGGCAATAAGCATCCAACTTACAATTCGACTGTTAGCGTTACTATAGATGGAGTAAAGGTTGATACCTATAATCCATATGCTTCCTCAACACAAAGACAGGTTTTATTATATAACTATGAGTCTAATAAGCCTATGGCAAACCATAGTGTTGTTTTACAATTTGATACAGCAACTGCAAATGCTGAAATTGATGCTATTGATATAGATTCTACAGGCAATCTAAATAAAGAATCTATATCATTAGGCAAGACAACAGATTCTTTAAATGTTGGACAAACTGATATTTTAACAGCAACAGTAACACCTGATGATACAACTAATAAAGCTGTAAAATGGACAAGTAGTGATGAAAGTGTAGCAACAGTAGATGAAAATGGAAAGGTAACAGCAGTAAAAGCAGGAACTGCTACGATAACAGCAACAACTACGGATGGAAGTAATTTAAGTAAGTCATGTGTAGTTACAGTAACACAGCCATATACTCCGCCAGTTGTCACTGGAAATAGAGCAACATTAACATTATATATGGTTAATGGAAGTACAAAGCAGTATGATTTATCAAAAGATGAATTAAACAACTTCTTAAATTGGTATAACGGAATGACAAATCCACTATCTGCTCAATGCTATGTATTTAATGTTCCAGTAGTTGGATCATATGTAACAAATAAAGATTATATACCATTTAATAAAATAGATGATTTCAAAGTTCAAGAGTATACAAAATAATTATTAAGATAGGCACTGGTAGAAATACTGGTGCTTATTTTATACATATGAGAATGTGAGGACATGCATAGATAAAAAGGAACTAGCCCTAGATGGCTAATTCCGTTACGTTTTATATGCTATTATTTATTTTGGTCTGGCGGGCCACCAATGGCCGTCGCTCCAATAAATGAAGTCGAAAAAGTAATAAGATATGCAGTAAGCGTTATACCACCTTCAAAGATAATGATGGGAATGCCTCTTTATGGATATGATTGGACACTTCCGTATGTGCCTAAAGGGGAGTTTGCAGAAACCATAGGAAATGATGAAGCAATACAAAGAGCAGGAAAATATGGAGCACAAATAAAATATGATGAGAAGTCACAGTCACCTTATTACAATTATATAGATGCAGATAGAAGGCAGCATGTTGTTTGGTTTGAAGATGCTAGAAGTGTGGAGGAGAAGTATAAACTTGTTGTTAGATATGGTCTTAGAGGAGTAAGTTACTGGGTCTTAGCGAGATCTTTTGTTCAAAATTTTAGAGTCTTAAATAATATGTTTAATATAAAAAAACTATAAATGTGTACTATTTATGAAAGCAACTAAATTTTTGAGTTATCTATTTGAGTCTGGTTCAAGTTTTGTGCTTTGAACTTATAATCAATTGTATATTGTATGAGCACCTGATTAGGTTCAGATGCTTTTTTTTATATTTCCACTAATTATATATTATTACATAACGATAATAATATAGGTATTAAACCAAATTAATACATAAATTTAGGAGGGAATATGAATGAGAAAAAAGTTTAAAGCTACATTAGTAGTATTTTTAGTTGTTGTTTTGGGATGCTTTTCACAGGTATTTGCTGAAAGTAATAAAAATGCAAAATTGCTTGATAATACTTCAATAGGTGCTGGTAGTAATACACAAAATGAAGAAGTTGATCAATATACAAAATTATTAATGCATATGGATGATGGCAAATTTAAAGATGAATGTGGTCATACGATTATTAATAATGGTGTTACAGTAGATACAAGTAATAAGAAATTTGGCAATAGTAGTGCTTATTTTAATGGTAATTCTGGATTAGATATTCCATGCACATCTTCCGAATTTAATTTTGGTAATAAAGATTTTACAATTGATTTTTGGTTTTCCTTACCATCATTTTCTGGAAATAAATATTTCGTATCTTTTAATTCAGATTTGTCATTTGCAATAGCAACATCAAATATAGTAAGTAATGGATTATGGGTGGGTATTGGTAATGGTTCGTCATGGACATATGGTATGGAAACTGGAGAAAATAGTGTTTCTTTTAATACATGGCATCATTTTGCTCTTGTAAGAAAAGACTCATCACTTTCAATATATTTGGATGGTACTAATATAAAGACTTTAAATATTGGAACTGTAAATATTCTAAATCCTAATTCAAAAATAACAATTGGTTATGCACCTTGGTTTTCATCTCATTTGACTGGAAATATAGATGAATTTAGAATAAGTAATATAGCGAGATGGACTTCTAATTTTACTCCTCCAACTAATTCATATAATAATGTATTAGCAACAGGAATAACATTAAACAAAACTACGGATTCACTAACATTAGGGCAAACAGGAAATACAGACCAGTTAACAGCAAAAGTAACACCTGATGATACAACTAATAAAGCTGTAAAATGGACAAGTAGTGATAAAAGTATAGCAACAGTAGATGAAAACGGAAAGATAACAGCAGTAAAAGAAGGAACAGCAACAATTACAGCAACTACACAGGATGGAAGTAATTTAAGTTCATCATGCACAGTGACAGTTGCAGGGGCTACTACTATATCCTTGAATAAAACATCTGACTTAATAGATATAGGGGGAAATGATACCCTAACAGCAACTGTTAATCCAGCTAACATAGGAGTAACATGGAGTTCAAGTGATAGTTCTATTGCAACTGTTGATGCAAATGGAAATGTTAAAGGAATAAGCGCAGGTACTGCTGTGATAACGGTAGCTACAGCAGATGGAAAAAAAGTTTCATGTACAGTTACTGTAAAAGATCAGGAACCAAGCAAATCTAAATTAACATTATATATGAATGATAAAACTATAAGAGAATTTTACTTAACACAAGATGAAATTGATGCTTTTATAGATTGGTATAATTCAAAGAGCGCAGGTGATGTAACTGTACAGCCATATTATGTATTTAATGTATCTGTACCAGGAAAATCATCAACTAAGAAATCATATGTATGGTTTATGAAAATAGAGAATTTTGAAGTAGAATAATACAAAATAAATATTAAGATGGGCACTGGTAGAAATACTGGTGCTTATTTTATACATATGAGGAGATGAGGGATATGCATAGATAAAAAGGAACTAGCTCTAAATGGCTAATTCCTTACACTTTAAAAATATACTCTGTTATTTTTTAGATATAGCTATAAGCTTTTGATTAATGTCATATATTTTATTCATGGAATTAATAATTTCTTTTATATTTTCATCTTGTTGTTCTGTATTTGCAAGAATTTCTTCTGAAGCAGAAGCGTGCTCTTCGGAAACACTGGATAGAAAGTTTATCTCATTATCAATATTTTTAAAGAGATTAGATATATTCGATATCATTTTATTCTGATCAACTATATATCCTTTATTTTGCTTAAAAGAATAATTAATAGAATTAAATTTATTTACAATTTCATAAATGATATCAAAACATTCTGAAGAATCAGCATTGCCTTCTTTTACCTTGTCCAAATTTTCTTTAGTAGTTAAATTTATTTCTTTTATAATTTTTTCTATATTAGATATCATAGCTGTACTGTTATTGGCTAGTTTTCCTATTTCATTTGCTACAACTCTAAAGCCTTTACCACTTTCACCTGCTCTTGCAGCTTCTATATTAGCATTTAGCGCAAGTAAATTTGTTTCATCAGCTATACTTCTTATAGTAGAAAGGAAAACATTTATTTTATCAATGTTTTTTTGAAGCTTTGTTGCAGTAGTGAGTGATGAATTTACAGCGGTTTTTAAAGCTTTTATTTTATTATTAAGATTATTTATATCATTTGTACCAGCATCAACATCCTTACTCATTTCTATTTCTAGTTTCTTAATATTATCTGAAAAACTTTTAATTTTGACTGTTCCATCGCAAATATTTTGCATATGAGAGGTTACATTGTAAATGCTTTTAGCTTCTTCAGTTATCCCGGTTGCAGTTTCACTTATAGCTTGGGTTATTTCTTCACTCGATTTTTTCAATTCATCTAGATGCGAATCAAAGACAATTAAATTTTCATCAAGAACATTTGAGGTCTTTAAAATTACATTCATTGAGCTATCTAAGCCATTTAACAATTTATGACTTCCTTGCTTTTCTGCATTTAAGGAAACAATTAAGGAGTTTGCCCACTTTGTTAAAAAGTACAGCATAATCACAATAGAATTAATAATTATTAGTGTGTTTAAAAATATCAGTAAATTTGAATTACTTCCTAGAAGCTTTCCAGGAGAAATAATATATAAAATTATCCATGCAATGTTAAATAGTATTCCATGAATTAATATAGGCTTTTCTTTAAAATACATAGAAACAATTACGATGCTTATAAAGAAGCAAGAAAAAATAGATAAATTTAAAGTTCTATCTAAATAAGTTACTATAGATGCTGCTGAAAGTAATAAAATTCCGTAACTTATGGCTTTAATTTCAGCTTTAACGTTAAGCTTGTATATTAAAAGTGATATAATTTCAACTGGAATAGACTCATATAAAGCCTTTACGCCAATCTTTGAATCTCCACAAATAAATGCACATATAACATATGCCAATAAAAATAATGATACAACAATAAAATTAACTGAATCGACATTTCTAAAATTGTAGTCAACTTTTTTATCCATATTTTCAATTCACTATTTTAGATTAAATAATGAATTGTTCACCTCTCTTGTTAAAATACTAAATCACATAAGGTTTTATAGCACATTATATGATTTAGTATTTTATCGTAATTGAATATTAATTACGAACTTGATTGTTCTGCAAAGGTAGAAATTTTTATAAGAGCATCATGAAGCTTTTCAAAAAGTAAACCTGCTATCATCCAGTAAGGAAAATAATCTAATCTCGTTATTCCTTGAATTGTAAATGGACCAGCACTGTAGCACCATGGACATGTTCCTAATATAAAACGTAAAATAGATCCGGTTATATATTCTCCAATAATAATTAAGGTTGAATAAATTCCTCCTCTCACTAGAATAGGTAAATGTCTTATATTATCATGAACTGGTTCCAAAAAAATGGCTAACCCATATATTAAAAACATCCATATATTTGTCCATGCACGTAAAGTGACATCTCCGTTTAGCATAGAACCTAATCCCGTCCATATGATTTCTACACACCAGCCTGCAATACCGTATAATATAAATCTTAAAATTTTCATAAAATTAGTTTGCCTACATTGTTTAAAAATATTCACAGCTATAAAAAAAGTATTGCAATATTATATTATGCATCTAAATCTTTTTTGGGAAATTATTGGTTTCAATATTTTACATAAGCTTAACGTAATCATAATACACAGAGGATATAATTAATAACATTAAGAAATATATTTAAATAACAGTGGGGCTATAATATAGCGCTGCTAAAATTTTTAAATTAATGGGGTGAGGTATCCTATGAATAAATATAATAAAATAGAAAAGAGCTGGATAATGTACGATTGTACTATTTCAACCTACAGCATGATAATTATAACAACTATACTGCCTATATATTTTAGAATGGTATTAAAAAATGCAGGGGGAACAGAGGCCATGTCAACAGCCTATTGGGGTTATTCAAATTCTGTAGGAAGACTTTTAATAGCTCTTGCAGCACCAGTACTTGGTACTATAGCGGATTATATGGGATATAAAATGAAGTTTTTTAAAGTGTTCTGTATTATAGGAATAGTTTTTACTGCGCTTCTTTCAATAGTTCCAGATTCGGCAATAGTACTTCTTATTGCAGTATTTATAATAAGTACTATTGGAAATGCGGGAAGCAATGTTTTTTATGATGCGTTTTTAGTTGATGTAACGCCTAAAAATAAAATGGATATGGTTTCATCAATTGGATATGCAGCAGGATATCTTGGAAATATAATGGCTTTTGCAATATGCATGAGTATAGTTATATTGGCACAGCTTCATGTAATTCCAATATCAATTATGACAGCTTGTAAAATAACTTTTGTGATAACTGCTGTGTGGTGTGCAATATTTTCGTTTCCTATAATTAAAAATGTAAAACAGGTTTATGGAATAGAAAAAGAGCCTAAGGTATTAAAAAGTAGTATAAAAAGATTAATATCAACATTTAAAAATATAAGTGAGTATAAAAATTTAATGATTTTTTTAGCAGCATATTTCTTTTTTATAGATGGTGTAAATACTATCATAACGATGGCAACATCTTTTGGTTCAGATCTTGGTATAAATTCAACAACTCTTTTAATTATACTTCTATGTACTCAATTTGTTGCTTTTCCATGTGCAATTATATTTGGTAAGCTTTCAGAAAAGTTTAAAGGTAAAACAATGCTTTATGTTGGAATAATAATTTATTCAATAATTTGTGTATATGCGAATTTTATTCATAATGCTGCTGGTTTCTGGATATTAGCAATGATGGTAGGTACTTCTCAGGGTGGAATACAGGCACTCAGCAGATCGTATTTTGGGAAGCTTGTACCAAAAGAAAAAAATAATGAATTTTTTGGATTTTTTAATATATTTGGAAGATTTGCTTCAATTTTAGGACCACTTATTGTTGGCGTAGTTACCCAAATTACAGGCAAATCTACCAATGGGGTGTTTAGTATTTTAATTTTATTTGTTGTTGGAGGAATAATACTTATTAATGTTAAAGATGCTCAAAATGATGATAGTGAAGGAAATTTGATAGCTTCAACTTTACCATCTATACCTAAGTAGTATCTTGAAATTGGTTTTAAATCCTCATTAAGTTCATAAACTAGCGGAATTCCTGTAGGTATATTTAAATTTGCAATGCCATCACTTGGGATATCATCAAGATATTTTACAAGAGCTCTTAGTGTGTTTCCATGGGCTGCAATTATGACGTTTTTATTTTGTTTTATTGAAGGAGCTATGGCCTCATCCCAGTATTCAAGTACTCTTTTTTCAGTATCTTCAAGATTTTCAGTAAGTGGGAGTTCTGATTCACTTAAAGAAATGTATTTTTTTTCATTACCGGGATATCTTTTATCAGATTTTTCTAGTGCAGGTGGTTTTACGTTGGTGGATCTTCTCCAGAGTAAAACCTGCTTTTCCCCATATTTTGATATTGTTTCATCCTTATTTAGTCCTTGAAGAGCACCATAATGTCTTTCATTTAATTTCCATGATTTATAAACAGGTATCCATAAAAGATCCATGTCATAGAGAATTATTTGAATGGTTCTTATTGCTCTTTTAAGCACGGAGGTGTAAGCAATATCAAAGGTATAACCGTTCTTTTTTAATATCATACCAGCGTAACCGGCTTCAGTAACTCCATCAACTGATAAGTCAACATCAGTCCATCCAGTGAATTTATTTTCTCTATTCCATTCACTTTGTCCATGCCGTATTAAAACTAATTTTTTCATAAATATTACTCCTTTTCTTCTCTTAAAAATATTGCGAAGCAAGTTGGGTGGTTTTCATCGTTTTTATTTCAAGCGAAGTAATAGTATTTTGGGAACAATTTAAATAAAACTCAATAAGTCTTATTTCAAATTATAAAAAAACTTAGAAATTTTAATTTGTTTGAGCTTTTTCTCAGCGAGTTATTAAAATTTCTTAGCCTTTTTATAATTTGAAGTTTAGACTTATGAATTTTATTTAATGTTCTAAAATACTATTACTTCGCTTTATTATTGGTCAAATTGGTTAAAATTATTTATAATATATGGTGAATGCTATTTTATATATCAATTAAATATTGTATTATTATATTATTGCTATTTTAATGTTATTTGTAAAATTAAGTGATTTTATATATGGAAAGGAAGATTAATTATAATGAGTAACAAGATTAAGCCTTCGATTTTACCAGGATTTATGGAGCTTTTGCCAAATGAGCAGCTTATATTCAATGATATTGCTTCTAAAGTAACTGGTGTTTATGAGCAAAATGGATTTCTTCCTATGGATACTCCTGTAATTGAAAAAGAAGAAATACTTTTGGCTAAATCGGCAGGGGAAACTGAGAAACAAGTATATCGTATTGATAATAAAGATAGAAAACAAGTTTTAAGATTTGATTTAACTGTGCCATTTTCAAGATTTGCTGCACAGTATATGGGTGAACTTACATTTCCATTTAAAAGATATCAGCTTGGCAAGGTATATAGAGGAGAGAGAAACCAGAAGGGACGTTATAGAGAATTTTATCAGTGTGACGTAGATATTGTTGGAAATGGAAGCTTAAGTATAAAAAATGATGCTTTTGTAATAAGTATGGCTTCAAAGGCTTTAAAGAAGATAGGACTTAAAACCTATAAATTCCAGATAAGCAATAGAAAAATATTAACTGGAATATTAGAAGGACTTAAGGTTCAAAACATGCAGGAAGTTATGATTCTCATAGATAAATATGACAAGATAACTGAAGAGCAATTTCTTTCTGATTTAAATGAGCTTGTCGGAGAAGATAATGCTAAAATCATAGATAAGGTAATAAAGATAAGCGGTTCAAGCAGTGAAGTAGTTGAAGGTCTTAAAAATATAGATGTAAAAAATGAAATGCTTGATAAGGGAATAGAAGAAGTAGAAGAAGTCATAAAGTACTTAAAGTTATTCGGAGTAGAGGACAATGAATATGCAATAAATCTTAAGATAATAAGAGGTCTTGATTATTATACAGGTACTGTATTTGAGACTTTACTAACTGGAAATGAATCTTATGGTTCTATATGTTCAGGAGGAAGATATGATAATTTAGCACAGAATTATACTGCTAGTGTGCTTCCAGGTGTTGGAATGTCTATTGGTATGACAAGATTGTTCTTTGTGCTTAAAGAAATAGGATTTATAGATAAATACGAGAATGGTTTAAATGATAAATATTTAATAATACCTATTGGAGATACTTTTGAATACTGTTCTCACATACTAAAGAAATTACTTGAAAAAGGTAAAAATGCAGAAATGTATTTTGAAGAGGGAAAACTTAAGAAGAAACTTACATATGCAAATAAACTCAATATAAAGTATGTAATTTTAGTTGGTGAGGATGAAGTAAATAACGGTGAATTTGACATAAAAGATATGGTTACTGGAGAACAGAAGAAATTAAAGCTAAGTAGCATTGATTTGGAACATTAAAAAAATGTTATAAATCTAAGACTTAAAAATCGTAAAATCCTAAGATATTTCAATAACTCGCTGAAAAGATGCTCAGACAAATTGAAATATCTAAGTATTTTACGATTTTTAAGTCAAGATTTATAGCATTTTTTTAAATCGTTCCATAATCAATGCTACTTAGCTTAGGAGTAAAGCAAGGAAGAAATTCCTCCGTGCCTACGGAATTTTAATATTTACGGCTGATAATTTTGATATAAAAACTTATTTAAACTTCTTATAAAGAGAGAGTGCCTATTTGAAGTAAAGAAGGATAACGATCATATGCGGGGTTTGGGTCAAGGACTCATTATCCTTCTTAATTATCAATAGGCACTTTTTACATTATCACCAACAACTCCATATAAGCATTTCCTAAATTGTCCAAACCTCGTGTATGATAATATTCAAAACACTAAGTATTGTATGATTTTTTATCCAAGATTTATTAGAATTTTTTTAAATCGTTCCATAATTAATGCTACTTAGCTTAGAGGGTAAAGCAAGGAAGAAATTCCTCCGTGCCTACGGAATTTTATTATAAGTTGTGGATTGTGATAATGCACTAAATATAAATATTGTGAAGTGAAAATAGAAAAAGTTACATTCAGTATAGTTAAGAAATAAAATGCATATATGGTCTACCGGCGATAAGCCTTACAGTTTAATGAGCTGTAAGGCTTTTGCTTTTGAAAAATGATTTAAATTTAGAAAATTTTATTCTTATCATAATAATTTAATGTAAACTTTAATTAAATTCAAAAAATATTGATTTTAATAACTTTTAAATATATAATATCCATATAAATATAAAAATAGTAATTTATAAACATACATAATGTTATTTAAGATGTGTAATGCTTTATCGCATAATAGTGGAGTGAGAATATGACAGAAATAAAATTAGAGACAGATGAACTTAATACTTTAGCCAAACAAATGACAAATGAAAGTGAGGTTTTTAGTAAAAGAAATGATAAAATAGGGGATTATGCTGCTGAGCTAACAGTCAACTGTGCATTTGCTAGGTTAGGTAGAATTTATGATATGATAGAAGAAGTAAGTGCAATGGGTTCAAAGAGAGCTGATGAATTAAAAGAGCTTGCAAACAAGGCATTTAAAGTACAAGCTGATTTTACGAAGGCAGATCATAAGGTAACATCAATAAAATCATCTTCAAAAGTATTAACAAAGGATGAGGCAGAGAAGTATCTTGAAGGTGGTATTTTGGGCTCAGGATTGTATAGTAGCTATGATAAAAATATTAAAATATCAAAACTACCTAAAACTTTAACTTATAAGGATAAAGGACATACTTATGTATATAAATTACGTAAGCATATTGAAACTTTTTTAGGATGTAAACTTGCGTTTAATGGTGAGTATAATTATGAGCGCGTTTATTCTGATGAACCTAAAGTATCATATGGTATAATTTTTGGTGGTAAGGGAGAAGGTGAAGTTAATTCAAAAGAAATACTTTTAGATACTGCATCTTCTCATGACTCAGCTAGAAAAATATTAATAGATGAACTTGATTTAACAGGTAATTTTAAGAATGGTTCAAATTCATACCAAGGAAGATTAAAATCAAGTTATGGGTACAAAAAGCAAATAGGAAGACAATCTTTAGATGGAAAAGTTAGATGGAGATTAGATTTTGATGAGAAAATTGGAATACACTATAACATTGAAGACTTTAGCAAAGGAAAAGGAGTAAATGCAGTAAAAAAGATAATTCCAATTGATATATTAGAAAAAGAGTATAAGGAAATTATAAATTTATGGAATAAGTAGAGGTAATAAAATATGAATGAAAAAATAAAAAAAAAATATGATGAGTTGAAAAAGAAAAACAGAATAACTTCAATTCAAAAGGCATGGGAAAATAATGTCTTATTACAAGAGTGTTTAGAATCTACGGGGGGAAAACTTTTAAATTATGATGAAGGTAATAAGATATTAGAAAAGATACAGGTAAAAATTCCATTTAGATTAGATGGGAGAGTAGATTTTTCTAAATTTAAGTCTAAAAATAATATAAATACAATAGCTAGTATTAGTGAATTAATTAAAAACTCTACAGAGTTTTATGTAATGTGGGATGAGGTAAATTTACCATGTTTAAAATCTGAATTAGAAAATATTATTAAATTTATTGATGATGTTACGGCTGTTAGTTTTGACACATGGATAGTTTCTTCAGATTATAATACAATAATTGAATTCTACCATGATGGAGAAATAACGTTAGGCATTTTATCTTAAATAAGATGCAAAATTATAGTATATGTCAATGCATAAAAATTAATAATAATAGACTTCAGGTAAATTAATTTAAATAATGCAGCTAAAAGATGAAATGAATCAGTTCAAATTAAGTAGGCTGGTTCATTATTTTTTAGCAATTAATATATGCTGTAAATACATTATTCAAAAGGAATATACCCAAAATCAAATATAACATATTTACAAGATGGAAAATCTAATCAATATAGAATGATGTATATATAGTTCACATAATAGTGAAAATTAATAAATCTGAACTTAATTTTAAGTTTTTCGGTCTATTAACATATTAACCAATTAGTGGTACAATAGGCGTAAGTTAAATTTTTTACGGTTAGGAGTTTTAAGTATGGGAAGTTATGAGATACTGTCTATTGGAACAAAACTTAAAAACTTAAGAGAAAAATATAATGTAAAGCAGGAAGATATATCAGGTAAGGAGATAACTAGAAATCTGATAAGTCAAATAGAACATGGTAAAGCAAATCTCACTAAAAATGCTGCTGAAATTATATTAAAAAACTTAAAGAGAATTTGCGATAAAAATCATATAACAATTGATGAGAACATAGAATATTTAATGGAAGATGAAAAATCACAGGCTAATAGGATACTTGATAAATACATAAAAGAACTTAAGGATCTTTTTATATATAAGGATACAAGTTTTATTAATAAGTTAAATGATGCAGAAAAATTTTTAATGAAATGGAATTTTACAGATAAAAAAACAAGTATTTTTGAACTAGCAGGAGATTACTTTGCTAGTATAGAAGATTACTATAAAAGCTCTCTATATTATGAAAAAGCTAGAGCATTATTGGACATGTATAGTAACAATTCTTTAAGTATTTTAAGAAAATTATCCATGGTATATTTCTACGTTGGTAACTACGAACAGAATATAAAATGCTGTGAATTTGCACTTGACTGGTTTAAAGATATGAATGAAGAGTATCGCTGTATATTTTTATTTAACAGTACTTTATGCTATGATGAATTAAAAGAATATGATAAAGCATTGAGAAATCTTAATATTCTTGAACCAATAATTAAAGATGTTAATGTTGATAAATATTATGATGTACTTCTACAAGAAGCTATTTGTTTGCAGCACAAAAAAGAGTATGATAAAAGTTTAGAAATATATAACTATATACTAAAAATATTTTCAAGTAAAAATATTGAAAATTATGTTTTGGCACTCATTGATATGACACAGATATATATTGATCTTAACAAACCTGATATTGTGAAAAAGCATTTAAATTCAATAGTATCAATGATAGTTAATCTGAATAGTAGTTGCAAACATTATCCTGGTATTCATTGTGAAATAGGTAAAATATACAAAAGTTTAAATGATTTAAATAGTGCTGAAGAGTACCTTTTAAAATCGTTAACTTTAGCTAAAAAGCAAATATACTTCTATGTATTAAAGAATAGTATAAGCGAATTAATTGATATATACTTACAAAAGAAAGATACAGAAAAACTATCTAATATAAAAAATGAGTTCTTTATATTAACATCAATACACAATAAAATAGACAACAGTATTTTACTAAAATTAATAGAAGCTTATCTAAAAGTAGAAGATACAAGATCTCAACAAGAGGTAATTAATTTTTGTAAAAAATTTAATAAAGAGGTGTAATCTATGTTTATTAAAAGACACAAAATAGCATTTTTAGTAGTAATAGCAGTTGTAGCAGCTGTAGCAATAACTACAACTGGAAATACAATTGCTACAGAACCTGTACTTCCTTGGTAACATATGATAACGTTACCTTTATAATCCATTAAAATTTTAATTTTTACATAAGAATGCCAGATAATAAGTCAACTTATTATCTGGCTAATTCTATATTATATTGATGTTAATTCTGTGTTACTTCTAGTCATTTCCTTTGTATTCCATTAAATATTATTTTAATTACTTCTTCGATTGCTTCATGGCTGGTTAGTTTATTTGATATTAAAAAATCATAGTCTAGAAAGGTGTTACTTACCTCCTCAAACATTTTGCAGAGTATAGGTATATTTACATCTTCTTTTATAGTGCCGTTTTTAATTTCATTTTTTAATAAACTGTTCAATTCATTTACTTTAAAATCTTTTAAAGTTTTAAGTTTTTTCCAAGCTTCGGGATAAAGTAATTCAGTATCATTTAAAATTTTAATTGGTAACTTGTATTTATGGTCTGAGTACACTATGTCGTGAACTTTTTCTAAAAAACTTGTATTTTTATTTAGTGCGGTTACGACACTTTTCTTATCAGATTCAATTATAGAATTAAAATATTCTTCTACAATTTCGTCTTTACTTTTAAAGTATTTATATATGGTTTTTTTACTTATTTTAAGTTCTTTTGCAATTTCATCTAAAGTGAAACCTTTAAGACCATATAACTTTATTTTTTCTGCCGCTAAGTCTAATATCTTATCTTTCATATTTTCCTCCATATTATAGGGCTCACAAGGTTAAAACTTAATAATTGAACTGAGAACCCTTTAGGGCAATTAAAATTCCTAGAATTGAAGCTATTATAACAGAAATAATAACACCAGTTTCAGAAATTGTCCATATAGCACCTGCAAGTATTCCACCTAAAAATGAACCTATATATTGAAATGAATTAAAAACACCATTTCCAGTTCCACGGCAGTTTTCATCTATAACATCATTGGCATTATTTGCTGTCAAGGTTGCTAGACATACATATCCGCACATAAAAAGTATGGTGCCAGTTAAAAGATAAATAAAATTGTTACTTTTAAAGTACAAAAGATTTCCTATTAGTATAATTAAAAATGAAATCACTATAATCGATGATGTTTTTCTGTTTTTACATATCTTTATAGAAATTTTCATGAAAAGTATAGCTAAAATTATTGATGGGAAAAATACTTTCCACATTCCATATTCGCCAGTTACTTTGTGAAGCAGGAATGGAAGAAAATAAAATACTGATACCATAATAAAGTTATTTATGAATGCACATAAATTTGAACATATGAAACTTTTACTTTTGAATAAAATTTTAAAGTCATGACTTAATGATGATATCTTTTTATTTTCTTTAATTGATTTGTCCTCTTTTAAGAAAAATAGTATATAAAGACAATTTACAAATAATATAATCGAACATATTAAAAACATTTTATCCACACTTACAAAGCTATTTGCCACGGGTCCTATTGCAAAAGATATGGCCGCAAAAACTGCTATGAATGAGCCAAGTATTCCTATAGCATTTATTCTGTTATTTTCTGTTGTTGAGCTAAAAACCCAGGAATAAGCAGAACCTATTATGGCACCACTTCCTTGAAGAAATCTTGCAAATATTAAAACATATATATTTCTAGCAAAGTAAGCCACCAGAAGTCCTATGACAACCTGCATCAAACCCATTAGTACAACAGGCTTGTTTCCAATTTTATCACTTAATCTTCCATAAGGTATTTGAAATATTGCCTGAGCAATACCAAAAGCACCTAAAGATACTCCAGCAAGAAAGGATGTATTATACGCAAGAGTTTTGCTGTAAGTAGAAATAAAAGGCATTACTAGAGTCATAGACATCTGTCTTATTCCTAGAGCAAGACTTATCATTATTATAAAAGAAAGTTCTTTTTTACTTAAAGTTTTTTGTTTCATTTTAGTATCCTCCATTATAAACTCAGGAAACTAAAAAAGTATTTATAGTTTCCAAAGATATAATACTGCATCTGTATAACTATGTCAAGGTGATTAAGATATGGTTGGTATGGATTTTTAAGATATGGTTGCAGACAAGATATAAAAGTCTAGATATGATTAAAGGGAAACCATGCGAAACTTAAGGTTATACATGTATCAAAATGCTAGCATCAAAGCATTATGGTACATGCATAACCTTGTAGTTGAGCTGGTTTCCCTAAAGGGGGTTGGGGCGAAAATTGAATTACGCATTAACCTTCTTTTTATCAAAATGCTAGCATCAAAGCATTATGGTACATGCATAACCTTGTAGTTGAGCTGGTTTCCCTAAAGGGGGTTGGGGCGAAAATTGAATTACGCATTAACCTTCTTTTTATCAAAATGCTAGCATCAAAGCATTATGGTACATGCATAACCTTGTAGTTGAGCTGGTTTCCCTAAAGGGGGTTGGGGCGAAACTTAAATTACACATTAACCTTCTTTTTACCAAAATGCTAGCATCAAAGCATTATGGTACATGCATAACCTTTAGCTAAGCTGGTTTCCCTAAAGGGTTGATAGGAGAAAATCAAGTTCTTTATTGGAGGAATATTATGATTAAATATTATATTGATGGCTTAATACTTGGAATTACATACCTTGCACCAATTGGCATGCAGAACCTTTATGTAATTAATTCTGCTATAAGAAATAAAAAGTTAAGAGCATATGAGGTTGCAGCTGCAACAATTATTTTTGATATATCACTATGTATTACGTGCTTTTTTGGTATAGGTTCTATTTTAGAAAAGTCTAATGTCGTAAGAAAAATTGTTCTTTTAGTAGGCTGCATTGTAGTTGTATTCATAGGAATAAAGCTTTTAAGGGAGACACCTGAGATCAATGAAGAGGTTCATGAAGATGAAAGTTTAGTAAAAAGTATTCTTACATGTTTTACAACCACATGGTTTAATCCTCAGGCAATTATAGATGGTTCTTTGCTTTTAGGTGGGTTTAAAATATCAATGTCATATTCGGCTTCACATATTTTTATTTTAGGGGTATGTACAGCTTCTATTTTATGGTTCACAGGTATTACAACCTTTGTGTTAAAATTTAAATATAAACTTAGTAAAAAAGTACTTAAAATAATTAATATTGTATGCGGTATAGTAATTATTTATTATGGATTAAAATTAGGAATGAGTTTTTTGAAATAAAGCGCAGTAACAGTATTTTGGAACATTAAATAAAGCTTATAAGACTAAGCCCAAAATAATGAAAACCCTAAGAAATTTTAATAACTCGCTGAAAAAAACCTCAAACAAATTAAAATTACTAAGTTTTTTCATTATTTTGGGCAAAGTCTTATTGAGCTTTATTTAAATTGTTTCCAAAATACTGTTACTGCACATAGGGGGAAAGGCAAGGAAGATTTTCTTCTGCTTTGCTACCGGAAATCTAAATTAAAAGTTTGTATGTGGTTAAGCTTTTAATAATGAAAATCCTAAGAAGTTTTAATAACTCGCTGAAAAGCTGAAAAAAGGCTCAAACAAATTAAAATTTCTAAGTCTTTTTATAATTTGGAACAAGACTTATTGAATTTTATTTAAACCGTTCCCCAAATACTATTACTTCTCTAAAAATAAAAGCAAGGTAAATTTTTCTCCGCGTTTTACTTTGCAATATTTATATTAGTGCATCCCCTTTTCCATAATGTTTCAAAGATTGGAGGCGAAATGTATGGTTAATATTGATTGGCAGCCAGACAAGAATTGCAGCACACCTTTATATAGGCAGATTATAGATTATATAAAAATGAAAATAAAAAAAGGGGAATGGATAGTAGGGGACAAACTTCCTTCTCAAAGAAAGCTTTCTGAAATTTTTAAAGTAAATAGAAGTACAGTTGTAGAGGCTTTAGATGAACTTAAGGCAGATGGACTTATAAATGGTAAAAATAAAGGTGGAACTAGTATAACGAATAACACCTGGTCATTAATGACTGAAACAAGTACTCCAAACTGGAAGAATTACATAGAGAGTGGAGTGTATAAGCCAAATTTTCATACCATTCAAGTTATAAATAGATTGGAATGGGATGATAATATTATAAGACTCAGTACAGGGGAGCTTTCAAAAGAGCTGTTTCCAACTGAAGCTATGAAAAAGGTTTTTATGTCGTTAGCCAGAGAAACAAAGTCTTTAGGTTATGAAATGACAAAAGGTTCTTTAGAGCTTAGAGAGGAAATAAGTAAATACGTTAAAAAATTTGGAATAGAAGCGTCTCCAGAATCAATTTTGATAGTTTCAGGTTCTCTTCAGGGACTTCAGCTAATATCCATGGGACTTTTAGATTATGGCTCTACGGTAATAGTGGAGAAGCCATCATATATAAAATCGCTTCACGTTTTTGAAGCAAATGGAATGAATTTAAAAGGAATACCTATTGACAGAAATGGAATTATGGTTAATCAAATAGAAAAGAATATTGGAAAGGAAACAGCTATATTATATACTATTCCAACTTTTCATAATCCTACGGGTACGGTTATGTCATACGATAGACGTAAAGAGCTTTTAAGGTTGTGTTCAAATAATAGACTTCCAATTATTGAGGATAATGCTTATGGAGAATTATGGCTTGAAAAAAGTCCTCCTAAAACTTTAAAATCCATGGACAAGAATGGTGTAGTTTTGTATTCTGGGACAGCATCGAAATCACTGGCAGCAGGAATGAGAATAGGCTGGCTAATAGGTCCTGAAGCTGTTATTGATAGACTGGGCGATGTTAAAATGCAGACAGACTATGGAGCAAGCTCTCTTTCACAAAAAGCCTTTCATATATGGCTTAAAAGTGGGTTATATGAGGAATATGTGAAGAGCTTAAGAAGAAAACTTAAAATTAGATGCAACATAACCTTAGAATTTATGGAAAAGTATTTTCATGGTTTAGGAACTTTTGATGTTCCTAAGGGTGGTTTTTATATATGGTTAACACTTTTTAAGAAAATTGACATGAAAAAATTATTTTACTTATCATGTAAAAATGGAGTCCTCATAAATCCGGGATATATATACGATTTTAATAAAAATTACAGCATAAGAATATCCTATGCATATGCTTCAATGGAAGAAATAGAAAATGGATTAAAAAAACTTTCTGAAATAATAAGAACGCTATAGACGATAAAAAGAATTAAGAATGAAGAATTAAAAATGATGGTAACTTTTTCTCAGTTTTACTACGAAAAATTTCTAAACGTATAACTACAATTCTTAATTCTTAATTTTATTTCGTTTCATCAATATTCTTGCTGCCAAGTACAGGTGGATTATAATTTTTCATTTTTTCTATGAGATCATATGGGTCAGTTGAGACTAATAATAGTTTGAGATTTGTTTCTCTCATAAAACCGGCACTGCAAGTGTTTTTTAGCATTGTAATAATTGGGTCAAAATAATTTGATATGTTTAAAATCCCTATTGGCTTTTTATGAAGTCCGAGCTGTGCCCAGCTTAAGGTTTCAAAAAGTTCTTCATATGTTCCAAGTCCACCGGGTAGAGCTATAAAGCCATCTGAAATATTCATCATCATTTTTTTCCTGTCGTCCATGTCATGAGTTTCTATAAGATTTGTTATATTTTTATTTCTCATTGTGTCTGAAAATAAGTTTTTAGGTACTACTCCAGTTACGTGTCCATTGTTTCTAAGTACTGTATTTGAAACTTCTCCCATAAGGCCTACATTTGAGCCGCCGTAGACTAATTCTATTTTATTTTCTGCTAAGGCTTTTCCTAAAATAACTGCTGATTTTTTATATTCAGGATCTTTGCCTAAATTTGATCCTGAGTAAACGCATATTTTGTTCATATAATACCTCCGTAAAATACTATTTTATATTAATTATTATGGTAATATAATTATATATAAAAATAAAGAGGGGTGTATACATATGAAAGGTAAAACTGTATTAGTTGCTATAGATGTACAGAATGTCATGTTTTTTGGAGAAGAGGGCATGGTTTATAATGAGGATAATGTTCTTAACAATATTTTAAAGCTTTTAAGTAAGGCAAGAGAGAGTAAAACTCCAATAATATTTATTCAGCATACAGACAAAGAAGGAAAACTTAAAAGAGGAATGAAAACATGGGAGCTTAATGAGAAATTATCTCCACGTAAGGAAGAAGCAATAGTAGAAAAGGCAAGCTGGGATGCTTTTTACAATACTAAGTTTGAAGAGGAATTAAGAAGAATAAATGCTGATAAAATTGTGTTCTGTGGAATGCAAACTGAATTTTGTCTGGATACTACCTGTAGAAGTGCATACAGCAGAGGATATCACCATAATATTTTAGTTAGTGATGCACATACAACTTTTGATACAAATGTACTTGAAGCTAGAAAAATTATAGAACATCACAATAATACTTTAGGTGGAAGATTTGTAACGCTAAAGAAGACTGAAGAAATTGAGTTTTAAATGTAGTTAGAAAATTAAGGGAGGGAATGTTATGTCAGTAAGTTATGAATTATTGTATGGAGATACTAACAGGTTACTAAAAATTAAAGCACAAGCTGGGGATAAATTTATTGTAGAAGCAGGAGCTATGGCTGCCATGAAGCCTGTGTTTAAAATTAAATCAAGAGCTGGAAGTGTGGGGAAAGCTATAGGAAGGCTTTTTGCAGGAGCATCTGCTTTTTTACAGGAATATACTGCTACAGAAGAAGGTGAATTATTAATTGTACCTAAATATTTAGGTGATATCAAGGTTGTTAATATGGATGGCTCTGTAAAGTATAGACTTGGAAAGGCAAGCTTTTTAGCAGCTACAGATAATATAAATCTTAACATAAAGTCAGCAGGAGGAAAGGGATTCCTATCAGGAGAAGGCTTTATTCAAATTGAAGCAGAAGGAGTAGGAGATTTATTTTTGAGTGCTTATGGGGCTATACATGAAATAAATCTTGAAAGTGGTGAAGAGTATATAATAGATACTAATCATCTTGTACTCTGGGAAAGCACCATGGACTATAGTGTTGAGCTATTAAATGGTCTTGTTGGCTCGATTACAGGTGGTGAGGGATTAGTTTGCTATTTTAAAGGACCAGGTAAAATATTTATACAGACTAGGGATCCGTCTAAAATGCCAACTAAAAAGGAATAAATGCAGGGCTGCCATACTAAAGAATTGGTAATTCATGATTGCTTCGTAATATTTATAAATTATGAATTATAAATTTTTAGCTTGACAGCCCATTTTTAGAATTGACCAGTACTTCTTATGATATAATTATAAATAATATGTATGTGTTATTTTTGAGAATAAGGAGGTTAATTATGAGAATTTTACATACTTCCGATTGGCATTTAGGAAAAAACTTAGAAGGACACAGCAGAATGGATGAGCAGGAAGCTTTCCTTTCTGATTTTATAAATATAGTTGAAGAAAATGATGTTGATCTTGTTGTTATTGCAGGTGATATATATGATAATTATAATCCACCGGCAAGAGCTGAAACGATGTTTTATGATACTTTAAAGAAAATATCTCGAAATGGTGAAAGAGTAACTTTAATTATAGCTGGTAACCATGATAATCCAGAAAGACTTGTGGCAGCAGAACCTCTTGCAAGAGAGCACGGTATAATAATGGTTGGAACTCCTAAAACAATAGTTCAAGCAGGAAAATATGGTAAGCATGAAGTCGTAAATTCAGGAGAAGGTTTTATAGAACTAAATATAAAGGGTGAAAATGCTGTAATTTTAACCCTGCCATATCCTAGTGAAAAAAGATTAAATGAAGTTTTATATGATGATATGGACAGTGAAGAGGAAAAAGCAAAATCCTATGGTGAAAGGATAAAGGAGCTTTTCAGTAAGTTAAGCGTTAATTTTAGAGATGATACTATAAATATTGTAGTTTCTCATTTGTTCACAATGGGCAGTGAAGAGGGAGGCTCTGAGAGAAATGTTGAGCTTGGAGGTAGCTTTATTGTGGATGGAAACTGTTTTCCTAAGAAGGCTCAATATATTGCATTAGGGCATGTACATAAACCACAAATTGTACCTGGAAGTCATGGAAAAGCTAGATATTCTGGATCGCCACTTCAATACAACAAAAAAGAAATAAATTTTAAGAAGAAATGCTTTGTTGTTGATGTTAAAGCTGGGGAAGAATGCAGTGTACGAGATGTGGAATTTAAAGTTTATAAACCTATAGAGGTGTGGAAATGCAATGGAGTGGAAGAGGCTATTGAAAAATGCCAAGAAAATACAGATAAAGATTCATGGGTATACATAGAGATAAAAACTGATAGTTATATAGGCGAAGAGGAAATGAAAGCCATGAAGACGGCTAAAAAGGATATACTTGAAATTTTGCCTAAGGTAGATATTAGTGATGATGAAACTATAGATATGTCAAGCTTTAAGGAAAAGCCTTTTAAAGAGGTTTTTAAGGAGTTTTATAAAAAAGAAAGAAATGTTGATCCAGATAAAGAGGTTGTCGACTTATTATTATCAATTGTAAATGAAGGTGAGAAGGAAAATGAAACCGATAAAAGTCAAGATTAAAGGATTAAATAGTTTTGAAAAAGAGCAGGAAATTGATTTTAATAAGCTTATTGAAAAAGGGTTATTTGGAATATTTGGCCCTACGGGAAGCGGAAAGACAACTATACTTGATGCTATAACACTGTCACTTTATGGTGAGGTAGCAAGGAAAAGCACAAACTTCATGAATATCAATTGTAACAGCCTTAATGTAAGCTTTGAATTTCAGATGTCAGGAAAAGAAATAAAGAGGTACAAAGTTGATAGAGAATTTAAAAGGGATAACAGAACCGGGAAGATTAAAAGTAAATCTGCAAAAATAGTTGATATTACGGAAAATGATGCAGAAGTTTTAGAAGAAGGCGTTAGGGGCGTAAATGAAAAGTGTGAGGAGATACTGGGCCTTAGTTTGGAGGATTTTACTCGAACAGTTGTACTTCCTCAGGGAAAATTCAGTGAGTTTTTAAAGCTTGAAGGCAAGGAAAGAAGAAACATGCTTGAAAGATTATTTAATCTTCAGGAATATGGGGATGAACTTTCTTTTAAATTAGGAAGAAGGATAAAAAAAGAAAGAGAAAAAGAAAATGTGCTTATGGGTCAATTAAAAGGATATGAGAACGTAAATGATGATGTTCTTAAGGAAAAAAAGAATGCATTTAATGAAAACAAAAGTTTACTTTTAAAAGCTTCTGAGGAATTAAGCAAGACAGAGGAAGAATACAATGAAAGCAAAGAACTGTGGAAGCTTCAAATTGAAATGCAGGAAAAAGCTTTAATTTATAAGGAACTTAGGGGAAGAGAAGATGAAATAAAGGATAAACAAAAGCAGATTCTGTTATGTGAAAGTGCTTTAAAAGTTAAGCCGTATATTGACAATTATGAAAATACTCTTCAGCAGATTGAAAAGTTAAATAGTGATATTGAAAAGCTTAAAAGGAATATGGAGCTTATTTTGGTAAGTAAAAATGATATAGCAAAAAAGCTTGAACTTGCTAAAGATAATAAGGATAATAAATTACCTGAAATTCTTCTTAAAAAGCAAAAGGTTATGGATGCTATAGAAGAAAAGAAATTAGTAGATGGTATGCTTAAGGAGAAAGGGAGACTTGAGTCAAATATAAAAGAACTTTCCATAAGGTTACAAACCAAAGAGAAAAATATAAATCAAAATATAAATGATATAGAAAATTTAAAAATTAACATAGCAGATGGTGAAAACAAAGTAGAAGGTCTTAAGTTTTCAGAGGAATATAAAAGAGAAGTTAATGAAGGATTGTTTTTGTCACGTGATTACGGAGACAAAATTAAGCAGAAGACTAAAATTGAAGCTGAAGCTAAAAGAATTTATGAAACGGTTAAAAATGTTGAGAATAATAGTATAGATCTATCCCAAAAGCTTCAGCAAAATAAAATTGAATTAGAGAAGTGTACGGAAAGATTAAATACTTTAAGTGAAAAATTTCCGGATGGAAGCAATTTACTTTTGAGTTTTCAGGAAAAACTTAATGTCTCAAGAGATAAATGGAGTAAATACAGAGAATATAATAATAGTTTAAAAGATAGTATAAATAATTGTGAAGAACTGAGAAATAAGCTAAGTATAAAAAAAGCTAAAAAAGATGAACTTAATGACAGAATAAATGACATGGACAAAAAGATAAGTGAAATAGAAAGACAGAATATGGCTCGTATTTTAAGAGAAAAACTTCAGGATGGTGAGCCGTGTCCAGTATGTGGTTCTGTTCATCATATTAAAGGTCATATGGAATATGAGGTTAAGTCCGATGATTTGGATGGTTTAAAAGATAAACTTAATGAATATAAGAAAGAGTATGATGGAGCAACTCAGGATATAGTAATACTTGAAACTAAAATTAAAGCAGAAGAAAAAAATGAAAATGAAATCAAGGATAAAATACTGGCGCTTGGAGAAGAATTTAAAGAAGTACCATTAGATGTTTTGGAAAACGAATTTAAAAATTTAAAGGATGAAACAAATAAAGTTAATATAGAAAAATCAGAGCTTGATAAGAAAATAAAGCTTTTAATTAAAACTTCAAATAAGCTTGAGGTGGAATATCAAAAAGAAGAAACTGTAAAAACTCAAGGGGAAAATCAAGTATTAAATTTAAAGAATGAACTAAAAGAGACAGATGCCAAAATTAAAGAGGTAAAGATTTCTCTTGATAATTTAAAGGAAGAATTAAAGATAGAGGATTTTAGTGTGAAAAGCAATGAAATACTCCAAAAGGAAAAGCTTAAAGCTCAAATAGAAAATGAGATAAAGTGTTTTAGAGATGGTTTGAATAGAAAGCAAACTGAAAAAGAAAAAATGCTTGAAGTTGTTACAAATTTAAAAGAGCAATTTGGTAAAAATAAAGCGGAGTTATCGGAAAAGAACAACAGCATAAATGAAAAATTGGAGGCTATAAAAAATAAGGTTGGACATGAGGAAGATCTTTGCAAGCTTAAAAATACAATAGAAAGTAGCATTAAGAAAATTGAGGAAGAATACGCTTATTTTGATAAAGAAAAAAGCATTATTGAGGAGAAGTATAACAAATGTAATGGCAGTATAATAGAATGTCATGGAAATTTGTGGGGCCTTAAGGATAGAAAAATTAAGGACATTGAAAAATTAAATTCTTCTTTAAGAGAAGAAAATTTTAAGGATGTAGATGAGGCTAAGAAAAGTTATACCTATAAGAGCAAAATTAATGAAATGAAGCTTGAAATAGAAAAATATAAAGAGGAAATTTCTAAAACTAGTGGAGCAATTGAAATTTTAAGCAAAAAAATTGACGGCAGAAATTTAACAGAAGAAAGATGGATTGAAATTCAAAATAGCAAAAATGAAAAATACTCTAAAGTTAAAGCTATTGAAGAGGCAAAAATAAAACTTGAAGAAGAAATTAAAGGTATGGAAATTAAGCTAAGTGAGCTTCATGAGCTATTAAGTAAGCAGAAGGAGTTAGAGCATAAATTAAGTCTTTTAGATGACCTTGAAAAATTATTTAAAGGTAAAAAATTTGTTGAATTTGTTGCTTTAAATCAGTTAAAATATATATCAATTGAAGCATCAAAACGCCTTAAAGAAATTACAGGTGGAATTTATGGTCTTGAGGTAGATGAAAATGGAAAGTTTATTATAAGGGATTATAAAAATGGAGGAGCTAAAAGGGATGCCTCGACTTTGTCTGGTGGAGAAACTTTTGTAACATCATTAGCATTAGCACTTTCACTGTCAAATCAGATACAGTTAAAGGGAAATGCACCACTTGAATTATTCTTCTTAGATGAGGGCTTTGGTACTCTCGATGACAATCTTCTTGAAGTGGTTATGGATTCTCTTGAAAGAATTCACAGTGATAGACTTTCTATAGGAATAATAAGCCATCTTGAATCAATAAAAGAGAGAATGCCGGTAAAACTTATAGTAACTCCTTCTGAGGCAGGTATGGGAGGAAGCAAAGTAAAAATAGAAGTAAACTAATGTTAAAGGATTTAAAATACAAAGGAGTAGTATATGCAGAACATAATGTTTTTTAATATATCATTGTACGAAGCAATATTTTATTTTTCAATCTATGCATTTTTAGGATGGTGCCTTGAGGTAGCATATGCTGCTTTTAAAACTGGAGGCTTTGTAAACAGGGGATTTTTAAATGGGCCAGTTTGTCCTATATACGGTTTTGGAATTGTCATGATTATAATTATTCTTGATCCAATAAGAAATAATCTGGTGCTGCTTTTTATATTTGCTGCCATTATTACATCTGCTCTTGAATATCTTACTGGGTTTGTACTTCAAAAGGCATTTCATCATAGATGGTGGGATTATTCAAACGTGCCCTTCAATATAAATGGATACATATGTCCTCAATTTTCACTAATATGGGGTGCAGCAGGGGTTTTTGTAATAAAAGTTGTTCATCCTGTAATTTATGATATAGTGAATTTACTGCCACGTTTAGCTGGCAACATTATTTTAGCAGTAATAGTGATATCATTTTTAATAGATTTATGTTCAGCTGTTCAAACTGTATTGAAGTTTAATAGAAGACTTAAGATGATCGATGAAATATCTAACAAAATGAGGAGTAGCTCAGATGCTTTAGCCGAGGAAATATCTAAGAATACTATAGAATTAAAGAAGATATATAATGAAGATTCTGTAGAATTTAAAAAGAAACATGAAGCTCAAATACTTGAAATTAAGAGCAAATATGAAAGCGAGCTTATGAAGCTTAAGGAAAGTTATGCTAAAATAACAGCACCGAGAAGTATACTTCACAGGAGAATAATTAAGGCTTTTCCTAATATAAAATCTACAAATTATTTTGAAGCTCTTGAAAAATTGAAGGACATTGTTTTGAAGTAATAGTATTTTGGAACATTAAAAAAATATGTGCAGTAACAGTATTTTGAAACATTAAATAAAACTCATAAGACTAAGCCCCAAATAATGAAAATACTAAGAAATTTTAATAACTCGCTGAAAAGAAGCTCAGACAAATTAAAATTACTAAGTCTTTTGATTATTTGGGGCAAAGTCTTATTGAGTTTTATTTAAATAGTTTCCAAAATACTGTTACTGCACATATAGGGTAAGGGCAAGGAAGATTTTCTTCCGCTTCGCTCCCGAAAATCTGAATTAAAAGCTTATACGGGGTAAGCTTTTAATAATGAAAATCCTAAGAAATTTTAATAACTCGCTGAGAAAAAGCTCAAACAAATTAAAATTTCTAAGTCTTTTTATAATTTGAAGCAAGACTTATGCGCTTTATTTAAATCGTTCCAAAATTCTATTACTTCAAATTAGAATAAAGGCAATCATAACCACCGGCTTAGCCGGTGGTTTGCTCAGCCCTGTAAGGGCATATTACTGGCTGGGCTAAAAGCCCTCTGAATGGTCTGCCACTCGCATGTTTTCCCATGCAGTCGCTAAAGCGACTTATTTTTTCTTCTTTACTGATTCACCGGTGAACGGATCAACAAGTTCTTTTATACTCATCTGTTCATATGCCAAATCCTCTTGCAATTGATTTTTTATATACTCCTGTATTTTCTTTTTGTTTTTCCCAACTGTATCAACATAGTATCCTCTACACCAAAACTCCCTGTTTCCATATTTGTACTTCAAGTTTGCATGCTGATCAAATATCATTAAACTACTTTTACCTTTCAAATATCCCATGAAACTTGATACACTTATTTTAGGTGGTATTTCTACTAGCATGTGTATATGATCTGGACAAGCTTCTGCTTCTATTATTTGCACGCCCTTCCATTCACATAACTTTCTTATTATTTTTCCTATATTGTTTTTTATTTTACCGTATATTATTTGTCTCCTATATTTAGGTGCAAACACTATGTGATACTTGCAATTCCATGTCGTATGAGATAAACTATTTGTGTCTTTCATTAGACATCCTCCTATGCTTTTATATTTGCGGTTGGCTAGACCTGCATTTATTTTAACATAGGAGTTTTTTTCTACTCAACGGCATAAGCCTTTTTTCTTCCACTTGCTTAGCAAGTGGTTTCCTTTGTTACACAAAGAGGATTTTCTTCCGCTTCGCTCCCGAAAATCTAAATTAAAAGTTTATGTAGAGCTAAACTTTTAATAACAACCATAGCTTTATAATGGGTAGTAATTTATAATGGTCATTCTAATCATTTGGGAACCTTTATTTATGTAAGTATGTGTTTTAGAAGCATCAAAGAAGATAGAGTCTCCAGGGTTTAAAATGTAGTTTTGATTATTAGTGTTTAGTGTTAAATCTCCATCAAATACAATTATGTATTCCTTGTCATTTTTTCCATGTGAGTCTGAAGTATAAGAACTGTTTCCATCAAGTTCTACGGTGAATATCTCGAAATTTCTATCACCCTGAGCAGAGAATGAACAGTAAACCCTATAATGCCCATCTTCACTACACTGTTCTATGGTATTTTCTTTTTTTACAAAAACCACTTCATTTGAAGGTTCATCTATAAGGGATGTATATGGTACTTTAAGACCATTTGCTATCTTCCAAATTGTATTTATAGTTGGATTTGATTCTTCTCTTTCAATTTGTCCCAGCATAACCTTACTTACGCTGCAAAGTTCTGATAATTTACTTAAACTTAAATTTCTTTCTTTTCTAAGCCTTTTAAGATTGGCGGCAATTACATTATTGAGATTCATTAAATTTCACTCCTTGACAAATATAGCGTACGATTGTACAACTATATTGTATTATGTCACATTTATATTATAACATACAGAAAAATCCTAAACAATTGTGGCAAGTCATTTTGAGGTCCAAATAACATCATGAAAAAGTATGAATTTTAAATTACATTTTGAATTTTGTCCCTTGACAAACATAAAGTACAGTTGTATAACTATATTATAACGTACGAAATAAATATTATAACGTACAAAAGCTTAATAATTAGGAGGACAAATGCTTCAAGAAAAAATCGTTTTACAGGAAAAGCATGAATTTGTAAATGGTATGAAAGATTGTATTCCAACAGTGTTTGGATACATAAGTATAGGTTTTGCCTGCGGTGTTGTTAGTAAGGCATGTGGACTCAGTATTTTGGAAATAGCTCTCATGAGCATTTTTATTTATGCTGGTTCTTCTCAGCTAGTTGCGGCTGGAATGATACAGTCTTTAGCTTCTGTTCCAGGGGTTATTATAGCTATTTTTTTTGTGAATTTGAGACATCTACTCATGAGTGCAGCTTTGGCACCTCATTTTAAGAAGAATTCTGTTTTAAAGAATTTCACAGTAGGTGCGCTTATGACGGATGAAACTTTTGCCTTAGCAGCAGTAAAGGGTACTTCAAATAAGGAGATAAGCTATAAATGGATGATGGGAGCTAATATAATTGCGTATTTAAATTGGCTTATAGCAACTGTATTAGGTGCATATTTTAGTACAATGATATATGATTATAAAAAATTTGGACTTGATTTTGCTCTTCCAGCTATGTTTATAGGACTTTTGATATCCAGTGCAAAAGGAAATAATGATAGAAGAAAAAATATTTTAGTTATTTCTATTTCTGCATTTATATTTATAGTATGCGTTAATTTCATGCCATCAAATAGTGCAATTATGGTGGCAGCAATCATTGGGGCAGGGGGTATGATTAAAAAATGAGCATGAAAGTTTTATATATAATCGTAGGGGGAGCATTAGTAACCATTCTTCCAAGGGTTATTCCGGTTATGTTTATGTCAAAATTCAAGTTGAATGAAAGAGCATCTGTGTTTTTGAATTATATACCTGTGTCTATACTTACAGCCCTTGTTATGGCGGAAATTTTTGTCTGTAATAACAAAATAACATTAGATTCACATATGATATTATCAGGTATAATAGCAATTATAGTAGCCATAAAAAAAGATAATCTTCTTTTGACAGTAATAGCAGGAGTAGCTTCAATGGCAATTTTGAGGATGATTTATTGAGTAAAATTGTAAGAGCAAATAAAAAACAGATAATTGAAGAAATCTATTATGAAAAAGTACATAAGCGGATAAAAAAATGGCCTGATTTGAAAATTATTTCTTGGTGATGTGAATTTTAGATAAATGCTATGCTTAGCTACTTTAATGTTGATTGTATAAAGCATTACGTATTAGAACATGAGTGGCTTGTGCCACTCATGTTTACTCTATATAGAGTTTCATTATTTTCCTAACTTACTTATTGACCAGATATGTAAGTTAATTTGTATAGGCATACCCTTAAATGCCATTTATATGTATTTTATACCAAGTTGAATAGAATGTACCGAAATGTAGACAGCTTGATAAAAAGTAATCATGTATTCTTGTGAATACTGTTACATTTTCCGTTATAATTATACAAGGAATATTATCATGATATCAATATGAAGTTAGAGGGTAAATTTCCATGATATTTTGAATATGGAAATCTATCCTCTAATAAATAAAAAATTTTATCTACATACAAAATTTCTTATTTGTCTAATATTAAGTGTAAAGTAAACCCATCTTCTTCTCATCCACCTGAAGCCTGCAATAGAGTTCCTATCTACATAAGTAAGGTATGCCCAATAAGACATTCCATTTCTTTGCCATATATAAGTGTACCTATACCTACACATACGTATTGAACCTGTGTGAGTAGGATTAAAATTTGGACCTTGCTGCATTCCTGGGCCAAATTGTGACTGTGGCGTGTAAGCTGGAGGAGGACCTGGTGGCATATTTGCCTGAGGACCATATCCTGGTTGCATAGGAGGTTGCCCTGGACCACCTGGACCTGGCGGCATTGGCGCAGGATCTCTTGTCATTGGGCAGTCACGAGCATATGGACATTCGGGTTGGTCCTCATACTCGTCATCTTCAAATCTCATTGGATCAAAATCATTTTCATCGAAGTCATTATAATTATAGTACATAAAAGTCTCCTTGAAATTATGATTAATACATTATAGAATATGTATCAACTAGCAAAAATGTTACGTTTCTATGTAAAAATTTTCACTGTTGTTTGTAAAGTCAAAATTAATTCTGTATAATTAAAGGGAAACCATGCGAAGCAATAGTATTTTGAAACATTAAATAAAAATCATAAGTCTAAGCTCCAAATTATAAAAATACTAAGGAATTTTAATAACTCGCTGAAAAAAGCTCAAACAAATTAAAATTTCTAAGTCTTTTTATAATTTAAAACAAGACTTATAGAATTTTTTTAATGTTACTTCATTAATGTTAATTGCGAATTTAATGTATTGGTGAGGAGTGATGCCGAATGATATATGATACACACATACACACTTTATTTTCAACTGATTCCAAACTTAATATAGAAGATGCAGTAAATAGAGCAGCAAATGATAATATAGGTATGATAGTTACTGAACATATTGATTTTAATTATCCTGTAAAAGGTGAATTTGTGTTCAATGTAGATGAGTACTTTAAGAAATATGAAAAATATAGAAATGATAAAGTTATGCTTGGTGTTGAAATAGGCATGACAGAAGAATTTAAGAGTCACAATAAAGATTTAAATGATAATTATGAATTTGACTATGTTTTGGGGTCAATACATTTTGTTAATAATATAGATTTATATGATAAGATTATGTACAAGGATACCAGTAAAAGAGATGTTTTTGAGGATTATTTTAAAGCTATGATAAATTGTCTTGAATGTCATGATTATATAGATTCTCTGGCACATATAGATTATATATCAAGGTATGCAACCTATGATGATCCTGAGATTCACTATAGTGAATACAGTGATTATATTGATGAAGTCTTTAAGTCTATAATTGATAAGGGAATAGTGCTTGAAATAAATACACGTAGGCTTAATAAAAAAGATATATGTGACAATATGCTTGCAATATATAAAAGATACAATGAACTTGGAGGAAAATTTGTAACTATAGGTTCAGATTCACATGATAAAGATAGCATTGGAATGAACTTTAATAATGCTCTTGAGATGGCAGAGGCATGTGGACTTAATCCTGTATACTTTAACAAAAGAGTTATGAAGTACTGTTAAACGGAGGATTTTATGGGTAAGATACTTCTATTTATGTTCGATGAAATGACAGATTATGAGATAACTCTAATTTGTCACCTGCTGCATAGGGATGCTGGAAAAAAAGTAATTACAGTAGCTTATGAAAATAAAATAGTAAAAGGCTCATCTGGCATTATGTATAAGCCTGAAAAGTTAGTTAAAGATATACTGATTGATGAGGTAGCAGGGTTAATAATTCCAGGTGGATGGTATGGTGATTTTAGAGAAGAAATGCTTCAGTTAATAAGAAAAGTATATAATAATAAAAAACTTGTTGCAGGCATATGCGGAGCTGGAACAGTATTTTTAGCTAAAGCTGGTATTTTAGATGAAGTTAAATACACTACTCCAATAGTTAAGTGGACTGAAGAATATGAAGATAAATTTGGAGGAAAGGATCCTTTTAAAAGGGAAAACTTTACTTCACAGAGAGTTATAAGAGATAAGAATGTGATAACAGCTGTAGGTCCTGCATTTGTTGATTTTTCAGTGGAAATATGTGATTGGTTTAATCTATTTGAGGATAAAAGTGACAAGGACAATTTTATTAGGAATATAAAAGGACTTTAAGGAGAACGTAAATATGGAAATAAAAGATTTGATAGCTAGGATAAACTTTCTATATAAAAAGAGTCAAGAACAGGGATTAAGTGAAAGTGAAAAAGAAGAACAAAAAACTTTAAGAAAACAGTACATTAATATTATTAAAGGTAATGTTAGAGAACAGCTTAACAAAGTAAAAAAAGTTTGAAATTAATATCAAAGTAAATATATATAATTAATTGCCGTAATGGTGGCGATGCTGAGTGAAAAGGTATTGTAGATTGAAAAAGGTATTACTAATACTATTTGTAATCATATTTATTTTAGTGAATTCTGCTGGATTATATGTGGGAAACATTATATATAATAAGGTATGTGTAATGCAATTTGATAGAAGTCAAAGCAGTTATAATAATTTTAAATCCACATTTGATTACGAAAGGTACAATCTCTTAAATAAGAGTGATGTATTTATACAATCTGATTTTGGATATAAACTTTCGGGGACATATATAAAGAACTTTGTTGATACAAGAAAAACTGTAATAATAGTTCATGGAATAACCGGTAGTCGGTGGGAGTCAATGAAGTATGCTGATATATATCTTGATTTAGGGTATAATGTTTTAATTTATGATTCTAGATATCATGGAACAAGCGGTGGAAGTGATATAACTCTTGGCTATTTTGAAAAGTATGATTTAAATAACTGTGTAAAATGGGTAAAAAAGAAGACACCTGGAGGAATTATAGGAGTTCACGGTGAATCAATGGGTGCTGCTACAGCTCTTTTGCAATCCAATATGAATGAAGGAACTAAAGATGTTTCATTTTATGTTGTAGACTGTCCTTTTTCTGATTTGCCAGAACTTTTTAAAGATAAGCTAAATGATGAAATGAAAAATCATGGTGCATTAGTTGCTAAAGCAGTGGTTTTTTACTCGAGTTTAATTGCATTTTTTAAATCTGGATTTTCTGTGTATGCCATTTCACCTATAAAAGCAATTGACGATGTGAAAACACCTATAATGTTTGTTCATGGAGCAGATGACGACCTTATTCCGCCGGAAATGTCAGTGGATTTATATGTGCATAAAAAAGGACCTAAGTACTTATATATTGCGCCTAATGCAGGTCATGCTGAGGCGTATCTTAAAAATAAAGTTGAGTACACAAATAAGGTAAGAGAGTTTCTGGTAAACATTCATGTTGAAGATGATAAAACAGATATAAATAAGCCAGTAAAAATGTATTGAGGTGGTACACTGTGAATGTAGAGGAAAAAAGATTTTTAAAAAATTTATGCAAAATGTGTTTTGTGAAATATCAAGTAGTAAACAGTGCGCCAATGATAAGTGCGCTTATAAGTCAGGTGTGCAGAATTAAAAATTTGGATGTACCTTTAGTTGAAGGGGTTTTATATGTTAAAATTAGAAATAGAACGCTTCAGTATGCACATTGTTTTAATACTTATCATGGTAATATTATAGATGCCTCAATTTATCAGTTTGCAATAATGAACAGCGGTATAAAAGATATATTTCCCAAGATTATAGTTGGGGACGACATAGATGAAATCGAGTACTCTATCTTTAGAGAAATAAAGTATGAAAATCAATTTAAGTATAAAGAGGAATTTTTAAGATCGATAATAGAAGAAGTAGATGAATATGAAAATTCTAAACTTGATAAAATAGATGAGTATAAAGATAGTAAAAAACAAAATTTGTTTTATATATAATTTTTAGTAATGGAGGTTTTTTAATGGATGAAATAAATAACAAAGTAGATTTATTAAAGGATGATATGGTGGCTTGTGTCCAAAATTCTGTTAAGATTAAAAGTATTAGCAGTGCAGCAGATGGAAATGCACCATTCGGAAAGGATACAGCAGCAGCACTTGATCATGTACTTAAAGTAGCTAAGAAACTTGGATTTAAAACGGTTAACTTAGATAATTATGTTGGCTATGCTGAATATGGTGATGGCGAAGATTATGTAGCTGTTTTAGGACATCTTGACGTAGTTCCAGAAGGTGATGGCTGGAAGTATCCTCCTTATGGAGCTGAAATACATGATGGAAAGATATATGGAAGAGGTTCTATGGATGATAAGGGACCTACAATTTCATGTCTATATGCACTTAAAGCTATAGTAGATGCAGGACTTAGCATGTCTAAAAGAGTTAGAATAATATTTGGCTTAGATGAGGAAAATGGAACTGGAAAGGATACAGACTATTATTTAGAGCATGAAAAGCCACCAGTTTTAGGGTTTACACCAGATGCTGAATATCCAATAATCAATGGAGAAAAGGGAATAACTATTTTTAATTTAGTAAAAGATTTTAAAACTCAATATGAAGGAGATACTAAAATTGCCTATGTAAAAGGTGGAGAGAGATCAAATGTAGTTCCTCCATATGCTGAAGCTGGAATAAAAGCTGATCTTAAAGGTGAAATTATCGACAAATGCGAAAGCTTTGCTGAGAGAACAGGCTATGATATTAAGGCTGAAGAAAAAGATGACATGGTTATAGTAAAATCAAAGGGACTTGCAGCGCATGGAAGTACGCCTGAACTTGGTAAAAATGCAGTAATGCAGCTTTTAGCATTTTTAGATGAATTAAATCTTGGAAAGTCGGATTTAACTGATTTTATAAGCTTTTTAAATAAGTATGTTGGTATGGAAACAAATGGAGAATCTTTTGGAATTGGCATGGAAGATAAAGTTTCAGGAAAGCTTTCTTTCAATCTTGGAGTAATAGATATAAATAAGAATTCTGGAAGTGTTACCCTTAATGTAAGGTATCCTGTAACTTGTACTTATGAAGATATGATGGAAAAATTAAATGCTAGAATAGCCCATACTGGAATAAGAGTTGAGAATATGTTACACCAAAAGTCACTTTATTTCCCAGAAGATCATAAGCTTATTAAAATTCTTCAAAAAGTATATAAAGAGCAGACAGGAGATGAACCTAATCTTCTTTCTATAGGTGGCGGAACATATGCAAAGGATATGCCTAATATAGTTGCCTTTGGACCTATATTTAAGGGAGAACCTGATATTGACCATCAAGCAAATGAATATATAAAGGTTGAACATTTGGTTTTAAATGCTAAAATATATGCACATGCAATATATGAATTAGCAAAATAGTTTTTTTAAGTTAAAAAGGTTTGAGATTGATTTTTTAATCTCAAACCTTTTTTATTTTAAATCAGAATTAAATTCCATAATTCCATTTAAAACCCATAATGTTAACGAAATATTAATTAAATATATGATTTTTTGACATTAGTGTTGTAAATGTAAACAATTTATGATTAAATCATAATATGAGTAGGGGGTTAATTAACTAAAAAATATATATCATAATTTCTATAAGGTGAGGTGAGTTTAATATGAGTGCCACAATAATAGTAGCAGAAGATGAACCAATTACACGAATGGATATATGCGAAATGTTAACATCTGCTGGATATTATGTTGCGGGAGATGCATCAAATGGCCTTCAAGTTGTGGAATTATGCAGAAGGTACAAACCTGATCTTGTTCTTATGGATATAAAGATGCCTAAGTTAGACGGCATCCAGGCAGCAGAAATTTTAATTAAAGAAAATATTGTAGATGCCGTAGTAATGTTAACAGCATATAGTGGCAAAGAATTTATTGATAAGGTTAAGGAGATAGGGGCCATAGGATATATTGTAAAACCGATAGATGAGGTTAGACTTATACCACAAGTAGAAATTGCTATTGCTAAAGGTAAAGAAATTAGAGTTATGAAAGAAAAAATGGACAGCAGTAATATTATACATAGAGCCAAAGAGATACTTATGGAAAAGCATAGACTAACTGAAAATGAAGCATATAAAAAGCTCAGAAAAATGAGTATGGATAAGCAATTGACGATGATAGAAACTTCTAAAAGCATAATTAAGAAATCAAGGTGAAATAATTTTAGATTTAATTTGTAATACAAGGTTAAAGGGAGTAGGTATTGTGCTTAGAAAATTATGTGAATTGTATACGGATTTATCAGAAGAAGATATATTACAATTGATTAACGTTGAAAAATCAATTTCAATGTTTGCTAATTTGGTTAATGGAGATATATTTATTGATTGTATTACAAGGGATCCCGATGCAGCGATTGTAGTCTCAGAGGCAAAACCTGTAAATTGTAAATCTCTCTATAAAAATTCTGTGGTTGGAGAGCTTGCCTTAAGACAAAATGAGCCTGCTGCTTTAAGAACTTTAGAAATAGGAATTGAAACCACGGATTTGAAAGCTGTTACTCAGGAAAATATAGTTGTAAAACAAAACACAGTGCCAATTAAAAATCAGCACAATAAAATAATAGGTGTGTTAATTTTAGAACGTGATATAACTGATGATGTAAGTCAGACACAAAATATGGAGATTTTATCAGAGACAACTAGTCAGCTTTCTGAAACACTTATGAATATGAAAGATTTAGATTACAACAATACTGTTGCGTACAATTTAATAAATGATGCTATTTTGGTGATAAATGAAATTGGCAAATGTGTTTATGCTAATTATAAAGCAGAAGAACTTTATAAAAAAATAGGATATAAGGATAGCATAGTAGGTATGTCTTTTGATAATTTAGTTTTAAATAAGGTTAAATTTAAGGATGTACTTCGTGAAAAAAAGTCTCTTATTTTTGAAACTAAAGTTGGAAAATTTGATTTGCAGATTAAATATGCTGTTACTAAAAAAGATGTAGATACATACGGTATTATTATGCTTATAAAGGATTTAACAGATATAAAGCAGAAGGAAAAGGAACTCATATTAAAAGCTGTGGCAATTAGAGAAATACATCATAGAGTAAAGAATAACCTTCAAACTATAGCAAGTATATTAAGATTACAATCTAGAAGAATCGATAATGTCGATGCTAAAAAAGCCTTCAGCGAAAGTATAAACAGAATTTTAAGCATAGCAACAACTCATGAAGTATTATCACAAAATGGATTAGACGATGCTGATATAAAAATAATATTATCAAAGATTAAGGATAATGCTGCAAGAAATTCCTGTAATAAAAATATAAAGATAAATCTCAGTGGAGACAATTTGGAGGTTAATTCTGATAAGGCAACTTCTATTGCAATAGTTGTAAATGAATTAATAGAAAACTCTTTTAAACATGCTTTTAATAATATGAAGTGGGGAATTATTGATATAGTAATAAACAAAGGTCAAACTTATTCTAATATATCAATTAGTGATAATGGAAATGGATTTGACACAAGATTTTTGAGAAATGAGAGCCTTGGACTCAACATTGTTAAAAGTATAGTAAAGGATAAATTAAATGGTGATATAAATATTGAATCAAATGAAAGTGGTACAAAATCGGTGTTTTATTTTAAAAATTTATAATTAAAAGATAAAAAAATATTAAAATAATATTAAAATAGGGTTTACATTAACGAATTGATATGATACACTATATTCATGGTTGATGCAACGGAGCATTGATTTTGTATTTTTTATATTGGGTTTTTAATTTAATGTTTAGTTATAGGCAATGGAGCTTAAACGTATATATCGAAGTGCGTTTAAGCTCTTTACCATTTTAAAATTGTAAATATTAAAATGAAAAACGTAATTACCAGGCAATCGCAATTATAATAATTAAAGTATTTATTTTCGGGAGGAATAATTATGGCAAATGAACTTAAAAAAACACTATCACCTTTTCAACTTTGGGCAATAATAGTCGGTATGGTTATATCAGGAATGTACTTTGGATGGAACAATGCTATGGCATTTACAAGCCCTGTAGGATTTATAATCGCTACGTTAATAGTTACAGTTTTTTATGGAACTTTTATGTTTAGTTATGCAGAGCTTGCAACAGCAATGCCAAAAGCAGATGGTTCTAGTGAATTTGCAGCGAGGACAATGGGAAGATTTGGTGGCTTCTTTGCTGGATTTTCATGTATAATGGAATTTTTATTTGCAACACCAGCTATAGCAATATCTATAGGAGCTTATGTAAATTTTATAATACCTTCTATACCAGTAACAGTGGCAGGACTTGTAGCTTATGCACTTTTTGTTGCTATAAACTGTTTTGGAGTTAAAACTGCAGCAATAATTGAAACTGTTGTAACAGTGATTGCAATAGTTGGAATTTTTGTATTTGCAGGAGCAACAGTTGGACATATTGATTTTACAAAAATAGTTGGAGGAAATGTATATAAAGGTGGACTTAAAGGAATATTTAGTGCTGTCCCATTTGCAATATGGTTCTATTTAGGAGCTGAGGGCGGAGCAATGTCTGCTGAAGAGTGTAAAAATCCTAAGAAAGATATACCAAAAGCTTTCATTTTTGCAATAGGTACACTTATGATTTTAGCTTTAGTTGCATTCGTTTGTACGGCAGGTGTACTTGACAATAAAACTTTAGGAGCTACAAATTCACCTCTTCCTGATACGTTAGATGTTATATTTGGAAAAGGAAATGTCATATCTAAAGTTATGAGCTTTATAGGATTATTTGGATTAGTGGCAAGCCTTCATGGATTAATTATAGGATATTCAAGACAGGTATTTGCAATGTCTAGAGCAAATTATTTACCTAAGTTTTTGTCAAAGGTTAACTCAAAGGGCGCACCAGTTCCTGCAACAATAATTACAAGCCTTGTAGGAATGATATTTGTACTTACTAATAATACTGCAACAATAATTGTAATATCAAGTTTTGGTACTATTGCCCTGCATGCAATAAGTATGGTTGCTTTCTTCATTTTAAGAAAGAATGAGCCTAACATGGAAAGACCATATAAAGTTTCATCAGCATTACCTGTAATAGCACTTGCATTAAATCTTGTATTTTTAGTAACTACAATATATTCAAATATCTCAACATTATCCTGGGTAATTTTCGCCTTTGCAGTTGCAGCTGTGTACTATTTTGCATATTCAAAGATAACAGCTTCAAAGGATACGGAACTTGAGGAGAAGAAAGCAGTTTAATCTAAATTAATCGAAATAGGTGATTTTCATGAATTTAAAGACAACATTATTTGGTACGGTTCATAAATTTAAAGATATAAAGGATTTACTTGCAAAAGCTAATGAAGAAAAGTCCGGAGATGCTCTTGCTGGTATTGCGGCACAAAGTACAGCTGAAAGAGTTGCAGCAAAAATTGTTTTGGCAGACATAACTCTTGAGGAGCTTAAGAATAATCCTGTAGTCCCTTATGAAGATGATGAGGTTACAAGAGTAATTCAGGATTCGGTGGATGAAAGTGAATACAAGAAAATTAAATCCTTAACTGTAGGTGAGTTTAGAGAACTTATACTTTCAGCCAGTGAGGAAGAAATAAAAGGAATAAGAGATGGACTCACTTCAGAAATGGTAGCAGCTGTAACTAAGCTTATGACAAATATGGATCTAGTGTATGGTGCTCAAAAGCTTTGTAACACTGCTACTTGCAACACAACTATTGGGAGAAGAGGTACTTTATCATCAAGACTTCAGCCTAATCATCCAACAGATAATCCTGATGGAATTATGGCATCTGTAATGGAGGGCATGAGTTATGGAGTTGGTGATGCAGTAATAGGACTAAATCCAGTAGCTGATACGATTGATAGTGTTTCAAGTGTATTAAAGAAGTTCAATGAATTTATAACAGATTGGAGAATACCAACACAAAGCTGCGTTTTAGCTCATATAACAACTCAAATGGAAGCTTTAAAGAAAGGTACTCCTATAGATTTAATGTTTCAAAGTTTAGCTGGTTCAGAGATTTCTAACAATGCTTTTGGAATAAATGTAGGCTTATTAGATGAGGCATATGCATTAATGAAGGAGAAAAAAAGTTCTAAAGGACCTAATTTTATGTACTTTGAAACAGGACAGGGCTCGGAACTTTCTTCAGAAGGACATAATGGTGCAGATCAGCTTGTAATGGAAGCAAGATGTTATGGTTTAGCAAAGAGATATAATCCTTTCCTTGTTAATACTGTTGTTGGTTTTATTGGACCTGAATATTTATATGATGGAAAGCAGGTTTCAAGAGCCGGTTTAGAGGATCATTTTATGGGGAAACTCACTGGATTATCTATGGGAGTTGATACATGTTATACAAACCACATGAAAGCAGATCAGAATGACCTTGAAAATCTTGAAATGCTGCTTACAATGGCAAACTGTAATTATTTTATGGGGATACCATGTGGTGATGACGTAATGCTGATGTATCAGTCTTCAAGTTATCATGATATAGCTACTTTAAGGGAGATTACAGGGAAAAGAACAATAAGAGAATTTGAAAAGAGAATGGAAGAATTACAAATACTGAAAGACGGAAGGCTTACTGAAAGGGCTGGAGATCCTTCTATATTTAGGCAGAGGTGATTTATATGAAAGACAATTTAATCAATATAGATAATCCAGAAGATATGGAGATGTGTAAAATTCTTAAAGAATCAACTCCAGCTAGAATATGTGTTGGAAGAGCGGGGACAAGATTTAAAACCAATACGCTTCTTAAGTTTAGGGCGGATCATGCCGTGGCGATGGATGCAGTTTGGTCAAGTGTAGATGAAAATCTGATTGACGAACTGAAATTTTTGAAGGTACAGACATTAGTAAAGGATAAAGAAGAATATATAACTAGGCCGGATCTTGGGAAGAAATTCTCTTTTGAAACCACTGATTATATTAAAGAAAAATGCATAAATGCTCCAGAGGTTCAGATTATAGCTGGAGATGGTTTGAGTTCAACTGCTATTAATGCAAATCTTAAAGATGTGTATTCTATAGTTACAGATGGATTAAAGTCAAAAGGATACAGTGTTGGAACTCCCATTTTTGTTAAATATTCAAGAGTTGCAACTATGGATAAGATAAGTGAAGCATTAAATGCTAAAGTCACTATAATATTAATAGGTGAAAGACCAGGACTTGCGACCGGAGAGAGCATGAGCTGCTACATGGCATATGAAGCCAGTTCAAATAAGCCAGAATCCCAGAGAACAGTTATATCCAACATTCATAGAAATGGCACACCGCCAGTTGAAGCAGGAGCACAAATAGTTCATTTAATTGAATTAATGATGCAGGAAAAAAAGAGCGGCGTTGAGCTTAGAATATAATCATAAAAGAGGTTTGGGTTTTGCCACATAGCTAATGTACTTGGAATAACACGTCGTGGAGCGTCTCAAGGTATTGATAAACTTTGTAAAAAAGCAAATGAAAAAGCATCTCTCATAGTACGTGAACTTGGATTTGCAAATATTTGGCCTTATAGGAACAGTTTCTTTATTTGTTCCGAGCCTTTACCCTTAAAGAGAAGTAACAGTATTTTGGAAAATGTTTAAATAAAACTCAATAAGACTTGCCCCAAATTATAAAAAGACTTAGAAATTTTAATCTGTTTGAGCCGAGAGGCGAGTTATTAAAATTTCTTAGTATTTTTATAATTTGAGGCTTAGCCTTATGAGTTTTATTTAATGTTCCAAAATACTGTTACTTCTTATTCTTCAATTAGTTCACTAACTTCATCCCATTTTTCATAAAGTTTATTTAAATCATTTTGGAATTGTGAAATTTTATTATTAACTTCTATGCTTTTTTCAGGGTTAGAATATACTTCTTCAAGGCACAATTGATTTTCAAGATCTTGAAGCTTACTTTCAAGGTCGGCAATTTCTTTTTCAATATTTTTAAGTTCAACTTTCTTAGATCTCTTTTGCTTTTCATTTTCTCTTTTCTTTTTCTTCTCAGCATTAATTTGAGTTTTTGTTTTTGAGCTTTTGTTTTCGTCCTCATCTTGAAATCTTGTTGGATTATTCTTTTTTTCGATGTAATAAGAATAGTTACCAAGATATTCAGTAAGTCCATCTTCTTCAAGCTCAAAAATTTTTGAGACAACTTTGTTTAAAAAATATCTATCATGTGATATTACAAGAACTGTTCCATCATAACTTAATAGAGCATCTTCGAGGGCCTCACGTGAAACTATATCAAGATGGTTTGTAGGTTCATCAAGAAGTAAAAAATTGTTTTTAGATAGCATCAATTTAAGTAAATTAATTCTACACTTTTCTCCACCACTTAAAGACGAAATCACCTTAAAAACATCATCACCTGTGAATAAAAAAGCAGCCAGGGCATTTCTAATTTCTGTTGTTGTGAGTTCAGGAAATTCATCCCATACTTCATCTATAATGGTTTTACTTTCGTTTAAATCTGATTGCTCCTGATCATAATAACCCACAAATACATTTTTACCTAGAACTTTAAGGCCTGAATCACTTTTGATTTTATCTAGTAATATTTTAAAAAATGTTGTTTTACCTCGACCATTGTCACCTATTAATGCAATTTTTTCTCCTCTTTTTATATCTAAATTTAAATTTTTAAAGAGAGTTTTATCACCAAAGCTCTTTGACATATTTTCTACATGCAGTACATCATTTCCGCTTTTTATAAGGGTTTCAAATTCTAATCGTGTTACTCCCGTCTCTCGGTCAGGGCGTTTCACACGTTCAATTCTGTCAAGTGCTTTCTGCCTACTTTCAGCGGCTCTTATGCTTTTTTCTCTGTTAAAGGACTTAAAACGCTCTATTATTTTTTCTTGCCTTTTAATTTCCTCCTGCTGAAGTGTATAAGTTTTTAGTTCAATGTCATATTGTTTCTTTTTAAGTTCTAATGCCTTAGTGTAACTTCCATTAAAACAGTTTACGTGTCCGTTTATAAGTTCTATAGTTTTATCTGTAATAGCATCTAAGAAATATCTGTCATGTGAAATTAAAATTACTGTGCCTTTGTAGCTTTTAAGGTAATCTTCGAGCCATTCAATGGCAGCTAAATCAAGATGATTTGTGGGTTCATCTAGGAGTAATATTTCAGGATTTTTAAGCAGTAACTTACAAAGGGCTACACGTGTTTTCTGTCCGCCACTTAGTACATTTATTGGCTTATCAAAATCATTATTTGAAAAACCAAGACCATTTAATACTTTATTTATTAACCCTTTATAAGTATATCCACCTTTTACAGAATAAAGTTCTGTATATGTAGTGTAATCTTTTATTACTTTATTGTGATACTCTTCTTTAGAAGGATCATAAGGTTCACTCATTATGGTTTCAAGCTTTTTTAATTTCTTTTCTATTTCAAGCAGTTCGTTAAAAACTGTAGAAAGTTCCTCATATATCGTATTATCATTATTAAGATCAAGGTGCTGTGCTAGATATCCAAGTCTTTTATTTTTATCTATAAATAAATCACCAGAATCATATTCTAGCTGTGAAGTTAGAATTTTAAATAAAGTTGATTTACCAGCACCATTTGGACCAATCATTCCTATTTTTTCGCCATCATTTATATTAAAAGTTATATCTTCTAAAATTACATCTATACCATAGCTTTTATGTACATTTTTGCAGCTAACAACTATCATGAATACCACCAACCTATAAATATTTTCTATTCAATTATACCATTTGAAATACAAAGTAAATATTAAAACAGAAAAATTGTGTTGTTAAATTGTTAAAAAAACGTGTATAATACTTAAATAGTATAAAAAAAATTTGTACTTAATATAATTTTGAAATTATGTTAAAAAACACATTAAACTAAGGCACTTATATATAATAAGTTAAAAAAATGATATATTTGAATGATTATGTGGTAAAATATATCATGTCAGCATTGTTTATATAAGTGTAATTAAACGGGTTACAACGTGAAACTTAAGTTATGATGTTCAAAAATGCCAACATAAAGGCATTATAGCACATGTATAAGTTAATAGGTAAACTGTAAACCCTATATATATAAGAGGTGGTCTAAATGGATAAGAAAAAAAATATATCAATGGCAGTAATTAAGCGTCTTCCCAAATATCATAGATATTTAGAGGAGTTGCTGAAAAGTGAGGTTGATAGAATATCTTCAAAGGAGTTAAGCGAAAAAATAGGCTTTACTGCTTCACAAATACGTCAGGATTTAAATTGTTTTGGCGATTTTGGTCAGCAGGGTTATGGCTATAATGTTAAAGATTTGCATAAAGAAATTGATAATATATTGGGCCTTACTAAAAAATATAATACCATAATAGTAGGAGCTGGAAATATTGGTCAAGCAATTGCTAATTATATAAATTTTGAGAAGTTAGGATTTTATTTAGATGCAATATTTGATGTGAATCCAAAATTAATAGGACTTAAAATACATGATGTTGAAGTTCAGGATGTGGATTTAATAGGAGAATTTTTGCAAAATAATAAAGTAGACATAGGAATAATTTGTGTTCCAAGTAAAAGCGCACAAAAAGTTTGTGATATTATTGTTAAAAATAACGTTAATGGTATATGGAATTTTGCACCTATAGATCTTATAACTCCAGAAAATGTAATTGTAGAAAACGTACATTTAAGTGATAGCTTGCTTACTTTAAGCTGTTTATTAAAAGATTTAAAGAAAAATGAGGACTAAAATAAAATATTATTAAAAATTAATATAAAGTTGTTTTATTATTGAAATATGAAGTGAATCATTATATAATTAAAGTAGAAGCATTAATGCTTCGAAATTTTTTGCCCGTCTTTGTTAGAATATTAACAATGAATAATAATAATTAGGAGGATTAGTCATGGAACTAAAGAATGTCATCCTTGATAAGGAAGGTAAAATTGCTGTAGTTACTATTAATAGACCTAATGCACTAAATGCATTAAACAGCGAGACATTAAAAGAACTTGATTATGTTATAGACGAAATTGAAAATGATAGTAATGTATTTGCGGTAATTTTAACTGGAGCAGGAGAAAAATCATTTGTAGCAGGAGCAGATATTGCTGAAATGAAGGATATGAATACTATAGAAGGTAGAAAATTTGGAATACTTGGAAATAGAGTATTTAGAAGAATTGAACTTCTTGAAAAGCCTGTAATAGCAGCTGTTAATGGTTTTGCTTTAGGCGGCGGCTGTGAGCTTTCTATGTCTTGTGATATAAGAATAGCTTCAAGCAATGCAAGATTTGGTCAGCCAGAAGTTGGTCTTGGTATTACACCTGGTTTTGGTGGAACACAGAGACTTGCAAGATTAGTTGGAATGGGCATGGCAAAACAAATTATTTTCACTGCAAAGAACATAAAGGCTGATGAAGCTTTAAGAATTGGACTTGTAAATAAGGTAGTAGAACCTGGTGAATTAATGGATACAGCAAAGGATATTGCAAATACTATAGCAAGTAAGGCACCTATAGCTGTTAAATTAAGCAAGCAGGCTATTAATAGAGGATTTCAATGTGACATTGACACTGCTTTGTCATTTGAATCAGAAGCATTTGGAGAATGTTTTTCAACAGAAGATCAGAAAGATGCAATGACTGCTTTTGTTGAAAAGAAAAAAATTGATGGTTTTAAAAATAGATAGGAGGTAAATTTATATGGATTTTGCTTTGACAAAAGAACAAGAATTAACAAGGAAAATGGTTAGAGAATTTGCTGAAAATGAAGTAAAACCAATAGCAGCAGAAATCGATGAGACTGAAAGATTTCCAATGGAAAATGTAAAGAAAATGGCTAAATATGGAATGATGGGAATACCATTTTCAAAGGAATATGGTGGAGCAGGTGGAGACGTATTATCTTACATACTTGCTGTTGAAGAATTATCAAAGGTTTGTGGTACAACAGGTGTTATACTTTCAGCCCACACTTCTTTATGTGCATCATTAATTAATGAATATGGTACAGAAGAACAAAAACAAAAATATTTAGTTCCACTTGCTAAAGGTGAAAAAATAGGAGCTTATGGATTAACTGAACCAAATGCAGGAACTGATTCAGCAGGACAGCAGACTACAGCAGTTCTTGATGGAGATCACTATGTATTAAATGGTTCAAAAATATTTATAACAAATGGTGGAGTTGCAGATGTATTTTGCGTATTTGCAATGACAGATAAAAGCCAGGGTAGTAGAGGAATATCAGGTTTTATAGTTGAAAAAGGTTTCAAAGGTTTTTCAATAGGAAAAGTTGAAAACAAAATGGGTATAAGAGCATCATCAACTACTGAGCTTGTTTTTGAAGATTGCATAGTTCCAAAAGAAAACCTTATTGGAAAAGAAGGAAAAGGCTTTAAGATAGCAATGTCAACTCTTGATGGTGGAAGAATTGGAATAGCTGCACAGGCTCTTGGATTGGCTGAAGGAGCTTTTAATGAAGCAAGAGATTACATGAAAGAAAGAAAACAATTTGGAAGAAGCCTTAATAAATTTCAGGGATTATCATGGGCTATGGCAGAAATGAAAACAAATATAGAATCAGCTAAATATTTAGTATATAAAGCTGCATGGTGCAAGGATAATAAGCTTCCATACAATGAAGCTGCAGCTCTTGCAAAACTTCGTGCTGCTGATGTTGCTATGGATGTAACTACAAAAGCAGTTCAACTTTTCGGTGGATATGGTTATACTAAAGATTATCCAGTTGAAAGAATGATGAGAGATGCTAAAATAACAGAAATTTATGAAGGAACATCACAAGTTCAGAAATTAGTTATAGCTAATCACATTTTTAGATAGAAGGAGGAATTTCTAAATGAATATTGTTGTTTGTTTGAAACAAGTTCCAGATACAACTGAAGTTAGAATAGATCCAGTAAAAGGAACACTTATAAGAGAAGGAGTTCCATCAATTATAAATCCAGATGATAAGAATGCCTTAGAAGAAGCATTGGTACTAAAAGATAATTATGGTGCACATGTAACTGTAATATCAATGGGACCACCACAAGCTAAAGCAGCTTTAGTAGAAGCTCTAGCAATGGGAGCTGATGAAGCAATACTTCTTTCAAGTAGAGCTTTCGGAGGAGCAGATACTCTTGCTACATCACATACAATTGCAGCAGGAATTAAGAAATTAGATTATGATATAGTATTTGCTGGAAGACAAGCAATCGATGGAGATACTGCACAGGTTGGTCCAGAAATAGCTGAACACCTTGGAATACCTCAAGTAACTTATGTTGAAGAAGTTAAAGTTAATGGAAATGAATTAGAAGTTAAAAAAGCATGGGAACATGGTTATGAAATTGACAAAGTTGAAACACCAGTTCTTTTAACAGCAATAAAAGAATTAAATGTACCAAGATATATGGATGTAAGAAATATATTTGGAGTATTTGACAAAGAAATAAAAGTTTGGGACGAAAATGATATAGATATTGATAAGACACTTTTAGGACTTAAAGGTTCACCAACAAAGGTTAAAAAATCAGTTACTAAACAGACTAAAGGTCAGGGTGAAATAATTGATAAACCTTTCAAAGAAGCAGCAGCATATGCTATTTCAAAATTACAAGAAAAGCACTTTATTTAGGAAGTAGGAGGTATTCGTATGAGTATATCAGATTATAAAGGCGTATGGGTCTTTGCTGAGCAGAGAGACGGAGAATTACAGGATGTATCATTAGAATTACTTGGCAAAGGTAAAGAAATTGCTAAAAAATTAGATACTGAATTAATAGCAGTATTACTTGGACATAATGTTGATAATATGGCAAAAGAGCTTTTAGCTTATGGAGCAGATAAAGTTTTAGCTGCTGATAGCGAAGTTTTAGATCACTTTACAACAGAAGCTTATGCAAAAGTTATTTGTGACTTAGTAAACGAGAAAAAGCCTGAAATACTATTTGTAGGAGCTACTTTCTTAGGAAGAGATTTAGGACCTAGAATATCATCAAGACTTTCAACTGGATTAACAGCTGATTGTACTGCACTTGATATAGATTCAGAAACTAGAGATTTATTAGCTACAAGACCAGCATTCGGTGGAAATCTTATGGCTACAATAGTTTGCGCAGATCACAGACCACAGATGGCTACTGTAAGACCTGGAGTTTTCTCTAGAGCTTGCGAAAACAAATCTCTTGTATCAGAAGATAAAATAGAAAAAGTTGCTGTAGGTATAAAAGCAGATGATCTTAAAGTTAAAGTAGAGAAAGTTGTAAAGAGCACAAAAGAAGTTATAGATATAGGAGCAGCTAAAGTATTAGTAGCAGGTGGAAGAGGAGTTGGAAGTAAAGAAAACTTCGAAAAGCTTCAAGAGCTTGCTGATGTACTTGGCGGAACTATAGCAGCATCAAGAGCAGCTATAGAAAAAGATTGGGTAGATAAAGATCTTCAAGTTGGTCAAACAGGTAAAACAGTTAGACCAGAACTTTATATTGCATGCGGTATATCTGGAGCAATTCAGCATTTAGCAGGAATGCAGGATTCAGATTACATAATTGCTATAAATAAGGACGCAGATGCTCCAATAATGAAGGTTGCAGATTTGGCTATAGTTGGTGACGTGAATAAAGTTGTACCTGAATTAATAGCACAAATAAAAGCACAAAAGGCTTCTTGCGCTATTAGATAGTACTTTAAGATTATTTAAAGTTTTAAATTTTAGAGGAGGGTGTATTATGAAAAAGGTATGTGTTATAGGTGCAGGTACTATGGGCTCAGGAATAGCTCAAGCATTTGCAGCTAAAGGACTTGAAGTAGTATTAAGAGATATTAAAGATGAGTTCGTTCAAAGGGGACTTGGAATAATAGATAAGAATCTTTCAAGATCTGTTAAAAAAGGTAGAATGGATGAAGCAGCTAAAGCTGAAATACTAGGAAGAATTAAAGGAACAGTTGACCTTAATTTGGCAGCTGATTGCGATTTAGTAGTTGAAGCAGCAGTTGAAAGAATGGATATAAAACAGCAGATATTTGCTGACTTAGATAAAATATGTAAGCCAGAAACTATTCTTGCATCAAATACATCATCACTTTCAATAACAGAAGTGGCTTCAGCAACTAAAAGACCTGATAAGGTTATAGGTATGCATTTCTTTAATCCAGCTCCTGTTATGAAACTTGTTGAAGTAATAAGAGGAATTGCTACTTCACAGGAAACATTTGAGGCTGTAAAAGAATGTGCTATTGCAATAGGAAAAGATCCTGTAGAAGTTAAAGAAGCACCAGGATTTGTTGTAAATAGAATTTTAATTCCAATGATCAATGAAGCAGTTGGAATATATGCTGAAGGAATAGCTTCAGTTGAAGATATAGATAAAGCTATGAAACTTGGAGCAAATCATCCAATGGGACCATTAGAGCTTGGAGATTTCATAGGTCTTGATATATGTCTTGCTATAATGAATGTTCTTTATTCAGAAACAGGAGATTCTAAATATAGACCACATACATTATTAAAGAAATATGTAAGAGCTGGATGGCTTGGAAGAAAGACTGGAAAAGGCTTCTACGATTATTCAAAATAGAATTTACAAAACTCCCCATTATCAAATGGGGAGTTTTTATATATAATATAATTTTAGAGGAGTGATTATATTATGGATTTTGATATGGTTAAAGAAATTGAAAATGGTGTTGTAGTAAAGAATGTCCGTAACTTTGAGCTTAAGGACATATTTGATTGTGGGCAATGCTTTAGGTGGAATAGAGAAGAAAGTGGAAATTATATAGGAGTTGCCTTTGGAAAAGTTATAGAAGTAGAAAGAAAAGAAAAAGATGCCATCATATATAATATAAATGAAGAAGAATTTAAAAATGTATGGGCGGAATATTTTGATTTATATAGGGATTACAGCGAAATAAAAGAGGAGTTAAGTAAAGATACACTCTTAAAGAAATCTGTTGATTTTGGGAGCGGAATAAGGCTTTTAAAGCAGGAACCATTTGAAATATTGTTGTCATTTATAATTTCAGCTAATAATAGAATACCGATGATAAAAAGGTGTATAAATAGAATAAGCAAAAAGGCTGGAAAAAAGGTAGAATACAAAGGAAGGGAATATTATACCTTTCCAACAGTAGAAAAGCTACATGAGTTTACAGAAGAGGATTTTGAGGAATGTGGTGCTGGGTTTAGGGCTAAATATTTAAAAGATACTGTTGATAAGATATATAATGAAGAATTTAATCTTAGCTACATAAAAAGTTTAAATGATGATGAATGTCATACGGAGCTTAAAAAATTTATGGGAGTTGGTCCTAAGGTAGCAGATTGTATAATGCTTTTTTCTATGCAGAAATATTCAGCTTTCCCTGTGGATACATGGGTTAAGAAAGCAATGATGAAATTTTATGTAGCACCAGATGTATCGTTAAAAAAAATAAGAGATTTCGGAAGAGACAAATTTGGAAACTTATCAGGTTTTGCACAGCAGTACTTATTTTTCTATGCCAGAGAGAACAATATAAAGGTAGAGTAATAGTATTTTAAAACATTAAATAAAACCCATAAGTCTAAGCTCCGAATTATAAAAATACTAAGAAATTTTAATAACTCGCTGGAAAAAAGCTCAAACAAATTAAAATTTCTAAGTCTTTTTATAATTTGGAGCAAGACTTATTGAATTTTATTTAAATTGTTTCTAAAATACTATTACTCTACTTAGAATAAAAGAAATGATAGCTTTCCTCCGTTTCTCTACGGAAAGCTTTTTATTAGATTCTAGGCTTTTGGCAGTGTCTATGGAAGAAAATTATTACTTGCTCATAACATTTATATATTAATAATTGAACTGTGAATACTAGAAGGAGGCGGATAATTTGTTAGAGAACATATGGAATAAGATAAAAAAATATAAGCTTCAGATAGGTGTTGCAATTATAATTATATTCTTAGTAGCCACAGGGTATATATATTATTCAAAGTATTTTTATGCATTAAAAAGCCCACAAAAGGTAAAAGAGTACATAATTTCTTACGGAAAGTTTAGTTTCTTGGCGTTTTTTATTATGCAGATATTACAGGTAGTTGCATTTTTTATACCTGGGGAGATAATTGAGATTGCAGGTGGATATATATTTGGAACAGCCGGTGGAACACTTATATCACTTTTAGGAATAACAGTTGGAAGTGCTATAGCCTTCTATATTTCAAATAAGCTTGGTAGACCCTTTGTAAAGAAAATAGCCAAAAAGCAGAATATAAGTTTTTTTGAAAAAATGATTAAAAATGGTGAAATAAAATATGTTATAACACTTATATATTTGATACCGGGTTTGCCGAAGGATATTTTGGCGTATGTATGTGGTATTACAGGTGTTAGTGGTAGAGAGTTTATTATTTATTCAACTATTGGTAGACTACCGGGAATATTTATCTCTGCATACTTTGGAGATAGGATAACAAATGGCGATATAAAAATGATAATAATAATTGCAGTTATATCTAGTATTTTATTTATTATAGGAGTATTAAAGGGAAAATATTTGCTAAAGAAAATTTCTAGCATAAAATCAAAACGCAAAGAATAAATCATTTGCGTTTTTTGTATATAAGCAGTAATATTCCTCCAGAGAAGAGACAAAGAGATATTATTAAGGCAAAGCAATGAAAGAAGAACTTTTCTGGAAGGAGTAGTATTACAGGATCATATTTAGGATTAAATACCCAATAATTATTATTAAAAAATAGTTCGTGGAATTTGTCAAATGCTGTTGAAAAGTTTTTTAAAGATAAAACTATTATAAGAATGGGGGTAAGGATGAGTTCAATTGAGCTTATCTTTAAGTACCTCCATCTTTTTTTTAAAGAGCATAGTATAATTCCAATTAATGTTGGGAAAAATACAAAAATCATTACTTTGTTAATTTTTGTTATTAAATTTTTTACATCTTTAAAATGAATTTTTCCATGCTTTGAAGAAGGTAAATTTGGCAGATTAAAATCATAATTACGGTTACTGCCGTTTATGTATGATATCATGTAGTCATAATCTTCCTTAACTTGTTTTTCATTTAATGTGATAGTGCTATCAGAATAGTTTCCTATATCGTTGTTAAAGTTTGATGTTATATTTAAAGCCTTTATGTCATAGTAATAAAGAGGTTTTAAGCTTATAGTGAATTTTATTATGATTAAAAATATAAAAAGGGATACTAATATAGATAATAATATTTCTAGTACATATGATATTTTAAACATTTAATCATTCCTTAAAATAAAATTTAGTGCAGCTTATATGACTTCTGCAGTGAAGGTTAACTTATGTTAGCTTCAAAGTATTATGCTAGTTTTTGCTTAGTAAAAGTATTTAATGATTATTACCAATATAATAAATATTATACATTAATAAATGTAAGTGAAAAATGGAGAAAAACCATAAAAATGAAAAATATTTACCTGTAACTCATGAATACTTGGAAAATTGGTGACTATGAGGTAAAATTAGCATTTGCTAATATATTCAGGATTATTTATTATAATAATTGTGTTAGCACTCAATATTAATGAGTGCTAATAAGACGAAAACTAAATTTATAAAAAAATAAAATTAATATATTAAAAAAATCTAACAATATTTTAAGGAGGGGTTTAAAAATGAAAATTAGACCACTTGGTGACAGAGTTGTTATTAAGAGATTGGAAGCAGAGGAGACTACTAAGAGCGGCATAGTTTTGCCTAGCTCAGCTAAAGAAAAGCCTCAAATGGCAGAGGTTGTTGCTGTAGGACCTGGTGGAGTTGTTGAAGGTAAAGAAGTGACAATGCAGGTGAAAGTAGGAGATAAAGTATTTTTCTCTAAATACAGCGGAACAGAAATAAAATTAAACAATCAAGAATTGTTAATATTAAAACAAGATGATATCTTAGGAATAGTAGAAGAATAACACTTAGAATTTTTATATTTCAGGGAGGGATTAGAAAATGGCAAAGCAAATATTATATGGAGAAGATGCAAGAAGAGCTATGCAAAAAGGTGTAGATAAACTTGCAAATACAGTTAAAGTAACACTTGGACCAAAAGGAAGAAACGTTGTTTTAGATAAAAAATTTGGTGCACCACTTATAACAAATGATGGTGTAAGTATAGCAAAGGAAATAGAACTTGAAGATCCATATGAAAATATGGGAGCACAGCTTGTTAAAGAAGTTGCTACTAAGACAAATGATGTAGCAGGAGATGGTACTACTACAGCAACACTTCTTGCACAGGCAATAATAAGAGAAGGATTAAAGAATGTTACAGCTGGAGCTAATCCAATGCTTATAAGAAATGGAATAAGATCAGCTGTAAATAAGACTGTTGAAGAACTTAAGAAAATATCAAAGAATGTAAATGGTAAAGAAGATATAGCGAGAGTTGCATCTATTTCAGCAGCAGATCCTGAAATAGGAAAATTAATAGCTGATGCTATGGAAAAAGTAGGCAACGAAGGAGTTATAACTGTTGAAGAATCAAAATCAATGGGAACAGAACTTGATGTTGTTGAAGGAATGCAGTTTGACAGAGGATATTTAAGCCCATATATGGTAACAGATCAAGAAAAAATGGAAGCCGTACTTGATGATCCATATATATTAATTACAGATAAGAAAATAGCAAATATACAAGAAATTCTTCCACTTCTTGAGCAAATAGTTCAACAGGGTAAGAAATTACTTATAATTGCTGATGATGTTGAAGGTGAAGCTTTAGCTACATTAGTTGTAAATAAATTAAGAGGAACATTTAATTGTGTTGCTGTTAAAGCACCTGGATTTGGTGATAGAAGAAAAGATATGTTAAGAGATATTGCAATTCTTACAGGTGGAGAAGTTATTTCAGAAGAACTTGGAAAAGACCTTAAGGATGTAAAGCTTGAAGAATTAGGAACAGCTGAAAGTGTTAAGATTACAAAAGAAAATACTATAGTTGTAAATGGAAAAGGCGACAAGAAAGCAATACATGACAGAGTTGCTCAGATAAGAGCTCAAATAGATGAAACTACATCTGATTTTGATAGAGAAAAATTACAAGAGAGATTAGCAAAACTTGCTGGTGGAGTTGCAGTTGTTAAAGTTGGAGCTGCTTCAGAAACTGAATTAAAAGAAAGAAAAATGAGAATTGAAGATGCTCTTGCAGCTACAAAGGCAGCTGTTGAAGAGGGCATAATCGCTGGTGGTGGTACTGCTTATATTGATGTATTACCAGAAGTAAATAAGTTAACTTCAGATGAACCAGATGAGCAAGTTGGTATAAATATAATAGTTAAAGCTCTTGAAGAACCAGTAAGACAAATAGCTACAAATGCAGGACTTGAAGGTTCAGTAATAATAGAAAAAATCATGAACAGCAAAAAAGGTGTTGGATTTGATGCATTACATGAAAAGTATGTTGACATGATAAGCGTAGGAATTGTTGATCCAACTAAGGTTACAAGATCAGCACTTCAAAATGCTTCATCAGTTGCATCTACTTTCCTTACAACTGAATGTGCTGTAGCTGATATTCCTGAAAAAGAAAAACCTGAAACACCAGGCGGCGCTCCAGGAATGGGAATGGGCGGAATGTACTAAAATAGATATAAAAAAAACAGCGAGACTTAGGATTCGCTGTTTTTTTATTAACATTTTTAAACAGGTACATCTTCTATTACATAGCTGCTGTGATTTAAAAGTTTGCTTTTCTTTTTTAGTTTACTTATATATAAAGTTAAGTCAGTACTTGTATGAAAGCTGTTTATTTTTCCGTGAATTCCAGCAATAGAAATTGAAGTCAAATTAAATGTGTCTTTGAATCCTTTCCTGTCAAGTGCAATAATATAGTTATTTTGTTTATCTATTTCATTAAAAAAGTTAAGTACACCATTATCAAATTTATTTATTATGAGTTTGCTTAATTTATAACATTCATCTAGAGAAGCTTTTATGATACATATAAAATCATCTCCTCCAATGTGTCCAACGAAATTTTCAAAGGTAAATAATTCTGATAGAGATTCTTTTATTATGTTAGCAGTAAATTTTAATATTTTATCACCATTTTCAAAACCATAAACATCATTATAGACTTTAAAATTATCTAGATCTAAATATAGTATGCCGAACTCTTCATTAGAATTTAGAACTTCACATAAAATTCTGTCTATTATTATATTTCCAGGAAGGCCTGTCAGTGGGTTTAATTCTTTAGCCTGTCTTTTTTCAATTGCAATAGTAAATTCAAGAAGATTTTTAATTGTAACGATACCGTAGTACTTATTTTCTTTAGTAACTATTACATAGTCGTATATTTTGTCATTTGTCCTTTCCATGGCGATTTTGGCAGTACTGCGTACACTTGTCCCATAATCAACTGTAAGGGCGTTTGTGTCCATTACAAGAGAAGCAGGACGCTTTGAAAATATTGCGACACCGTATTGCGTTGCAAGTGTAGAATCTAAGGTGTGTTTCATAACAAGTCCTACTGGAATTTCATTTTCAACTATGCAAGCTCCAGTTATTGAAGTTTTATTAAAGTAATTTTTTAAAGTATCACATGAAACTTTTCTGTCAAATGATGAATAATTTTCTGCAATTTCACCTATTATATTTTGGTCAATATCAAAGTGACTTTTTTTTAGTTTATTGTAATTTACTATTATATTTTTTTTGGAATCGGGAAGTTCATGAAAGCAGGGAACTGGTTTAGAAATAAAGAACCCCTGTCCTGCATAAACGCCTAAATCTATTAGAATTTTAAGTTCGCCTTCTGTTTCAATACCCTCTGCTATTAGTTTTAGATTTGTAGATTTTGCAAATTCAACAAAATATTTTATAAGGGATTGTTTGAATTTGTCTTTATCTATATTTCGTATTAATTCAATATCAAGTTTTATATAATGAGGTTTTGTTTTAGATATAGTTTCTAAGCCTGAATAGCCAGAACCAGTGTCGTCAATAGCTATTTTATAACCTTGTCCAGTATAGTGCTCAAGAGTTTTTGAGAAGCTTTTATAATCTGATATTGCAGTTCTTTCAGTTATTTCAAATATAATATTTTTAGGCGATATATTATATTTAGAAAGATATTCTCTAGTAAGTCCTTTTTGAAATTTTTCATCTTTAATTATTTCTGGATCTACGTTTAAAAAGAGAAGCTTACCTGGAATAATATTTTTAGAGCTTTTTAATGCAGTTACTCGGCATGCTAGTTCAAGCTCCCAGGTTCTATTATACTTTTTTGCAGCAGCAAAAAGTTTATCAGGTGAATGAAGAGGTGAATTTAGTGGCCCTCTACTAAGTGCTTCATAGCCTAGTACAGCGCCATCTGTTAAGGAAAATATAGGCTGAAATAAGGTAGTTATGCTAGTGGTGTTAAGTATTTTTTCAAGTTCACATAAGTCATCCATTATTTAACATCTCCATTTATGGTAATTATAATATAATAGTACGATAAAGCAGTATATTCTATATTAAATTAAGGTTAAGGATAGGTTAAGAATAGGCAAAATTAAGCTTGATTTTGCTACAAATATAGATAAGTTATTTAGAACTTAAACCATTTACAATTTTTATTAAGAAAGTTTTTAATCAAAAATACATTAAAAATGATTGACAAAATGCACTTTTTTAAATAAAATAGAAGTTAAAATAATCGTTTATACATATTAACTCATATATTCCCTGAATATGGCAGGGAGTTTCTACAAGGAACCCAAAATTTCTTACTATGAGCGATTTATCTGTATGCTAAAGCATTCTGATTTTCATTCTTGAAAGTTAGTATGCTTATAGTACAATTAGAAACTTTTCATTTCATAGATTCACACCTAGCATTTTTGTAAACAACCATATAAAATAAATATTTTTTTGAAAGGAAGTTGTGTAAATGGCAAAAATCATAAAACAAGCATACACATTTGATGATGTTTTACTTGTTCCTAATAAATCAGATGTATTACCAAGAGAGGTTAATGTTTCAACAAATTTAACAAAAAAGATAAAACTAAATATTCCTTTAATGAGTGCAGGAATGGATACAGTTACTGAGTCTAAAATGGCTATAGCTATGGCAAGAGAAGGCGGAATTGGAATTATACATAAAAATATGACAATAGAAGAACAGGCAAGTGAAGTTGATAGAGTAAAAAGACAGGAAAATGGAGTTATAACTAATCCAATATCCTTATCAAAGGACAATTCAATTCAAGATGCCCTTGATTTAATGAAAAAGTACAGAATATCAGGTGTTCCAATAACAGATAAAAATGAAAAATTAATAGGAATTATTACCAATAGAGATATTGTATTTGAAACTGACTATACTAAGAAAATAGAAGAATTAATGACAACAAAAAATCTTGTAACAGCACCAGAGGGAACAACTATAGAAGAAGCTAAGAATCTTCTTAAAAAACATAAAATAGAAAAACTTCCTTTAGTAGATGATAATTTTAGACTTAAGGGTTTAATAACAATTAAAGATATAGAAAAAATAAGAAGATTTCCTAATGCAGCAAAGGATGAGCACGGAAGATTACTTTGCGGAGCAGGTGTAGGAGTAACAAAGGACATGATGCAGAGAGTTAAAGCACTTGTAGAGGCATCTGTTGATGTAGTGGTTTTAGATACTGCACATGGACATTCACATGGAGTATTAGATGCTGTTAGAACTATAAAAGAAGGTTATCCAGATCTTCAGGTTATAGCAGGAAATGTTGCTACAGCTGGAGCTGTTCACGATTTAATTGAAGCAGGTGCGGACTGTGTAAAGGTTGGTATAGGACCTGGTTCAATATGTACTACAAGAATTGTAGCAGGAATAGGTGTTCCACAACTTACAGCAGTTATGGATTGTGTAGAAGAAGCAAATAAATATGGAGTTCCAATAATAGCTGATGGTGGAATTAAATATTCAGGTGATATAGTAAAAGCATTAGCAGCAGGAGCAAAAACAGTTATGATGGGTTCAATGTTTGCAGGATGCGAAGAAGCTCCAGGCGAAACTGAAATATATCAGGGTAGAAGCTATAAAGTATACAGAGGAATGGGGTCTTTAGCTGCAATGCAGTGTGGAAGTAAAGATAGATATTTCCAGGAAGGAAACAAAAAGCTTGTTCCAGAAGGTGTTGAAGGAAGAGTTCCATTTAAGGGTTCAGTAGTTGAAACTATATTCCAGATTATGGGTGGAATTCGTTCTGGAATGGGATATTTAGGTTCAAGAACATTAACAGAATTATTTGAAAAGGCTACTTTTGTAGTTCAAACATCAAATGGATTAAGAGAAAGTCATCCACATGATATTTCAATAACTAAAGAAGCACCTAACTACAGTGTTAATCAGTAATTGCTATAAAATTTTATTGTAGTTATATAAATGTTATGGTATTAAAAATAGCGCTGTTTATTAGGAGGAAAAGATGGAAAAACAATTAGTTTTAGTTATTGACTTTGGCGGACAATATAACCAGCTTATTGCGAGAAGAGTAAGAGAACATAATGTATATTGCGAAATAGTTCCATATACATGTTCTATTGAAAAAATAAAAGAGAAAAATCCTAAGGGTATAATTTTCACTGGAGGACCTAACAGTGTTTATGGTGATAATACACCTAAGATTGATAAAGAAGTTTTTGAGTTAGGTATTCCTGTACTTGGTATCTGTTATGGACACCAACTTATATCTTATACATTAGGCGGAGCAGTTAAGAGTCCTGATGTAAGAGAATATGGAAAAGCTGAAATATGTATTGATGAAGAATGTGTATTATTTGAAGGTATAGATAAAAAAAATACTTGCTGGATGAGTCATACAGATTATGTTGAAAAAGTTCCAGAGGGATTTAAAGTAGCAGCTCATACAAAGCAGTGTCCTGTAGCAGCAATGTATAATGAAGAAAAGAAAATATACGGGGTTCAATTCCATCCAGAAGTTCAGCATACTCCTTTTGGAAAAGATATGCTTTCAAATTTCTTGTTCAAAATCTGTAAAGTAAACGGAGATTGGTCAATGTCTTCTTTTGCTGAAGAAAAAATACAGGAAATAAGAAAAATTGTTGGAGATAAAAAAGTTATATGTGCTCTTTCAGGTGGAGTTGATTCTTCAGTTGCAGCAGTTATAGTTCATAAAGCAATTGGAAAACAGCTTACATGTATATTTGTTGATCACGGCCTTTTGAGAAAAGATGAGGGAGATCAAGTTGAAAGTGTATTTAAGAAACAATTTGATATGAACTTAATAAGAGTAAATGCAAAGGATAGATTCCTTGGAAAACTTAAAGGCGTATCAGATCCAGAAAAAAAGAGGAAAATAATAGGAGAAGAATTCATAAGAGTATTTGAAGAAGAAGCTAGAAAAATAGGCAATACTGGATTTTTAGTTCAAGGAACAATATATCCAGATGTTGTTGAAAGCGGAACAGGAACTTCTGCAAAGATAAAAAGTCATCATAATGTAGGTGGCCTTCCAGAAGACATGGATTTTTCACTTATAGAACCGCTTAGAACTTTATTTAAGGATGAAGTTAGAGCTGTAGGAGAAAAACTTGGGATACCTCACGATTTAGTTTGGAGACAGCCTTTCCCTGGACCAGGATTAGCTATAAGAGTTTTAGGAGAAATAACTGAGGATAAACTTAAGGTTGTAAGGGAAGCAGATGCTATATTCAGAGATGAAATTGCTAAAGCAGGACTTGCTGAAAAAATATGGCAGTACTTTGCTTGCTTACCAAACATAAGATCTGTTGGTGTTATGGGTGATGAAAGAACTTATTGTCATACTATAGCATTAAGAGCAGTAACATCTTCTGATGCTATGACTTCAGATTGGGCAAGGATTCCATATGAAGTTTTAGACAAAGTATCAAGAAGAATTGTAAATGAAGTAGAAGGCGTAAATAGAATTGTTTATGATGTAACAAGCAAACCACCTAGTACTATTGAGTGGGAATAAAATATAAATATAATTTGAAATGAAAAAGCCTATTTTACAGTGCTTATTATGATTAATAACTTGTAGAATAGGCTTAATTTTATATAGTTTACAACCAATGTTATAACTATAAATAGAATGGATAAATGAGCAAGGAACTGTATATATACAAGTTCCTTGCTTATTTTTTTTATTTTACTTTGAATTTTCAGGAATATTTGATGTTTTATTTGACTATATTTAATTCAGCAGGATAAATTTGGTATCATAAATTTGAATTTTTTACGTTGCTCTTCATATATGATTAAACAATTATGTTATAATTATGAATTAAATAATAATTTTAACATAAGTTATTGTATTGCTTTAAATAGTGTGATAGAATTATTTAAATTGGTAAGACCATTGCACCATTAAACGATATTTTGCAAATCTATGAAAATATTTTCATACAAGGGTAGATCATAAAAATTTGAATACATTTATGGTTTTATCAAAACAATAATTTGATAATGCGAAGGTGTAAAGGAGAGGAAAAGTATGAATATTCTGTTATGTGTAAAACAGGTTCCAGATGATTCTATTGAAATTCATTTGGATAATAAGACGAAAAAGCCTAATTTGAATGGAGTTAGTTTAGTAGCAAATGCGTTTGACACATATGCATTAGAGCTAGCAGTTCGTTTTACGGAGGTTAATGGAGGAAATGTTAGTGTGCTAACTGTTGGAGCAGATGATTCTTTAAATACATTAAAAAATTGTCTTGCTGTAGGAGCTAAAGAGGCATTTTTTGTGAAAGATGATTTATATGCAGATTTAGATGCTATTGGAACAGCTGATGTTTTGGCAGATACTATTCATAAAATTGAAAAAGACAAAGGTGAAAAATTTGATTTAATTCTTTGTGGAAGGGAATCTACAGATGAAATTACTGGTCAAGTAGGAGCAATGCTTTCTGAAAGATTAGGGACAAGTTTTACTAGCAGTGCGGTTGTAATCGATTTAAAAGAAAATCATTTAGAAGTTCATCAAGAAATTGAAGAAGGATATAATTTAGTTTCTCTAAAAACTCCAGCTGTAGTAACAGTAAGTAAACCAAATTATGATCCACGTTATCCTACAATTAAAACTAAGATGGCAAGTCGTAGAGCAGTCATTCCAACTTATTCAGCAGCAGAAATTGGAGAGGTAAAACAAGCAAAAGTACGCTGCATTGAATATGTTGAACCTCCTAAGAGAGAGGCTGGTATAAAAATTCAAGAAAAAGATGCTCTACTCGCAGTAAGTGCCGCTATGGAGCAAATGAAAAAAGATAAGGCAATCTAATTAAGGAGGAAGAAGAAAGTATGAAAGCATTATTGTTTATTGAAACAGATGGAGAAAAAGCAATAGGTGGAAGCCTTGAACTCATAAGTGCAGTAAAATCATTAGATGCAGAAGGAACAGCGGTTGTAGTAGGTAACAGGTCTGCAGCAGATACTGTAGCTACTTTTGGAATCCCAGTTATCTTTACAGATGCTGCTGAAGATTGTGATACTTTAACAGAAGTATTGTCACAAACTATTAAGGAACAAAATCCTGATATTGTTTTATTAGCGAATACAGCACTTTCTAGAGATATTGCACCACGTGTTGCGGGACGTATGGATTTAGGATGTGTAAGTGATGTAGTAGGAATGAGTAAGACTGATGATAAGGTTATATATACTAGACCAGCTTATAGTGGTACGATTCTAGAACATATTGAAGTAGAAGGGACATCAATAGTTACAGTTAGAAATGGAAGTTTTTCAAAACCAGAAGCTGCTTCAAAAGCAAGTGTTACAGAGAAAAAAGTAGAAATTTCAGCTAGTGCTGTTAAGGCAAAAATTGTTGATACAGTAAAAGAAATTTCTGAGGCTGTTAATTTAGAAGAAGCACAGGTTATTGTTTCTGGTGGACGAGGAATGGGAAGTGCAGAAAATTTTAAACTTGTTGAAGAATTAGCAGAGGTACTCGGCGGTGTAGTAGGGGCAACAAGACCACCAATTGAGGATGGATGGATTTCTCGTGCACATCAAGTTGGACAATCAGGAAAGATTGTAGCACCAAAACTTTATATTGCATGCGGTATTTCTGGAGCAACACAACATACATCTGGAATGTCAGGTTCTGATTATATAGTAGCAATTAATAAAGATGAAGAAGCTCCAATTTTTGAAATTGCAAATGTGGGTATTGTTGGGAATGTAACAGAAATTCTTCCAGTTATGATTAAAGAAATGAAGAAAGCAAAAGAAAAGGCAGAGTAAAGTTTTTTAGTTACTTAGGTTAGGAATTAAAGCAAAATTTTTAATAGCTATCTTAAAGTTAAATAGGGGAAAAGTTATATGATAAAAATATAAATAGTAGTACCATAAAAAATTAAATGAGGGGATAAAAATGTTATTTTTGAAATTTTTAATAGCAATGTTACCTATTATTTGCCTCATAATTGCATTGAGTGGTTTGAAAATGCCAGCACATAAAGCCACTGCTATTGCACTTGTTATTACAATGTTTTTAGGTATTGTTTTCTGGAAACTGAATTCAGTTTATGCTGCTTCAGCTGTATTGGAAGGTATACTCAATGCCTTGTGGCCAATTTGTTTAGTTATTGTTGCAGCTTTGTTTACGTATAATTTAACTTTGCGTACAGGGGCAATGGAATCTATAAAAAAGATGCTTGCTGGAGTATCTGCTGATAAAAGAGTTTTAACATTAATTATTGGATGGGGATTCGGTAGTTTCATGGAAGGAATGGCAGGTTTCGGCACAGCTGTTGCAATACCAGCATCTATGCTTGCTGGTATTGGATTAAATCCATTTGCAGCAGTTTTATCATGCTTGGTTGCTAATAGTACACCAACTGCGTTTGGATCAGTTGGAATACCTCTGGTAACACTTTCATCCGTAACCGGAGTTTCATCTCATGTATTAGCAGCAAATACAGCAATTATTGAAGTGTTTCTTGCTTTTATCAGTCCGTTTATTATGGTATGCATTGTAGGTGGTGGAATAAAAGCATTAAAGGGAGCATTTACTATTACATTGGTTGCTGCATTATCATTTATAATACCTTGGTATATTACAGCAGTAGCAGTTGGAGCAGAACTTCCCAATATAGTAGGTTCTATCTGCTGTATGGCATGTACAGTTATTGCAGCAAAATTTTTAAATAAAAAACCAGAAGCTGAATATTCAATTATAAATTTAGATAAGAGTGAAGAATCAAATTTATCGGTAACTAAAGAAGAAACATCAGCATCAGTAAATCAGGATAAGGGAGAAACTATATCATTTGGTGAAGCATTACAAGCATGGTGTCCGTTTATTTTAATATTTTTAATGCTGCTGTTTACATCAACTTTATTTCCAGCAATTAATCGTTTGATTGCACCAATTAAAAGTGCTGTAGTTGTATATGCTGGTAAAGGTGGAAGCAAACTTAATTTCAGCTGGGTTAATACACCTGGTATCATAATTTTTGTTGCTGCAATTATTGGAGGTTTTGTTCAAGGTGCAAAAGTGCCAGCGATGATAGATGTACTTTTTGCTACGTTAAAAGGAAACTGGAAAACAATTGTTACAATTTGCTGTGTTATGTCAGTAGCAAAAGTAATGGGTTATAGTGGAATGATTGCAGATATTGCAAGTTTTTTAGTTGTAGCTACAGGAAGAGCATATCCACTTATTTCTCCACTAATTGGAGCTGTTGGAGGATTTGTTACAGGGTCAGGTACATCAACCTGTGTTTTATTTGGAGGATTACAAGCAAAGACTGCTCAAAATCTTGGAATTTCTTCAGCATGGATGGCAGCAGCAAATGTTCTTGGAGGAGGTCTAGGGAAGATGATTTGTCCTCAAAGTATTGCAATTGGTGCAAGTGCAATTAATAAATCTGGTTCGGAAAGTAAAATTTTAGGAAGCGTATTTAAATATTTCCTATGCTACGTAGTTATTGCTGGCATCATATGTTTCTTAGGAACATTATTTATAAAATAAAAAAAGTTGTATTTAGAAAGGAAGTATTAATATGGCTCAGTATAATAAGTTGACAGAAGAAATAATATCAAAATTACAGGAAGCAGCTCCAGGACATATTTTAACAGGTGATGATATAAATCCAGATTATTGCCATGACGAAATGCCTATTTATGGGAAAAAAGATCCTCAAGTTGTATTAATGGCACATTCTACAGAGGAAGTTGCTGCAGTAGTAAAAATATGTAATGAAAATAAGATACCAGTAACTCCAAGAGGGGCAGGAACAGGACTTGTAGGAGGAGCAGTTCCAGTTTTAGGAGGAGTTTTAATTGATATTACAAAGATGAATAAAATACTTTCTTATGATATGGAAAATTTTGTTGTTCATGTACAGGCAGGGGTTTTGTTAAAAGATCTTGCAGAAGATTGTGCCAAACAAGGCTTATTATATGCTCCAGATCCTGGCGAAAAGTCTGCTTGTTTAGGTGGGAATGTTTCAACAAATGCTGGGGGAATGAGAGCTGTTAAATATGGTGCAACACGTGATTATGTACGTGCAATGACAGTTGTTCTTCCAACAGGAGAAATTACTCACTTTGGAGCTACAGTATCAAAAACAAGTTCAGGTTACAGCTTGCTAAATTTAATGATTGGTTCAGAAGGTACTCTTGGAATTATTACAGAACTTACTTTGAAAACTATGCCAGCACCAAAGGTAGTTGCAAGTTTAATTATTCCCTTTGAAAATTTAGATGATTGCATTTCTACTGTTCCTAAATTTAAAATGGAACACATGAATCCAGAAGCATTGGAATTTATGGAAAGAGAAATTGTTTTAGCCAGTGAAAGATATATTGGAAAAAGTGTATTCCCACAGGTAGTTGGGGGAGTAACTGCAAATGCATATTTACTTGTTACCATAGATGCAAATAATGAAGATGAATTAAATGATCTTATTGAACAAGCCAGTGAAATAGTATTAGAGGCTGGAGCAATTGATGTTCTTGTAGCTGATACGCCTGCAAAAATAAAAGATGCATGGGCTGCACGTTCTAGTTTCTTAGATGCAATTATGGCAGAAACAAAATTATTAGATGAATGTGATGTGGTAGTTCCAGTAAATAAAATTGCTTCTTATCTTGCTTTTGTAAATAAAACTGGTAAAGAGTGTGGAATAACTATTAGGAGTTTTGGACACGCAGGAGATGGAAATCTTCACATATATGAATGTAGTAATGATTTAGAAGAAGCAGAATTTAAAGCAAGAGTTAATAAATTCTTTAATATTATTTACAAAGAAGCAACAGAGTGTGGTGGTCTTGTTTCAGGAGAACATGGAATTGGCAGTGGAAAGATGAGCCATTTAGCAGATAGCGTTGGAGAAATAAATATGGAATTAATGAGAGGCATTAAAAAAGTCTTTGATCCAAATTCTATTATGAATCCAGGTAAAGTATGTTTACCATTAGATAATGCCCAATATAGATAAACCGCTTTAACTATTAAAATTTATGTGCACCAAGATGCCCAGAAGATGGCATTTTGGTACAAATAGATTTCAAGTTTTCAGAGGGTTTATCTTTAATGAAACGCAATTAATATACACATATAAGAAAGAGAAAGGTGGAAATTAATATGAATTTTAAACAAGATGAAAATCATGAACAATTACAAGAAATGTATCGTGAGTTCGCAGAAAATGAGGTGAAAAAAATTGCAAAGGAAATTGATGAAAGCATGCGTTTTCCGAAAGAAAATGTAGAAAAAATGGCCGGAATGGGAATGCTTGGAATACCATTTCCGGAAGAATACGGTGGAGCTGGAATGGATACTTTAAGTTATGTACAATGTGTAGAAGAATTATCTAAATGTTGTGCAACAACTGGTGTTATAGTGTCAGCACATACAAGTCTTTGTGCTACCCCAATTTATAAATTTGGTACAGAAGCTCAAAAAGAGAAATACTTAAAACCACTTGCTTCAGGTGAAAAATTAGGTGCTTTTGGACTTACAGAACCTTCTGCTGGAACTGATGCTTCTCTGCAAAAGACTACAGCAGTACTTGAAGGAGATCATTATGTACTAAATGGTAGCAAGATATTTATTACTAATGCAGGATATGCAGATGTATACATTATTTTTGCTATGACAGATAAGAGTAAGGGAACAAAGGGAATTTCAGCATTTATCGTTGAAAAGGATTTCCCCGGTTTTTCTGTTGGAAATCATGAATTAAAGATGGGAATACGTGCATCATCTACATGTGAGTTATTCTTTGATAATTGTATAGTTCCAAAGGAAAATCTTTTAGGAGAAGAAGGAAGAGGCTTTAATCTTGCAATGGCAACTCTTGATGGAGGTCGTGTAGGTATTGCTGCGCAGGCTCTTGGTATTGCAGAAGGTGCAATAGATGAAACTGTTAAATATGTTAAAGAGCGTATTCAATTTGGAAGACCTATTTCAAAATTTCAAAATACACAATTTGAACTTGCAAAGATGCGTGCAAATACAGAAGCGGCAAAACTTTTAGTATATCAAGCTGCATGTGCAGAAGATGATAATGGAAGATTTTCACAGTATGCTGCTATGGCCAAGCTAGTTTCTTCTACAAATGCTAGTGATGTAACAAGACGTTGCTTACAATTATTTGGTGGCTATGGATATACAAGTGATTACCCAATTGAAAGAATGATGCGTGATGCAAAAATAACAGAAATTTATGAAGGAACATCAGAAGTTCAAATGATGGTAATTTCAGGATGGATGGGTGTTAAATAATAGATGTAATTAATTATACAGCAAGTTAGATATAAGAAATGTCCATGAATACTTTTAGTGAAAAGTATTTATGGACATTTCTTATTGAGTTGAAAATCACTGGCTTATGCAAGTGTACAAAATGGCTTTAGCTTTGAACAGAAAAAACCACTATGATAAAATGAAAGCGACTGACAATCGCAAAACAAATAAGTATAAAAGAATATATTGACCTGTTTACGGTTGAGCCAACGAAAGGTAGCAAATAGAACATCCACCCAATACGGTGTTCGTTGTAAAAGTTTTGCGATTGGCGGTTTTTTCAGAGAGCGAGTAGCGCTGACAGTATTATGCACTTATAGGGCTTAATCAAGCCATCAAAATGAATAGTGTTGAAATAAATATTATTTGTTCCTAAAATTAACCAGATACTATATAATGGGATTAGGTTGTAATTGCAGATTTTTAGAAATTAAACTACTATTTAATTAGCCCAAATTTTTTTAAGAGGTTGTTTTATAATGTTTGAAGATTTGTTTGATGAATTAGCGAGAAAATATAGTGAAGACTTTAATTGGTCGTTCATACCTTATACAAATAAGTATTTTATAGAAGAAGCAAAGCGTGAAATAAAAGAAGGGCATCCATTGTATGGAGAAATTATGTACTCAACAATTAAATGTGATTCTAATGATGATGTTATGTATGTAATTAGTGAAGAGAGATATGTTATCATTCATTTAACTTATTCTAAAAATATAGATAATAGTTATCCTCATTTTATTTTATTACCAAATGTTGAAGAGGCATTAATATATATTGAAAATAAATATTTAAAAGAATATATGTAAGTAAAATTAAATTCAATATTGATGTTAGAAGGTGATTAAAATAGGAAACTATACTGAAGTGAAGATAATAGATATGAAATGGCTTTCGGAGGAAGCAAATGAAGCAATTGTATCATTTAAGGTTAGCAATAAGGTATACCAAGCATTTGGATGTCCTGTAGATTTTGAAGTAGGGAACTCTTATAAAGTGGAATTTGGCTTTATCGAAGGAGCAGATGTTCAATGGGATGCAATGTTTAATGAAAATAAAGATAAAATTAAGGATTTAATTATTAAGCCAAGCAGTACATGGTCATATTCTGCTTACGGACAAGTATTGTCAGTTAATCCAGTTATAGTTGACTGTGGTATTGGAGAATTTGATATAGGATACCTTTCAAGAGATGAGAGGTTAATAGGAGAGTATATATTTTTTGATATCTCAAGGTTAGACATATATGAATAGTTAGTTTGCACTTGAAAATAATATTCCAATTGAATTAAATAAATGATAGGAGAAGCGATATTATATGAGAGATACAAGAAAATATGGGAATCAATATTATGCAGAATTATTTACAGTGGATGTAAAAAGTTATGAATATGTACGTTCTGTTGGCATTGATATGATTACAAATAAATATGTGACAGAATTTTCAAAATGTATAATGCGTTCTTTTGTAACTTATAGTAAAAATACATATACAGAGATAGACTATAAAAAGTACTTGGAATATTTGAAGCAGGCTTTGGTGAATGGAAACATATCAAAAGAACGTTATAATGATTTAAAACAGAAAGAAGAGCCTGATATAGCATTAGTAAATAATATAGAAAAATATTATGAAGGAATTGCAAAACAAAATATTCAAGAAATGAAAAAGTGTATATGCATTCCATTAAATCTAAAGATAAGTGAAGAACATATATATAAGAATTATAAAGGTTTTTGTGATAAAAACGATTTTCTTGAATTATATCTTAATCGTTATTCACAAAACCAAGGTTGGTGCGTTAGAATCGTGAAAAATGATGCAGGATACAAATTAAGTGTAATATATAGTGCACATAAATTACCAGACATATACGAGAAAAAGGCTTATATGGAATTTATATTCAAATATAACGCCGATATTCATATTTATAGTGAGTGCGATGTGTATGAAAAGCAGATTGCCAAGTGGGAAAAGGATTATTTAATACATTTCCTTGAGAATGAACATTTTTATGAGTTGCTTGACACCAAGATGATTGTGGATAATTCTAGAAGCATAGGTTGTACGGGACCTTGTGATATTAGGATAAAGTACGGAACAAAAGCAATTTTTTCAAATACTGAAAGGGTAATTCATGGTTATACAGAAAATGATGATAAAAGTGCTTGTGGCATTGATTTTTATGGATTTATTCAGAAATGTTTAAATATAGCAAAGTATCAATCTAAGCTAGTGAATTATAAAAAATAGTGTGAGTGAAGGGAATATCATATGATTGACAGGAAAAGTTTTTTAAAACTTAATTTTCATGGAGATGTGTTTAAGGAAATTAACAATATAATTTCAGATGAAAATGAACGGCTTAAAACAGTTCTGATTTTATCAAGTGAACAAGGTGATTACTATAAGAAGATATTTGATGCTAATTCCAATATTACATTTTGTTCACGAGAAGTGTTTGGCGACATTATTATAGATGATAATCATATTATTATTAAATGGAATTCACATGGACATGAAATAGAATTTTATTTTGAAGAATGTTGGGGAATTATTGAATTAACTATTGATACAGAAGAAGCTGGACTTACCATTAAAGAAATTGAAAAGGCATTTGAAAACTACTATGGAAGACAATTTTATTATAATGTAAGTAGAGAGGAAACAGAATTAACTGGAAATATAAAGTACAGCTATATGCTTGAGATAAGCGAATAAATTATTACATATAGCTAGAATAATTTGAATGGAGAAATTTAAATGGGAATATTTTTTAATCGTAAAAAAGAAAAAAATTATAAGTCAAATATTGCGGTTGGACAACTAAATTTTGAAAATAATATGGATCGTAATGCAGCACTTATAATGATGGATGAAGGAGTGGACATTGATGGTGCTATAAATATTTGTCTTACACAAAAATCATTAGAAGAGGCTATTTTATTATTAAGGCAGGAACATAAAAATGCTAAGTTCACTATGATAGAGGCGCCTGCTGGAATGATGCTAGACAATGTTATTCAGAAGGATTATAAGGCACTCATTATACATGGACTTGCTGATAGGGTATTTACTGTAACGAAGGAAGATTTAATGCCAATTAAAGACTTCGTGGATAGTTTTTGCATTATGTATGCAGCAGTACGAAATAAGATAACAAATGAAAAAGCATATGAACTTATGGCAAATAAAAATGTATATATTCTTGGTAATATGCCCACATCAAGTATGAAGACAGGTGATACGTTTGGTGTTGTAACGATTAAAAGACAAAGACAGGATGGTACTCAGTATGAATCAATAAAAGCATTTTTAACAGAAAAAAATGCAGAGAAATATAACGCTAAAAATGATCCTATTAACGCATATAATATAAAAGAATTATGCAGATTTTGGAATGGTGAATTTGGTATTATTATAGAGCCACATGTTAATTACTGGATAGAGTTCAACGTGCCAAAAATCAAATAATCGTAAATCAGTTGAAAATCAAATTTAATTCTTAATAGTGTATAGTTATTGATTGAAAAGTTAATAATTATGCACTATTTTGTTCTAAACTAAAATATAAATTGACACATTAATGTAATAGATATAAACTAATAATGTACTATTTATGTTCGTATGCGTAAAAAATATTTTGATAATATAAATTTGATTTTTACATATATGCCAGCAGAAGACAATTAAAACTCAACATTTATTGATTTTGAAAAGACATTAAAAATTGCTATCTAATAGCTTTTAAATAAATATTACAAAGGAGAAGATTATGAATATAGATGAAATTATAAAAATTAATCCGAGCTTAAATATCAAAAAAGTGACAGATGAAAGTTTTTTAGAATATGGTAGAGTTCTAAAGGGAATTGACTGCAAGGACATAGTTAAATATGCTGAAACTAATTTAGAAATGTTAGAAAAGGGCACAAAATACACTGCCAGTGTAAAGGAACTGGAGGATTTTCCTATTAAAGATGAGCTTAAAAGTAAAATTTATGGTGGACTTGAAATACAAATAGGAAGCTGTCTTGGTAAAAATAATTCTCTTACTGGCTTTGAATACCACCAAGGTAGTGAAACTGTAATAGCTGTAACTGATCTTATAATAATGGTTGGTAAACTTAGAGATATGAAGGGCAATGATTATGATTCAAGCAATGTTGAAACTTTTTATGTTGAAAAAGGGCAGATTGTTGAAATGTATTCAAATACTCTGCACTATACACCATGCAATTCAGATGAAAAGGGTTTTATAAATCTTGTAGTACTTCTTAAAGGAACAAATACCCCTATAGAAAAAAGTGATAATAAGATATTAACTAAAAAGAATAAATATTTTATTGCACATCCATCTAGAACGGACAAAATAAAAAGTGGTGCATATCCAGGATTTATTGGAGATATACCCACAGTTAAATTGATATAGTATATAATATTTGTAAATGAAAGTATTTAAGAGGCTGCATAGGTTTTGAAAGCAAAATCTATGCAGTTTTTTATATAACAATTTTTACATAATGATATTTAAATACTGGATATGATCTTTGGTATGGAATGTTTACTGCATCATAAGTATGTTGGGTTACAAGAATTTCTCCCATGAAAAGATTTGTTACTATGCAGGAATGGAACATACGTCCCTTTTCATCTTGAAAAAATATAAGATCGCCTGGTTCGAGGTTTTCTGCACTGTTAGTTTCCACACCTTTTGCATATGGTGAATTCTTTTCTGCGTTTACCCTTAGATAATAGTAAAGTGAGTGAGCTGTTGCCCAGCATAATGACCAGGTATCTTTTAAAATAGTTGTACCATGTCTATACCACCAGGGTCTTGAAGTGTTAAATTCCATAGCTGCACCACCCGCTAAAAGACACTGTGAAATGAAATTTGAACAATCACCTCCATTATCGTTTATAAGTTTAAAATATCTATAATTAGGGTTGGGATTTAGACCATAGGTAAGTGCATAATTTACAGCGGAACTCCTTGAGTATCTATTTTGTTTTTGAAGGTTTGGTATATTATACATATAAAATTCCTTAAAAGTAATATCATTATATACTATGATACAGGTAAGAAAATGTATATGATTAAGTTAATTTGAGTGTATATAACATTGCATTTTTTAAAAAAGTAATGTAATATAAAGCTATATTGAAAAAGGAAGTGTATTTTTGTGAGTGTGGTTTTTAACTAAGTAAATCAAAATTGAATTCTTAAAAAATTTGAAAAATGCCTATTTAATTAGGTTTATTTCTTGTTGGATTTTTTAAGATGCACTTAGTTAAAAGAAATTCACAGATAAAAACTTATATAATCTATAGGTTTATTTATTTACAGTAAATTTAGGCTATAAGTGAAGGGTTCTTTGCTTATAGTCTTTTTTAATTGGGTTAATCCTAAAAAATCCTTCAAGTAGTGAATTGGAGGAGAAATAAATTGAATAATAAGTCAAAAGAAGCATTAGAATTTTATAAAATAACAAGTGAATTAAAAAAGTTTGCACTATCGGATATTGCAAAGGCTAGAATTGAAAAGCTTGAACCTAAAGTTCAAGAGGAAATGATAAGACTTGAATTAAAGGAAACTACAGAGGCAAGAAGTATTGTAGATATATCTTCAAGCGTACCAATTAACAGTCTTAAAGATATGGGTAGAATTGTATCTAAGGTTGAAAAGGATGTCGTATTATTACCAGAAGAGCTAAAGGCTATAGCTGATTTACTTAAGGATACATCAAAAATTAAAAGATTCTTCAAGGATAAAGAATATGTAGCACCAACAATATCAAGATATGCTTATTCTATCTTTGAATTAGATGGAATAAGAGAGAAAATTGAAAACTGCATAGTTCATGGAAAGGTAGACGATAAGGCTTCTAATAAATTACAGAAGTTAAGAAAGAAAATTTATATATTACAGGATAGAATTAAAAGTAAATTAGACAGCATTTTAAGAAGTGATAAATATAAATCATATATACAGGAAGCAGTGGTAAGTGAGCGTGATGGGAGATATGCCATACCGATAAAAAGCCAGTATAAAAACTTTATGGAGGGGGAAATTCATGACAAATCTCAAAGCGGTTTCACAGTATTTATAGAACCTGCCGAGGTCAAAAAATTGCAAAGTGAGCTTAATGAAAATAAAATTGAAGAGGAAAAGGAAGTGTATAGAATACTTTCAGAGCTTACTGCTGCTATTTATGATAATATAAAAGAATTTAAAATAAATATTGAAATCATGGCAAATTATGATTTTATATTGGCAAAGGGTAAATACAGCAAAGCCATATCAGGAAGAAGCGTAGAGCTTAATACTAGAAATTATATAAATTTAAAACAGGGAAGACATCCTCTTTTGGGTGACAAAGCAGTACCGCTGAATTTTGTTATAGGTGAAGATTATAGAGGACTTGTTATAACAGGACCAAATACAGGTGGAAAAACTGTTACTTTAAAAACAATTGGGCTTCTTACAATGATGGTTCAAGCAGGACTTCATATTCCAACAGCGGATGGTAGTGAGATGGCTATCTTTCAAGATGTTTTTGTTGATATTGGAGATGGTCAAAGTATAGAGCAAAGTTTAAGCACTTTTTCTTCTCATATAAATAACATTATTTCAATTTTATCTTGTGCAGGCAAAAATGATCTGGTTATTATAGATGAGCTTGGTTCGGGAACAGATCCAGGAGAAGGTATGGGAATAGCAGTTGCAGTGCTTGAAGAACTATATGATAAGGGAGCAACTATATGTGCTACAACTCATTATAGCGAAATAAAAGGTTTTGCAGAGAAGCATGAAGGGTTTATAAATGGTTCAATGGGCTTTGATATAAATACTTTAAAACCACTTTATAAATTAACCATAGGAAGAGCAGGGGAAAGCAATGCTTTTCTTATAGCTTTAAGGCTTGGAATGGATAAAAAAATAATTGAAAGGGCACATTTTGTAACCTATAAGGAGAAGAAAAGTTATGTTGATGTAAAAACTCATGAAAAGCGAATCAATGTAGAAGAAAAAGAAGCTCATAAAAGGCAGGTTCGTGAATTTAAAGCATCAATAAAAAAAGAGGAAGGAAGGAAACTTTCTAAAAAAGAACCTGATTTTAAAATAGGTGACTCAGTATATATTTCTTTTATGAAACGAACAGGTATAATTTGTGAGGAAGAAAACAGCAGGGGTGAGTATGGAGTTATGGTAATGAATAGAAAGATTAAAGTAAATAGAAAAAGGCTATCACTTTATATTGATAAAAAGAAATTATACCCAGAGGACTATGATTATGATATTGTATTTAAAAGTAAAGAATATAGAAAAAAGAATAAGCTTATGAGCAAGCATCACGTAGAAGGGATGGTTTTGAAAGAAGAATAGAATTTTTAAATATTAAATAATTGGTGGGAGATTCCACACAAATAGAAACATGTTACTGACACTCAGTTGTAAAAATATGGATTAAAATTTAGGCGAGCAAGTAGTTTTGGTGTAAAGCTACTTGCTCATTTTTACAGTGTACATTTGGTGTTTATAATTTTGAGTTTTAAGGTACTTTATTTATTTTAAGATGGTAAATTTATCAACATATTCTTTTAATTCATTGAAGTATGGCATATCAACATCATACTTTTTTCCACTCTTAAGTACATCATAAAACATTGCTTTCATTTCATCAGTAGCATGAGAAATATGTCCTCTAATCATTAATTGCGCCCCATCAGAACTATACATTTTTTTGAAAAATGGAACTAAAATAAATAGAGGCCAGTAATATTTATTTTGAGGACTTATTTTACTTACATCTATCCCCCGAGCTTTACAAACGTTTAGCCCTTCTCTAATTGAAAGAACTGTATGTTTCATTATATCAGTGCTTTCTGCAAAAGCTTTTCCAGAGCCTGCTTTCATTACACCGCCTAGAAGTCCAGCTGCTTCAGCATAATGGGTCAATATCCAGGATAAAATTTCAGTTGAAACTTCAGGATTCAAATTAGCTTCTTTCATTACTCTTGATATATGTTTTATACGCTCTGTTATTCTTCCGTCTTTTTCCCCAAGCATGGTAGGTGCTTTTTTGCTTCCGAATATTGTACAGTAAATACCATTCTTGTCCATGCCTCCACCCATAATGTGAGGAAAACCAAAAATGTACTGAGAAGGAGATAAATATTTTTCAATTTTATTTGTGTCCTCAAAGAAACTTTCAAAAATTAGAACAGTAGAGGTTCCTACTTTACTTTTAATTTGCTCAAGCACTGTATCTAATTGATTTGATTTTACGGAAACAATGATAAGTTCATAGCCATCATCTTTTGAAAAGTCAGTTACAGCAGAAGGCTTGTATATTATATCTTTTGAATTTTTATTGCCTTTTCTGTAATCAGAGCAGCGAATGCGTATTCCTTTTTCTTTAATTAATGATAATTTTTTTTCACGAACTAAAAGAGTAACATTATTTCCAGCTTCACTTAATTGCCAGGCATAGGTTGTTCCAATAACGCCTGCACCAAATATTAATATGTTCATAGTTTTTCTCCTTATTTATATTTTAAAAGCTGCCTTATTTAATGGGAATATACAAGTATGCATTTTCACCTTCCTTATTTGGTCTAAAATCTTTACCATAAAACTCAAAGGCATAATTATCTATAGGCATAAGATTTTCTTCTGCAAATAATCTTGTGTAAATGCTATTTATAGTACATGGTATATCTTCAATTGTGTTCGGAAGAGTAAATACAGCATATTTATTGCTATTTACTTTTCTCATAACCATATCTTCTGGTATAACATCAATGTTTGATACCGCGACTCCTACTAAATAAGTAAATTCTTCTGTTTTATCAAAATTTTCATTACAAGTATCAAGTCCATATAAGCCGTCATAAACAATATTGCCTTTTATTTTGTATATATTTGGAATAAATTCATTGAAAAGCTTTGGGACTTCTTTTTTACTGTTTTTACCTGTGTATTCCATGCCAACAATATAAAATTCTTTTCTTTCTACAATTTTATACTGTAATTTCAAAGGTTCATTTTTAAATTTTAAATCTTCTTTTGTTAGTTTTACTTTATACAAATTAGACAGATGCACTCCAAGTTTTTTATATTTTTTTGGAGTTATACTATAATAATTTTCAAATGCTCTTGTGAATGCTTCTTGTGAGTTATATGCATATTTAAAAGCAATATCTATAATTGGCATATCTGTTTCAATGAGGTCAATAGCTGCATCTGTAAGTCTTCTTTTACGAATATATTCAAAAATTGTATCTTTGCTTATCACTTTAAAAATTCGTATAAAATGAAATTTAGAAAATCCAGTTTTACTGGCAATATCTGAGGTGCTTATTTCTTCATTAAGGTTGTTTTCAATGAAATTTATTCCTTTTAAAACACTTTCAAAATGGTAAGACAATTTCATGTCCTCCTAATTATATATTTTTGAAAAAAACTTTTTTTGATAATAATTGCTATGTTTTTATAATAATTATAACTTAAGTTTCAAATTTATATGTGCTAAATTTATGGAATTGGGATAACAATATGATTCACAAATGAGTAGTGAAACGTCATATATATAAAGTGTAGAGATAATTTTAATTTTAGGGACAAACTACCTGAAAGATTGAAATTGTTAATATAAAATTTTAAATTTGCTATTTACAAAAGTGTAAAGGAGTAGTTTACCATGGCTAAAATTGTTCCTTCTATAATTCATAGAGGAAATCCTGTTGGGGTTTTATATAGAAATCCTAACTTAGGTCATAGCGCATGTAACCAAAGTGATAGATGTTTATATTCAAATAATCAAGGTGCGTGCTATTGTGTTCATAATGGAGTTTTTTATGCTGCTTTGTATAGAAAAGATGGAGTATACCACTATCGTAGAAGCATAAATCCAACACATGGTACTCTTGTTCAGGTGATTTTAAGACATTGGAGATTTAAAGCGGGAACAACCACACCTTGCCTTGAAAACCTTGCAATTGGTATGATTGCAGAAATAAGAAGAACTCAGCCTATACCAAGTCCATATCAGTTAAAGTGTATTTCACATCCTGCAACTTCGGGTTCACTTATTGCCTCAACTGGTACCCCGGTAGGAGTTTTATTTAACGAGGGATCGGGACGTGATATTAAAAATGGAGTTTTTCTATACTGGACAAATGGAGTTAATAGATATTGTAAACTTTACAGTAATGATAAGTCGGTTAGCGTTGTATATGAGCATTGGATTATAGGTGCAAGTGGTAATGGAGTAGCTATTAGGCGTGATATAAAAGAAAGAACAGGTATCCTAGGAGTATTTAAAGTTTCTACAAGTGAAAATATTCCTACACCATGTAGTTAAAATAATTTTTGTGAGGGGTAGAGCGAATAAAACTCTACTCCTTTAATTCATCACAACAATATGATTTAATTATATGTATTATTTTATTTATTATAAAATTAAAAAATATTCATTATATTGTAAGATAAACATTTAAATGATAAAATATAGTTGTATTCTTGGAGTATAATGGATAATAAAACATGTAAAATGTAAAAAAATGTATTTTAATGATAATATGATATATACATTATAGAGGTGGTTTGGTTATGAATGAAATAGAGATATTAATTAGTGCTCTGGAAATGAGTCCAGAAAATTCTGTTTTGAGGAAGCATGTAGCACAGTTACAGTTTGAAAATAATTTGTTTGAAGATTCATATGAAAATTTTTGCATACTAATTAAAACTGCATATAGAGATTGTGAAGTTATAGAAGGACAAATTAAATGCTTAGTTGAACTTAAGAGATTTAGTGAGGCAAAGGAGCTAGTAGAGGAAGAATTGCAGAATAGACCAGATTGGGCAAATGGATATGTGCTGCTTTCAAAATGTTTGTTTTATGATCAGCAATATAAATACGCTGCTCAAAGTTATGAAAAAGCAATTTCTATTGATTCTGAATTAGCTGAAGATGAATTTTATGATAAAATTAAAGAATTTATGCCTAAAGAAAAATTAAAATTATCAGAAGAACCATCTCAAGAGATATATGAAGATTTTCAGAATTATACAAGCATTTCTAATGAGAATAGAGTTACATTTGAAGATGTAGGTGGTATGGAAAAGGCTAAAGAAAGCATAAATATAAACATAATATTGCCATTAAATAACCCTGAATTTTTTAAGGCTTATGGAAAAACTGCGGGTGGTGGAATACTTTTATATGGTCCTCCGGGATGTGGAAAAACTTTTATGGCGCAAGCTACAGCAGGGGAGTGTAATGCTAATTTCACTAACATATCAATAACTGATATATTGGATATGTATATTGGAGAAAGTGAGAGAAACTTACACAATATTTTTGAAAATGCTAGAAGAAATAAGCCTGCGGTTATTTTTATAGATGAAATAGATGCCATAGGTGGTAAACGTCAATATTCTAGCAGCAATACTGGCCGCTCACTTACAAATCAATTACTTGTTGAAATGGATAGCACTCAAAGTAGTAATAAAGATTTGCTTGTAATAGGAGCAACAAATACACCATGGCAGGTTGATTCTGCTTTAAGGCGTCCAGGAAGATTTGATAGAATTATATTTATTCAGCCGCCAGATTTTAAGGCTAGAGTTGAAATATTGAAGCTTTATTTAAAGGACAAGCCATGTAACGATATAAATTATGAGGTTGTAGCTAAAAAATTAGTAAAGTATTCTGGTGCTGATATAAAAGCTATTTGTGATGTTGCAAGTGAAGCTGTAATTAAAGTAGCAATGAAGAAAGGAAAAATTGTGCCTATTACAACAAGAGATTTAAATAAGGCTGCAGATCAAGTAAAACCATCAACAATAGAATGGCTTAATACTGCTAAAAATTATGCAACCTACAGTAATCAAAGTGGGATATATGATGAGATATTAGAATATTTAAAAACAGCAGATGAGAAGTAATCATAAAATGAATATTTGAATGATAAAATGTAGTTGTATTTTTGAAATGTGGTGGATAATAGAAGTATGGAAAATATAAATGATAATAATAAACAAGCGAAAAATATAGAGAAAAGAATGATTTTTTTATACGATGCTGATAAAGATGAGCTTGCAATAAAGGAAGCAGAAAAATTGCTTGAATATAAACCTAATAATTATAAGGCATTGATGATTATTGCTATAAGCTATGAATATATGAGACAATATGATAGAGCAGCAAGTGCGGCACTAGAATTGCTGAGGGTTTATCCTGAAAGTTCACTTGCATATGGAATATGTGGTCATATTTTTTTAAATAAGGGCGAGTATAAAAAAACTATTGATTATTGTAAAAAGTCCATGGAATTAGATCCTTATGATGCGTTCTTTGGTTACTATACTATGTCTTTTGCTTTGTCGGAAATTGGCGGAAGAGCAAATTTATGCGAGGCTGCAAATTTAATAGATAAAGCTTTAGAAATTGAACCGGATAATGTAGAATTTCATGTGGCTGCATGTGGAATTTATATGGATATAGGTGAGTATCACAAAGCTAAGGAGGAGGGAGAAAAAGCCCTTCAGATAAATCCAAATTCCGCTAAAGCACATCTAAATTATGGATCTTTATTAGTATATTTCGGATATCTCAATGAAAGTTTAGAGCATTCTTATATGTCTCTTCAATTGGATCCTGATGAAAAACATGAACGAGCACAAAAAAATATAGATGCGGCAAAAGGCTTTCTACAAGAACCGCAAAAATATTATGATTACTTAGAAAAAATATTTTTTGATAGAGATTCTAAGTATGAAAATAGTTCCGAATGTTTTGCTTTGTTAGTGGGAATTTTTATTAGAGATAAAAAATATCTTAATGCATTAAAGGTGCTTAAGAGATACCTAAAAATAAAGCCAAATGCTGTGGATGAACATATTAAATATGCAAAAATGCTTTATGATGAAGGTGCATTAGTTGAAGTGCTGGATTATATTAAGGAATTAAAGAAAATAAATCCAAAAGAAGAAAAATTAGATGAATATATAAAAAATATATCTAATGAAATGTAGTTGTATTTTTGAAATGTGGTGGATAATAAAAGTATGAAAAATATAAATGATAATAATAAACAAATGGAAAATATCAAAAAAAGAATAGCTTTTTTATTTGAGGCTAAAAAATATGAGCTTGCAATAAAGGAATCAGAAAAATTGCTTGAATATGAACCTGATAATTATAATGCATTGGTGTATATTGCCTCATGCTATAGCAATATGGAAAAATATGATAGAGCCCAAAGTGCAGCATTAGAACTTTTGAGAGCTTATCCTGAAAGTTCAGTGGCATATGGAGTATGTGGCCGTGTTTTTTTTGATAAGGGTGAGTATAGAAAATCTATTGGTTATTGCAGAAAATCTATAGAATTAGATCCTTATGATGCATTTATTTACTATATGATGTCTTTTGCTTTTAAAAAAGTTGGTGGAAGAACAAATTTATGTAAGGCTGCCGAATTAATAAATAAAGCTTTAGAAATTGAACCCGATGATGCGGAGTTTCATTTGCATTCATGTGGAATTTATGTACATATAGGTGAGTATCACAAAGCTAAGGAGGAGGGAGAAAAAGCCCTTCAGATAAATCCTAATTCCTCTAGAGCACATCTAAATTATGGACTTGCATTAATATATTTGGGATATCTGAATGAAAGTTTAGAGCATTTACATATAGCTCTTAAATTGAACCCTAATGATAAACAAGCACTACAAAGTATAGATGTGGTAAATGACTACATAAAAGATTCACAAAAATATTATGACTTTCTAGAACAAAGATTTTTTGAAAGAGATTCAAAGTATGAAAATAGTTCAAAAGCTTTTGTTATATTAGTGGAAATTTATATTATGAAGGAAAAATATTTTGATGCATTAAGGGTGCTTAAGAGATATTTAAGAATAATGCCGCATGCTGTAGATGAACATATTAATTATGCAAGAATGCTTTATGATAAAGGTGCATTAGCTGAAGCATTACATTATATTAAGGCATTAAAGAAACGGAATCCAAAGGAGGAAAAACTAGATGAATATATAAAAAATATATCTACTGAAATGAAAAAAAATAGAATAAAGGAAATTCACTTTTGTACGGAAAAGATGGGCATTTGCAGAAAGATAAGAATGCTAGGCCTAAAAAGGTAAATATGTTTTTAAAATTGATATATTATAAACATAAACCATTCTACAAAATGAGGACATAATTATAGGCATAAAGCGATTAAGAGATAGTTCAAGGGGGATGTTTTAATTGAAAACAATTGGACTAATTGGAGGAATGAGCTGGGAATCATCACTGGAATATTATAAAATCATAAATGAAACTGTTAAGTCAAAACTAGGAGATCTTCATTCTGCAAAGTGTATAATGTATTCTGTGGATTTTGAAGAAATAGAGCTTTTACAGCATCAGGAAAAGTGGAAGGAATTAACGGGTATTATGGTTGCTGCGGCTAAAGCACTTAAAAGCGCAGGGGCTGATTTTATTGTAATATGTACTAATACTATGCATAAAATGGCAGAAGATATAGAAAAGAAAGCCGGAATAAAGGTCTTACATATAGCAGAAGTTACTGGAGAAAAAATAATTGAAAAGGGACTTAAAAAGGTTGGACTTCTTGGAACTAAATTTACTATGGAGCAGGATTTTTATAAGAAGGTGCTAAAGGACAAGTTCAATATTGATGTAATCATTCCAGAGGAAGATGATAGAAAAGTTGTTCATAAAATTATTTATGAAGAGCTTTGCAAAGGTATTTTAAAGGATACTTCAAGAGAGAAATATAAAGAAATAATAGATAAATTAAAAGACAAGGGCGCTGAAGGAGTAGTGCTTGGATGTACAGAAATACCATTATTAATAAAGCAAAAGGATGTTTCAATTCCTGTTTTTGATACGACGACAATACACGGGGTTTCTGCTGTTGAATTTGCAATTGCTCAGTAATAGTGTTTTGGAATATTAAGTAAAATTATTTCTGGTATAATGTAGTATATAAATATTTTGAAAATTTACCAATGGAGGCAAAGTACTATGTTAGATAAAGAGTATTCATTATGTTATGCAGAAATGCAAGATATAGATAACTGGATTAAGATGATTGAAGTTGTTAAAGACAATTTTCCAGGACTTGAAACAACTAAAAAAATGAATGAGTATAAAAAAACTGTTATTAAAAATATAGAAAAAAAAACAGCACTTTGTGTGAAGTTCAGTAATGAAATTGTTGGCATTATGCTGTTTTCTTATAATTATAGGTGTCTTTCTTGTATGGCGGTACATCCGGACCATAGAAGAAAAGGTGTAGCTTCCGCAATGATAGAGAAAATGCTAGAATTATTTCCTAGAGATGTAGATATATCTGTTATAACATATAGGGAAAATGATGTGAAAGGAACTGCGCCTAGAGCATTATACAAGAAATATGGATTTGAGGAAGCTGAGCTTGTAGTCGAATTTGAATACCCTGAGCAGAAGTTTATAAGGAGGGCAAAAAATGAAGATTGTACAAATTAATCCACATACAGAAGATGCGTTAAAAATGATGGAGGAATTATCAGAAGCCTTAGAAAAAATAACAGGTAATAGTGGAAAAGGTTCTTTTAATGTCGATGATATTTCTGATCCTCGAGCTATATTTGTACTAGCATATAGCGATGATAAAGAGCCTATTGGCTGCGGAGCTATACGTCCTATTGATGAAAATACTGCTGAAGTTAAAAGGATGTATGCCAAGAATAAGACTAAGGGTATTGGAACTAAAATTTTGTGTTACCTAGAGGAGCAAGCACAAAAACTAGGTTATTCAAGACTTTGTCTTGAAACTCGATTGATAAATGAAAAGGCAGTAGCATTTTATGAGAAGCGAGGCTATAAGCGTATATCTAATTATGGTAAATATGCTAATAGACCTGAGGCAGTTTGTTTTGCCAAGGTATTATTGTAATAATTTAGAGAGGTGAATGCGTATGGTTTCTTTGATAGTAGCAGCGGTTTTTATTGTTTGTGGCTTTATTTTAATGAGGTTTCCGCCTAAAGATATAAATGGTATATATGGATATAGGACATCTTTTTCGATGAAAAGTCAGGATACCTGGGATACGGCACAAAAGTATGGTGGATTTAGCATGATAATAACTGGAATTGCCAACGGTATTTTTGGGGTATGGGCAATTATTCAGCCAATAATTGTTAATGACATAGTTGGGCAAATGATATTTTTATTAATAGGTGTTGTAGCTATGTTTGTTATTGATGAAAAATATCTACATAAAATTTTTAACAAGGATGGGAGTAGAAGGAAGTGAAGGAACAATGCTTCGTCGCGTTAAAAAAATCCTATAAATCTTATCATAAATGGGCTTTGCCCAAGCCTCTTATATGATAACATTTATAGGATTTTTTTAAATCGTTCCTTCAGCATTGTTCCTTAACTTTCTACGGTAGTGCAAGGGAAAAATTCCTCCGTACCTACGGAATTTTGGCGTGAACCTTTTTAGTGTATTATTAAAAAAATAATCCTTTAGTATCCCTTGATAATTTCTTTGATGTTACTTATATTATACGCTCTTCAATAGCACATATAGTTGCAGTGATACAAATAACATATTCTAAAATGACAGCATCAGTAAGGCTATATAAAAGTGGAAAACAAAATAGAATAAAGCCTGTTCAACTAGGAGTGAACAGGCAAAGTGTAGAAAATGTGAATAACTTTTTTAAAATTAAGACAATATGGTATCATAAAGAGGACTAGTATTTAGTTCAAGAATCACATGGGCTAACAGCCCAACCCCCTATAGGATTATATATGAAACAAATATCCTACAGCATTTAGTACAAGTACTATGCCTAAAAATCTAATGGGGGTTCTTGGAAGAGTGCCATCCTTTTTAAAGATTAATACAGCAAGTTTTCCTATAAAAATATTCAAAAGAATTCCTACGATTAACATGATTACATATAAAGTAGTCGTTAAATTCATTTTAAATCCCTCCTATGCTCTTTCTGTTTTTATTTTAATATTTAATAAGGTATAAGAGATTGAAAGACCTACAATTCCTATAGAAGCGAGAACAATTATTGAAGTTATCTCAGAGCTTAGTGCTGCGTTATTAAAGATAATATCTGAAATTGAATTTAGGACCCAGGACTCTGGAGTGAATTTTGAAAGTGTAAGGATAACCTTAGAGGAAACTTCATCCAGTGGAAAAAAGGAGCCGCCTAGCATTCCGGTTAAGGCCATTAGTATTGAGCCTAGTATTGTTAGTGTTTGCTGCTTTTTTATAAAAGGAACGAATATCATTACGATTCCAGTTATGGCAAATAGATAAATTGCAAATATAGCAGCTTCTGCGCTTAAATTTTGTGCAAAGGTTATATTAAAAGCGTATTTTCCTATTGTTAAAGTCACTATGAGTAAGATGAGACTGAATATATAAGTTGAAGCTATTTTTGATATCAGGTATTTAGAGTAACTAATAGGGGTACTTAGTATTCTGCTAAAGGTATCATTTTCTTTTTCTTCAATTAAAGTTCTAAAGCCTTGAATTATAACGAACCAAAGAAACATTGCAAGAAAACCTATTAGACTTGTAGTTGCTGTGTTTTGATTCATGGAATTACCCTTATCATTTATGGAAATATTCGAATTAACTTTTAGTTTCTTTAGTAAATCCTTTGATACGGTATCTTTAGATATATTTAGGGCACCAGAAATATTTTTAGAATCTATGGCTGCTTTTTTTAGTGTGTTCGTTTCACCGAGCACGGCTTCTTTAACTATGGCACTTTCTGAGCTTGGATAATTTTCAACCATTTTTACATTTAGTCTTTTATCATTAAAAAGATCATTTTGAAAATTTTTATCTATTATTAAAGCTTCAGGGACACTATTGGTATCAACCTTTTCACTTACAGTGGCTTCTGAGGCTGAAATAAGGTTTAGGTCATTGTTGTTTTTTAGCATGCTTATAAGTTCACTAGAATAAGGAGTTTTATCTAAATCGGCATAATATAGATTTATTTTATTATTAGTACTGGCACTTGAAAAAACGTAAGTTAATGCAATAGGTACTAAAATAACGAAGAACATAGCAATTCTATTATTAAACAGCAGCTTTAATTGTTTTTTTATCATTCTTAACATTTTCGTTATCTCCTTTTTCTATTAATTTTGTTGAGTTTTTTGCACTATAAAAGTGCAGTGCAATTATGAGAAATATTAAGCCTAAACCTAAAAGTTCTATAAGATCTACATAGTTAGAGCTAAAATTACTGCCTTCACATACTCTTAAATAACAATTTATTGCCTTACCATTAGGAACTATTTGCTGAATTTTTTGCATAGCTCCTGGAAGAGCAGTTTTTTGAATAATACTTCCGCCCAAAACACTTAAGCCCCAAAGAATAAGAGAAGCATAACTTGATATAGATGTTTGATTTTTGGAGACTGTGCTAGCACAAAACACTATAGAACCTACAGTAAAACCGTAACAGATAGTTATTATAAAAAGATACAGTGGGTTCCCTAAACTTGCGCCAAATATTAAATGACAGGCGGTTAATATTATAAACATTTGTACAGTAATGGCTAAAATCATTCCAAATATTTTACCAAGAGCATATTGAATATCCTTAGTAGGAGTTGTTTTTATTCTAAATTGTGTATTGTTTAATTTATCTTCAACTATGCCGTGAGCAAGTTCAAGAGCGGTTAATATTGAGAACATTACAGCGATGCCAATTGTACAGTAGGTCATTACGCTAGTAGGTTTAATATCTTTATTTGTTGATGTAGTAGAAATATCAGAGGAATAATCTGTATTTTGAATTTTACTAATAATAGATTGCAAATTATGAGTTTTAAGGGGAGCATTTGAAAGCACTTCATTTTCTTCAATTCTTATGGTGTTTATACTTTGATTGAATTCATTTAAAATATTTTTTACAATCATTTTGTCTATGATGCTGCTATTGTCAGCAATTAATGAAATATTGGTTTCTGTATTGTCTAAATAAGCTTTAGTAAAGTTCTTTGGAACATACACGAAGGCTGCTATTTTTTTATCTTTAACCATTTTTTCACCCTCGCTGTAGCTATTTACTTTTATGATAGAAAAATAAGTTTTTGCATCCTTGGAGTCTAAAACATCATTTTTAAGAGTTTCTCCAAGAGAGAAGTTTTGATTGTTCTCTGTAACAGTAGAATCTTCGCTGCATATGCCGACCTGAAATTTTGAAACAGGTTTAGTGGAATCTTGACTTCCAAAAGCAGTACCTAAAATTAGGACTATAGCAATTGGAAAGAGTATTAATTTTATATAAAATACTTTAGTTTTTGAAAGTAACTTTAAATCTAGTGAAATTAGTTTCAATAATCTAATCACGATAATTCCTCCTCTCTATTCCCTTAAGGATTTGCCTGTTACTTGAAGGAATATACTTTCTAAGTTTACTTCTTCATATTTGAAGCTTTTAAGTTTTATTCCAAGGGCTCTAACCTTATCAATGACATCCATGACATTTGTTTTATTATGAGATACAAGCATATATATTTCATTTTTATCAATAGTAACTTTTTCTATGCCGTCTATAGTTTTTATAGTTTGAAGTGCTTTTTCGCTTGCCACACTGTAGTTTAAAGTTAGAGTGTCGCAAGCGTCTATTTTTTCTTTAAGTTCCTCTTTTGTTCCAAGAGCTATTAGCTTTCCATGGTCAACTATTGCAACTCTCTTGCAGAGAAATTCAACCTCATCCATATAGTGGCTTGTATAAATTACAGTTATTCCTCTTTCTTTATTTAACTTTTTTACCGTTTCAAGTATATGGTTTCTAGATTGTGGATCTATGCCAACAGTAGGTTCATCGAGTATTAATAGTTTAGGATTGTTCATTAGTGCAACGCCTATATTTACTCTTCTTTTCATACCACCAGAAAATTCACCGATGGCTTGATTCTTTTTATCTTTTAATTCAATTATTTCAAGAACCTCGTCACATCTTTTTTTTATTTCCTTATTTGAAAGTCCGTAAAGACTGCCAAAGAATTCTAAGTTGTCCTTTGCACTTAATGACTCATATAATGCTATATCCTGTGGAACTATTCCCATTATCTTTTTTGCAGCAATAGGGTTTTTACTAAGGGATTTACCATTGACTTTTATTTCGCCGCTGGTAGGTGCTTTAACTGTACTTATCATAGATACTGTTGTGGATTTTCCAGCACCATTTGGTCCAAGCAGTCCGAAAATTTCACCATCCTCTACCTTTAAATTTATATTATCAACAGCAGTGTAATCACCAAATTTTTTTGTAAGATTTATTAATTCAAGCATTTTAAGCGCCTCCTTGTTTTCTATGGTCTAATTGTACGTTTTATTGGTAATTTTTAATATTCACCAAAGTACTCAATTTGTATAGTACTTTGGATAGCAATTTATGTATTACTTTAGTCATATAGAGAACGCAGGCATATGATGATATAATTTAAGAAATAGAATGGAGGAGAATGTTTATGATAGATTATTTATCTCCCAAAGGCAGATCACTAATAAAGAGAATTATGAGATTTGGAGCATTATTATTGATATTTTATAATGCTTTTACTCAAGTACATGGAAATTTACATTTAGCTATAATTGTAAGTGGTTTGATTATAAGTGTTGCAGTTAATGATTTTATAAGAGAGGAAATTTTTAGAGATTATAAGTCAGTTTGGTATTGTTTGTCATTTGCTTTAAGTAGTGCAATAAATGCTTATTTTACTTATAGAATTGCAGGCGAAGGAACATCAATATATAGTATTGTTTTGATAATTGATATACTTATGGGTACCGATAAAATTCCTGTTTCTCTTTTGATTGTTAATTTCATAGCATATTGTATTCCATATAAGATTAATTCTGATCCACAAATTAATCTTAGCTTAGAACAAATATTTCTGAATTATATGGGGATATTTATAGTCATTTTAATAATGAGAAGCTTTTTTGTTGAGAAAGTTAAGGCAATTAAATTAAATGAAGAGCTTACGAGTGTTAATTTAAAGCTTAAGGAGTATTCGGATAAAATAGAGGAACTTACTGTTTCAAAGGAAAGGACCAGGATAGCACAGGAGCTTCATGATTCAATTGGACATTCTCTTATAGCCTTAAGTATGAATTTGGAGTATGCCGAAAATGTGGTAGATATAAAGCCGGAGAAAGCAAAAGAAGTTATAAATAAAGCACATGATATGTCAAAGAATTGTATAATAAAACTTAGAGAAGTGGTAAGTGTAATGAAGGAGGATTCTTCAGTAAGTAACTTACGTGAAGCAATTAATAAACTTTTTATGAATTTTAAAAGTAATGAAAAATATAAGTTTAATTTGAGGATGTACAATGGAATTGAAGAGGAAGCAGGTAATATAAAAAGCTGCATTTATAAGACTATAATGGAAGGCATAACTAATGGAATTAAGCATGGAAAAGCGGAAGAATTTAATGTGGAAATAGAGAAGTCTTGTGGTAACATAGCACTTAAAGTTAGCAATAATGGTTTAGGATGCAGCAATATTAAAAAATCTAATGGAACTCTTGGTATAGAGAAGAGAATAACTGACCTTGGGGGTTCTGTTAAATTTTATTCTGAGAATGAAACTGGATTTATGATTGATGCAATTATACCTATGGGGGGGAAGGAATTATGATAAAGGTTATAATAGTTGATGATCAGGAAATTGTAAGGGAAGGGCTTAAGATGATACTTAGCCTTCATGAAGAACTTGAAATTATCGGGGAAGCTTCAAATGGTGAGGAGCTTTTAAAACTCATGGAAACTAAAAATCCAGAAGTTATTTTGATGGATATAAGGATGCCTGTTATGAATGGTATTGAAACTACGAAAGTTATGAAAGAGAAGTATCCTAATGTAAAAATTATAATATTAACTACTTTTAATGAGGATGAATATATATTTGAAGGACTTAAAAATGGGGCAGATAGTTATATTCTTAAGGATTCTGGCTCTAATGAAATATTAACAGCAATTAAAAGTGTTACTCAGGGAGAGATGCTTTTAAATCCTAAGGTGACAGCTAAGGTTGTAAATGCTTTAAATTCAATAAAACCTGTTTCAGAGACTAAAAATGAAGACAGTGAAAAGAAAAAGTTATTGGAGACACTTACACCAAGGGAACTTGAAGTTGCAAAGCATATTTTAGAAGGTAAAAGTAATAGGGAAATTGCAAAGGATTTATTTGTTACAGAAGGTACTGTTAAAAATTATGTTTCTAAAGTACTTGAAAAACTTCAGCTAAAAAGTAGAAGTGAGCTCATAATAGTGTTTCAAAATGTTAAATAAAATGCATAAATCATTATTGAAACACTATTATGAGCTTGGGCGATTAAGCCTATAAATTATAGAGTGGCAGTATATTATATATAAATATAATATAGTATATAAGTATCTGAAAATTTTTATGATGAATGTATGGGAAGAAGGAAAAATAATGAAAATTGGACTTGTTAGGCATTTTGAGGTAATTGAGCCTGAGATTAATGGAGGCATGACTTCAGCTGAGTTTAAAGCATGGCAGGATGGTTATGATACGGCTGATGTAAAAGTAAAGCCTGCCAATATTAAAAGTGAGGATTGGAAGGTATGTTATTGCAGTACTTTACCAAGGGCTATTAAGACTGCAAAAACGGTTTATAATGGACAAATAATACAGACAAATTTATTAAGAGAAATAGAAATTGGTCCCGCATTTAATACAAAAGTTAAGTTGCCATTTATGTTTTGGACTGTTATGGGAAGATGTGCATGGTACTTTTCGCACAAATCACAAAGTGAGAAGCATATAGAGACTAAAAGGAGAGCACATAAAATTGTTTCTGATATTTTAAATAAGCACCAAGAAAATATTTTAATAGTAAGTCATGGTGCTATTATGTATTACATAAGAAAAGAACTTTTAATTAATGGGTTTACTGGTCCAAGGTTTGCTAAGGCTAAAAATGGATTTCTGTATATTTTTCAGAAATAAAGAGCTGGATTTATGAAAAAGTATTTAAAAATGATATTTCAATGTGAAAAATGCAATAAGAACGATATTTTAGAGATATTTCGTAATAGTGATTTGAAACTTTAAATAAAAACAAGTGTAAACATTTGTAGGAGGAAAATAAAATGGAGTATAGGCATGAGATTATAACAACATCAAAAAAATTCCCTATTAAATATGTTATTCATGATGATGCTAAGGCAAGTATTCTTCGCCATTGGCATAGAGCAATGGAAATTAGTTTTACAATCAAAGGGAGTATAGATCTGTTTTATATTTCAGGAAAAACATATAAAACAGAAGAAAGAGATATATTAGTAATTAATTCAAATGAAATTCATTCGGTTTCTGTAATGGAATCACATAATAATCTTGCTTTAACACTAATTTTCCCATTTGACTTTATGAAAAGTGAATTTACTCAAGCTGGTTCTATATATTTTACTTTGAATGAAAAAGAAAAATTTACATCTGAACAAAAAAATGCCTATAAAGAATTACAGGGTCTTATGAATAAGTTTTTTAATATTGCAATTATGAAAGCAAATGATCTTAATTTTATTCAGTTAAAAGCTATTACTTATAAGATTTTTTACATTTTAATTAGGAACTTTTCCATAGAGAGAAAATCAGCGAAGATAGACAGTGACAAATATATTGATAGATTATCAGTTATTGCAGAGTATATTGACAATAATCATGCTGAGGAACTAACGGTTCCAGATTTGGCAAATGAATTTCATTTATCAGTTGGTTATTTATCTAGATTTTTTAAAAGATATACAGGTTTATCTATATATGATTATATAACTTTAGTTAGATTAAATTATGCACACGAGTTGCTGCTAAATGGTTCTGCACCAATTCATTATATTTCAGAGCAAACGGGGTTCCCTAATGATAAAGCATTTACTACGGCTTTTAAAAAGGTTTACAAAGAAACACCTTATCAATATAGAAAAAGTCATAAAAAGACCTTTTTTTAGGCACAATTTTACCCTTTGGGTTATTGAAAACGGTTTATTATATTAAATATAAAAGGAAATCGATTTCAATAAATACAAAGGAGTGTCAATAATGGAAAAAACGATAGAAAAAAAGAGTTTATTATTTAAGATTTCGGTATTGTCTGTTTCTTTATTATGTATGGGAGCTGCTTCAGTTTCGGCTACTATTCCTTTAATGGCAAAGACACTGTCTAATGTTTCATTAGCATCTATAGAAATGATAACTTCAATTCCTAATTTTGGCATCATAATATTTGTTTTTTTATCTCCGTTTATTGCTAAACTTATTGGTGATAAAAAAACAACATTATTAGGTTTGATTTTAACCTTAGTTGCTGGTATTTTCCCTATGTTCAGTGATAATTATACAGCTATTTTAATTTCTAGATTTATACTTGGATGCGGTGTAGGTTTATTTAATTCATTTGCTTACAGTTTAATTAGTTATTATTTTGAAGGAGACGAAAGAGCTAAGATGATGGGGTATCAAGCAGCTACATCATCAATAGGTAGTACTGTAATGTCACTATTAGTTGGTATGCTTGTAAAATATGGTTGGCATGCAAGTTATGGAGTATATGCAATTACTATAGTATCAATAGTGTTATTTGGAATAGTTGTTCCAGATACTAAGCATGAAGCTGAATTGAAAAAAGATAATTCAAATGCTAGTGCTGAAAAAACTAAGATAAGTCCTATGGTTGCTTTTTATACAGGATATTTATTTCTTATTTATATTGGATTTATGACAATTATTTATAAAGTAGCTACAATTATGATTTCAATGCATTATGGAACTGCAGCGGAAGCAAGTACTGTTCTTGCTGGTATAACAATTGTTGGCTTTATAGCTAGTTCAATGTTTGGCAAAGTTCATGAAAGATTTAAGATGTTTACATTACCTATTTCAGTAATATTTATGGGCATTAGTATTTATATAATTGGAACATCTACTAGCATGATGACAACTGTTATTGGAGCATTGATTTTAGGATTGTTCTTTGCTTTTGTTACGCCTTATTTCTTTTATAGAGCAACTCTTTATAGTAATGCTGTATCGCAGACATTGTCATCTTCAATTATGATTATTGGAATCAATTTAGGATGTTTTCTTAATCCTTATATTCTTGCATTTGTAAATAAATTATTTGGTACTACAAGTGTTACTTTTTCAGTAAAATTTGCTGGCGTTTTTATCCTTGTGTTAGGTGTTATCAACATATTAGTTACGAGTGTAAAAGGTAGAGTTCATGAAACAGTAAAAAGCAATTAAATTGGAGGTTTTAATTATGGATTATAACGATGAATTAAAGGAATTATCAAAGGTAGAAAAAAGAGATGGTTATTTTGTAAAATATGTTCCAGGAGAAAGTAAAGATGGAGTACTTGCCAAAAATGCAAGACAGGAAATTCTTTCCATGGGACAAGGCAGCGGAGAGCCAAGCAATGAAATAGACATTGTTAAAATGCGAGATGCTATGGGCTGGCCAGCAGTTGATATTTCAAATAATAAATTAACCATAATAAATAAAATAATTGAAGGATCAATTAATGTTAGAATTTATAAACAAGCGAAAGTCACAGCCAAAGCACCAGCTCTTTTCTACATTCATGGAGGAGGTTACTTTGGGGGATCAATAGACAACGTAGAAAATATTTGCCGTGCTTATGCAGACAAATCTGGATATACTGTTTTTTCTGTTGATTACAGTTTATCACCAGAAAAGCCTTTCCCAGCTGGATTATTAGATTGCTACCGTGCTGTAAAATGGGCTTATGATAATGCTGAAGTGTTAAATATTGATGCAGATAAAATATTTATATCAGGAGATTCAGCAGGTGGAAACTTATCTATAACAACATCTATGATAGATATAACTCTGGGGACAAATTACATTAAAAAGATTGTTGCATTTTATCCAGCAATTGCAGCGGGGACTAATGGTAGAGGTGAGTATTGGGATTACTCAAAATTAGGTGCAAATTCAGAAGCAGTTGAATTAGTTTCAAAGTATGTTTCTGGGTTTGGATCAGGAAATAATTTAATTGACGGCTGGTATGCAGGCAAGATTAATATGTCAAATCCATTTATTTCACCTATATTTGCAGATGATAAAATACTTAGCAGTTTGCCAGCTACATTATTAGTGATAGGTGAATTTGATCCACTTCGATTACAAGGTGAAGCTTTTTTTAGACGTGTTAAAGAAGCTAAAGGTGATATTACTTATTTAAGATACAACGGTACAATTCATGCTTTTATGGATAAAATAGGAGATTTCCCTCAAGCAGAAGATGGAATTAAAGAAGCAGTTAAATTTTTAGAAGATTAATATAGAAAGTTTTATGTGAAAAATTAAAATCTATGTACATTAAAGCATTTTGATTGTTAGCTTTAGCGTACATAGATTTTTTATACAACATCGTTAATTTATATATTGTACTGATAAATTTGAAGTAAAGTATAGAGGACAATGAAGGTGGAATTGCAGCGGGCATATGTGCACTTATAAGTGTTAACATATTGATGCGTTGGTCTAATAAAAAAGAAGTTAATGCTATGCGCCCATTTTCTTATTATTGCGGGATAGTTTGAGGCTTAATTTTGATTTCACATTTTATCTAAGAAGCTGCGAAAGAACAATGCTTCGTCACATTAAAAAATTTCTATAAATCGAAGGTGAAAAAGCCGTAAAATGCTAAGGAATTTCAATAACTCGCTGGAATCTCAGACAGATTGAAATTTCTAATCATTTTACGATTTTTTCACCAAGATTTATTAGAGATTTTTTAAACTGTTCCTTCAGCATTATTCTTTTGCTTCCACGGCAGTGCAAGGAAAAAATAGCTTATATTTATTTCGTGAAAATAAATATAATGAATTTTGCATAAACTATTTTCATGTGCAATTTAATTCTTAGATTTTAATAATAATTATCTATTGATATTTATTATTAAAAAGTATAAAATGTTATTATAAAATTAAATAGAGGTGAAGTAAAATGTCAAAAGATTTTTATGATGTAATAGAAAATAGAAGGACGATATATGGTATAAGCAAGGAAAGCACAATTTCAGATGAGAGATTGAAGGAGATAATTGAATTTGCAGTTAAAAATACTCCTTCGGCCTTTAATTCTCAAAGTTCTAGAGTTGTTGTATTACTTGGTAAAGAGCATGATAAGGTATGGAACATTACTAAAGAGGAGCTTAGGAAAATAGTGCCTGCAGAAAATTTTCAAGGTACAGAGAAAAAGATAGATTCTTTTAAAAATGGTTATGGCACTATATTGTTTTTTGAAGATGAAAATATTGTTAAATCACTCCAACAACAATATGCACTATACAAAGATAACTTTCCTGTATGGTCGGAACAAGCTTCTGGAATGCTTCAGATAAATATATGGAATGCTCTTTCAGGAGAGGGATTGGGAGCATCTCTTCAGCACTATAATCCTTTAATTGATAATAAGGTTAGAGAGCAGTGGAATATACCACGAAATTGGAGATTAAGAGGCGAAATGCCATTTGGTAAACCTACTTCTGGTCCTCAAGATAAGGATTTTCTACCACTAGAAGATAGGGTTAAGTTTTATAGATAAAAAATTATTCAGTATATAACAAGTTCTGGCAGAATTAAAATAGTATGAAGATGGATTGGCAGAAGCTGTATTATTTAAATGAGTCAGTTAAATAAATGCTTATAGTGTATTTTTCCGATACTATTGGATTTTGGCTACATTTAAAAACTTATTCAACTATTTTAATTCTTTCTTACTCTGTAAATTTTCTTATAAATTAATTTAAAGCAGTTAAAAGTTATGGATGGCTCTCGGTTACTTTGCTCTGGAAAATCTAACAACATATAAAATAACATTTCTATTAGTGGGAAATATATATAATTTGTGCTTAAATTTAAAGTAAAGTGAACATTTACTTTAAATAAAGTTTATAATATAATATGTATGATTTAAATTAAATTAAAAAATGGAGATAATAGTATGAAAATAGGTAGAAATGATTTATGTTGGTGTAATAGTGGAAAAAAATATAAGAGGTGCCACTTAGAGTTTGATGAAAAAATGAGAGAAATGAAAAGCAAAGGATATATGGTTCCGCCAAGAAGACTTATAAAAAATGAAAGACAGATTGAAGGAGTAAGAAAAAGTGCCAAAATTAATAATGGACTTTTAGATTTAATTGGTGAAAATATAAAAGAGGGAATGACAACAGAGGAAATAGATAAGATGACATACGACTATACAGTAGATAATGGAGGAATTCCAGCAACTCTTAATTATGAAGGATTTCCTAAAAGTATCTGCACATCTGTAAATAATGAAGTATGCCATGGAATACCAAGTGAAAATGTAGTGCTTAAAAGTGGAGATATTGTAAATGTTGATGCAACAACTATACTTAATGGTTATTATTCAGATGCATCAAGGATGTTTATGATTGGTGAGGTAAGTGAAGAAGCCAAAAGATTGGTTGAAGTAACTAGAGAATGTTTAAAGCGAGGTGTAGAGGCAGTTAAACCTTGGGGATTCTTAGGAGACATAGGAGCAGCAGTTCAAGAATATGCGGAAAGTAATGGATATTCGGTAGTTAGGGAATTTGGAGGACATGGAGTTGGATTAGATATGCATGAAGATCCATTTGTTTCTCATACGGGGGAGAAAGGGACAGGCATGCTGTTGGTTCCAGGAATGATGCTTACTGTTGAACCTATGATAAATGCTGGAGGTCCTGAAATAACTATAGATAAAGGCAATGGTTGGATTGTTCGTACAGCTGATGGTTCTCTTTCAGCTCAATGGGAACACACAATTCTTGTAACTGAAGACGGTATAGAGATAATTGCAAAATAAAATATTAAATAGCAGCTGTGACGTGATTGCTCAGCGGCTATTTTTTATTTAGTATAAAATTTATTTGTAATATAGTGGGGCGAAATAGAAAAAAGTTGTAGTGAAAATCATATTAAATATATAAATTATTTTTGTCATAAGGAGTTAGTTGAGAAGAAACTTTCTTGACATGCACAAAAACTCAATTATAATAAAAACATGGATAAGATATACTTCCATTGTTATCCATGATAAAAGTTTATAAGTGGAGGCAAAAATGCACAAGTTTTTAATGAATAGAAAAATGTATAGGAATCTAGATATAGGTATGTTAATAACGGCAATAGCCATATCGTGTTTTGGTATAATCAATATTTATAGTGCTACACATAACCAATTTGGCAATTATTATGCTAGGTTGCAGTTGTTATGGGTTGTATTAGGAATAGTATCAATTTTTTTGATTATACATATTGACTATAGAACCATAATTCAATATGCTGACTTAATATATTGGAGTGGTGTTGGAGTTTTACTATTTAATGATATAACTAGTAAGGCGATAAAAGGTGCATCTTCATGGATAAGAATAGGGGATAGAGCTTTAGAACCAGCAGAGTTTGTAAAAATAGGGCTGATACTAATTATTGCAAAAAAGTTAGAAGAAATGGATTGCAATATAAATAATTCAAGGAACTTCTTGATACTATGTGTATATGCATTTATACCAATTTTATTAATAGTAGTACAACCTAATTTGGGTATGGCGTTAATATATATATTTATAGTTATTTGTATTTTTTTTATTGCTGATTTAAATATAAAGGCTATGGTAATAGGTCTGATGTCTTCTATACCGTTAGGTCTTATTATTTGGTTTAGTGGAATTTTAAAACCGTATCAAAAACAAAGAATAACTTCTTTCTTAAATCCTGGAATGTACCAGCAAAATACTAGTTTTCAGCTTACACAGTCTATAATAGGAATAGGTTCTGGAGGACTTATGGGATCAGGATTTTTAAAGGGTTTACAAGTATCCGGTGGATATATTCCTGAAATACATACTGATTTTATATTTTCTGTAATTGGAGAAGAATGGGGACTTATTGGTGCTATAGTACTTTTATTAGCATATGTAATATTGATATGCAGAATTATAAAGTCAGCAAAAGAATCAAAAGATTTTCTAGGAAGATTTATATGTATTGGTGTAGCAGCTTCTTTTATTTTTTCTGTATTTCAAAATATAGGGATGACTATCGGAATTATGCCTATTTCAGGGATAACTCTTCCACTTGTGAGTTATGGAGGAAGTTCTAATTTAGCTAATTTTATTTCATTAGCATTAGTTTTAAATATAGGCATGAGGAAATATTTTAATAATTAAATTATATATGTACCAAAATGCTTTCCTGCTAGTATTTTAGTACATGTATAATAATTTAACCTTTTACTTTGCAAATATTTAAGTATTATTGTAAACAAAACTATATAGCTTTGTTTTTTGAATTATATTTAAATATAGCAGATTTAATTGCCATGTAATCAACGTCATCTGGAAGAGCTTCTTTTATTGGTCTTAACTTAGCTGTGCCTAACATTCTGATTTTTTCATATATTAAATCTCTGTATTCTTCAGGTATATATGAATCTAAATTTACATTAAGCCCTTCCTTAGCACATTTTATAATATGCTGCTGTATGGTTGGTATGGTTAGATCTCTTGTTTTAGCAATTTCGGATATAGACATACCTTTTTTATATAGATTATAAGTTTCAATGTGAGTAGGAGTTTTTTTCGATAAAACTTCTGGCGCGGAAATTGTAGTGGTTTTATTGTCATCTACAGTTAAATTTGTTTCTTCTACATATTTTTTTATGCTGTCTTCAAAGATTTTTCCGTACTTATTATATTTTATCTCACCTACACCTTTAATTTGAAGCATAGAATCTTTATCTTTAGGATAGTACTTGCACATTTCAATCAAAACAGCATCTGAAAAAATTATGTACGGAGGTACATTTTCGCTCTTTGCTAAATTCGTTCTTATACCTTTTAAGATTTCAAATAAACTATTATCGGCATTTATAGTGTGCTCTTCAACAATGTGGATTTTTTGAACTACCTTTTTATTACCCTTTAAAACATCAATGCTTTTTTGACTCATTTTTACAACAGGATATTGATCATCAGATAAATATAAGTAACCATCAGCTATAAGAGTATTTATTAAATTAGTAATTTGCTTTAAAGTATAATCTTTCATGATTCCATATGTAGATAATGATTCAAAGTGAAATCTTTCTACTTTAGCATTTTTAGAGCCTTTAAGTACTTCTGATATCAAGGTTACTCCAAAATTTTGTCTCATTCTGTACACACAGGAAATAATTTTTTGAGCATCTAAGGTAATATCAATTGTCTCAACATTTCCAGTGCAATTTATGCAGTTATCACAGTTGTCGGCTTCATAATCTTCACCGAAATAGTTTAGAATATATTTTCTAAGACAGGTTGTGGTCATGCAGTAATTTATCATGTCATTTAGTTTCTTCATTTCTATTCTTTGTCTGTCAAAAGACGGAATGCTAAGCTTTATCAAAAATTTTTGAATTTGTATATCCTGACCGCTAAATAAAAGTATACATTCACTTTTTTCACCGTCTCTTCCTGCACGTCCGGCTTCTTGATAATATGATTCTATATTTTTAGGCATATTATAGTGAATTACAAAACGTACATTTGATTTATCTATACCCATTCCAAAGGCATTTGTTGCAACTATTATTTTGGTTTCATCAAATAAAAAAGACTCTTGGTTTTCACTTCTATCTTTGTCTGACATACCTGCATGATATTTTCCAACAGAGTAGCCAAGATTATAGAGCTTTTCCTGAAGAGAATCTACCTCTTTCCTGGTTGCGGCATATATTATTCCTGAAATACCTTTGTGCTTTGCTAGATATTTTATTAGAAAATCAAATTTGTTTTCATTTTTTACTATAGAATAGAATAGATTATCTCTATCAAAGCCTGTGATAAAGTAATTAGGGTTTCTAAGTTCAAGCAGATTCATTATGTCCTTTTTAACTTCATCTGTTGCTGTTGCCGTGAAAGCGGAGACTATAGGTCTTTTTTCTAAGGAACTAATAAATGGTGCAATGTGCTTATAACTTACTCTAAAGTCATGTCCCCATTGAGATACACAGTGAGCTTCATCTATGGCAATCATTGATATATTTAAGCTCTTAACTACATTTTTAAAATAGTCCTGTTCTAGTCTTTCTGGTGCAACATATAATATTTTTAAATGCCCAGAAATGGCTGCCATCATGATTTCATTTGTCTTTTTAATAGATAGAGTACTGTTTATAAAAGCTGCGTTAACTCCATTTTCTTTTAAAGTATCAACTTGATCTTTCATAAGAGAGATTAGTGGAGTTACAACTAAAGTAAGTCCGTCCATATATAACGCAGGTACTTGATAGCATATGGATTTTCCACCTCCTGTTGGCATTATAGCGAAGGTGTCTCTACTATCTAATATGCTTTTTATTATGTCTTCCTGACCACTTCTAAATGATGAATATCCAAAGTATTTTTTTAATATATTAAATATGTTTTTATCCATACAAAGCTCCTTAAATTGTTATAAATCAATGTTAATTCGATTTTGAGGTTAAACAAGGAAAAATCCTTCCGTGCCTACGGAATTTTAGGCTGTAACACATTATCTGCCTATAATATATTATAGTATTTTTCGTAGAGAAGCGGAGAAAAATTAACCTTGCCTTTATTCCAAGCAAAGTAATAGTATTTTGGGAACGATTTAAATAAAATTCAATAAGCCTTGCTCCAAATTATAAAAAGACTTAGAAATTTTAATTTGTCTGAGCACTTTTTTCAGCGAGTTATTAAAATTTCTTAGTATTTTTACAATTTGGAGCTTAGACTTATGATTTTTATTTAATGTTTCAAAATACTATTACTTTGCAACAGTCCTAATATAATTATAAACAAAAATTTAAATAAATAAACTAGTTTACTTTAAATATTCTTGCACCATTTGGGGGTAGAGGGATATTTAATCTATTATTAGTTACTTTTATATATTCTTCATTTATGAGATCTGTTATAGAAGAGGAAAAGTCAGTAGAAAAATTAATTTCAACAGATTCTTTGGAACAATTTAAAGCTGTTACTATTTTTTCATTATCAGTATAGCGCAAAAATGCAAATTGTTTGTTAGAAATAAAGAGCTGTTTATAATTGCCTAAGGTTAGAGCTTCTGATTTACTGCGTATTTTAGAGAGAGATTTTATGAGATTATTTAGTTTAAGGTTTCCTGATGACATAAGTTCAGATAAGTTAAGTTCTGGCCTTAAAGCTTTATCTGAATTATTTTCCTTTACTCCAGTTACTCCAAAGTCACTTCCGTAATAAATTGACGGAATGCCTGGCATTGTAAACAGAAGAGTATATATAGGATATAAATTATCTTTGTCCGTTAAGGTACTTGCAATACGGTTAACATCATGGTTGTCTACAAAATTATATAGAGGCAAGTTTTTGTATATACCGCCGTCTCCAAATTGTCTGTTCAGTGAGTAAGCTATTTCAAAGTAGTTAAGAGAATTGTGACTAGAATGAAGTCCTTTATAACACTCATAGTTTGTAACTGAATCTAAGGTATCCTTATTTGCAAATCTTGCATAATCGCCAAAGATAACCTCTCCAAGTAAAAAGAAATCTGGATTTATATTTTTACAAAAGGATGAAATTTCTTTGAGAAAATTTATGTCTATGCAGTCAGCTGCATCAAAACGTATCCCATCAATCTTAAATTCATCCATCCAAAACTTTATTACATTGAAGATAAAGTTTTTAACATCTTGATTTTGTACATTTAGTTTTACAAGATCATAACATCCATGCCAGGTCTCGTACGAAAAATCATCATTGTATGGACTTTTATTATTAAAGTTTATTCCTGCAAACCATGATACAAAAGGTGAGGAGGCTTTATTTTTAATTAAATCGAGAAAATTCGGAAAATTCCTGCCGACATGATTAAATACACCATCAAGTACAATTCTAATGCCATTTTTATGAAGTTTGTCTACAAGGTGCTTGAGGGTGGAATTTGTGCCAAGTCGCCTATCAATCGAAAAATAGTCGGCCGTATCGTAGCCATGTGTCGAAGATTCAAAAATAGGTCCTAAATATAGGGTATTTATTCCAAGAGATTTCAGATAAGGTATCCATTCTTCGATTTTTTTAAGGCGCGCAACTGGTTTGGAGTTAAAGTCATTATTTAAAGGAGCACCGCAGAATCCCAATGGATATATATGATAAAAAATAGATTTATAATACCATGAATTATTCATAATAGTAACCTCCCTGTATAAATATAGTCTTTCCATATATAATATAACACATATAGAAAGACTAATATAATGTTAAAAAGAAAATCAACAGGCATTTTAAAAGGTAAATTATTGTGATATTACAATTTCATGAACTTTTTGAGTACTAAATTTCAATATTTCGTCATTATATGCAAATTTAATAGGTTTTTCATCTGCTAAAATTTTTAAAGGTTTAAATTTAGTAAGTAGATTAAAGTTAAAACCCTTGTATGATTCTCTATAGTCATTTTTGGTATTATCAATTTTAATTGTACATGTACTTGAAGTTTTAGTAACTGTACATTTGTAGATATTGTAAATGCCATTTCTATAATCAAAGCTTTCACCATCATCTTGATAATGAGTGCAGCTGAAATTTCCATTTTCATAAGGCAAATAAATATTAAAAATAGGATTAGTGATTTCTTTTTCTCCTATATAATTTTGAACAGGATAATTAGGTATTATACTGCCTGATTTTATATATATAGGACATGTATCAATAGGTGCATATTTTATTATATACTGACCACCTGAAAAATGTTCATGTGTCCAGTAATCAATCCAATTATCACCATTAGGGAGATAAACCATTCTATGAGATTTACCCTGTTCTACAATTGGTGCAACTAATATGTTATCACCACATAAAAATTCGTCATTTAATTCATAAGTTTCTTTATCATTTTGATAATTTAAAAGTAGTGGTCTTATTATTGGAAGTCCATCATTTTCCTCCTTAAAGAAAAAATCATATAGATAGGGAATTAATTTGTATCTCAATTTAATATATTTTCTCACAATATCCTCTGTTTTTTCATCAAAAGCCCAAGGCTCCTGTTCTCTTGTGAAAATTGATGAATGATTTCTAAATAGGGGAGTAAAACATCCAACTTGTGTCCATCTTGATAAAAGTTCGCTTGTACAATCAAAGCCAAATCCTCCAACATCTGTGCCGCAGAAAACCATGCCGCTTAGCCCTAAATTCATAAGCATTGGCAGAGACATTCTTAAGTGTTCCCAAAGGCTTTGGTTATCTCCTGTCCATACAGTGGAGTATTTTTGAGTGCCAGCAAAACAAGCTCTCGTTATTACAAAAGGTCTTTTATTTGAATATTTTTTAATGCCTTCATAGGTTGCTTTAGCCATGTAATGTCCGTAAACGTTGTGGATTTCCCTATGTGATGTTTTTATGCCATCATTATTAAACATAACATCATCTGGAAGAGGACCGTTAAAGCTTGCAGGTTCATTCATGTCGTTCCATATTCCAGATACGCCGCAGTCCAGCATGATCTTTTGATTGTTTGCCCACCAGTTTCTAACCTTACTATTTGAAAAATCAGGGTATAAGGCTTTTCCAGGCCATACCTCATTTACGTAGGGAATGCCGTCCTTATCTGTTGCAAAGTAGTTACCTTTTATACCTTCATCATATATTTTATAGTCTTTATCTTTTTTTACACCAGGATCGATAATTGTCACTACTTTGAAGCCCTTTTGCTTCAATTCATGAAGTGTTTTTTTAGGATCTTTAAACTTATTTTTGTCCCAGGTAAAAACTCTATATCCATCCATATAATCTATATCCAAATACAGTGCATCGCATGGAATATCCTTATTTCTAAAGGCATCTGCTAGTTCAACTAATTTTGATTCTGGAACATAAGACCATCTGCATTGATGATATCCTAAAGTCCAAAGGGCAGGTAAAGGTGTTCTTCCTGTTAAATAAGTATAATTTTTAACTACATCCTTTACGGAAGGACCATATATAAAATAGTAATTTAAATTTCCGTCAGCAGCGCCAAATGAATAGTAACTGCTATTTTCTTTTCCCATATCAAAATGAGTTTCAAAGGTATTATCTAAAAATATACCAAAAGCTTTTTTATCTTTTAAAGCTATAAAAAAGGGTATGGATTCATAAAGTGCTTCAAAGCTTTCAACATGAGGACTTGCAATGTCAGAGTTCCACATTTTATAGTGATATCCTTTTTTATTTAAGTGGCCTGTTTTTTCACCAAAACCATAAAAGAAAGTGTTGTCTTCAAGTTTTTTTAGAACATTGAATTTACATATGTTCGCTTCAGCTTTTATTTTATGTCCTTCCTTATTAGCAAGCTCACAGGCTCCGGCATTTAAGCCATTTCTTACGAAGGGAGCTCTTTTACCTCTATAATCTTCACATAGTAAATTTCCATGTGAATCGTATATATCTACTTTAAATTCATCATATATGTTTATTTTTAAATTTCCTGTACATATTGTTATTTTTGAAGAATATCTTTCAATTTTAAAGGTAGACTTTTTGGTTTTTAGGTTTTCAATAGATTTTGAAACTCGTTTGTCTGTTTTAAAAGGAACAAAGAAATTAATAATTGATGGCGATACTATTTCAATTAGAGCTTTTTTATTTTCAAATATTAATTCTATTTTATTTTCTTTTTGCAAGTAATTTTGTATTTTACCAAACATAAGCAGCACCTCTTTATATTAGTTTAAAGAACCTACAATATTTATTTTATACTTCCGGCTGTTACGGACTTTATAATGTGTTTTTGTGCAACGAAATAGAAGATTATAACAGGTATTATATCAAGTATTAATCCGGCTAAGGCTAAATTCCACTGCTTAGTGTACTCACCAAAGAAGAAGAATGTTTTTAGCGGAATTGTAAGTGTACTAGGTTTATTAATTACGAGAGATGGAAGTAGATAATCGTTCCATATCCACACAGTGTTAAGTATTGCAACAGTGACTGACATAGGTTTTAGAAGTGGAAAAATTATATACCAAAAAGTTTGAAATTTGCTACAGCCATCAAGCATAGCAGCTTCGTCTAGTTCTTTTGGAATGCTTTTCAAGAAACCATGATATAGAAAAATTGATAAAGCGGCACCGAAGCCTAGGTACATAAATATTATGCCACCTACATTTAGAAGATGTAATTTTCCCATAAATCTTATAAGAGGAAGCATTACAGATTGAAACGGTATAATCATTGAAGCTATAAAAAGCATCAAAATAAAATTGCTAAGCTTGCTTTTTGTTCTTTCAAGCATCCAGGCAGCCATAGATCCAAAGATTATTATTAATGCAACACTTACTATAGTTATAAATAATGAGTGTGACAGAGAAGTAAAGAAATCTAGTTCTTTATAAGCGTCTTTAAAATTGTCTAAAATTAATGATTTTGGCAGTGCTAAGGTACTTGAAAAGAGTTCAGACTTAGTTTTAAAAGCATTTACTATAATTATATAAAAAGGGGATAAAAATAATAAAGCTGCAAGTATTCCAATTATAGTTGTAGGAAGATTAGATATATGAAACTTTTTTTGTTTAACCATTATGCTTCCACCTCACCTTTCTTTGAGAAATATACTTGAGTTAATGAAATGCATCCTACTATAAGGAAGAATATTACTGCTTTTGCCTGGGCTACTCCCATATGGTTAAATTGGAAAGCAGTATTATATATATTCATTGCTAGCATTTCTGTAGAATTTGCAGGTCCACCTGCTGTTAGGGACAAGTTTTGATCGTATAATTTAAACGAATTTGATAGAGTGAGGAAAATACTTACAGTAAATGCTGGCCTTATTAGAGGTATTATAATATTTTTGATTTTCTGCCAGCCATTAGCGCCATCAATTTCTGCAGCCTCAAGAACTTCAGCAGGTATATTTTCAAGCGAAGTTATATAAATTATCATTAAGTATCCAGACATTTGCCATGCCATTATTATTACAAGACCAATTAAACCTGTTGTACTATTTGACAACCATCCGAGAAGCCATTTTTGATTAAATAGAGAACCAAGGGATGCAAACACTTGTACAAATATGAATTGCCATATAAAACCTAATATAAGTCCGCCTATAAGATTTGGCATAAAAAATATTGTTCTAAGCAAATTATTTAGTTTTGACTTTCTTGTAACTAAAAGAGCAAGACCAAAAGCAATGCAGTTTAGTACAATAAGAGATAGTATAGTGAATTTTAAAGTGAAGAAAAATGAGTGAGTGAAAGTAGAGTCTTTGAAAATATCAAAATAATTTTTAAGTCCCACGAATTTTGTTTTTGATTCAATTCCATTCCAGTCGGTAAAAGAATAATATATTCCGGTTACAAGAGGTACTAATTGAACTATAACATAGGCAATTAAAATAGGAGCTAGAAATGCCCAAAATGATAAGTTCTTTTTTGATTTCCTTAGCATAAAAAAACCTCCTCGATTTTTTATTTGTAAAATGTGGTGTTGCAATTTGTAGATTAAAGATATTGCTAACTAACATTGATTTTTGACACAAACAAGGGGAAGATTCATCTACTCCCACAGAATTTTAGGCATTAATTGCATAGATTTACTTTTAGATCTATAATGTTTGACATTTAAATAAGCTAATGTATTAATTATTATTAATCAAATTATCCATGGAATTATATACAAATACAAACATATTATAGTATTTTTCGTAGGGAAGTGGAGAAAAATTTACATTGCACTTATTCCAATGAAAGTAATAATATTTTGGAAACGATTTAAATAAAATTCAATAGGTCTTGTTCCAAATTATAAAAAGACTTAGAAATTTTAATTTGTTTGAGCTTTTTTTTAGCGAGTTATTAAAATTTCTTGGTATTTTTATAATTCGGAGCTTAGACTTATGATTTTTATTTAATGTTTCAAAATGTTATTACTTTTAAAATTATTTTCTTGAAGCAGCCCAAGTATCTTTTGCGTTTTTAACTAAGTTATCCCAAGTCATTTCTCCAGCTGTGTATTTTTGTAAGTCAGAACCAAGTTTGTTTTGACCCCAACCAGTAGGATATCCCATAAATACCCAAGGTATTGTTTTGCCTTCTTTAGAGTAGTTATTTATTTCTTTAGATATTGGATCAACGGGTTGTAAGTTTGCAGCATCATAACCTTTTAATGCAGGTATGAATTTAAAATCGTTTATTATTAAATTTTTACCCTTATCAGAAGTATAGAGCCAATTTAAGAAGTCTTTTGCCGCCTTTTTAGTTGCAGCATCTTTGCTAGAGTTTACAGCCCAGTACATAGGAACACCAACAGGTACACAGTCTTGTTTATCAGAGCCATCTATTGGCAATGGAAGTAATCCCATATTGTTAGCTACATTTTTATCTATTCCTGAAACTGTAGAATAAATCCAGTTACCTTGCTCTATTATGGCAACTTTATTTAAAGAGAATAATTTTTCAACTTGAGTTGAGTAATCAACACTATTAATGGATTTATCTGTCCCATCTGGTTTGTAAGCGTATTTATTTTGTATATCTACTATTTTTTTGAATCCATTAGCGTAAGTAAAGTTTATTGTTTTTGCATTATAAGCTGAAACACTATCCTTTAATTCTAATGCAAGTGGAACATTTGAATCGTGAAGTCCGCCAATCCAAGATTCTTTTCCAGCGGTTCCAAATACGGCATCAAGTCCTAATTCCTTTTTCTTGGAATCTAATGTCTGAACTGCTTTTTCAAGATCTGAGTATGTCTTTATAGTGGAAGTATCAATACCAGCCTTTTTAAAGATAGCTTTATTATATATAAATCCGTAACCTTCCATATCAAATGGTAAGCCATAAATTTTATTTTCCGATTTAACTGCATCTAAAGTTCCATCATATGCTTTAGAAACCCAAGGCTCTTTGGATAAATCCTCTAGCTTGTTTTTCCAATCTTTTACGTCCTGTGGACCACCAATATTATATATTGCAGGTTCATCACCAGAAGAAAACTTTGATTTTAAGGCTGCACCGTAATCCTGACCGCCTCCAACAGTTTGTACAGTTATGGAAACATTTTTATGTGTTGATTCGTAATCCTTTACAGCCTTCTCAAGAGCAGTTTTAGATTCAACTTTAAATTGGAATATAGTGAAGTTTACATCACTTGAAGAACTACTGCTGCCCCCACAGCCTGTAAGTAATCCTGTAGTTAATGTAAATGCACACGCAAGTGCCATTAGGCTTTTGATTCTTTTCATAGATATCCCTCCAATAATAATAAATAGTGCAATCGCTTGCATTTGTGTATATTATATTTTATTTATTTATTGATGTCAAATATATCCTTGAATAGGAAAATTAATATAATGTAATGGATTACAAGAGAATGACTATATAAATCCTTAATATGAAGAAATTTCATAAAAAATAACAATTGATTTTTAAGTGCAATGAACTTGATAATAGAATTAAGGTGGTATATAAAATGTTTTAGGTTAAAAAGTGTAGTAAAGCTAAGGTTATAATATACTACATATATAGTAATTACAGTATATTTCCCATAATGTGTATTAATAGTTGAATTTGAAAAAAATCATATGTGAAATTGTTGACTAGCTTAAAAAAGTGTTTTATAATGAACAAAATATGCAATCGGTTGCACAATAAAAAGCATAAAATATTGTAATACTAATTATATTTACTTTGAAGATTATGCTATGAAAAATGTAAAGATTAGTGTTTATTAAAGTATGGCTATTTAAATTATGATATTAGGAGGATGGTTGATGGATAAAATAAAAGCGTGTATATTTGATTTAGATGGTGTTATTGTTGATACTGCTAAATATCATTACATGGCATGGAAAAAGCTGGCTAAGGAATTAGGATTTGAGTTCACTAAGGAACAAAATGAAAGATTAAAAGGTATAAGTAGAATGAAGTCTTTAGATATACTTTTGGATATTGGCAAAATTAAAGCTACTGATGATGAAAAAATCAAATTGGCAGAGAAAAAGAATAATTGGTACAGGGAATATATTTCAAATATGAAAAGTGATGAAATTCTTCCTGGTGCTAAGGAAATTTTAGAGCTTGTTAGGAATAATGGAATAAAGACAGCACTTGGTTCCGTTAGTAAAAATTCCATGACAATACTAAATGGACTTAAACTAACAGAATATTTTGATGCCATAATTGATGGTAATAAGGTCAAAAATGCCAAACCCAATCCAGAGGTATTTTTGCTTGGGGCAGGTGAACTCAATATTAATCCAAAGAATTGCGTTGTTTTTGAGGATGCTAAATCTGGAATTGAAGCTGCAACTAATGCTGGAATGTATTCGATTGGTATAGGAGATAAAAAGATATTAGGTAAAGCTAATATTGTTGTTAAATCTTTACTTGATGTATCTCTTGAAACGTTTAACTACTTATAATGGTTATAAAATTTAGTGAAAGTAGGTGAATTAAATTGAAAAAATATTTTAAGTTAGATCCATGGAATATTATACAGGATAATTTTAATGATGAAGATAATAGAATTGCTGAGAGTATATTTAGTATTGGAAATGGATATATGGGTCAGCGAGCGAACTTTGAAGAAGATTATAGTGGAAATACTCTGCAAGGTAGCTATATGGCGGGAATATATTATCCTGATAAGACGAAAGTTGGATGGTGGAAAAATGGATATCCTAAATATTTTGCAAAAGTACTAAATTCTACAAACTGGATTGGAATAAAAGTTAAAATTGACGGAGAAAATTTTGATCTTTCAAAGTGTAAAGTTAAAGAATTTAAAAGAGTGCTTAATATGCATGATGGATATCTTTATAGGATAGTAACTGCTGAATTTCAAAATGGTAAGATAATAAAAATTGAAACTAAGAGGTTTGTAAGTATTGTTAATAAAGAAATAGGAGCATTAAAATATTCCATAACCCCAGTTAATTTTAGTGGTGAAGTTATTTTTGAGCCTTATCTTGATGGAGATATAAAAAATACGGATGCCAATTATGATGAAAAGTTTTGGGATGAAGTTTCAAAGAAGATAGATAGTGATAGAGGATACCTTTTGATAAAAACGAAAAAGTCAAATTTTTATCTTTGTTCTTCTATGAGATATGATATTATGAGGCAGGGTAAAAGGGACACTGTAGCTGCTGAGAATTTTGGAAGAGAAAAGTTTATTGGGAGTACAGTGAAATTAGAATTAGAGAAAAATGAAACAGTAACTTTAGTGAAATATGTTTCTAATGTTACATCGAGAGATTTTAAAGTAGATGATTTAATAAGTGCAGGAGAAAAGGTTCTTGAAGAGGCTTATGCAAAAGGTTTTGAAGTAATGGCTGATGAGCAAGCTGCAGCCTGGCATGAGAAATGGAGAGAAAGTGACATAATAATAGAAGGTGATGTAGCTGCTCAGCAGGCCATTAGGTTTAATATATTTCAGCTAAATCAAACGTATACAGGAGAAGATGATAGATTAAATATTGGACCTAAAGGTTTTACAGGTGAAAAATATGGTGGAAGTACTTATTGGGATACAGAGGCATATTGCTTACCTTTTTACTTGGCCACAGCAGACAAGAAAATTGCAAGAAATCTCTTGATTTATAGGTATAAACATCTTGAAAAGGCCAAGGAAAATGCTAGAAAACTTGGATTAAAAAAAGGTGCTCTTTATCCAATGGTAACAATGAACGGTGAGGAATGCCACAATGAATGGGAGATCACTTTTGAAGAAATCCATAGAAATGGTGCTATAGCATATGCAATATATAATTATGTGAATTATACAGGAGATAAAAGTTATTTAAGTGAGTATGGATTAGATGTATTAGTTGAAATATCTAGATTTTGGGAGGAACGAGTTAACTTTTCTCAGGATAAAAATAAGTATGTAATTTTAGGAGTAACAGGACCTAATGAGTATGAGAATAATGTGAATAATAATTGGTACACAAATAGGCTTGCAGTATGGACTTTAGAATATACTTTAAAAGTATTAGAAGCTTTGAAAAGTGAAGCAACCTCAGAATATAAAAAAGTGGTTAAAAGATTAAAAATTGAGGACAAAGAAATAAACAAATGGAATGATATTATAAATAATATGTATTATCCATTTGATAAAAAATTAAATATATTTTTGCAGCAAGATGGATATATGGATAAAGAACAGCTGTTAGTAAAGGATATAGATCCAAAAGAGCTGCCTATTAATCAGCATTGGTCATGGGATAGAATTTTAAGATCGTGTTTTATAAAACAAGCAGATGTACTTCAAGGTTTGTATTTCTTTCAGCACCTTTATGATAAGGATACGATAAGGAGAAATTTTGATTTCTATGAGCCTAGAACTGTACATGAATCCTCACTTTCTCCATGTATACATTCCATTTTGGCGGCTAAACTTGATAAGAAGGATAAGGCATATGAACTATATCTAAGAACTGCTAGGCTGGATTTAGACAATTATAATAATGACACAGATGATGGCTGCCACATTACAAGTATGGCTGGAACCTGGATGTCTGTGGTACAGGGTTTTGGAGGACTCCAAGTAAAGAATGATATGCTTTCACTTAATCCATTTTTACCAAGCACATGGAAACTCTTTTCATTTAAAGTCAGGTTTAGAGATACATTAATTAAAGTAACTGTAGATAGTGATGGAATAAAAATAGATAATGAAAGTAAAACTGAAATGAAAATATTAGTTAATGATAAAATATATGATATACATGCTTTAAAAAGTATTACCATATGATAATTGAATATAATATTGTATAGTATGTATTCAAGTTGATTATCCATGTAATGTAAAAAATTATTTTAAAAGTTTATTTGGCATAATAATATAAAAAACTGTTTCAAAAATTTAATTTTGAAACAGTTTTTTATATATTAAAGAGTTTTGTATGGTAGTGTCTATTATCTACTTACTTTTCCTGAGCCATCGCTGTTCATAAGATTTATAACTTCATCTGCTGTTGAAAGGTTAACATCACCATTCATACTGTATTTTAAACATGATCCTGCTGTTGCAAATTCTATTATTTCTTGATTTGAAAGTTTTGATGTTATTGCATATATAAGTGATGCAGCAAAAGCATCGCCGCCTCCTATATTGTCAACAACATGTATATCATATTTCTTTGAATTATAAAAATCTTTTCCATCATAAAGTACAGCTGTCCAATCTACATCTTCTGCTGTAAATCGGTTTCGTAATATAATTGTAGCATATTTAAGATTAAATTTTTCTACAAGTTTTTTTAGTAAATCATTGCAGTTTGCATTACTATTTTCACCTATTGCCATTTGAGCTTCTTCTATGCTTCCAAGAGCTACATCACAGTATTCTAAAAGTTCCCTTATTGCTTTGCTGAAAGTAGCAGCATCCCATAGAGTTTCTCTGTAATTTAAATCTACACTTATAGTTAATCCTTTTTTCTTAGCTGCTTTTACTGCATCTAAAGTTATTTTTGCACATTCCTCTGAAAGTGCTGGAGTTATTCCAGAGAAGTGGAACCAATCTGCTCCATCAAATATTTTATCCCAATCAAAATCTTCTCTTTTAGCCTGTGCTATTGCAGAATCTTTTCTGTCATAAACAAGTTTTGCTGGTCTTTGTGATTCTCCATTTTCACAGAAATAAAGGCCAATTCTGTTTCCGCCTTTTACTATATCATTTGTATTAACACCGTATTTTCTTAGTTCATTTATTGCACACTGTGCTATTGCGTTTTCTGGAAGCTTAGTTACATAGCTAACTTCCTTACCGAAATTGGCAAGTGAGACTGCTACGTTTGCTTCACTTCCACCATAAAATGCATTAAACTGTTTAGCTTGGACAAATCTATCATAACCTGCTGGTGAAAGCCTAAGCATTATTTCTCCCAAAGTTACTATTTTACCCATTAAAGTCACTCCTTCTAATATTATAAAAAAACATTTTTGCAAATAATGTAGTAAAAACTTTATACTGCAATTTGATTATATATTAAATGATTATAAAATTCAATATATTTTGTTAACCGGTTTACATACTTTGTTATCAATAAATATATATTTTTATTAATTTTAGAAATTAACTGGAAAGAAAAAACTTCTTAATACAATAGAGCCATACTTTATATAGTATGGCTCTATAATTGGTGTTTTGAGCAATTTTAAATTTAATAGATAATATGACCTTTTATTGGTGGTGATGATTACCTTATATCCTTTGATAAATTGCAGGCATCATTTTTAACTTGTTGAACCTCATTGTCAGGGGCATCTTTAGTTTGATACCAGCCTTTTTGTTTCATAGTATCGAAAATTTTATATTGCATTTCTTCGCTGCTTTTAAAATTATTAGCTAAAACATTTCTTAAATTCATACATGAAGATTCAGTGATTCCTGTGCTGTAAGATGATATTAGTTGTTTTTCAGAAGTTAATGCATCTTCTGCGAAATCTTTTTCAGTCATTGTTGACATCATTGTACTATTCATTCTAAATACCTCCGTATTATTAATTATTATTGATGTGAATCAAGATACGATTTTAAAGAATTAAAATTTTGCTTATGCACCTGACAGCCTTCATCAAAAAGTGTTTTTAAACTTGAATCTGAACACATACTTGAAAATTGATTGAACTTCTTATTTAGAAGTGCTTCGTGAGTTAAATTATCTTTTATTATTTTTAGATTGTTGCTTTCTATTTGTTTGTTTTGAGTACTTAACATAATAACAATCCTCCTAATTTTTTAATAATCCTACGACAATTATTATTAACATAGACAAATTAAATTATGTATAAATTATGTTAAGACAAAAAATAAAAGCTATGTTTTAAAAGAATGCTTATATAGGTTTATGCCATTAATGGACTCTAAGAATTGTTTATTTATAATTTGATACCCATTTAGATGCATCATCCTGATGCCTAAATGGCTTTGACTGTCCTAGTCAAAATTACGCAAACTATAAATGAACACTCCTAAGAGTCCATAAATGACAACACATTATATCAACATTTTTTTAAAAATAGCTAAGAAGACTAAAGGAAGCTATGTTTTAAATAAGTGTAAAAAACAACACTTATTTAAAACATAGCCAAAATAAAAAAAGCCGTCTTAAAATAAGACAGCAGCAGAAAAAATTAAGATGCTATGGTAGTTCCGTTTATTACTCTATAGTAATCATTTATATTTGCTAAATTTTTAACTTTGATGTGATCTGATATATATTTTCTATTATTGATATATAACAGTTCGGAAAACAAATTATAGAAAAATGTTGTGGGAACATTTCCTAATCCAGAGAAATCCAAAGTTATATTATCATTTCTACCGTCTAAAATGTCCTTCTTAAGCAAAACAGCATCCTGACACGAAAAATTAGTTCCTATTATACTCTTTACATTAATTACTTTTTCCATGGCTTTGACCCCCAATCAAAGATTAAAATAATTTTATCTTCTTTATAAAACTATTATATAACAGTTAAAACCACTTGTCAAACTTTTAACAAATAAATTTTTTGCATTAAAGTAATATCTTGATTTATTTTATTATATAGTCTAAAATTGCTATTAGAAAGTAAATATAGAGTAACTGTATTAAAGTTTAATTTATACATAATAATTAGAAGCAGAAAAGTTGTAATATATGTATATTAAGCTGTAAGACGGGGACACTATATGAAAAAATATGGAGGGTTGAAATATATGTCAGAGTGTTTTAATTTAGAATTAAAAAATACAAAACCTTATCTCATGGATTCAGAACTAGAAAATTTAAAATCTACGGTTGCAGCAGCCCACAAAAAAGTTCATGAAGGAACTGGTGCAGGAAATGACTTTTTAGGATGGGTAGATCTTCCCGTAAATTATGATAAAAAGGAATTCCAAAGAATAAAAAAATCAGCTGATAAAATAAGAAATGATTCAGATGTATTTGTTGTAATAGGTATAGGTGGATCATATTTAGGGGCAAGAGCAGCTATAGAAATGTTTTCACATTCATTTAGTGCAAGCGTTTCTAAAGAAAAAAGAAAGAGCCCTGAAATATTTTTCTGTGGAAACAATATAAGTTCAACTTATATGGCTGATTTACTTGATGCAGTAGAGGGCAAAGATATATCTGTAAATGTAATATCTAAGTCTGGAACTACAACTGAACCAGCAATAGCTTTTAGAATATTTAAAGAATTACTTGAAAAGAAATATGGAAAAGAGGAAGCTAAAAAAAGAATATTTGCTACAACAGATGCTAAAAAAGGTGCTTTAAAAACTTTAGCAGATAATGAAGGCTATGAAACTTTTGTAGTACCTGATGATGTAGGAGGAAGATATTCTGTTTTAACAGCAGTTGGACTTTTACCTATAGCAGTTGCAGGTGTAAATATAGATGAAATGATGGAAGGTGCTGCTAAAGCTAGAGAAGTGTATTCAGAACCTGATCTTGATAAAAATGAAGCATATCAGTATGCAGCAGCTAGAAATGCACTTTATAATAAGGGCAAAGCCATAGAAATGGTTGTAAATTTTGAACCTTGTCTTCATTATTTTGGAGAATGGTGGAAGCAATTATTTGGTGAAAGTGAAGGAAAAGATAATAAAGGATTATTCCCTGCAGCAGGAGATTTCTCAACTGATTTACATTCAATGGGACAATACATACAGCAGGGTAGAAGACATATAATTGAAACTTTCATAAATGTAGTAAAGCCTAGAAGAGAAATATCAATAAAGAAAGATGCTGAAAATCTTGATGGATTAAATTTCGTAGCAGATAAGACTATGGATTTTGTTAATAAACAGGCATTTTTGGGAACTGTTTTGGCACACCATGATGGCGGAATTCCAGTAATGGTTGTAAATGTTCCAGAACTTACTCCATATTACTTTGGATATATGGTTTATTTCTTTGAAAAGGCATGCAGCATAAGCGGATATATTTTAGGAGTTAATCCATTTAATCAACCAGGTGTTGAAAAATATAAGAAAAATATGTTTGCTTTACTTGGAAAACCTGGATATGAAAATATGACTGAAGAACTTAAAGCAAAGATAAAATAATATAATTGTAAAAGTGATGAAATTAACAAGCTTGTTAATTTCATCACTTTTATTTTAACTGTTTCTAATATATTACTTTGATTTAAAATATAGATTTAAGGTTAAAACTTTTATCTCTATATAAAATATTTACACTCAAGCCTTCAGCAGTATATTTTTCAGATACTTTTCCAAGATTTGAATTTCCAGCGGTATACTTATTAATACATACATCCCAGCTACTTTTAAGTGGTATTTCAATGGGGTTAATGTTTGCATTATAGATTATCATTATATCATTTAGATTGTCATTATTAGCATGATTTTTAAGTACATAGCCTACAGAATTTGGAGGCATATTGTTTAAAACCTGTATATGTTCTTTTAATTGATAGGTAGAAGTAAATCTAAGTGCGGGGTGTGATTTTCTAAAAGCTATAAGTCCTTTCACATAATTTACTAAACTTTCGTATTTATCACGTCTTTCCCAATCTATCCAGTTGATTTCTTTTGGTGCGTTAAAACTATTGCCAATACCGTTTTTAGTTCTTGCAAATTCAACACCGCATTGAAGGAAAGGGATGCCCTGTGAGGTTAAAATTATTCCAAGAGCAAATTTAATTCTATCTGTACGGATGACTTCATTATCTTGAGGATTCGACGCGCATAACTTATCGTATAAAGTATTGCCATCATGACAGGAAATATAATTTATAGATTGATTAGGAGATAAAAACATTTTACTAAATGAGAAGGTATTAAATGTACCACCTAAAGATGTATATAATATTTTTTCTTCTAAATTAGGCTTACCGCTTATAAAACCTGTATCTGATATATTGAAGACACTTCCCTTTAAAGCATCACGTATAACATCATTGAAATATCCTATTTTAGGCATTTTAGACGAATTTGATATTATTGCTTTTTTATCTTGTGGAAGGCTAGTATTTAAGTCCCAGCCTTCACCATAAAGCATTATGGTTTTATCTATTTTACTTAGTTCCTCTCTTATTTTATTCATTGTATCTGTATCATGAAGTCCCATAAGATCAAATCTGAATCCATCGATATGGTATTCTTTAATCCAATATCTAATGGAATCCATTATGAATTTTTGAAACATGTAATTTTCAGAAGCAGTATCATTTCCACAGCCGCTTCCATTGGAAAAACCATTATCATCATTTCGTCTTAAATAGTATTCAGGAAATAATTTTTCAAAGCTATTTTCTTTTGAGTTCCATAGGTGATTAAAAACTACATCCATATTTACACATATGCCGTTTTTGTGGAGCGTTTTTATTAAAGTTTTAAGTTCAAAAATTCTACATTTAGGATCATAAGGATTTGTTGCATAAATTCCCTCTGGAACATTGTAATTTTGCGGATCATACCCCCAATTATAGGTTGATGGATTTTCTTCATCTACGCTTCTGTAGGAAAAATCAAATATAGGCATTATTTGAACGTGAGTTACTCCTAAGTCCTTCAAATAAGTAATTCCTGTTGGAACATTATTTGCAGTTTTTGAATTTTCCTCACAAAGGCCTAAGTATTTTCCAGCATGACTAATACCACTGTTCGGATTTATTGAAATGTCATAAATATTCATCTCATATAGTATGGCATCCGTAAAAGATTTAATGTTACGTGGTGAAGTATCTTCATTCCAGTTAGGAGGATTTGTTACGGAAAGATCAATTATGGCACCCTTTAATCCATTTATGCCAACTGCTTTTGCGTAAGGGTCTACTACTTCTTTAGTTTCGTTATAGATTGTAACTTCATAGGTGTAATAAAACATATTAAAATCACCTTTTAAAGTTATTTCCCATAAACCTCTAGTTTCATTTAGTTTTATAGAAGTAGGTGCTTCACTTGATTTTGAATCTTCAGTTTTATATAGTAGGAGATTTATGTTAGATGCACCAGGAGACCAAACCCTAAAGGTAGTTTTCTCCTTTGAGTAAATAGCGCCTAGTTTTCCGTGATAGGCATATTTATCATTAAATTCTTTAGTACTAAATAGTTTGAAGTAACTGCATTTTATTGTCATAGAATCATAACATACATAATAATTCTCTTTTATGTTAATATTGTCTACACAAAGACATACTGTGTTACCTGATATTTTATATTCATTTATTTTAACAAAAGTACCATTGCTTTTAAGTGTAATCTTGGATAAAAGAAATGAGTTAAAATCATCAAATTTAAATTGGATTTCATTAAATTTGGTGATTAATGCATTATAAATATTCATTATTTCCTCCGTATTAAAATTATTTGTTGATTAATTAGCTACATATATATATAATATAAAAAATAGTGTGAAAAGTAAATAATTATATGACAAATTATGGGAATGTAGTATAATATAAGAGGAAGTAGTTTGACTTGTGCATTATGTGTAAATGAGTACTAAAAAATTTACATATATGTTTTGGGGTTTAACGTGCTTATACTCAAATTTCAGGGGATGATTTTATGAGCAATTTTTTTATTGAATTTGATAAAGAAAGCCCACAAAAAAAACATGAAGAGGTAAAAATATCTGTAAAAGGAACAGAGGAAAACCAATTCTTATATAAGTTCATTGAGGGTTCTCATGGTAAGTGGAACATACTTAAAGATTTTTCAGAAGATACTGAAATTATATGGACTCCAGAAGAAGATGGAGTTTATACAATAATGGTGCAGATATCACAGGATGGTGGGAAGTCATTTGAATTTGTGCTGAAAGAGGATTATATAATAGGTGATATGTATAAAAATATTATTAAGGCTCTTATTGTTGATAAAAAGAATTTGATTTTGGGCGAAAAATTAAATGCTAGAATTGACACTGTATTAGATAAAGACATACTTTATAGGTATTTTATAAAGCATGATTCAGACATGAAAATTTTAAGGGATTATGGATGCAAGAATGACATATCATGGACACCTTCTAGAGCGGGAAAATATACTCTTGTAGCTCAGTGTAAGAAAGCAGACTCTGTTAGGGAATTTGACTCAGAGAAAGAAGTAGAATATGAAGTCAAGGGGACAAACAAAGTTCAGATAAGGAATTTTGTGTGCCTTAATGAAGAGCTTTTTTCTGGCAGTGAAATTACATTTGAAATTGAGGCAGTTCATGAAGATAATAGAATGATTTTATATAAATTCATGAAGATGGATGAGGATGGAAGTGTAAAATGTCTTCAGGATTATTCTACAAAAAAAATACTAACCTATACCGAAAATGGTTTTGGAGATTTTAAGATATTATGTTTTGCAAAAGACATGTATTCTCAAAATGAATTTGATGATAGAGCACTTATAAGTTATAATGTGAAAAAATATAGAGAAGTAAAAATTGAGAGTTTTACTACTGATTTAAGTTCACCACAGCTTATAAAAACCAATGTGAATTTGAAGGCAGTGGTATCTGGTGGAAAAAAGCTTCTTTATAGGTATGTTATTGAAGGGCAAGGTAATGAGGATAGTGGGTACATATATGATAATACATATGTATGGAAAGGCAGTGAACCAGGAAAATATACTCTTACTCTTTTTGTAAAGGATGAATCATGTAATGATAGTTATGAGGATACTAAAAAAATAAGTTTTGTAATTGACAAAATAAAGCGTGAACCTGTTAAAATAAATGGAGTTGATATTGATACTGAAAATGAGATTTTAATTGGAAAGACTGCAAGAATAAAGGTTAATGCAGAAGGCGGATTTAAATTAAAGTATGGATTCTCTATAGAAAGAGATGGTAAAAGAGTAGGAAAATTAGATTATGCAGAATCAAATGTAATAAAGTTCAAGTCAAATACTCCTGGTATATATAAAGTGGATGTATATGTAAAGGATAAATACTCCGACAAGGATTATGATGTGCACGATGAAATTTATCTAAAGGTACTAGAATACATGCCGGCATTTATAGATTATGTGCTTATTAATAATAGTAATTATTATATGGTAGGAAATAGAGTAGATATTAATACAATATTAAAAAATACTAAAAATTCACTTATAAGATTTGTACTTAAGGTAGATGGCAGAATGATTCAAGATACAAAATATAAAGATTCCAAGCAATTTATGTTTATACCTAAAAGTCCTGGAAAATATACAATTGATGTGTTTGCAAGGAGTAAGAGAAGCAGTGAAAAATACGATAGTAAAAAGACATTAAGCTTTTTTGTACATGAATTTCTTCCTATAACAGATACTAAAATTTTATGTGATAAGTCAAATCCAGAGGTTAATGAAACTGTGACTTTTAGGGTTAAATGTAATGGTGGAAAAGAAAATTTATATGAGTTTTATCTTATGGAAAATGGCGAATGGAAACTTATGCAAAAATACAGTAGAAAAAATTTTTACTCTTTTATGATATTTAATAGTGGAAGATATAGAGTTTTAGTTTTATGCAAAAGTCAATTTAGTAAATGTTCCTATGAAGATTATGATATAATAGAATTATACGTATGATATATGCTTTATGTAAATAAATTTAACAGGTTTATCTATATAAAGAATTATATGATTAAAACGATAACTAATAAAGTATAAAATTCATTTGAGAGGTGATATTGTGGCTGTAAGCAATGATTCTAATGTCCAAAATGCTCAAAGATTATTGGAGCTTCAGATGATGTATCAGATGTTTCAAAGTTCGACATCCAGTATGTCAGGTGATAGTAGTAGCGGTGGATATAATATTAATCCATTTGAAATGGTAATGAGCAGTCTTATGAGTTCCATAGAGCAACCTGATGGTACATTTGATTCAAGTAAATTGGATAGTATATTTGGTGATAGTGATTTAAGTAATCTTGGGTATAATAAGGGCTATAATATGAATACGAATAAATCAATTGAGTATGCTAAAAATACTATTAATTCGGGAAATGTTTCTATAGATCAGGCAGTAGATGCAGCATCGAAAAAATATGGCGTAGATAAGAAACTTATAATGTCTGTAATAAGGCAGGAGTCTGATTTTGATCCTAACTCAACTTCTGGTGCGGGAGCAGAGGGATTAATGCAGCTTATGCCTGGTACAGCAAGTGAACTAGGAGTATCTAATCCTTATGATGTTAGTCAAAATGTAGATGGTGGAACTAAATATCTTAAAGAACTTTTAAATAAGTTCTCGGATATGAAGCTTGCGGTTGCAGCTTATAATGCTGGTCCGGGAGCAGTTCAAAATAGTGGTGGTAACATAAGTAAACTTCCGTCTGAGACTAGAAATTATGTTTCTAAAGTTTTAGGATATTATAATTCGTAAAATAATTTCCCATAGAAAAATATATTAGTTTTCTATGGGATTTTTAATATATCAAAGGAAAGGAAAAAATATGGAGAGATTGGATAAAGTTATATCAAATATGGGGTACGGATCTAGAAAAGATGTTAAAAAGATAATAAAGAGTGGAAGAGTTCAAATAAATGGCATCGTTATAAAAAATAATAATGAGCAAATAGATCCTGAAAATTCCATTATAAAAATAAATGGTGAAGAAGTAGCATATAAGAAATACATATATTTAATGATGAATAAACCAGATGGAGTAATTTCTGCAACTTTTGATGACCATGATGAAACAGTAATAGACATTCTAGAGGTTCAGCATCAATCCTTTAATCCATTTCCCATAGGTAGATTAGATAAGGACACTGTGGGACTTCTTTTTTTAACTAATGATGGGAACTTAAATCATAGATTGATATCACCTAAGTGGCATGTTAACAAAGTATATTATGCGAAAATAAATTCCGCTGTTGATCAAGGTGACATTGATGCTTTTAAGGATGGTATAGTTCTTGACGATGGATATAAGTGCATGAGTGCTGGACTTGAAATTTTAAATAACTTAGAAAACGAAGCAGAAGTTAAGGTTACCATAAAAGAAGGAAAATATCATCAGGTTAAAAGAATGTTTGAGGCTTTAGGCAAAAAGGTTACTTATCTTAAGAGAACAAGTTTTGGAGGTATAAAGCTTGATGAAAACCTTGAAGAGGGAGAGTACAGAGAACTTACAGAAGACGAATTAAAAAAAATAAGAGAAAAGGTCAAAATGTGATTTGAATTTTTACGTTAACAATTTATTTATAATAAAGTTTAAATCTACTATTGATTTTTTTAAAACTGTTTACTATAATAGGAATGTAAGATAAATAAAAAGAATGAATAGCCCCCTTTTTATTTATTATGACAGCCCAGCCCCAAGGGCTGTCTTTTATTTTGCTTATTATTATTTAAATAAAGCTGCATTATATTAAGATTTAAGGTGAAAATGGTAAAAAACTTTTGTGGAATTTTTAAATAAATAATGATAAAATTATGCTATAGTTTTGAAAGAGGTGTGTACCATGTCCCAATTTGAATCAAAATTACAAAGTGAAACTGTAGATTTTTTATGTGATGCAATATTAACTCTAAAAAACAGAGAAGAATGTTATAGATTTTTTGATGATATTTTTACTATAAATGAAATTAAAACTATAGAACAAAGACTTCAGGTAGCTAAGATGCTGAAGGGAAAACATACATATTCTGATATTTCAGATAAAACAGGAGCAAGTACGGCAACTATAAGTAGGGTAAATCGGTGCATTAATTATGGCAGTGATGGATATAATATAGTTTTAAAAAGATTAAAAAATAAATGATATATAAGTAAAAAATCAGTATGAGCAGATTAACTTATACTGATTTTTGTTTGTGGTGATTAAATATTTTTTTAAATGTTATAATATAAAATAAGATAGTATATTAAGGAGTGGAGTAATTTATGGATTTAAAAAAACTGCTTAATGATGAACAATATAAAGCGGCAACTCATATAGATGGACCTATTCTCATATTAGCAGGCGCTGGAAGTGGAAAAACGAGAGTACTTACATATAGAATAGCGCATATGATTGAGGATATTGGAATTTATCCATCTCAAATTTTAGCAATAACGTTTACTAATAAGGCAGCTAAGGAAATGAAGGACAGGGTTAGAGCACTTGTAGGTGGAAATGAAGTTGATAATATGTGGATATCTACATTCCATTCTTCATGTGTAAGAATATTAAGACGAGAAATTGATAAGATAGGATACAATAAAAACTTTACTATATATGACAGTGATGATCAGAAAATTTTAATTAGGGAATGTATTAAACAAATAGGAATAAATGAAAAGGATATAACAGCAAAAGAAATAACATCTAAAATAGGATCTGCAAAGGATAAATTGATAACTGCAAATCAGTATAAAAATCAAAACAGTGATAATTTTAAGCTAAATAAAATAGCTGATGTATATTTAATGTATCAGAAAAAACTTAAGGAAAATAATGCTCTGGATTTCGATGATTTGATATTTAAAACAGTAGAATTATTTAATAAGTGTCCAGAAGTTTTAGCTTTTTATCAAAGAAAATTCAAGTACATAATGATAGATGAGTATCAAGATACTAATAAATCTCAATATGAGTTTGCAAGGCTTTTGGCCTCAGCACACAAAAATTTATGTGTAGTTGGCGATGATGATCAGTGTATATATGGCTGGAGAGGTGCAGATATAAGGAATATATTAAATTTTGAAAAAGATTATAAAAATGCATTTATAATAAAGCTAGAGGAGAACTATAGATCTAAAGGAAACATCCTTAAAGCTGCAAATGTAGTTATTAAAAATAATCCCCATGAGCATTTAAAAAGCCTTAGGACAAGAAGTGAAGATGGTGATAAGATAAGGATATATAGGGGAGAAACCGATATTGATGAGGCAAGTTTTGTATCTTTTGTTATAGCTAAAGGTATAAAAGAAGAGAAAAGAAAATATAAGGATTTTGCAATTTTATATAGAACTAATGCTCAATCGCGTATTTTTGAAGATGTATTCATAAAAAGAAATATACCTTATAGAATTATAGGAGGACTTAAGTTTTATGACAGAAAGGAAATACGAGATATAATGTCGTATTTAAAACTTATATGCAATCCTCTTGATAATGTAAGTCTTAGGAGAGTAATTAATGTACCAAAGAGAAGTATAGGACAGACTACAGTATCAAAGCTTGAACAATTTTCAGATGAGGTTGATGAATGTTTATATGATACACTTTTGGATGTGGAAAATGTACCTGGTATATCCAAAAGGGCAATTTCATCAATTAAAGAATTTGCAGGAATGATAAATAGCTTTATTAGAAGAAAAGACGAAATAGGTGTATCGGTTCTAATAAGAGAAATACTTGATCAAACAGGTTATTTAAAAGAACTTAAAGAATCAGAGGATGTTCAGGATAAGGCAAGAATAGAAAACCTACAAGAATTAGTAAGTGCAGCAGTTGATTTTGAAGAAACTTCAGCAGATAAAACATTAGCAGCATTTTTAGAGAAAACGGCACTTGTGGCTGATGTTGATAATTATAATGAGGATGCTGATACTGTTGTTATGATGACAGTTCACAGTGCAAAGGGATTGGAGTTCCCTGTTGTTTTCATGGCAGGTATGGAAAATGGAATATTCCCTGGAATGGCCTCATTTAATAATGAATACGAAATGGAAGAATCAAGAAGACTTGCGTATGTTGGAATAACACGTGCTAAAGAAAAATTATATATGACTTCAGCAAAAACAAGAAGAGTATTTGGTAGAATTCAAGCATTTGAGGAATCAGATTTTGTAAATGAAATAGATGAAAATTTAAAACAATACGTAAATTTAGACGATGGTGAGCATACTAAGAGAGATACTACAGGATTATTTTCTAATACCCATGATATTCCACCTAAAAATTTATTATTTTCTGGTTTTAAGCAACACAAGACTTCAAAAAATGATATGATTAAAAAGTCAATTGAAGCTAAAAATAATAAATCCAAGGCTTTAAGTGAGAAGGATGCTGTAAAAGGAGCTAAAGTTGTTCATTTGAAATTCGGTAAGGGAACAATAATAACTACAAATAAGATAGATGGACATATAAATTTGACTATTGCTTTTGAAAACATGGGCATAAAGAATTTGAGACTTGATATGGCACCGCTGCAGCTTCTATAGCACATTTATAAAATATTGGAATGAGGTAATGAATATGAGTGAAAAAGATGAAAAAATTCTAAAAATGAAGCAGCTTATAGAGGAATTAAACAAATATTCATATAGCTATTATGTGCTTGATGATCCTGTTGTTGCTGATAAAGAATATGATAAAAAGTATGATGAACTTGTAAAATTAGAAAAGGATACTGGAATTACATATCCATATTCTCCTACGGTTAGGGTTGGAGATGTTGTTCTTAAGCAATTTGAAAAATATACACATAAAAATAAACTCTGGAGCCTTGGCAAGGCACAGAGTTTTGAGGAGATTATTGACTGGCATAATAGGAATAAAAAAGCGGTAGATGAATATAATCTTAACCATGAGGACAAACTTCCTCCATTAAAGTATGTACTTACTAAAAAGTTTGATGGATTAACTATTAATTGTACATATGACGAAAACGGTGTTATGGTAAAAGCAGCTACAAGAGGAACTGGAGTCATTGGTGAGGATATAACAAATCAGGCTAAAACTATTAAGTCACTGCCTCTTAAGATAAATAATAGTTCGGTAGTTGAAGTACATGGTGAAGCAATAATGACTAAAGAAGCTTTTGAGGAGTACAACAAAATGGCTGAAACGCCTCTTAAAAATTTGAGAAACGGTGCTGCTGGAGCTTTAAGAAACCTTAATGTTCGTGAAACTGCACGAAGGAATTTATCTGCATTTTTTTATGATGTGGGATATAACGAGGGGAAGCCTTTTAAAACTTATATAGAGATGATGAATTTCATAAATGAAATGGGTTTCCCGGAAGATGGTTATATGAAAGAGTGCACAACTCTTGAAGAGATAAAAAATGAAATCCAGTATATTGGTAAAATAAGAAGTGAATTGAATTATGACATTGATGGTGTTGTAATTGTAATTAATGACTACAAAACAAGAGATTACCTTGGATATACTATAAAGTTTCCTAAATGGGCAATAGCTTATAAATTTGAAGCAGAAGAAGCTACAACCAAACTTTTAGGAGTTGAATGGAATGTAGGAAGAAGTGGAAGAGTTAGTCCTGTAGCTATTTTGGAGCCTGTTGAATTAGCTGGAGTAATAGTCAAAAGGGCTACTCTTAACAATATGGATGATATAAAAAGAAAAAAAGTTAAAATAGGTGCAAGAGTTTTTATAAGAAGATCTAATGATGTAATACCTGAAATAATGGGAGTAGTAGAGGATTCCATTGATGAGAATGTACAGGAAATAGAAGCACCAACAAAGTGTCCTTATTGTGGTAGCGAGATTGTAAAAGAAGGTGTGCATCTTTTTTGCGAAAATACCTTATCCTGCAAACCACAAATGGTTAAGAGTATAGTTCATTTTGCATGCAGAGAGGCTATGAATATAGAAGGTTTTAGTGAAAAAACGGCTGAACAATTATTTGAAAAATTAAATATAAAAAGTATATCTGATTTGTACAGAATAAAAAAAGAAGATTTAATGGGACTTGATAAATTCAAGGATAAAAAAGCTAATAATCTTATAAATTCAATAGAAAAGAGCAAAAAATGTGATCTTGCATCTTTTGTGTTTGCGCTTGGAATTCCTAACGTTGGCAAAAAAACAGCTTTAGATCTTGCAAAGCACTTTAAAAGATTTGAAAATATAAAGAATTCATCCTTGGAAGAGCTTGTTTCAATACCTGATATAGGAGATATTGTTGCTCAAAGCATTGTTGAGTTCTTTAAACAGGAAAGTATAGAAAAGAGTATAAATGAATTATTTGAGCTTGGTGTAACACCATTTTATGAAGAGAATGATGTTAATGAAAATGCTTTTACTGGTAAAACGGTAGTTCCAACAGGAAGCCTTCAAAATTATAGTAGAACAGAAATAAAAGATAAACTTGAAAAGCTTGGCGCAAATGTTGCGGGAAGTGTAAGCAAAAAAACTGACTATGTTATTGCTGGAGAAAATCCTGGCTCTAAATATGATAAAGCTGTTAAACTAGGTATTAAAATATTAACAGAAGAAGAGTTTGAAGAAATTTTAAATAATATGTAAATTGAACAATAAACTGTTTACAAATAATAAAAATTGTTATAATATATGAAGAGGTTGTGTTAGGGGGAAATAATATGGTTAAAAAAACAATAGAATGTTTAGGATGGTTGTCTGTCTCTTTAACTACATTAGCTCTAATCTTTACTGTTTTAACTACATATCAGTTATTTACTATACAATATTTTAACAATTACAAAATGTTTCAAAGTTTTATGATATTTACAATGCTTATCTGGGCTGTGAAGATTTATGACAAAACTGACAAGATAAAGAGTTTAATTTATTCTTTATGCTGCACGGCCATAGCGCTTGGAACTGCTTTTTTTATGTATGTTGGAGTATTCTAAAAGTTAATGTGTAAAATTGAATATTATGTTTTATACATATATGAATTTTTTTAACGTGAAAATCTTAATGAATGGCAGATGATAAATATAATAGGGGAATGTGCGGAGTTCTTGATTTAGTATTTATCGATTTAAGTATGTCATTTATTAAGGTTTTTTATATTTGGCTATTTTGTATTTAAATAATTTTAAAAAAATTTGAGATTATATGATAATAATTGTATAATTTAATTTGATATATTTTATTATGGATAATAAAGAAAGTGAGGTATATTATGTCTGTTTCTAAAAAAGATGTTGAATACGTGGCTGAACTTGCAAGGCTTGAATTTAATGAAGATGAGAAGAAAGGATTAATAAATGACCTTAACAGTGTACTTGGGTATGTGGATAAATTAAATGAACTTAATACAGATAATGTGGATATAATTGTAAACCCATATTATATTGAAAATAAATTTAGGGAAGATGAAGTTGAAGAATCTATGAATTTACAGGATGTCATTAAAAATTCACCTAAAAATCTTGAGGAATATATAGTAGTACCTAAGATAATAGAATAATTTTCAAGGAGGGATAAGTATGGAGCTTTATAAATTGAAAGCACATGAACTTAAAGACATGATTTCTAAAAAAGAAGTTAAGGCTGAAGAAGTTACTAATGCTTTTATTAATAGAATTGAAGCAGTGGATAAAAAGGTAGATGCACTGCTTTATGTTGCCAAAGATGAGGCAATTAATAGTGCTAAGGTACTTGATGAAAAAATTGAAAAGGGTGAAACCTTAAGTGGACTTTCAGGAGTGCCTGTTATAATTAAAGATAATATAAGCGTAAAAAATATGCAAAATACGTGTGCATCTAAGATACTTGAAGGATACGTGTCTCCATATGATGCTACAGTAACAAAGAATTTAAGAAAAAATAATGGAATTATAATTGGAAAGGCAAACATGGATGAGTTTGCTATGGGATCTTCTACAGAAAATAGTGCTTATAAAATATCTAAAAACCCATGGGATATTAAGAGAGTTCCAGGAGGCTCTTCGGGAGGATCTGCTGTTGCTGTAGCTTCACTTGAGGCTCCTTTAGCACTTGGTACTGAAACAGGAGGTTCTGTAAGGCAGCCAGCTTCTTTTTGCGGTCTTGTTGGATTAAAGCCTACTTATGGAAGAATATCAAGATACGGAGTTGTTGCTTTTGGTTCAACACTTGATCAAGTTGGAATGTTTGGAAGAGATGTAGAGGACTGTGCCCTTTTAACTCAAAGTATTGCTGGTCTTGATAACATGGATTTTACAACGGTAGATACGCCAGTTCAAGATTATTCAAAGAATCTTAATAAGGATATTAAAGGCAAAAAGATAGGTATTCCTAAGGAATTCTTCGAAAAAGGTTTAGATGATTCAGTAAGAAAAGCTGTTGAAGAGGCAATTAAGGTATTTGAAGAAAATGGTGCAGAAGTTAAAGCATGTTCACTTCCTTTATCTGATTATGCACTTGCTGCATATTACATAATTTCATCAGCAGAAGCTTCTTCTAACCTTGCTAGATTTGATGGAGTAAGATATGGCTATAGGGACATGGAAGCCAAAGATCCAATTGATTTGTATGTTAAATCTAGAAGCAAGGGGTTTGGAAAAGAAGCAAAGAGAAGAATTATGCTTGGTACATATGTTCTTTCAGCAGGGTATTATGATGCATATTATAAAAAAGCATTAAAGGTAAGAAATTTAATAAAACAGGATTTTACAAAAGTATTTAATGAGTTTGATGCTATTATTACACCTACAACACCTACACCAGCATTTAAGATAGGTGAAAAGACTAAAGATGTACTTTCAATGTATATGTCTGATATATATACTGTACCTGTAAATATAGCAGGGATTCCATCAATATCTGTACCATGTGGATTTGTTTCAGGTCTTCCTGTTGGTCTTCAAATAATGGGAAACTATTTTAGAGAGGACACACTCTTTAATTTAGCTTATAGTTATGAGCAATCTACTAAATGGCACGAAAAGATAGCTAGTATATAGGTAAGGATGGTGAAAAGTAATGGAATATGAAATTGTTATAGGTCTTGAAATACATACTGAACTTGCTACAAAGACAAAAATGTACTGTGGATGTACTGCAGAATTTGGTGGTCAGCCTAATACGCACGTTTGTCCTGTATGCATGGGACTTCCAGGTTCGCTTCCTCATATAAATAAAAAGGCAGTTGAATATGGTATTAAAGCTGGTTTGGCTTTAAATTGTTCAATAACACACATTAGCAGGATGGATAGAAAACATATTTTTTATCCAGATAACTCTAAAAACTATCAGATAACTCAGGATGAGTTGCCACTATGCACAAATGGATATGTTGAAATAGAACTTGAAGATGGAGTAAAGAAGAGAATTGGTATAGAAAGAATACACATAGAAGAGGATGCAGCTAAGCTTTTACATACTAATGCAGGAAGTTTAGTAGATTTTAATCGATGTGGAGTTCCACTTGCAGAAATAGTTTTAAAGCCAGATATGAGAAGCCCTAAAGAAGCTGTTGCATGTCTTGAACAGCTTAAAAGCATACTTTCATGTATAGGTGTATCTGATTGTAAAATGGAGGAAGGATCACTTAGATGTGATACAAATGTTTCAGTAATGGAAAAAGGATCAAATAAATTTGGAGTCAGAACTGAAATAAAGAATATAAACTCCTTTAAAGAAGTAGAAAAAGCACTTAATTATGAATATGAGAGACATGTAAAAGCAATAGAAAGCGGAGAGAAATTAGTTCAAGAAACTAGAAGATGGGATAATGATAAAAATGAAACTGCCCCAATGAGAAGTAAGGAAGAGGCAAATGATTATAGATATTTTCCAGAAGGTGATCTTGTAACTTTAAATATAGGTGATGAATGGATTGAAAGTATAAGAAAGACTATACCTGAACTTCCACATCAGAAGAAGGAAAGGTTTATAAAAGAATTTGATATACCTAAGTATGATGCATCAGTTTTAACACTTACTATGTCTATGGCTGACTTTTTTGAAAAGACAGCTAAGTTAAGCAAGGATGCTAAAAGCGCATCAAATTGGCTCATGGGTGATATTTCGAAGATAATGAAAGAAAATTATGTATGGGTTGAAGATTTGAAATTCACACCAGATCAATTAGCGGAGCTTATATCTCTTATCAATAAGGGAACTATATCTAATGCTATAGGTAAAAAAGTTATTGTAAAGATGTTTGAAACTGGTAAATCGCCTAAGGTTATAATTGAAGAAGAAGGTCTTGTTCAAAATAGTAATGAGGATGATATTTTAAAGGTTATAAAAGAAGTTTTAAGCGAAAACCCTAATTCAATTGAGGATTATAAAAATGGAAAAAATAGAGTTATAGGATTCCTAATAGGTCTTGTTATGAAAAAGACAAGAGGAAAAGCAAATCCTAAAATGGTAAATAAACTTATGACCCAAGAGCTTAATAAATAGACTATATTTAAAAGAATATTGATAAATAAAATACAGCAGATTTAATAATTTTGTACATATTAAATCTGCTGTATTTTTTAGTGATTTTGTAAGAAATAAAACTGGATTTTAGTAAAGTGCATTTCTTGCAATTTATAATTATGTAAATTAATTTGATACTTAAAATGCATCTAAGAATATAAAACCAATAGTTAATCTTCCTCAGTATCATCTTTTGCTGTATCGTTGCTTTTAGAAATAATAAAACTTTGTATTAATTTTTCTAATAGATAGTTTTGATATTTTAGCTGCCCTAAAGTTTTGTTAAATAATATAAAGCTCCATATTCCAATAAAAACAAATATAAGTATTGCTGACAAGCCAGCTATTTCTAAAGCAAGTTGCATTTTAGTACCTCCAAAGTTATAAATTATCTCAACTAGTATTGCTTTTATAATACAATTTTACACGTATATTATACCATAATATTCATTAAAAATGTTTATTTAACTTTTAAGTGGAAATAATTATATGTAGGTAATAAATTATGTATAAAGGTAGATATATATATGAAGAATTTTATTAAAGTATTAAGTGTATTTTTAATTATTAGTTCTATATTAGTAGGCTGTGTAGAAAAAAAAGAAAAAAGTGTTAGTGCAGGGAAAAAAGAAAAATACTTAGTCTATGACATTGGAGAAGTTTCTCAAGATTTATACTCGATTGATTCTAAAAATGTAAAAAATAATGAGATATTAAATATGTTATTTTCAGGACTTGTATATGAAGACTATAATACTATGCAAATAAGGCCAGGGCTAGCTGATAAATGGACTATATCACAAGATGGTATGGAATATACCTTTCATATTAGGAACGGTTTAAAATGGAGTAATTCGGATAATATGACAGCGCATGATATATATGATTTTTTTAAGCAAATACTATCTTGCGAAAATAAAAAATTATATGGGTATGATTTGAACTGTATATATGGTGTTGATGATTACATTAAAGGAAAAACATCCTTTGATAAAGTAGCTATAAATGTTATTGATGATAGCACCATCAGAATAAGGCTTAATTCTCCGTGCAGCTATTTTTTAAAAAAGTTAGCCCAACCAATATACAATGTGCGTAAAATAGATGCAAATTTAAAAAATTGGACTAAATATTATTCTAAGATAAGTTATTCTGGGCCATATTCAATTTCAAAAATTTCCGGTAATACTGTTTTACTTAAGAAAAATGATAACTATTTTTTAAAAGATAGTATTAAATTAAATGAATTTAAGATGAAATATCACCATGATGAAAGAAATGTAAGTGCATATGCTGTTACTGATTTTGAAAATTCAAAAGATGTAGATATATTTTTAAATCCTCCTTTAAGTGAAATATCTAAATTAAAAGATAAGGGTGAGGTAGGAATATTTAGGACATGGGATACCTTAGCTATTTATTTTAATTTGAATAAGCCTAGTATTTGCAGCAATATTAATTTTAGAAAAGCTGTAACATGCCTCTTAGATAGAGATAAGATAGTAAATTCCGTACCAGGTAATATTGTTACTAGCGAAAACACGTTTGTTCCATATGAGCTTTTTAAAGCGGGAGATTGCGAAAATTTATTTAAAAATTTAGATATAAAATCTAGTATGGACAATTTAGATAAAAGTGGATACTCCGAAAGTCAAAAGATTAAAATCGTTTATAGAGAAAATAACTTAAACAGAGAAGTATGTGAAGAGATGGTACACAGCATAAATGAAGAATTAAAAAGTCAAAATAAGTCTGAAATAAATTTTGATATAGAGGGATATGATTATAAGGAGTTAAATGAAATTATAAAGCAAGGAAAGTATGATGTTTATTTTGGTGATTACAATATATGGTATGATAGCGCAGTTAGCTTCTTTGAAATGTGGGATTCAAATTCACCTCAAAATTTAAATTATAAAAATTTAAATTATGATGATTATGTGTATTACCTTCACAATTTGAACGGAGATAATGATAATACATTAAAAAATATGGAAAAGCAGCTAGTAAATGATTTACCTGTCGTTCCAATAGCACTTAAAAATAACGTTGTATGTAGAAAAGAAAAATTTAAAAATTTAAAAGAAAATAAATATGGTGAACTAATAGTAAATACATTGTTTAACTATTAAGTTATACATGCACCATAATGTTTTTGTACTATCATTTTGGAACACGTATAACTTAAATTGTATCTAGTGAATGGTACAACTGATAGCTTATTAGCCTTTAGAATTTAGGGGCACATAGGCAAATTATTTCTTTTTATGTCTTAGGAAATTATTGGCTTTACTTTCTTTTAAAAAGATGAATAATTAGGAAAAATAGAAACATATTGTTGTCGCTGTAAAATGATTTTTTAGATATTGAAAAAGTATTTTTTCGTTTGTTATAAGTTACTTTTTTAAAGAATATGGAAGCCATTTCAGCACTTTTGGGAGTTGGTATAATAGGCATTTTAAAATTATTTTCTTCAAGTAAATCTTCTGATTTTAATGAAAAATTTTTGTATCTTTCAGGATCATCAATGTTTGGAGCTTCAGGCCATGAAGGTATTAGGCCAGAGTCTAGAACTTGATGCTTGAAGGTGTTTATAAGTATGTTTTCATAGGAATTGTCATTTTCACAAAAATCAGATATTAATATTGAATTCATAACATAAAGTAATATTTCGTTGCAGGAAAAACTTATATCTTTTTTATTGCTTTTTTTAAGAAAGATGCCTAATGATGGATCATATAAATCTGCTAGAAAAGAATATATTTTTATGGCATTTTCTTTAAATTTTAATATTCCAGAATTTTTGTACAGAAGAAAAGCATTTAGGCATAATAAACATTGATTTTCTATATTGTCATTAAAAGCTGTATCTTCATAGGTTTCAGTTAAATATTCAAATATATCAATTAGTAATTCATAAGATTTTTCATGCTTACTGTAGTTATAGAATATGTTAAGTGCAAGTGATAATTTATTTAATTCAGCAAAAGACAAAGAATATAGCTCATTTCTAAATCTAATAAACATATCTAAAATATCAAAAGAGAATTTTTGGTAATCTGCAGCAAATTTATCTTGTGAAATAGTTGAGTATTTATAATAAGCGCACATTAAAAGTGCTTGATTTGAAAATTTGAAGCCTTTGTTTTTCTTTTTGTCTTCAAGCTCTATTTTTGATAGTAGTTCATTTGAAATATCTGATTTATCAATGAATACTCCTTCAAAATTTCTTAAGTATGAATTGCAAAAATCTAATTGCTTTTTTGCGATAAATAAATATAAGTTATCCATATTATTTTTTTTAGGATAAGCATCCTTAAGTTTTGCATAATAAGAGGATAATTCTAGAAGGCTTAAATTCATATAAGCATTAGAAGAAACTAAAATCTCTTTTTTTATGTTAGAATTTTTCCAATTTGATTTATTATTTACAGTTTCAAGCTTACAACTGGATTTTCTATATAGACTTATTAGTGGAGAAAACGACTTAAATGTGTTAATATCATTTAAAGGACATTGTTTTGATTTTAGATCTTTCGAAGACATTTTAATTCCACATTTTGAATTAAAAATTATATCTTTTAGGGATTCTTTTGATAAGTAAAATAATTGATTTTTTATAGAACTTTTATTAAATGAATTAAGTCTAAAAAATGGTCCTATATATTTCAAGGTCTACACCGTCCTAGTATAATTAATCTATTATATAATATGAGATTGCTTTGGAATCTGTGATAGATTAAATGTGAAAATATTTGGAGTAGATGGAAAGAATGGTGATTCAAAAATGAAAAAAGTTATAATTGCAAGTAATAATCAGAATAAAATAAAAGAAATAAAAGAAATATTAAGTGATTTTCCACTGGAAGTAGTATCTCTTAAAGAAGAAAAAATTGATATTGAAGTAGAGGAAAATGGAAGTACTTTTATGGAAAATGCATATAAAAAAGCATATGAAATATATAAACTAAAAAAAGATTGTATGGTTATGGCAGATGATTCGGGGCTTATGGTAGATGTTCTTGATGGTAAACCTGGTATATATTCAGCGAGATTTGCAGGTGTACATGGAGATTCTGAGAAAAATAATGAAAAATTGCTTTCTCTCCTAAAAGGCATTCCATTTGAGAAAAGAACTGCAAAGTTTGTATGCGCTATTGTTTTTATAGTGAATGGGGAAAATATTATAAAAGTATCAGGAGAAGTAACTGGCTATATCACTGATAAGGAAAAGGGAGATAGTGGATTTGGATATGACCCTCTTTTTTATATTCCTAAATTCAACAAAACATTTGCAGAATTAGTAAGTGATGAAAAAAACTCAATAAGTCATAGAGCAGTTGCACTTAAAAATTTATGTGCAGAGATAAAAAAACTAAATTGGAGGGATTAAAGTGCTTATAGCAGTTATGAGTGATACACATATGTCTAAAGGTAATATAAAAAAAGCATGTGACTCTCTAAAAAATGTGGATACAATTATACATTTAGGAGATAATGTGCAAGATGTGGATGAGATTAAAAAATATTATGACGGGCAAATAATATATATTAGCGGAAATTGTGATTTTTGCAAAATACCATCTGAAAAAACTTTTATTCTTGGTGGTAAAAAATTTTTTATAACTCATGGACATAAATATGGTGTGAAATATGACACATTTAAATTAGAATATAAAGCTAAAGAAGTAGGTGCGGATATTGTGCTTTTTGGGCATACACATGTACCTTATGTTTCTCTAGAAGATGGTGTATGGTACGTAAATCCTGGTAGTGTATCTTACTCCAGAAGTGGAAGTAATAGTTTTGCATATGTGGAAATAAATAGTGAAACGATACACCCTATAATAAATAATTTATAAAAAAATGAAAAAAAGGGTTGACGAAACTGGCTGTATAGTGTAGAATAATTTTTGTCGTCAAACAGCAGGTAAAAAGTTTTAACATATCGGGGTGTGGCGCAGATGGGAGCGCGCGTGGTTTGGGACCATGAGGTCGCAGGTTCAATCCCTGTCACCCCGACCAATAAATAATATGCGGGTGTAACTCAATGGTAGAGTGCTAGCCTTCCAAGCTAGTTACGAGGGTTCGATTCCCTCTACCCGCTCCAAGCGTGCGTTTTTAGCTCAGTTGGATAGAGCAACGGCCTTCTAAGCCGTGGGCCGGGGGTTCGAATCCCTTAAAACGCACCACTTTAAAAAATATATGGTGAGTATAGTTCAGTTGGTAGAGCGCCAGATTGTGGTTCTGGATGTCTAGGGTTCGAGTCCCTATACTCACCCCATTGTTGGGATGTAGCCAAGTGGTAAGGCACAGGACTTTGACTCCTGCATTCCGTAGGTTCGAATCCTGCCATCCCAGCCAATACATATAAAAATAAATAAGGTTTATTAGCTCAGTTGGTAGAGCACATGACTTTTAATCATGGTGTCCGGGGTTCGATTCCCCGATAAGCCACCAATGCAGGTATGGCGGAATTGGCAGACGCGCTAGACTTAGGATCTAGTACTTCGGTGTGTGGGTTCGACTCCCTCTACCTGCACCAATAAAAAAATATGCGGGAGTGGCTCAGTGGTAGAGCGTCACCTTGCCAAGGTGAACGTCGCGAGTTCGAATCTCGTCTTCCGCTCCAAACGTGCGTTTTTAGCTCAGTTGGATAGAGCAACGGCCTTCTAAGCCGTGGGCCGGGGGTTCGAATCCCTTAAAACGCACCATAATGCGGGTGTAACTCAATGGTAGAGTGCTAGCCTTCCAAGCTAGTTACGAGGGTTCGATTCCCTCTACCCGCTCCATATATGCGCTATTAGCTCAGTTGGTAGAGCACCTGACTCTTAATCAGGGTGCCCAGGGTTCGAGTCCCTGATGGCGCACCATATTACGGTGAGTATAGTTCAGTTGGTAGAGCGCCAGATTGTGGTTCTGGATGTCTAGGGTTCGAGTCCCTATACTCACCCCATTGTTGGGATGTAGCCAAGTGGTAAGGCACAGGACTTTGACTCCTGCATTCCGTAGGTTCGAATCCTGCCATCCCAGCCAATACATATAAAAATAAATGAGGTTTATTAGCTCAGTTGGTAGAGCACATGACTTTTAATCATGGTGTCCGGGGTTCGATTCCCCGATAAGCCACCAATGCAGGTATGGCGGAATTGGCAGACGCGCTAGACTTAGGATCTAGTACTTCGGTGTGTGGGTTCGACTCCCTCTACCTGCACCAATAAAAAAATATGCGGGAGTGGCTCAGTGGTAGAGCGTCACCTTGCCAAGGTGAACGTCGCGAGTTCGAATCTCGTCTTCCGCTCCATATGCGGGTGTAACTCAATGGTAGAGTGCTAGCCTTCCAAGCTAGTTACGAGGGTTCGATTCCCTCTACCCGCTCCAAGCGTGCGTTTTTAGCTCAGTTGGATAGAGCAACGGCCTTCTAAGCCGTGGGCCGGGGGTTCGAATCCCTTAAAACGCACCAACCTTTTAAAAATATATTTGTTTTATGTGCGTTATTAGCTCAGTTGGTAGAGCACCTGACTCTTAATCAGGGTGCCCAGGGTTCGAGTCCCTGATGACGCACCATTTATTATGTTTAGTTTAATGGCGTCGGGGTGTGGCGCAGATGGGAGCGCGCGTGGTTTGGGACCATGAGGTCGCAGGTTCAATCCCTGTCACCCCGACCAATAATAATATGCGGGTGTAACTCAATGGTAGAGTGCTAGCCTTCCAAGCTAGTTACGAGGGTTCGATTCCCTCTACCCGCTCCAATTTTATTAAAGGCGTTTTTAGGCGCTCATAGCTCAGTTGGATAGAGTTGCAGACTTCGAATCTGAAGGTCGGGGGTTCGATTCCCTCTGGGCGCACCATATATAAATAAATAGAGGCATTACGTGAGGTTGATAATTTATATCAGCCTTTTTTTATATATTATACTTATTTGTGATACGCTTTCGATTACATTAAGTTTATTATTAAAGCTGTCTATATTATCTCATTTTAGCCATATAAGCTCACCTTGTCTTAATGCTAGTAATACTTAATGCTTGTAATCTATTACCTTTTAAAGCTACTTTAAGGGTGTCTATTTGTTCATTTGTAAAAACTTCTATTTATTTATTTGCCATGAAAACACTTTTCACGAACATATGTTTACAATAAAATTAAAAAATAAATAGTGTTAAAAGCACACTATTTTCGATATTAATTATATAATTGCTTTAAAATAGTGTAGAGAATTTCAAGATAACTGCCTATTTGTTAGAGTTAAATTATGAAATTCACTACAATTAATGTTTATATCTAAAAGGTAGTTTCTATAATAAGGTGATTCATTATTTTTTAGTAGAATATTGTTTTTTAAATTTTTACTTCTTGAGTTATTTTATAGTATTCTTCTATCAATTGTTCTTTTAGCTTTTCCTTCATTTCTTTCAATAGTATTTGGTTTAACTAACTTTAGTTTTATGCTTATGCCTAAGACAGATTCAATGTTATGTTTAATTTTTTTAGTAATTATTTTGAGTTTTTTAATATCATTTGAGAAAAATTCTTCATTGACTTCAGCCAAAATTTCTAAAGTATCCAAGTCGTTTACTCTATCAACAAGTAACATATAGTGAGGTTTAGTTTCTTTGTTTTCGAGTAATACACTTTCAATTTGAGTAGGAAAAACATTAACGCCTCTAATAATGAGCATATCATCGCTTCTTTTTAAACATTTTTCCATTTTGATAAGACTCCTACCACATTCACATTTTTCATTATGAAGCGTAGTTAAATCTCTAGTCCTGTACCTTATAAGAGGTAATGCCTCTTTTGTAACAGCTGTAAAAACTATTTCACCCTGTGATCCATAAGGAAGAACCTCAAAAGTACTAGGATTTATAATTTCAGGAATAAAGTGATCTTCATTTATATGAAGTCCATTTTGCATTTCACAATCAAAAGCGACACCGGGTCCTATTATTTCACTAAGGCCATAAATGTCCATTGCCTTAATATTTAGATTTTGTTCAAGCCTCTTTCTCATATTTTCTGTCCAAGGTTCAGCACCAAAAATACCAAGTTTTAGATTAAGGTCTTCATTTTTAATTCCCATTTCATGCATTGTTTCAGCTAAATGGAGGGCATAAGAAGGTGTGCAAGCAAGTACAGTAGTACCAAAATCTTTCATTATTTGTATTTGTTTTTTTGTGTTTCCGGATGAAATTGGTATTACTGTAGCACCGATTTTCTCCACTCCATAATGTAGCCCAATTCCTCCTGTAAAGAGTCCATAGCCGTATGCCACTTGAACAAAATCATGGCTATTTATTCCATAAGCAGAAAGACATCTTGCTACTACCTCAGACCAGGTTACTAAATCTTTTTTTGTATATCCTACTACAATAGGGTGACCGGTTGTTCCTGAGGATGAATTAAGCCTTACTATCTCATTTGTTGGAACTGCAAATAGACCATAAGGATAATTATTCTTTATATCCTGTTTTGTAGTAAAAGGAAGCTTTGATAAATCATCAATTCCTTTAATATCTCCAGGCTCCAGCCCTAATTCATGCATTTTTTTTCTATAAAATGGTACGTTATGATAAACATATTCAACGGTATGTACAAGTCTTTTTCCTTGAATTGCTCTCATTTCTTCACGACTCATGCATTCGTTTTTTTTATCCCAAATCATTAATATTCCCCCAATTCACAACAAAAATGTTTTCAACAATCCTAGTGTAATTTTATTTTTTACTAGAATTTCAAATAAAATATTAAAAAATTTGCATCTTTCTAAAATGCTAAAAATATACTGTCGAATGCTATAGGAGCATAAAAAATAAATGAATTATTTGTATAAAATTTTTTATAATGTAACTTTATATATAAAATTACAATAAAAAACATTTAAATATTTACAAATACGGCAATAAATATTATAATAGGTAATAGGTAGACCAAATTATATAATGAATTATAACATTATATACAATATTATGCAAATATTTAAAACTAATACAAAAATAAAATATTCTACATAAAACATTTGAAATCAAGATATTAAATGTTAATTTCAGCAAAATTTTTTTATATAAGTATGATAAGCATTTATATTAAAACTTATATGCAAAATTAAAAAGGAGAGATGTAGATGGTGAGTAATATGAAAAATATTGGAGTAATTGGTGCGGGAGTTATAGGAAAAGGTGTAGCGCAAACATTTTCACAAAAAGGATTTTATGTAAATTTGATTGATGTTTCAGATGAAATTTTGTCACAAGCAAAAGAAACTATACAGAATAATGTTAGATTACAAAATTTATTTTGCAAAAACAAAATGGAAAATAATTATGAAGATGTATTATCACGAATAAATTTTACTACTGATTACAATTCCATAAAAAATTCGGATTTTGTTGTAGAAAACGTCACAGAAAAATGGAATATTAAGAAAGCAGTTTATGAGAAAATAGATAAAATATGTCCAAGCAATTGCATATTTATGGTTAATACATCCTGTATATCTATAACTAAAATTGCAGCATTAACAAAGAGACAATCTAAAATAATTGGTGCTCATTTTATGAATCCAGTACCAATGAAAGATACAGTGGAAACTATAAGGGGACTTAATACTTCTGATGAAACCATAAAAAAGGTAGAAGAATTATTCTCAGATATTAATAAGAAATGCATTTTAGTAAATGATTATCCAGGATTTGTTTCAAATAGAATCTCGCATGTTTTTATGAATGAAGCTGCTTTTGTAGTACAGGACGGGGTTGCGACACCAGAAAAAGTAGATAAAATATTTAAGAACTGCTTTGGTCATAAAATGGGACCGCTTGAAACAGCAGATCTTATAGGACTTGATACAGTAATGAATTCATTGGATATACTTTTTGAAAGTTATCAGGATCCTAAGTTTAGATGCTGTCCATTAATTAGAAAAATGGTTTATGGTGGAGCCTGCGGAAGAAAAACGGGTAAAGGATTTTATAAGTATTAATATAAAAATAATAAAAGAATATGGTTTTCTATTATTAAAAAAATACAATATGTAAAAAGGGGAAGATTTGATGGAAGAGTCAAAAATTAAAATTAAGAATTTCTTATCACGGTATTTTACTAATTATGAATTGAAGGATGACGAGGATATATTTTCATTAGGGTTTGTAAATTCTTTGTTTGCAATGCAATTAGTAATGTTTATTGAAAAGGAATTTTCAATAACAATTGAAAATGAAGACTTGGATCTAAGTAATTTTAAGTCAATAAATTCTATGATAAAGCTTATTGATAGTAAAAGGCAAAGTAACAAATAAGAAGTGTAATGTTCGATAGAAATATAAATAGATTTTTATCAAGTGTTATAGCTTGATTGTACAAGGGGGAAAATAATGATGTCGTTAACACCAGAACAATTAAAGCTACAGTCAGAATTTAAAATATTTGTAGATAAGTATATAACGCCTTACGCGGCTAAAAATGATGTAGAAGAAATTCTACAAGAAAATATCATTAACAATATTAAAAAGAAAGGTTACTTGGGTTCAATGATTCCAAGCAATTTTGGAGGTCTTGGCTTTGATTCTGTTACAATAGGCATATTAAACGAAGAAGTAGGAAAAGGATGTTCATCTACAAGATCACTCTTAACTGTACATGGAATGGTAGCAATTGCTATTAATAGATGGGGAACGAAAGAACAGAAAAAATATTGGCTTCCTAAGCTAGCAAAAGGAGAATTAATAGGCGCATTTGCACTTACAGAACCAAATGTGGGAAGTGATGCAAATAGTATAGAAACAACAGCTGTTTTGGATGGAGAAAATTATATTTTAAATGGCAATAAAAAGTGGATTACTATGGGACAAATTGCGGATGTTTTTTTAGTATTTGCAAAAATAAATGGAAAAACTACTGCACTTTTAGTTAACAAAAGAGCAAAAGGATTTTCTATAGAGCCAATGAAAGGTCTATTGGGTGCTAGAGCATCAATGATAGCTAAATTAAAATTTGAAAATTGTATTATTCCAAAAGAAAACTTAATTGGAAGAGAGGGAATGGGTTTATCCCATGTAGGACTTTATTCTTTAGATTATGGTAGATATACCATTGCATGTGGATGTGTAGGATTAGCACAAGCATGTTTAAATGAAAGTTTAGCCTATTGTAGAAAAAGAGTACAGTTTAAGGTTGCATTACGGGAGCACCAATTAATACAAAAGATGATAACCGAAATGATTGTAAATATACAGGCTGCTAGGCTCCTTTGCTATAATGCAGGACAATTAAGAGATTTAAAGGATCCCGATTCAATAATGGAAACTTGGAATGCTAAGTATTTTGCTTCAAAAATGGCTAATTCTGTAGCTAGCTATGCTGTGCAAATATTTGGAGCAAAAGGTTTATCTAAAGATTATCCAATCGAGAGATATTTTAGAGACGCAAGAGTAAATGAGATTATAGAAGGAAGCAGCCAAATACATGAGAGTTTAATAGCTAAAAATGCATTTAGATATGAAAACTTATAAAAATGGAAATTCAGGTGATTCAAATGGGAAATGTTAAATCAAAAAGGGAAAAAATAAAATGTGTAGTATGGGATTTGGACAACACTATATGGCATGGAATTTTGAGTGAAGACAAAAATATAACGATTAATGATAAGGCTTTAGAGGTAATTAAAGAATTGGATAATAGGGGGATTTTACAATCTATAGCCAGTAAGAATGATAGTGATGTTGCTATAAAAAAGTTAGAAAAATTTGGATTAGCGGATTATTTTATATATCCGCAAATTAATTGGGGACCAAAATCAGAATCAATTGCTGTTATAGCTAAGTCTATAAATATAGGAATTGATACAATAGCTTTTGTTGATGATCAGAGTTTTGAGTTAGAGGAAGTAAAATTTACGCATCCCGAAGTTATGTGCATAGATTCTTCTGAGATAGGAAAAATGTTAGAAATGGATGAAATGAATCCTAAATTTATAACAAAAGATTCTAAGCTTCGTAGAAGTATGTATATCAATGATATAAAAAGAAATAAAATTGAAGAGAAATTTAGTGGTACCAAAGAAGAATTTTTATCTTCACTTAATATGAAATTTAAAATATCTGAAGCTAAAGAAGAAGATTTAAAGAGAGTAGAAGAACTTACGGTAAGAACTCATCAATTAAATACTACTGGATATACGTATTCGTATGATGAATTAAATGAATTTAGAGTTTCAAATAAATATAAGTTATTAGTGGCGGAATTAGAAGATAAATTTGGAGGATACGGGAAAATAGGATTAACGTTGTTGGAGTGTAATGAGAAATGTTGGACAATTAAATTATTTATAATGTCATGTAGGGTTGTGTCTAGAGGGGTAGGGAGTGTATTACTTAATTACCTAATGAAGTTGTCAAAACACAATAATGTGAAATTAAGAGCTGAATTTGTACCTACAGACAGAAATAGAATGATGTATATTACTTATAAGTTTGCTGGTTTTAAGCAGATAGATAAAATAGGTAATATTACATATTTAGAAAATAATTTAGATAACATTCAGGAATTTCCAAGTTATATAGAGATAGAATACTAAATGGAAAGGGATGAATAGGGATATGAATTTAAATAACAATGTTTCTCAAGAAGAGATTTCAGAATATATAGTAAATTTGGTTGAAGAAATATTAGATAAAAAAATTACAGAATGTAATAAGCCATTTATCGAGTTGGGATTACAATCAGTAAATATTCCACTATTTATTAAAAAGGCTTCAACAAAATTTAATATTAAAATTGAAATTTCATCAATATTTAAATGCCCAACTATAAATGAATTTTCAAAATATTTATTCAATAAATTAAACAATGAAGATAAGGAACCTAATAAAAATAGTAATACGAAAAATCATGAAAGTACTGAAGATTATAATGCAGCAATTGTAGGAATGAGTTGCCGTTTTCCCAATGGAGGAAATAGTCCAGAGGAATACTGGGATGTTTTAATTAGTGGGAAAAACGGAATTTCAAATATGCCTAGAGATAGATGGGATATTGATAAATATTATAGTGAAGATAAAAATGAGCCTGGAAAAATGTATACTAAGAAAGGTGGATTTCTAAACGTACCAATTAATAAGTTTGATGCACAGTTTTTTAACATATCACCCAAAGAAGCAGAATCATTAGATCCCCAACAGAGAATTTTATTGGAATTAACATGGGAAGCATTTGAAAGTTCAGGGATGGATATAAGAGAATATTTTGGAACCAATACAGGCGTATATGTAGGAATTGCGGGTGATGAATATTCCTTTGCACATTATAAATCAGGTGATTTAAGTAAGGTGAATCCGTATTCCCTTACAGGAACTACATTTAGTACTGCATGCGGGAGAATATCATATGTATTTGGGTTTGAAGGACCATGTATGTCTGTGGACACAGCATGTTCATCAGCACTAACTGCTTTGCATGTTGCTTGTAAAGCTATTGAATCAGGTGAGATAGATACAGCTGTAGTTGCAGGTGTAAATTTAATGATAACTCCATCAATTCATATATGTTTTTCAAAGCTAGGTGCAATATCTCCTGATGGACAAAGTAAGAGCTTTGATGCATCGGCTGATGGATATGGTAGAGGAGAAGGTGCAGGAGTACTAATATTAAAGAGAGTAAAAGACGCTGAAAAAGAGAAAGATAATATTTTAGGGATAATTCGAGGAACAGCTATAAATCAAGATGGGAGAAGTAATGGATTAACAGCACCTAATGGATTATCACAAGAAAAAGTTATAAAAAAGGCATTAAATAGTGCTAATTTAAACCCAAATGATATCGATTATATTGAAATGCACGGAACAGGAACTAAATTAGGAGATCCAATTGAAGTAAATGCAGTTGCTAATGCTTATTGCAAGAATAGAATCAAAGAAAATCCACTAAAAATAGGTTCGGTAAAGTCTAATATAGGTCATTTGGAAGCTGCATCGGGAATAGCAAGTATAATCAAGGCATTATTAATATTTAAAAATAATGTGATTCCAGCTAATTTGAATTTTATAGAACCAAATTCATTTATACCATGGCAGGAAATTCCAGTTGAAGTTGTAGCAAAAAATACTGAATGGAAAAAGAAAAGAAGACTTAGGAGAGTTGGTATAAATGGCTTTGGGTTTGGAGGTTCAAATGCCCATGTAATAATAGAGGAACCTAATAATAAGGACATAGAAGAGCATAACGTTAAAGATTTTTCGTATTTATTTAAAATATCAGCTAAAAGTAAGGCAGCTTTATTTAATAATATAAGAAATAATATTGAGTATATTGTAGACAATGAACAATTTAGTTTTAGAGACATTGTTTATACTAATAATATAAATAAATCAGATTTCAATTATAGATTTATTGTATCGGGAAATGATAGAGAAAACATAGTAAGCAAAATGGAGAGATATTTAGAAGATGGAACTAAAGATAATATTTTTACCAATATTGATAAAGAAACAGATTCTCATAAAGAAAATAAATTAGTATTTTTATTTACAGGTCAAGGTTCTCAGTATGTTGGTATGGGAGAAGCCTTATACTATAATAATACAGTTTTTAAAAATGCATTTGATGAATGTGATAGATTGTTTAAGCCATATCTTTTAAAATCATTAGTTGAATTGGTATATAGTAAAAAATATAACAATGAATATGTACAAAGAACTTTATACGCACAACCATTGATATTTGCTATTGAATATGCTTTATCAAAGTTTTGGGAAAGTATAGGAATAAAGCCTGATATAGTATTAGGACACAGCATAGGAGAATATGCAGCAGCTGTTATATCTGGAATGATAAGTTTAAATGATGGAGTGAAATTAGTGGCAGCTAGAGGCAGATTAATGGATTCTGCACCAGGAGAAGGAGCCATGTTAGCTATATATAGTAATATTGATACTGTTAATTCATTATTAGCTAATTATAAAAATAAAGTATCTATTGCAGTTTATAATGCTGAAAGTAATATAGTCGTATCAGGTGAAAAAGATTCTATAGAAGAAATTATTAATACGGCAGAAGAAAAGAAAATAAAAGTAAAGAAACTACATGTATCACATGCATTTCATTCACAAATGATGGTTCCAATATTAGAGGACTTCAAGAGTATAGCATCAGAGGCAAAATATCATACATCTAATACAAAATATATATCATCTACCTTAGCAAGATTTATTGAAAAAGATGAAATTTTAGGAGCAGACTATTGGACGAATCATATAACAGGAAAAGTAGATTATTATAATGCATTGTTGAAATTATCCAATATGAATAATGTAGTGTTTTTGGAAGTAGGAGCTAATAAAACTTTATGTACACTTGCAAAATTAGTATTAGATAACAGTAAAGTATTGATAAACTCACTGTCTTTTAAAGAAAATGCTTTAGACTCAATAATTAATTCAATAGGTCAATTGTACTGTAATAATTTCAACATAGCATGGAAAAAATTATATTTAAGTACAGATAATACGTATAAAAGAGTTCCTTTGCCAGTATATTCATTTGACAGAAAGTTGTATTGGATGGAACCAGTATGTTCACATCAGAATGATGATGCTCATAAAGATATAGATTACCATCCTTTAATAGGTGAAAGAATAAGTACTCCTTATTTAAAGAATAGTGTAATATATCAAAGAACTTTTACGGATGAAACTCCATATTTCATGAAAGAACATGTAATATTTGATTCAGCAATAGCACCAGCTGCTGCTCATATGTCAATGCTTATATCTATTGCTAAAGATTATGGACATCCATCAAGTTGCACAATAAAGGATATAGAATTTCATGCACCACTAATTGCTACACGGGATGATAATAGGTTAGTACAGTTTATTATAAAAGATACAAACTTAGATGAAATGAAATTTGAAATCGTAAGCAAGGAAAAGAAATCACAAAATGAGAATTGGATTAAGCATTGTAAGGGAAATATTATAATGTCACAAGAAAAAAAATCCGAGAAAAATATTTCAATTGAAAAATTAAAAAACATGTATCAGGAAGTAACGTCGGGTTTTAATGTATGTAATGTTATGAGAAAGTTTGGATTTAAATTAGGTGATGGCTTTACAAGAATTATGAAAACTTGGAAAGGTAACGATGGAGGAGTTTGTTATATTGAACCTAAGAAAGATATTCCTGGCATTAGCGATTATGTTGTATATGCTGGTTTAATAGATTCTATTTTTCAATCAGTTTTATCAGTTTCAGAATTAAGCAGAAAAATGGATTCGCAAAGTGAAGAGTATGCATTAAAAACAATAATCCCAATATCCTTAAAAAGTTTGAAGTATTACTATAGGAAAGCGGAAAGCTACTGGTGCCATGTCAAAGTAGATAATTTTCAAAAATCTGGAGTAGTTGGAGATATTGATGTTTACAATGAAAAGGGAGAAATAGTATTTGAAATCGAAAGAATAATGGCTAAGTTAACTGATAGAGATAGCCTACTAAAAGGGCTCAATAATAGTGGAAATCATATGTTATATAATGTGGATTGGATAGAAAAGAACAGAAGAGATAGAAAGATTAAGCCTAAGTCAAATGAGAAAATTATATTATTCGGAAATGATGAAAGTATAATAAATAATTTTAATGAAAAATTAAATAGTTATGGCATAAAGCCAATTCAAGTAATAGAGGGTAATGAATACACAGAGCAAGAGAATGATATGTACTCTATTTCGTATACAAATAAAAAAGATTTTTGTAAACTTTTAGAAAATATTGTAAATAAGTATAAAAAGGAAAATATTAAGCTTATCTATATAAATACTTCATCTCAACAAAGTATGCATAATATGACATTGGAAGAATTAATGATAAAAGAGCAAGAAGAATGTAGTGGACTACTATATCTTGTACAATCAATAATAGAATTAAATTATATATCTAAGATGAGTTTACATGTGATAACAAATAATGTACATGCTTTAGAAAATTCAGATATATCAATATATCAATCTACATTATGGGGATTTTCTGAGGTAATACGACTTGAACATCCTCAATTATGGGGTGGAATAATTGATACAGATTATAATATGTTAGGTCATAACATAGATGAAATAATAAAGGAAATCAGAAATGGAGAAGATAAACAGGTAGTACTTAGAGATAATAATAAAAGATATGTGCCTAAGTTAGTTAAAGGTGCAAAGAATTTTAATGACAAAAAAGATTTAAATATATCAATTGAAGATCAAGCTTCTTATATTATTACGGGTGGAACTGGAACTATAGGTCAAATATATGCGGAATATCTTATAGAAAAGGGCGCTAAAAATATAATATTATTATGCAGAAGTGAAGCTAAAGATAAGGTACTTAAAAATATTAATTTATGGAAAGAAAAAGGTATAAATGTAATAGTAGAAAGAGCGGATGTAAGCAATAAAGATGATGTTATAGAAGTTGTAGGAAAGCTTAAAGAAAAAGGAATGAAGATAAAAGGTGTGGTTCACACTGCAGGAACAATAGAAGATATGATGATAAAAGATCAAACATGGGATAGCTTTAAAAAGCTGTTTAAAACAAAAGTATGGGGAACATATAACTTACATGATGCATTAAAAAATGAAAAGTTAGATTTCTTTATTATGATGTCATCAATTACTTCTATAGTAGGAAATATTGGGCAGGCAAATTATGCAGCAGCAAATTATTTTATGAATGTTTTTGCAGAATATAGGAGAAGTTTAGGAATGCCAGCGATGTCAATATGTTGGGGACCATGGTCAGGATCAGGAATGGCAACAAGAAGTAATGATACTATAAAAAATATTGCCATGAAAGGAATATATAGTATTTCAAAAGACCTTGGAAAGAAAATGATTGATAAAATATTTAGTAAGGACATTTCTTCAATTATAGTTGCTGATGCAAATTGGGAATTATTTAGTGAAAAAACTGGTGTGAATGAAGTGACTGAATTCTTATCAGATTTTATAACAGAGGACGTCATATCACCAGATAATGGCGTGAAAGCAGTTGATAATAAGGAATTTCTAGCAAAATTGAAAGCCTTAGAGTCTAGCGAGAGAAGTGAGTATTTACTAAACTACTTAAAAAAAATAGTAGCTAAAGTAATGGGATTTAAGGATATAAATAATTTGTCTGTAGATAGTACATTTACAGAACAAGGGGTAGATTCTTTAATGATATTTTCTATAAGAAATGAAATTAAGAGTCTATTAAATATAGAAATAGATATTTCGGTATTTTTTAATTATCCATCCTTAAGAAAATTAAATGAATATTTATTAACGGATGTTATTAAGTTAGATGATAAGGTAGAGGATACTATTGAAAGTAAGACGATTGAAACAGTAGATGATATTTTATCAGAAATAAATTCTTTAATAGAATAAAAATGGGGGTGATTTCATGGAACAAGATGTGAATAAATATAAGGCGGCCTTAAAAAAGGCTGCTAATAAAATTGAGGAATTATCTAATAAAATTAATGAGCAAAAAAGTAAAGATGATATTGCAATAATAGGATATTCTTGTAGGTTTCCAGGAGGAGCTAGTGATCCGGAAAAATTTTGGGATATATTATCAAAGGGCATTGATACTGTAACAGAAATTAAAGACAGCAGATTTGATTATCACAAATATTATAGTGAGAATGCAGATGAAGTAGGAAAAATGAATACCAAGTATGCATCCTTCTTAAAAGAAGATATTCAAAAATTTGATAATGCGCATTTTGGAATATCTGCATTGGAAGCCAGCTCTATAGATCCTCAACATAGGTTATTATTAGAAGTAAGTTGGGAGGCTATGGAAAATTCAGCTTTAAATATAGAAAAGCTCAAAGGTAGCAGAACAGGTGTATTTGTTGGAGTAAATTCTTATGAGTATTCTAAGGCGGAAATATTTTCTGGTAATGTTTCTGATATAACACCATATTCAACTACGGGAGCTTCTCTCAATTCCGCTAGTGGTAGATTATCTTATTTTTATGATTTTAAAGGACCGGCTATAACTTGTGATACAGCCTGCTCTTCATCTATTGTAGCTCTAAATCTAGCTGTGGATAGTTTGAGAAATAATCAGTGTGATATGGCAATTGTTGGGGGAAGCAATTTACTGCTATCTCCAGAAAGCTTTATAGGACTTTCAAAATTTAATGGTTTGTCAAAAGACGGAAAATGTAAGGCATTTGATGATTCGGCTGATGGATTTGGAAGAGGGGAAGGCTGCGGTGTAGTAATACTAAAAAGATTTAAGGATGCAAAAGCTGATGGAAATGATATTGTAGCCTTGGTAAAAAGTGTTTTTGTTGGACAAGATGGAAGATCGAATGGTTTTACAGCTCCAAATGGAATATCCCAACAAAATGTAATTAAGCAGGCGCTTAATGATGCTAACTTAACTGTAGATGATTTAGATTATGTAGAAGCACATGGAACGGGAACTGCATTAGGTGATTCTATTGAGGCACATTCAATATCAGAAGTTTTTAAATCGAGAAAAAAAAGAATACTTATAGGGTCTGTAAAGTCAAATATTGGACATTTAGAGGCGGCATCCGGGATGGCAAGCTTGATCAAAGTATTGTTATGTATTGAAAGGAAAAAAATTCCACCTAGTATTAATTTTGAAACTCCTAATCATAACATTAATTGGGATAAGATTAAGGTGGTAGACAGATTGATTGATTGGGATAATTCTAAAGGAATTAGAAGAGCGGGAATAAATTCATTTGGGTTTAGTGGAACATTGGCTCATGCAATAATCGAGGAGTCGCCAACTGAAGTCACTAATGAGAATCTAGATACATTGCCATATTATATAATGACATTTTCAGCTAAGAGTGAAAAAGCGTTAAAAGATTATATAGGCACTATGAAGGAGTATGTATTAAAAGAAAAAAAATCAATAGGTGATATTGCTTATACTACTAATATTAGTAGATCATATTTAAGGTACAGGGTTGCTATTATAGGAAAAAATAAAGAAGAGTTTGCTCAAAAAATTGAACAGATGTTAAATAAAACAAATAATAATGATTACATATTTAAAAAGGATAAAGTTAATGGTAATAAAATTGCTTTCTTATTTACAGGGCAGGGTTCAATATATAAAGATATTGCAAAAAATTTTTATAGAACATCGAAACCTTTTAGAGAAATTCTTGATTTATGTAATAAAAAATTCAAAGATATACTTAACATATCAGTAATAGATGCAATTTATGGTGATGATGATAAATTGATAAATAGTCCTATATATTCACAACCTATAATATTTTCAATAGAATATGCATTAACAAGGCTATGGAATGTGATTGGAATTAAACCTAAAGTGGTTATTGGACATAGTATAGGCGAATATGCGGCTGCTTGTTATGCCGGACTTATAAGTTTAGACGATGCTGTAGCAATGATTGCGCAGCGTGGAAGAATGATGGACTCAATAAATATAGATGGCAAAATGGTTGGAGTTCTTACAAACATAGATAAGGTAAAGGCAGCAATTGAAGAAAGTGGTGTGAAAAATGTTTCAATAGCAGCTATAAATGCACCTGAAAATGTAACTATATCTGGCTTAAGTAATGAGGTAGATAAAGTTGTTGCAAATTTACAACAAAAGGAAAGAGTATTTATTAATAAATTAAATATATCACATCCATATCATTCATCTATGATGAAAAAGTATGCTAATGATTATGACAAAAATATAGGAGACATTAAATTTTCAAAGCTAAAAGTTAACATGATATCTAGTATAACTGGTAAATTAGAAAATGAAGAAGTTTTAGGCAAAAAAAAGTATTGGGTAGAGCATTTATCAAATACAGTAAAATATGAATCTGCTATTGAAGAAGCTAGAAAACTAGGAATCAATATTTTTATTGAAATTGGAGGAGATGCAACCTTAGCAGGTTTGGCCAATCAATGTATAGAAGATGAAAAAATAAAGTTTTTACCTTCTTTAAGGAAAGGAATAAACAATTATAAACAATGGTTTAATTCAGTTTCTACATTATTTTTAAGTGGTATGGAACTAGATTGGAATTCATTTTATAAAACGTATAAAACAAGCAAAGTAAAACTTCCTAATTATCGATTTCAAAGAAAAAGGTTTTGGAGGGATATTATGAATAAAGATATTAAAGTTCAAGAATATGAAAAAAATACGATAAAGCCAAAAGAAATTGAAGAAATTCAACAGAAAAGTGTAAATAAAAAATCATTAAAAAACAAAGAGAAAATAGAATTAGAATTACAGGAAATGATAAAGTCAATAACTTTAATGGAAATAGATGAAATTGAAAAAGATATTAATTTATTTACACTAGGATTTGATTCTTTAGTATTAGTAACATTTAATAAGAAAATAGCAAATAAATACAAAATAAATATATCCTTAAATGAGTTTTTTACTAAGTTAGATACTATAGAGAAAATCGCTGAATATATTTATGAAAATACGGATGAACCTGATATGGAAGATGAAAATGTTGATACCGTAAAAGATTTAACATCTTTACAAGAAAATAGTACTAGTGTGAATACTATTGATTCAGCTAATCAGGTTAAAGTTAATAAGAGGGATAGAGAATATTCTTTGGAGGGTATTGGCTCAGTACAGCAGATATTTAATAATCAGATACAAGTTATGTCAGAACAGCTTCAAATTATTAAAAAAATAACTAATGGTGATAGTAGACAGGCAGTAAGTGCTCATAAGAGTCTAGTACCAGTGAAAAATAAGGAAATTAATAAAAATCATTTAAATGAAAATAAAATTAGCAAAAATACTAGAGATTATTATGTTCCATATAAAAAATTAAATTTGACAGAGAAAGAAAGATTAAATGATTTAAAGTTAAAATACGTCAAAAGTATAGAAAAGAAATATACAAGTTTCACTAAGAATTCAAAAGAAAATACACAGAAATATAGAAAAGTGTATGCCAATAATAGAAATGTAGCTGGCTTTAGACCTTTGCTAAAAGAAATGATTTATCAAATTATAGTCCAAAAAGGAAAGGGTTCTAAGATTTGGGATATTGACGGAAATGAATTGATTGATTTAACTATGGGATTTGGAGTAAATTTATTTGGACACAATCCAAGTTTTGTAGAGAAAGCATTAAAAGAGGAAATAGGAAATGGAATGCCTTTAGGACCTATGGGGAGATTAGCAGGAACAGTTGCAAAACAAATAAGTGAATTAACAGGAGTTGAAAGAGTAGCATTTTACAATACAGGAACAGAAGCTAACATGGTAGCAGTTAGAATAGCTAGAGCTATTACAGGTAGGAAAAAAATTGTTGCTTTTGCAGGTTCATATCATGGAACGTTTGATGGTTTGCTAGGATTATCTGTTAAATCAAAAGATGGTAGTAATGTTTCAATTCCATTAGCACCTGGCGTTATGGAGAGTATGGTTAAGGATTTAATAATATTAGATTATAATAGTGAGGAATCATTAGAATTTATTAAAAATAATCCTGAAGATATTGCAGGTGTATTAGTAGAAACAGTGCAGAGTAGAAGACCAGATGTCCAGCCAAAAGAGTTTCTAAAGAAATTGAGGCATATAACTGAAGAAGAAGATATTGCATTAATCTTCGATGAAGTAATTACTGGTTTTAGAATATCAGCTGGAGGAGCACAGGAGTATTTTGGAGTGAAGGCAGATATCGTTACATATGGCAAGGTCGCTGGAGGCGGAATGCCTATAGGTATCGTCGCAGGGAAATCAAAGTATTTGGACAGTATAGATGGTGGAATGTGGAGTTATGGTGATGACTCTGTCCCAACTTGTAACGAAAAAAGAACTTTTGTAGCCGGAACTTTTTGTCATCATCCACTGGCAATGGCAGCAGCGCATGCAACATTGAAATATATAAAAGAAAATAAAGACACTATGTATAAAAAATTGAATGAAAAAACTAATAATTTTGTAGTTAGGATAAATAAATATTTTGAAGAAGAAGATGTACCTATAAGGGTAGTGAATTTCGGATCATTATTTAGGTTTGTGTTAAAGGGAGATTTTGAAATTTTCTTCTATGGATTGCTTGAAAAAGGTATATATATATGGGAAGGTAGAAATTGCTTTTTCTCAACTGAGCACTCTAATGAAGATATAGAAAAGTTTATCTCAGCAATAAAATTAACTATAGATGAGATGAGGGAAGCAGGATACTTTGATGGAATGTCAATGCGATCCGTAAAAAAAAAAGAAACTACATTAAATAAACAAGTACAACAATCGGTAGTTCCAATGTCAATGGTACAGCAGCGATTATATACACAAAGTTTAATTAAGGACCAAGATCCATATAATATTATATCTGTATTTAAGGTTAAAGGAAAATTAGATATAGATAGATTAGAATCTGTGCTTAATAAAATAGTAAGACGTCATGAAAGTTTAAGAACAAGATTGTATGTTGAAGAAGGAAAATTCAAACAAGAAATTTTAAAAAGTATTAACTTTAAAGTGACTAAGGTAAAAAAGGAAAATGGAAAGAATTTAAATGATTTAATAGAAGAATCAATTACAAAGTTCAACTTATCGGAAGCACCTCTATTTAAAGCAACTTTAATAAATATAGAAGATAATGATAACATTTTGATTTTTGATTTTCATCATACAATAGCAGATGGAATGTCTATGAATGTGTTTGTACAGGAATTTATTAAATTGTATGCTAATGAAAGTCTTCCAATTGTAAATAAACAATATAGAGATTTTGTGGATTGGGAGAAGCAGTATGTAGATTCAGATGATATTAAAATCAGTGAAAAATATTGGTTAAATAAGTTGTCAGGAGATATTAATATAGTAAATCTTCCAGCAGACTATCCAATTAAATCAGAAGTGAGCTTTGCAGCAAATACAGTTAAAATGAAGATTTATAATAATGTAGTAAGTGGTTTAAAAGTGATAGCAAGACGTAATAAATGTTCTCTGTATATGATATTAGTATCTACATTTAATGTTTTACTTAAAAAGTTATCAGGAAATGATGATATATTAGTAGGAACTCCTGTAACAAATAGAGCAGATGGATTATTTGATGAAAGTATTGGAATGTTTACTAATACAATTGTACTTAGAAACAATCCATCAGATGAAAAAAAGTTTGAATCTTTTTTAAGTGAAGTGAAACAAAACTGTTTAGAAGCTTATTCACATATGTATTATCCATTTAATTTTTTGAATAGCAATGCTAATAAAAGCAAAAATGGTGAAAATTCATTAATTAATGTTATGTTTGTGTATGAGAATGTAAATCAAAGAATATTTAAAATAAACGATTTAGAAGTAAGCCCATATGAGTATAAAGCTAAGGTATCAGAATTCGATTTTATAATAGAAATTCTTGAAGAAAACGGAATATTTAATATTAATTTAACTTATAAAACGGATTTGTTTAAAGAGGATACTGTTAAAAGATGGGGTGAATATTATAAAAATATCTTTGATTTTATTTTGAATAAAAATAACGAAGATTTTAAGATTAAAGATATAGATATAATTGGAGAAGATGAAAAGAACAAATTATTATATGAGTTTAATGATACAAAGGCAGAATATCCTAAAGATAAGACAATAAATGAATTATTTGAACAGCAGGTAGAAAAGACGCCGGATAATACAGCAGTGGTATTTGAAGATAAAGAGCTAACATACAGAGAGCTTAATGAAAAGTCTAACTCTTTAGCTAGAGTGTTAAGAGAAAAAGGAGTAGGATCAGATGTTATAGTAGGAATAATGGTAGAACGTTCTTTAGAAATGATAGTAGGAATATTAGGAATATTGAAAGCTGGAGGAGCATACATGCCAATAGATCCAGAATATCCAGAAGATAGAATAAAATACATGGTTAAGGATAGTAAGATAGGGATAATATTAACCCAAAGGAAGTTAGTAAGTAAAATATTGTATGATGGAGAGAATATAGATTTAGAAGACAGTTCATTGTATGGGAGAGAAAAGAGTAATTTAAGCAAAGTAAGTGGAGCAGATAATTTAGCATATATAATATATACTTCAGGTACAACAGGAAAACCTAAAGGGGTAATGATTAAACATTCAGGAATAAGTAACTTAAAAGTAATGTTTAAAAATGATATAAAAGTGCAGGAAAATGATAGAGTATTGCAGTTTGCAAGTTTTGCATTTGATGCTTCTGTATTGGAAATTACAATGAGTCTGTTAAATGGTGCACAGCTTAATATAGTATCAAAAGAAGTAATTAACAATTATTTAAAATTTGAAGATTATTTGAATAATAATAAAATAACAATAGCTATACTACCACCAACGTATTTAAATAGCATGGACAATAATGAAATAAAAACGCTGAGAATATTGATAACTGGAGGATCAGCCATAAAAAAAGAATTACTAAATAAATGGAGCAATAAAGTAAAATATATAAATGCGTATGGACCAACTGAGACTACAATATGTTCAACTATATGGCATTATAGTGATAATGCAAAAGAATTAGACACAGTTCCAATTGGCAGACCAATTAATAATTTAAATGCTTATGTTGTAAATAAAAATTTGAAATTAGTGCCCATAGGAGTAGCAGGAGAATTATGTATAAGCGGAGATGGACTAGCAAGAGGGTATTTAAACAATGAGAAGTTAACAGCAGAGAAATTTGTAGAAAACCCATATGAACCAGGACAAAAGATGTATAAAACAGGAGACTTAGCAAGATGGCTGCCAGATGGAAATATAGAATTTATAGGAAGAATAGATAATCAAGTAAAGATAAGAGGATTTAGAATAGAGCTTGGTGAAATAGAAAATAGTTTATTAAAACTTGAGGGAATAAAGGAAGCAGTAGTAATTAGTAGGGAACAACAAGAAAATAAATGTTTATGCGCTTATTATGTTTCAGAAAAGGAATATAGTATTAAAGAAATAAGGAGAGAACTTAAAAAGAATATTCCTGATTATATGATACCATCATATTTTATATGCCTTAAGCAGTTACCAATTACTAAGAATGGAAAAGTGGATAGAAAGAAATTACCAATTCCTGATGAACACATAGATACAGGAGTAGTATATGAAGCACCACGAAATGAAATAGAAAAGATATTAGTAAAGGTGTGGAAGGATATATTAAATTCAAAGAAAATAGGAATAACTGATGATTTCTTTAGTCTAGGTGGAGATTCTATAAAAGCAATTCAATTAGCATCAAGAACTAAAGCAAAAGGATATAGTTTTGAGATAGAAAAATTATATGAGAATTCAACAATAAAAGATTTAAGTAAATATGTTAAAAAGAATGAAATGGAAATCAATCAACAAGTTGTAAAAGGAAAAGTGAAATTAACTCCTATACAAAAGTGGTTTTTTGAAGAAAAATTTCAAGAAGAAAATCATTGGAATCAAGCAATTATGCTATATAAAAAAAATGGGTTTAACATAGACATATTAAATGAAGCATTTAATAAAATAATTATTCATCATGATGCCTTGAGGATGATATTTAAAAAAGAAAATGGAGAAGTTATTCAAATTAATAGGGGAATAGAAGAAAAGTTATATGATTTAACTATATATGAAAACTTAGAAGAAAAAGAAATAACAGAAAAATGTAATGAAATTCAAAGTAGTATTAATTTAGAAAAAGGGCCGTTAGTTAAATTAGGATTATTTAAAACAAAACTAGGGGATCATCTACTAATAGCAATACATCATTTGGTTATAGATGCAGTATCATGGAGAATTTTATTTGAAGATTTAGGAAGAGTATATACTCAAATAGAAAAAGGTGAAAAAGTAACATTTGCGGAAAAGACCACATCCTTTAAGGAATGGTCGGAAAAGCAAAATGAGTATTCGAATTCTTATAATATAAGAAAGCAGATTGAATATTGGAATAGTATTGAAGCTAAAAAAGTTAAAAAACTTCCAAAAGATAAAATTACAAGAAGTAAAGAGGTAATGAGCCAAAGCTTTGAATTAGGGAATCAATATACAGAGGATTTGCTTAAAAAAGTAAATAAAATATATAATACTGAAATCAATGATGTTTTATTAGCAGCATTAGCTTTAACAATAAGCAATTGGACCGGTAATGAAGAGACATTAATAAATCTAGAAGCTCATGGAAGAGAAGATATAATAAAGGATGTTGATATAAGTAGAACTGTAGGTTGGTTTACATCACAATATCCAGTAATATTAAAAGCGTATAAAGATATAAGTGATACCCTAAAAAATACTAAAGACATGTTAAGAAGAATACCGAATAAAGGAATGTCATATGGAATAATTAAGTATTTATCAAAGCAGAATATAGATTGTAAGTTAAAGCCAGAAATTTGTTTTAATTATTTAGGACAAGCAGATAGTGACATAAGGGATAATATATTTAAGCTGTCAAGTATAGATTGTGGAGATTGTGCTTCAAAAAGTAATAAAAGTTTATACTCATTGGATTTTGAAGGGATAGTATTAGAAGATAAATTAAATATTTCAATAACGTATCTTAAGGATGAATTTGATTATAGTACAATAGAAAAATTAATAAAAGATTACAAAGTAAATTTGATTAATATAATTAATCATTGCATGAAAAAGAAAGTTTCAGAGATAACAGTATCAGAGATAACAAAAGAAGAAATAAAATTTGATGAATTAGAAAAATATAAAGATGAATTAGACAATATCAAAGATATATATCAACTTTCACCAATGCAAGAAGGTATGTTATATAATGCTTTATCTGCTGAAAAAGATGCATACGATATAGTTATGAGTTTAGAGATAGAGGGATATATAGATAAAGAAATTTTAGATAAGGCATTTAATAAGGTAATAGAAAGACATGATATTTTAAGAACTAAGTTTGATTATTCTTCTTTTAAAGGAAATATGCAAGTTGTCTATAAGAATAGAAAAACTAAAGTAGAGTATATTGATATATCTAATAAATGCTGTGATAAGGAAAAGTATGTAGAAGTATTAATTGATAAGTATAGAAAAAATGGTTTTGATTTAAGTAATGATATATTAATAAAATTAATACTAATTAAAATGGAGGATAATAAATACAATTTAATTTTAAATAATCACCATATTTTAATGGATGGATGGTGTATTGGATTAGTAATAAGCGAATTATTTAAAATTTATAATGAGATAAAATATGGATACAAAGCTAATCTTAATAATGTAATACCGTATTCAAAATATATAGAGTGGCTAAAAAATAAAGATGTAAAAGCAACAAAAAATTATTGGATAAATTATTTAAAGGGATATAACGAAGTAGCTAAGGTACCATTTGAAAAAGAAAATAGAAACAATAAAGTAAATAATAAGGAAATATCCTTGATTTTAGACGAGGAAAAGACTGAATTGATAAACGATATTGCTGAGGGAAATAAAGTTACTGTGAATACAGTAATACAAAGTATATGGGCAATACTTCTTCAAAAATACAATAATATTGATGATATAGTATATGGATATGTTGTGTCAGGAAGAAGTCCAGAGATCAAAGGAATAGAAGATATGGTTGGATTATTTATAAACACTATTCCATTAAGAATAAAATTCACAAAAGATATGGTTTATGAAGACTTATTAAGAAGCATAAGTAATACAACTTTAGAAAATAGTAAGTATGATTATTTAGGTTTGGCTGAAATACAAAACTTATGTGAAGTTAAAAATAAATTAATAAACAATATATTGATATTTGAAAATTATCCAATAGATTATAATGAACTAAGTAAAGAAATATTAACAAAAAATAATTTAAAAGTACTTAATTGTAATACTGTAGAAGAAACTAATTATAATTTTAATATAGTAGTATCTAAAGATAAAAAAATAACAATAGAATTTAAATATAATGAAGAAACGTATTCAACTCAGGATGTTTCAAAGATAAAAGCTCATTTTGAGAATGTAATAAAGCAAATTATAGAAAATGAGAATATAAAAATACAAAACATAGAAATAGTAAGCACCGAAGAAAAAAACAAATTAGTATATGAGTTTAATAATACAAGATCTAATTATGAAAAGGAAAAAACAATAACTGAATTATTTGAAGAACAAGTTGAAAAAACACCTAATAATATAGCAGCAATATATGAAAATGAAAGTATAACTTATGAAAAATTAAATGAAAAGGCTAATTCATTAGCAAGAGAACTGGTTAAAAACAAAGTAAAGCCTAATGATGTAGTAGGATTAATTGCAAATAAATCAATAAAAATGATAGTGGGAATTATAGCAATATTAAAAACAGGGGCAGCATATATGCCGATAGATTATAAATATACTTCAGATAGAATGAATTTTATGTTAACTGATGCAAAAGTTAATGTAGTTTTAGGTGAAGATAATCTTTTGGAAAAGGTTGATGTAAACAGGAATACAATAAATATAAATGATAAGAAAATATATAGAAATAAAAAAACTAATTTGAACATTGATTTTAACAGTGATAATTTAGCGTATATAATATACACATCTGGATCAACGGGAACACCTAAGGGAATTTTGATAAGACAGTATAGTGTAATAAGGGTTGTTAAAGATACAAACTATATACAAATAAATAGCAAAGATTCAATTTTACAATTGTCAAGTTATGTATTTGATGGATCTGTTTTTGATATATATGGCGCACTGCTTAATGGTGCAAGACTTGTTATACCAAATAAAGATGATATTTTAGATTTGAAAAAATTAGGTAATTTAATAAAAAAAGAAGTCAGCATATTTTTTGTAACAACAGCATTGTTTAATTCATTAGTAGATGTAAATGTTGATTGTTTAAAAAGTGTTAGAAAAGTATTGTTTGGCGGAGAACGTGTATCTTTAAGCCATGCCCAAAAAGCATTAAAAGTTTTGGGGAAAGATAAAATAATACATGTATATGGACCTACGGAAAGTACAGTATATGCAACTTATTATCCATTAAATGAAATAAATAAAGATGATACAACGGTGCCAATTGGAAAAGCTATTTCTAATACTAAGTTGTATGTACTAGGAAAGGATAATGATATAAAGCCTATAGGTGTACCAGGAGAATTGTGTATTGGTGGAGATGGTCTTGCTGCAGGATACCTAAATAATGAAAGATTGACAAAGGAAAAGTTTATAGACAATCCATATTGTGCAGGAGAAAAAATATATAGAACTGGTGATTTAGTAAAGTGCCTTCCAAGTGGTGATATTGAATTTATTGATAGAATTGATCAACAAGTTAAAATCAGAGGATTTAGGATTGAACTGGGTGAAGTTGAAAAAGCCATTGCAAAAATAAGTGGAATAAAAGAAAATACAGTGATAGCAGTGGAAAATGGAAATGGTAAGGCTTTGTGTGCATACTACGTATCAGAAAGGAAATATACTATATCAGAGTTAAGGGAAGAGCTAAAAACTATATTGCCACAATATATGATACCGGCGTATTTTGTTAGTATGGGAAAAATGCCATTAACTAAAAATGGTAAAATTGATAAAAAGGCATTACCTGAAATAGGAGATGACATTGAAACTGGTAATAAGTATATAGCTCCAAGAAATGAAGTGGAAAAGGTAGTGGCTTTAGTTTGGCAAAGTGTATTGGAAGTAAAAAGGATTGGAATAAATGATAATTTCTTTGAATTAGGTGGAGATTCAATAAAAGCAATACAGGTTATTGCTAAAATGAATGCTAAAGGATATTCTTTTGGATTTAAAGATTTATTTAATAATCCAACAATAAGAGAATTAATAGGGCATATAAAACAAAGGAGTGTAACTATAGATCAAAGTGAAGTTAAAGGTGAGATAGAGCTAACTCCTATACAAAAATGGTTTTTAGTGCAAGATAATTCGTTGAAAAATCATTTTAATCAAGAGCTAATGTTGTTTAGTAAAGATGGTTTTAAAAAGGAATTTATTGAACAAGCTTTTAATAGGATCATAAAACATCATGATGTATTGAGAGCAGTATATGTGAATGGTAAATTTATAAATAGAAAAATAGATGATAAGCTATATGACATAAGTATATATGATTTAAGAGGAAAAAATGTAGAAAATAATTATATAACAAATTTATGTACAAACATTCAAGCAAGTATGAATTTGGAGAAAGGACCGCTTGTAAAGTTAGGATTATTTAAAACTGACGAAGGGGATCATTTATTAGTAGCAATACATCACATGGTTGTAGATGATGTATCCTGGAGAATAATACTTGAAGATTTTAATAGTATTTATAATGGATTAAAGAATGGAGAAAATGTAAAGTTACAACCTAAAACAACATCTTTTAAGGAGTGGGCAGCAAAACAAAAAGAGTATGCTTCTAGCTATAAATTAAAAAATGAAATCAGTTACTGGAATAAATTATCACAATTAAAGGTTAAGAAGTTATTTAAGGATTATGAACCTAAAAATTTGAGCTTAAATACAGTACGCCATAAGACAATGACCTTAAATATGGAGGATACTAAAAAACTATTAACTAAAGTAAATATAGCATATTCAACAGAAATCAATGATATACTCTTATCGGCATTAGCCTTAACTATAGGAAATTTTAATAAATCAGATGAAATATTATTTAATTTAGAATCACATGGAAGAGAAGAAATAATAGAAGGTGTGGATATTAAAAGAACAGTAGGTTGGTTTACTAGCCAATGCCCAGTTGTTTTGAAAAAAAGTAATGATTTATCAGAACTAATTAAAAATACAAAAGATACATTAAGGAGAATGCCAAATAAAGGAATAGGATATGGAATATTAAAATATTTATCAGATTATGAAATAAAGGATTTAAACAAACCAGAAATAAGCTTTAACTATTTAGGACAAATTGATGAAAATATATCAGGAGAAAATTTTAGATTATCTAAAGTTCAATCAGGAGAATCTATAAGTAGGGATAGTGAAAGATTATATCCATTAGATATAGTGGGAATTGTAGTTGATAAAAAATTAGAGATAACTTTATCCTATAGCAGTGAGGAATATAAAGATGAATCTATAGAAAGTCTATTAAAAAGTTATAAAGAAAATATTAAGTTAATAATAGACCACTGTATGTCAAAAAACAATGTAGAAATAACTGTTTCAGACATAACTAAGGAAAATATATCTTTAGAAGAGTTGAAGAATTATTCAATGGAATTAGAAAATATCAAAAGCATATACGCATTAACACCAATGCAGGAAGGATTACTCTATGAATCTATAGTAAGAGGCGGAGAAACTTATCATATAAGTATGGAAATTAGGGTTATAGGGAAACTAAATATAGACATATTAAATGAAAGCTTTAAGGAATTAGTAACTAGACATGATATATTTAGAACTAATTTTGATAGTATAAGTTTTAAAGAAAATATGCAAATAGTATATAAGACTAGAAAAGCAAATTTAGAGTACAGAGATATAAGGAACATAGATGTTGATAAAGAGGAGTATATAACAAACCTTATTAAAGAAGATAGAAAGAGAGGATTTGATCTATCAAAAGATTTATTAATAAGATTGTTTGTGGTAAGAATTGCTGAAAAGGAATATAGCTTAATATTAAGTAATCATCATATAATTCTTGATGGATGGTCTTTTGGAATAATAAGTGGTGAACTATTTAATATCTACAACAGTATTATGTCAAATATTCATGAGGAAGTAAAAAAAGAAGTTCCATATGAAGATTATGTTAGATGGATAAAGTCACAAGATAAAGGTAAGGCATTAAATTATTGGTCGGATTATTTAAGTGGATATGATAACAATATTGAAATTCCATTTAAAAAAGAGAAAGTTAGTGAGGGAAAACCACAAAAATGTGTATTAAAAATAGATAAAAATCAAACTAAGTTAATCGAATTGTTAGCAAAGGATAATAATGTTACTATGAATACTATATTGCAAAGTATATGGGCTATTCAGCTTCAAAAATACAATAATGTAGATGATGTGACATTTGGTTTTATAGTATCAGGAAGGGCTACAGAAATAAATGGAATTGATAAAATGGTTGGATTATTCATAAATACAATTCCATTAAGGGTGAATACAACACTTGAGAAAAAGTATAGTGAAGTAATAAAGAAAATAAATTTGGATTTTATTGAAAATGAGAAATATAGATATTGTTCTATAGCAGAAATACAAAATATTACACAACTTAAATCCGGTTTGACCAATACACTAATGGTATTTGAAAATACTCCTATTGATAAGAATATTATAAATAAAAATATACTGGAAAAAGCTAATATAAAAATTACAAATCCTAAATGCTATGAAGAAATAAACGATAACCTTAATTTGAAAGTGACGCCAGGAGAAGAAATAGTTGTAGAATTTATTTATAATGATGGAGTATATAGTGAAGAGGCAGTTAATAAAATAAAAAGCCATTTCGAGAATATATTAAATGAAGTAATAAAAAATCCAAATGTGTCAATTGATGAAATAGAGATGCTAGGTGAAGATGAGAGAAGAGAATTATTAGTCGATTTTAATGACACATATATGGATTATAAAAAGGATACTACTATACAGGAATTATTTGAATATCAGGCATGTAAAAATCCACAAAAGGCAGCAGTATTATTTGAAGATAAGAAAATGAGTTATAGTGAATTAAATATGAGGGCTAATTCTTTAGCTAGTTTATTAAGAGAAAAAGGTATTGGATTAAAACACATTGTACCTATTCTAATGGATAGGTCCTTTGAAATGGTAATTGGAATACTTGCAGTATTAAAAGCCGGAGCGGCATATTTACCAATAGATCCAGATTATCCAGAGGATAGAATAAATTATATATTAAAAGATAGTAAGGCACAAATTATACTTACCACTAAGGGAATAAGAAAACAAAAATCATTAGAAATAAAAAAATTTATAGAAATAGATAATAAGGAACTTTATACTAATGAGATTGAAAAGATTGATAATATCAACAATGAAAATGACTTAGCATATGTAATATATACATCAGGAACTACGGGGAAGCCTAAAGGTGTAATGGTAGAACATAGAGGTGTAATTAATCTTAAGTATTGGTTTGAAAATGAATTAGGTATAGGACAAAATGAAAACATATTACAATTTGCAAGTATAGCATTTGATGCGTTTTCATGGGAATTATATATGTCATTATTGCTAGGGAATACACTTTGTATACCATGTAAAGATATAATAATGAATCCAGATTTGTTAAATAAGTACATTAGGGATAACAATATAACAACAATATCCTTGCCACCTTTTATGGCTGCCAATTTAGAGGAAGATAATGGATTGAAAAGAGTTATTACAGAGGGAAGTGAATTGAGATTTGAACAAATTTCACACTTACTAAAAAAAGTAGATATTTTGAATGCATATGGGCCAACAGAAGATACGGTATGTACTACGTATTATAAGCTCACAAAGAAAATCCATAGTAGAATACCTATAGGAAAACCTATAAAAAATCATAGAGTATTAATATTAGATAACAGTAATAAATTAGTGCCTGTAGGATTAAAAGGAGAATTGTGTATATCGGGTGTGGGATTAGCAAGAGGATATTTAAACAATGAAGAATTAACTAAGAAAAAGTTTATAGAAAATCCATATGTTAAAGATGAAAGATTATATAAAACAGGAGATGTTGCAAGGTGGTTACCTGATGGAAACATTGAATATTTGGGAAGAATAGATAACCAAGTGAAAATAAGGGGATTTAGAATAGAGATGAGTGAAATTGAAGAAGGCATATTGAAAATCCCTGGTATTTCAGAAACAGCGGTAATAGATAAAGAAAAAGATGGAATGAAATATATATGTGCATATTATGCATCTAAAGATGATATGACAATTAATTTATTAAGGAAGGCATTAATGAAGAGCTTACCTAAATATATGATACCGTCTTATTTTATTAGAATAGATAAATTACCGTTAAATACAAATGGTAAAGTTGATAGAAAATTACTACCTGAGGTTGGAAGACAAATAAAAACAGGAGTACAATATGAAGGACCTCAAAATGAACTTGAAGGTAGGATTGTAGATATTTGTGAGGAAGTATTGGGATTAGAACGACTTAGTGTAAAAGATAATTTATTTGAGGTAGGAGCAGATTCAATACGAATTGCAAATATTTGCGGAAAATTAAAAAAAGTTAATGTAAATATTTCAATAAATGATATGTTTTACTATGAGAATATAAGAGATATTTATAATAATTGTATTGGTGAAAAAATTTCTTCAGATGATAAAATAGATGACAATAATGAAATTACTAATCTAAATATAAATGAAATAAAACAAAACTTAAATAATCAAATAAGCGAGTTTAATAGTGCTATTTTAGAACAAAATAAAGTTAGAACGTACCCAATGTCAGCAATGCAACAAATAACAAGAGAAGCAAATAAGACTTGTAGTGGATGTGTAATAAACCTTGATTATAATATTAATGTGGAATTGCTTAAAAAAAGTATAATAAAAGTTATAAATACACAAAGTTTATTAAGAAGCACTATTATTAAGGTAGGCTACAAAATAGAGATACAAGAGTATGATGTGGTAAAAGATATTAATATACCATATTTAAATTTAGAAAAAGTAAGTGAAGATGAAAGGGAAAATGTTAAAGAGTATATAATAAATAAATTTTATAAAGAAAATTTTGAAAATAAAGATGAAGTATTCAATAAGATATTATATAAAGTAATTATAGTTAGATTGTCAGATACTAACTATAAGGTATATATTCCGTTTAATCATTTGTTCTTTGATGGAATGAGTATGGAGATAATTAAGGCAAATATACTAAAAGCATATTCTAACAATGCTAAATTAGAAGAGGGTAGATTATTAAGGTATGATGAATATGTTAAGCAATTGAGTGAAGGACCACAGCAAATAACAGATGAAGAATTAATGGAAAAGTTTGATTTGAATAACTTCAGAGAAAGTTTAAAAAAGTATTTATTGAAATTTAAGGCTAGCAAATTAATAAATACAACTATATCAATAAGATTAACTAAGGATATTCAGGATTATATAAATGAAACACAGTGGGATTCGTCATTGAAAATATTTTTAAAAATTTTAGAATTGAATTTTGAAATTGAGGATATACCATTTACAATGATATATCCTGGAAGAAGATATAAAGGTAATAATTATTATAATACAATTGGAGAATTCATTGATATAATACCTTTACATGCAGAAAGAGGTAAATGTTTAAGCGCAGATCATGTGAAAAGTTTAATTAACGCTATATATGAGAAAAATATTAATTTTACAACATTACTACGAAACAAAAAGTTAAAAAGCAAATATAAAAATGTCAGTAAAGCATTAGAAGATGTTTATACAGGACAGATAAATATTCCGATTTTTAATTATATAGGTTTATATGATTTTAAATCTGGAATCAAAGAATTTTACGAAAAGAGCTGGTTATATAAAACAAAAGAATTATCTACTGAAATAAGTATCATGCAAAAAGAAAATAAACTAATCATAAGATTATTCTGCGAAAATAATAGAATAACAGATATTACAAAAGGACTTCAAAGGTATATTTATAATTTAAACAAAGATTGATTCAATAATGTTAAGTAGATGTGAGAACATCAAAAGATTTGTGCAAATTAAATATTTGAGTATTAATATAACTGGAAGTTTAGTTTTCCAGTTATATTTTTAATACTTCTAGAAATGCTAAAACTCAATATCATGTATTTTTATTTTGTGCAAAAATGGTTTATATACTGACTTTATAATTTGTACAAACTAAATAAAGTATTTGTAGTATAAATTACCTTTCGTGTTTCTTTTGCATAAGAAAAATAAGTAGATAATTTATCCGAATTTTTATACTATGAATCTATTACAGCTTCACTAATCTAAATTCCTAAAATTTTAATAAGGATAAGAATGAAAAACACATTTTTATCCTTATTTTTAGTGATCCCAGCATGGGCGCTTACTTGTCGGTGAAAGTCCGATACGTGGATTGATAGTAGCAACCGTTAGCCCAAGACAAGGGTGTCTATCGTGAGATGGAATCTAAAGGAAGTCAGGGGCAAAACTCTGATTTGACGTACAGAAACTACATATAAGGCATATGCCTGTAGGATAAGTTTGCTAAACAAAGCCATAAACTATCCGAAGCAGGCAGTGTAAATGTAGAAGATATATGTAGAGAAAGTAAGCACTCTTACCCGGGTAGGCTGATAGGTCAGGCAATAGTAGGATGGACGAATTATTAATATATTATATATATGAGAATAAGTGTAAAAATACTTGATAAGTGGCTAAGACGAAGGATTAGAATGTGTTTTAAGAAAAAGTGTTTTCATGAACACGATATTTAAAATAAGCAGAAAGATGTGCACAGTTTTGTTCCTGATATAATGAATAATGTATTGCTATCTTATGCCGCTATCTTACATATAGGCAATGATGATGTATGAAACGTCAAGTCAATATTCTAGTTAACCATATAAATATCTTTTCTTGTCATAATAAAAGGCCTTCCATGATTTTAATTTTATCACAGAAAGCCTTATTATTTTTTATTTACAAATTTTTCTTCATACATTCCTACATTGAAATAGTTTTTGGATAATTCTAATGTAATACTATTTTCCTTTTATGATTAGGGAAAGTCTATTCTACACCTTTTAGTGATTCTATCATGTCTATTTTGGCTGTTTTTTTCCTTAATAATAAATTTGATATGATTGTAACTAAGAAGGTAATTAAAATTGACAAGGCTACTGCACTAATGTCTAGTTTATCAGGAACAAGTTGATCAACACTTGACATTGCTTTTGTAAACAATTTAAAAATATAAATACTTAATGGTAGAACTATAATTACTGAAAATACAGTTATTATTATATTTTCAATAAATACAAGTCTATTTATTTTATTTTTTTGATATCCTAGTACTTTTAAGGTTGCTAGTTCACGTGTTCTCTCAAAAATATTTATTGATGACATAGTGAATATTGAAGCAGCTGAAAGTATAATTGCACAAAGTATTAATGTTATGCATGCTGGATTATTTCCTTTAACACTATTATCAACTGATTTTTTTAAATCGCCTTTATCAGTAACTTTATCTACAGAATCTTCTTTTTTGAAGAAATTATGTGTCTTAGAAAACTTACTAGAATTATTTACTTTAACTAAAAGTGAAGTTGGATTGTACTTTATGCCAACACTTTTCAAATATTTTGGAGTACAATAAATTGATTGCCCTCCAATATACTGTAAAGATATTTTTGAAATTTTCATGTTCACAGATTTTCCTTTAAGTTCAGGTGATATAAATTTCAATTTTATTGAATCACCTTTAGAAAGTTTATATTTATCAGCGTAAGATTTAGGTATTATTATACCTGTATTGTCCAATGAAATTTTATTATTTTTTTCATTATAAATATTAATAAGATTATTGCCTTTCTTAGTGACAGTTACAGACATATCTTTTTTATTACCAGAGCTAATAAATTCTACAGGAAGTTCTGATAATGTATAATAACGTTTTACATTAGAAGGCAATTTTAATGTGTTAGTAGTTATTGGATATTTATAATCAATTCTTAAATCATATTTATAAACTTCATTAAGCTGCTTAGTTACATATCTCATTGAAGTTTCATAACCAAAAGATATAATTAAAAGAATGACACATATAATAATGCTTATAGAACTGCATAATGCTCTTTTCTTAGTTAAAAATATATTTCTTAAAATTATTTTATTACCATAAGAAAGTCTTTTCCAAATGAATGCAAACCTTTCTATAAATATTCTTTTGCTTTTCTTTGGTGGCTTAGGACGCATAGCCTGTGCTGCACATTCTTTTAATATTTTTATACAAGATAAATAAGAAGCTATAACTCCAAAAAAGATAGATAGAAGTACAGTAGGAATTATACTAATAAAATCAATAGATGTTTTATAGTTAGGTAAAGAATACTGATTGTTAGTGCTTCCAATCTGAGGTACTATTATAATGCCAAGTATTGATCCTATAATAGATCCTAATATGCCAACTAAAATAGAATATTCAATGTAGTGTAATATGATGGTGCTATTTTTTATACCAAGTGCCTTCATAATTCCTATCTGATTTCTTTGAGAATCAACAATTCTTGATATAGTAAGAAATGTTGTTATAGCTGCAACTATGAAGAAAATTAATGGTATAACTTTCCCCATGACTCCATTACTTTTTACACTGCCATATAAGGCAGTATAGCTGACAGTTCTTTCTTTGCTTAACTGATATAAATAAGGTAGATCTTTAGATTTTGATTCAATTGAGTTACCTATTTTATCAATATCATAACCATCTTTAGCATCTACTATTAATTCATTATAATAAGAGCTGCCAGAAATTTCAGGTATCCTTTTTGATGAAATATAGGCTACTCCATAAGTTTTATGATCAGGAATTACAAGTGAAGGATCTTTAATATTGTATGCGTGTTCGACATCTTCACAAAAACCACTAATTTTAAATTTAAAATTTTTCTTATTAGCATTTAGCTTAATATTATCACCAATATGATAATTATGTTCTTTAGCATAATGTGAATCTAATAGTATTTCGTCCTTGTTAGATGGTGTGCTTCCTTTAATAATAGTTAATTTATCTATTTCATTGTTTGTAGGAATCGAGTGCACCGTTAAAGAAGTTTTTAAAGTGCCAAACATTTGGGTAGCATCAAAGGTATAACGACCTTCAATTCTATTTATACCTTTTATTTTTTTTAAAGTATTAATTTTGTCTTGTGAAATTTGACTATAATATACATTTAAGTCACTTAAATTATTAGTTTTAAAATAATTATTTGTATAGTCTCTTAGACTTTTAGATACAGTAGATAGTCCTGTAGAGAAAAAAGCTCCAACTGCTAGGACTAAAATAATAGCTATAAATTGCCCTTTAGATTGTCTAATATCTCTTAATAATTTAAAAAATAATTCTTTCATTACCACTCAATCTCCTCAATAGGTTTTTTTGTATCATTTTCAGTTATGCTTTCGATAAGGCCACTTTTAACTTTTATAACTTTATCAGCCATAGGGGCAATAGCCGAGTTATGTGTTATTAAAACTACACACTTTTTTGTTTCATTATTTAAATCCTGGAGAAGTTTTAAAACTGATTTACCTGTAACATAATCTAAAGCACCAGTTGGTTCATCACAAAGTAGCAGTAGAGGATTTTTTGCAGCAGCTCTAGCTATAGCAACTCTTTGCTGTTCTCCACCGGAAAGTTGCGAAGGGAAATTATTAAATCGCTCTTTTAATCCAACACTATTAAGTATATCTTTGGCATTTAGAGGATGTTTGCATACTTCAGAGGCAAATTCAACATTTTCTAAGGCAGTTAAGTTAGAAATTAAATTATAAAACTGAAATACAAAGCCTACTTTTTCACCACGATATGTTGTTAATTTTTTTTCATTAAATTTTGTAATATCATGGCCATTAACTAATACTTGTCCGGAGGTAGCAGTATCCATTCCACCGAGAATATTCAAAATAGTACTTTTGCCAGCACCGCTTGCACCTAAAATAACTACAAATTCACCTTCCTGTATTGAAAAATTAGCACCATTAACAGCATTTATAATTACATCTCCTACTTTGTATTGTTTTACAACATTTTTAAACTCTATTAAGTTCCTTTTCATTTATTTTCTCCCCTTCATATATAAGTTTTATTTAAGATTAGAAATTCTATCAAAAAATTTTAATTTTGCAGCGATAAAGACTTTTGTTTTTCCCCCTTTTGTGTAGATATTTTTAAGTTAAGAAATTAGATTTATTATGTTAGCAAAATAGGTATTAAATATAGATACCATATATTAACACTATATATATAAATATACCATGTATTGATAATAATAATATAATTAGCATTTTATTGAATTATAACACAAGCTATAGTTTATTGCAAGATACTAAAAGCATAATAGTAGCTTTTAATTTTTTTTAGTAAATAATTGAAATAACAAAATATATAAGTTTTAAACATTTACAATAATAACTATAAGTGGTAATATTATTTTAAAGCAGTTATGGGAAAAAAGGTTATTTAAAGAAGATAAATGTAAAATATATAAATATATGCACATAAATTCAATACTAATATTTAAATTATAAAAAATCAGAAGGGGGAAAAGATGGATAGATTTTTACAAGATAGAAAAGTGTTTTTATTTCCGGGTGTAGGAGTGAAATATAAAAAATTTTTAAGACTATTTAACGAAGAACAATTGAAAAAGTTAAAGAGATATACTGAAATTATAAATTCAGAGTTAAATATAGACTTATGGTCATATGCAAACAGTGAATTAGATAGTGAAACAAATAATGAATTTTTAGAATGGATTTTAATTTATGCTTGTGATTGTATTGTTTATAGAACTTATATAAAGAAAGGTATAAAACCAGATGTATTTGTAGGATATAGTATGGGAGTAATTACAGCGATGGTATGTGCAGAAGCATTATCATTTGAAGCAGGGTTGAATTTATTAAATAATATATACCTATATCCAACAAAAGCTAAAAGAAAAGAAGAGGCAATGGCAACCATTATTGGACTTGATTATAATGATGTACGTAAAATTATCGAAGAAGTAAACTTAGAAGAGTATGTTGAAATAGCAAGTGAAAATAGTGATTATTGTATTGTAATATCTGGAATAAAAAATGCAGTATGCAAAATTATGGAGATAGCAGAAGAACAAGGGGCAATAAAGACTATTAAATTAAATTCAACCTATGCATTTCATTCAAGCTATGCATTGGGAGGAATAGAATCAATGTATAATTTCATAAAAGGTATGGAAATCAATCAAGCTAAGATTCCAATAATGTCGATTTTTACACAGAAACTTATTATAGAAAAAAAGGACTTAAAAAGGGAATTACTGATTAATGTTTCTAGTTCTATGAAATGGAAGGATACCATATTAAAGTTGGGGGAAATTGGGAAAAATAAATTTGTTGAAGTAAGTTTAAATGATGCTTTAACTAAAATTTCTAGAGTTATAAATTTAGAATATGAATTTAGTACATATCAGGAAATCGTTGAATTTAATATTTAAAAGATTATAAAAAGGAGGGAAAAAAACTAATGAATATATTAGAAGTTAACAATCTTAAAAAAAAATATGGGGATTGTGAGGTTGTTAAAGGGATTTCGTTTGTTTTGAAAAAAGGAGAAATTTTAGGATTTTTAGGACCTAATGGTGCAGGAAAAAGTACTACAATAAATATACTTTCTACAGCACTTAAAGCAACAGAAGGACAGATAAAATTTATGGACAAGGATGTGTTGAAAAATAAGAAGGAATATAAGTCAAGTATAGGAATAGTTCCTCAAAAATTAGCTATATTTGAAAATTTATCGGCTATAGAAAATGTAAAATTCTTTGCTAGTTTTTATGGATTAAAGGGTGAGGATTTAAAAAGAAAATCTGAAGAGGCCTTAAAAATTGTTGGACTTTTAGATAGGGCTAAGGATTTACCTAAAACTTATTCTGGAGGTATGAAAAGAAGGTTAAATATAGCATGTGCTTTAGCTCATAATCCTAAAATTTTAATTTTAGATGAACCTACTGTGGGAATAGACCCTCAATCAAGAAATCATATTTTAGAGTCTATTAAAAAATTAAGGGATGGTGGTACATCTATTATTTATACAACTCACTACATGGAAGAAGTAGAGGCTATAAGTGATAGAGCAATTATTATTGACAAAGGAGAAATTATAGCAGAAGGAACTCTGGAAGAGTTAAAGGAAGGTATTCAAAAAAATACTGTTTATAATATTTATGGCGAGGGTATAGAAGAAATAAATACAGATATATTATATTCTATTGAAGGAGTTAGTAAGGTAGAAGCTAAAGATGGATTAAGGGTAAGTACTTTAAAAAATGCTAATAACTTAGATAGCATAATATTAAAGCTTATGGAACATAAAGTGAAAATAAAAAATATAGTTACTGAAGAACAAAATTTAGAAACTGTATTTTTAAATTTAACAGGAAGAAGCTTGAGGGATTAGGGGGAGAAATCATGAGTTTGTTAAATATGGTAAAGTTTGAATTTAAACTAATGTCTAAAACTTCAGTTATGGTACTCTCATTTTTTGCTTATCCAGTAGTACTAACATTAATAATAGGTTATTTAACTTATAATAATTTTGGAAGCGGAATATCTTCATATGACTACTATTCAATCGGAATGATGATTTTCATATATTCAGGTGCGGGACTTGCAAGCGTATATAATTTTATTGGTAAGCCTATAAAACAAGGCAATTTAAGAGTGATCTTTACTCCAATTAAAACTACAAGTATATATTTATCACAAATAATATGTGGAACGATATTTTGTGCAGCAGGAGCAGCATTTACTATGGCAGCTTTTAATGTTTTGTTTGGAATAAATTATAACGGAAATGAATTTATAATTTTCAGCTCGTTTGTCACCTTAATATTCATGTCAAATGCATTGGGAGTACTTTTGTGTATAATTATTGATAATGATGTAACCATTAATATGATTTTTAATACAATACAAACTGTTTTTTGTGTGCTAGGAGGCGCGTTCTTTTCGCTAGAGTCATTAGGAAAAATACCAGCAGCTATAGCAAAGATATCACCTGTTAAATGGGTGATGGATGGAATGTTAAACAGTATATATGATAACAATAATTTCCTATTGTATATAACAATTGCAATAAATATAGTTTTAGGTGTAATACTTATAGCATTTTGCAAATGTACATTTAAGACTGAAAAATACTTATAGGAAGGAGATATTTATGAGAAATATATTGTTAATAATAAAAAATAATTTATATAGACTTAGTAAAGAGAAAATTATTATATTTATGTTAATTATAGTATTGCCTATTGTAATTTATTTTGGCATATATTTTAGTCAAACAGATAGTATTACGGGTAAAATAGCCATTGTAAAAGCTAATAATAAGCAGGAAGAGAGAGTTAAAAAATCTGTAAAAGGCAAGGAAAAAGTAACTTTAAAGTTTTTATCTAAGGAACCAACTAAAACAGATCTTATAAAAGGAATTTATTTAGCAGAGATAAAGTTTAAGAAAAGCAAACCCGATGTAATTAGTTATGGGAAGGAAGATGTTAAAAAGGGAATAGAAGCGGCTATTAAAGGTAAGACTTATGTAGATAATAAAGACAATATAACTGTACAGGGGAAAATAATAGGCTTCTTAACTATGTTCCTATTTTTTGGATCTATAATGATTATGGACTTTTTTTTAACGGATAGAGAAAACAGTGTTTATTCAAGAGTATTAATAGCGAAGATATCTTATTATGAATATATTATAGGGCAGATGGTATATTGCTTATGTGTTTTAACAGTACCAAGTATAATAATGTCATTAGTAATTATAAAAATTTTATCTATACAGTTAAGAATAAGTACCGGGCTATTCTTATTATTAATATTTTTAGTAGGTCTATTAAGTAGTAGTTTTTCAATTTTAATATGTACTCTTTGTAAAAATAAAGCATCAGCATCAATGATGGGATCTATAGTAACTATGATTACATGCCTTTTAGGGGGATGCATCATAAATATAGTTGATAGTAATAAAATAATTGGGGCAATAAGGGAGTGTTTGCCACAAAAAAGATTGATTGATTTAGCTAATAAATATAATAATGGGGACTTAATATTTTTAATTGTAATAATATTATTATTTGTTTCAATTAGTATATTTGTAGGGAAAAGACAATATGAAAATGGAGATTTTGCATAAGAATTAAACAATTATGATTTCTTAATCAATTTTGGCAAAAATATATGCAAAGGATGGCTTTCTATGATAAAATGAGCATCATAGGAAGTTATTTTTTTATTTTAATTCAAAAGATAAAAAATCAATTGAATTAACAAATGACTTACATATTTCAATTGATAAGAATAATGGTATAATAGTATTAAAGTAATAATATATATGTAGGCTTTTTTTTATTTCTATAATTTTCAATGAAAGTTCATTTGAAATAATTTTTATGCTTATATATAATATTGTTATTGTATAATAATTAACAGTGAAAATAAATCTCATTTTTAATGAAGGGGGCAAAAAAGTGATTAAAAAATTTAAGAGAGTTTTAGTGGCAAACAGAGGCGAAATAGCAATAAGAGTTTTTAGAGCTTGTCATGAACTTGGAATAAGGACGGTTGCCATATATTCTGAGGAAGATAAGCTAGCTTTGTTTAGAACTAAGGCAGATGAATCTTATTTAATAGGAAAAAATAGGGGACCTATAGATGCATATTTAAATATTGATGAAATAATTGATTTAGCTCTAAAAAAAGGTGTAGATGCTATACATCCTGGATATGGTTTTTTATCTGAAAATGCAGAGTTTTCAAGAAGATGTGCTGAGGCAGGTATAGAATTTATAGGGCCAACTGGGGATATGATGGATAAACTTGGCGATAAAATAAATTCGAAATTAGCTGCTCATGCTGCAAATGTTGCAACTATACCTGGAGTTGAAAAACCAATAGAAACAGATGAACAGGCAATTGAATTTGCAAAACAGTGTGGATATCCTGTTATGGTTAAAGCGGCAGCAGGCGGCGGTGGAAGAGGCATGAGAATAGTTTCAAAAGAAGAAGATCTTATAGCCGCATGTAGAAGTGCTAAAAGTGAAGCTAAAAAGGCTTTTGGAATAGAAGACATATTTATTGAAAAATACATTGAAGGACCAAAACATATAGAAGTTCAGGTGCTTGGAGATAAGTATGGTAATATAGTTCATTTATATGAAAGAGATTGCTCTGTACAGAGAAGACATCAAAAGGTAATAGAAATGACACCAGCAGTTGCGGTTTCTGAAGAAAAAAGGCTTGAAATTTGTGAGGATGCTCTTAAAATAGCAAGATCAATAGGGTACAGAAGTGCAGGAACATTAGAATTTTTGCTAGATAAGCATGGAAATCACTATTTTATTGAAATGAATCCTAGAATACAGGTTGAGCACACTATAACTGAAATGGTTACTGGTATAGATATAGTTCAAAGCCAGATTTTAATAGCAGAGGGCTATAAACTTGATTCGCATGAAGTAGGCATTAAGAGTCAAAAAGACATACATTTAAACGGATATGCTATACAATGTAGGATAACAACAGAAGATCCTTCAAACAGTTTTGCACCAGACAATGGAAGAATAGATGTTTACAGAACAGGTTCTGGTTTTGGTATAAGACTTGATGGTGGAAATGGATTCACAGGGGCAGTAATAAGTCCATACTATGACAGCTTACTTGTAAAATCTACTGCGTGGTCTAGAACTTTTGAGGATGCAATAAGAAAAGCTATTCGTGCAATAAAAGAAACATACATATCAGGCGTAAAAACTAATATTGATTTTCTTATAAATGTTTTAAATCATGAAACATTTAGAAAAGGATTATGTGATACTAATTTTATAGCTAATAATCCAGAATTATTTGAGATAACACCTAGAATTGATACTGAAGCAAGAGTACTTAAATTTTTAGGCGAAAAAGTTGTAAATGAGACTCATGGAAACAAGGTTGAGTTTGATGTTCCAGTAGTTCCTAAATATGAAGTGAAAGAACCTTTAAGGGGAACAAAACAAATATTAGATGAGCAGGGTCCTAAAGGTCTTGTAGACTGGATAAAGGATCAGGATAAATTACTTCTTACAGATACTACTATGAGAGATGCACATCAATCATTAATGGCAACAAGACTTAGAACAGTTGATATGGTTAAAATAGCTAGGGCTGAATCTGCTCTTGCAAAAGACTTGTTCTCAATGGAAATGTGGGGAGGAGCAACTTTTGATACAGCATATAGATTTTTGAAAGAATCACCATGGGAAAGACTTGAAAGACTCAGAAAAAGAGTACCAAATATATTATTTCAGATGCTTCTAAGAGGGGCTAATGCAGTTGGGTATAAAAATTATCCTGATAATGTTATAAGGGAATTTATAAAGCAATCAGCACAATCTGGAATAGATGTATTTAGAATATTTGATTCATTAAACTGGCCTAAAGGTATGGAAGTTGCTATAGATGAAGTATTAAATCAAGGTAAAGTTGCAGAGGCTTGCATGTGCTATACTGGCGACATTCTTGATACAAATAGAGATAAGTATACTTTAAATTATTATGTAAATCTTGCTAAAAAAATAGAAAAATCAGGTGCGCATATTCTCGGTATAAAAGATATGTCAGCATTACTTAAACCTTATGCAGCACTTAAACTTATAAGAGCACTTAAAAATGAAATATCTATTCCTATTCATTTGCATACGCATGATACAACTGGAAATGGTGTTGCAACAGTTCTTATGGCTGCACATGCTGGTGTTGATATAGCAGATACTGCATTCAATAGTATGTCAGGACTTACAAGCCAGCCAGCACTTAATTCAGTGGTAGCAGCACTTAAGAATACTGAAAGAGATACTAAGATGAGTATAGGTGATCTTCAAAAGATATCTGACTACTGGAGTGCGGTAAGACCTGTATATAATAAATTTGAATCTGGATTAAAGGCCGTTTCTGCTGAAATATATAAATATGAGATACCAGGGGGACAATATTCAAATTTAAAGCCACAGGTTGAAAGCTTTGGATTAGGTCATAAGTTTGAACAGGTAAAGGAAATGTATAGAAAAGTAAATCTTATGCTTGGAGACATAGTAAAGGTTACTCCATCCTCAAAGATGGTAGGAGATTTAGCTATATTTATGGTTCAAAATGATTTAACACCTGAAAATATTGTGGAAAAAGGCAAAAATATGTCTTTCCCTGATTCTGTTGTTTCATACTTCAAGGGTATGATGGGTCAACCTAAAGGAGGATTTCCAAAAGGACTTCAAAAAATTGTTCTTAAAGGTGAAGAGCCTATTACATGCAGACCTGGAGAACTTTTGCCAGATGAAGATTTTGAAGGCATAAAAACTCATCTTAAAGAAGAGTGTAAAATTAATCCTAATGGTAAAGATGTTATAAGTTATGCTTTATATCCTGAAGTATTTGAAAGTTATTTGAAATACAAAAAGGACTATGGTGATTTAAGCAGAATAGGCAGTGATGTATTTTTCCATGGTTTAGCTGAGGGTGAAACTTCTGAACTTGAGATAGCTGAGGGAAAAACTTTGGTTGTTCAGCTTCTTCATATAGGTGAATTAGATAAGTATGGTAATAGAACCCTTGCATTTGAGGTAAACGGTAATAGAAGAGAAGTTAAAATTAAGGATAAATCAAGTGTGAATAAAGCCGAAGCCGTTGAAGAGATTGTTATGGCAAATGAAGATGATAAAAAGGAAGTTGGAGCAAGTATACCTGGAAATGTAATGAAAATTTTAGTAAAGCCAGATGATAAAGTTAAAGAAGGCCAAAGCTTAATGGTAATAGAAGCTATGAAAATGGAGACAAATGTAACAGCCAGCCAGGATGGAATTGTAAGTGGGGTATTTGTAAAAGAAGGCGATCAAGTACAGACTGGACAGTTATTAGTTAAGTTGGATTAGTTAATTTATAAATAATGATTATTATATAAAATGGAGGAGCATTGGGCAGTAAAGCTGTTTTATTGCTCCTTTTTTACATGATTTTATTATGATATAATAAAATATAGCATATAAATAGTTGTATTATTTGCAATATTTTAATTTGGGAGATGGTGGAATTTATGGACAAGAAATTATATTTATCTAGTTACAATAAAAAAATATGCGGTGTATGTGGTGGATTAGGAGAATATTTTGATATTGATCCAACCATAATTAGATTGATTTGGATAGTTCTTGTATTTGCTTTTGGAACTGGTATATTAGCCTATATAATATGTGCACTAATTATTCCTAATAATCCTGAAATTTAACGTTTTGCTAATTGAAATTAGTCTTTGAAAGTTTTAATGAATTTTCAAAGGCTAATTTTTTTATGATTTTGCACTAAAACAGGATATACAAAATTTTCAAATTGATTTATTAAAAAAACATATTGATTTTTAATGAATTAATGATATTATATATAGTATATTGATAATTTCGTTACAGTAAAACTTGGATACTATCATATTAATAATGAAAATGTATAAGTATATGTTCTGAATAAGCAAGTAATATTATTAATGTAATATCTACAATTTTAAGAATATTTCAATTATTTTATGGGGGGATAAAATCATGAAAAAATTATCTAAATTGTCTATTGCAATTATAATGGTAACTTTATTAACTGTAATGCTTAGCGTGACGGTATTTGCAGACAGTACAGCTTCTGTAAATGATCCATCAGGAACAAAAATTGGTACATCAGCAGATATTACAGCAGCAAAGGCAGGAAAGCCAACAACGAAGGAAATTGCTGACCAGGTAGGAAAAAATAAGCTTGGAATAAATTTTACATGGGTTATATTAACAGGATGCTTAATATTTTTTTTCCAGGCTGGTTTTGCAATGGTGGAAACGGGTTTTGTAAGAGCTAAAAATGCAATGCATACCATGGCGATGAATTTAATGGTGTTTTTAGTTGGGACTATAGGTTTTTATATTTGTGGTTTTGCATTTATGTTTGGGGGCGTAGGCAGCTGGAGCAGTCTTGGAAGTGGAACTTCCGCTCTTAATCATGAGATTGGTAATATCATTGGACTTAAGGGATTTTTCCTTAGCGGTTCTACCTATGATGTCGGTATTTTTGCATTGTTTTTTTTCCAAATGGTGTTTATGGATACGACATGCACAATTCCTACAGGAGCAATGGCCGAAAGAGTTAAATATTCTGCAGTTGTAATAAGCTCATTTTTTATTTCAATGATATATTATCCACTCTATGGTAACTGGATGTGGGGCGGTGGATGGCTTTCACAAATAGGAAGAACATTGGGACTCGGACATGGTGCTTTGGATTTTGCAGGATCTTCGGTTGTTCATGCTATGGGTGGTCTTATAGCTTTAAGTGGTGCTATTGTTATAGGTCCTCGTATTGGTAAATTTAGAAAAGATGGAAAAGCTAATGTTATTCCAGGACACCATATTCCTATGGCTGTAATTGGAACTATAATACTTTTCTTTGGATGGTTTGTATTTAATGCAGGAAGTACCACTAATGGTGATGACTTTAGACTTGCAGTAGTTGCAGTTAATACTATGATAGCAGGAGCTGTTGGCGGATTTGTTGCTATGATGTATATGTGGATTAGATATGGAAAACCAGATCCAGCCATGACATGTAATGGAGCTTTAGCTGGACTTGTTGCAATAACCGCTCCGTGTGCATTTGTAAATAGTGTTGCCGCATTTTTTATAGGTGCAGTATCAGGAGTTCTTGTGTGTGTAGCAGTTAAAGTAGTTGAGGATAAACTTAAAATTGATGATCCTGTTGGTGCTGTATCAGTTCATGCTGTAAATGGAATTTGGGGTATGATTGCGCTTGGATTATTTGCTGATGGAACTTATGGCGATGGATTAAATGGAGTTGCTGGGACTGTAAAAGGACTATTCTATGGTGATCCAAGTCAATTGGGAGCACAACTTGTAGCTGTAGTAACATTAATAATATGGGGCTTCGGTTCATCTTTCATATTCTGGAAGATAACTAATAAGTTAGTTGGAATAAGGGTTAAACCAGAAGATGAGATAAAGGGACTTGATATTCCAGAAATGGGCATGCTTGCATATCCTGATTTTACTTTAAATAATTTGCATGAAACATCTTTAAAGAATGAGGCTGACATATAATGGATGTAAATAAGAATTAATTAGTCCTAAAAGCATACTGTAAAAAAGTTACATTTAATTTAATAAAATTGATGTAACTTTTTTATCATATTATCAAAAATAGCGTAAAAATGATATTAAAACCGAAGCAACATTTTTAAATATAGTAAAACCATATTTAAAGTAAAAAACAGTAAACGTTTTCAAGAAATAAATAGTAAAAGATGAACGATAAAAATTAAAAAAATTCTATTTTATATTGCATATTTTTGATAATTGCATTATTATTATATTATTGTTAGTAAATACGAAGTGTATATTACATAATTTTTGAAAGGGGATTCAAAATGGAAAGATTAGATAAAACGTTTGGCGAAAATGTATTTGACGATAGTGTCATGAAAGATCGTCTTACTAAACCAACATACAAGGCATTAAAGAAGACTATAGAGAAGGGGGCTCCTCTTGATGTTTCTATTGCTGATGAAGTAGCTAAGGTTATGAAGGATTGGGCTGTAGAGAAGGGCGCAACACACTTTACCCACTGGTTTCAACCTTTAACAGGTATAACTGCAGAAAAACACGATTCTTTTATATCTCCAGATGCTCCAGGAAAAGTAATTCTTAAATTTTCTGGAAAAGAATTGATTAAAGGAGAGCCTGATGCATCATCATTCCCTTCAGGCGGTCTTAGAGCTACTTGTGCAGCTAGAGGATATACTATATGGGATTGTACTTCACCTGCATTTGTAAAAGATGGTACACTTTGCATTCCTACAGTTTTCTGTTCTTACACAGGAGAAATATTAGATACAAAAGGACCTCTTCTTCGTTCGGTTGATGCATTATCAAAAGAAGCTATACGTGTTTTAAGATGTATTGGTAATACTACTACTAAAAAGGTTTTTCCTAATGTTGGACCTGAACAAGAATATTTTATAGTTGATAAAAAGACTTATGAAGAGAGAGAAGATCTTATATTTACAGGTAGAACTTTATTTGGTGCACCAGCTCCAAAGGGACAAGAATTAGATGACCATTATTTTGGTGTACTTAAAGAAAGAATTTCGGATTTTATGAAAGATGTTGATAGACAGTTATGGAGTCTTGGAATAACTGCTAAGACAAAACATAACGAAGTTGCTCCATCACAGCACGAACTTGCTACTATATTTACAAGTGCAAATATAGCAACAGATAATAATCAACTTGTAATGGAAATTTTAAAGAAGACTGCATTAAGACATGGACTTGTATGTTTACTTCATGAAAAACCATTTGCAGGAATTAATGGTTCAGGAAAACACAATAACTGGTCAGTTTGTACAGATGATGGATTGAATCTTTTTGATCCAGGTGATACTCCTCATGATAATAAGCAATTTTTATTGTTCTTTACAGCAGCTATAAAGGCTGTTGATGAGTATGCTGATTTACTTAGATTTTCTGCTTCAAATGCAGGAAATGATCATCGTTTAGGTGCAAATGAAGCACCACCGGCTATAATATCAATATTCGTTGGAGATCAGCTTGAAGATGTTCTTGAACAATTAGAAAAGGGAGCAGCAACAAGCTCTAAAGGAAAATCAAAATTAGATTTAGCTATTTCTACAATACCTACAGTAATAAAAGATGCAACTGATAGAAATAGAACATCACCATTTGCATTTACTGGAAATAAATTTGAATTCAGAATGCCACCTTCTTCAAAATCTGTAGCAGAGCCTAATACTATATTAAATGTAATTTTAGCGAATGTTTTATCTGAAATCGCAGACAGGCTTGAAAAAGCTAGTGATGTAGATGCAGAAGTTGCTAAGGTTCTTACAGAAACAGTAAAAGATCACAAGAAAGTTGTATTCAATGGAAATGGATATTCTGATGAATGGGTTGCAGAAGCCCAAAAGAGAGGACTTCCAAATGTTAAGACAACTGTAGAAGCAACTAAAGCATTAATAACTGATAAGAATGTTGCTGCATTTGAAAAATTTGGAGTTTTAACTAAGACAGAATTAGAATCGCGTTATGAAGTTACTCTTGAAAACTATGCAAAAACAATAAATATAGAAGCTTTAACAATGGTAGATATGACTGCAAAGAAGATATTACCAGCAGTTATTAAATATACAGCTAAGTTAGCTAATTCATTAAATGCTATTAAAGCAGCAGTACCATCAGCAGACGTTTCTGTTGAAACTGAGCTTATTACTAAAATTTCAGCACTTACAGCAAAACTTAATAAAGAACTTGCTGATCTTAAAGCAGCTACTGATAAAGCAGCAGCTACTACTGATGCTTATGACCAAGCATATGCTTATAAATTTGATGTGTTTGAAAAAATGTCAGCTTTAAGAGAAACTGCAGATGCTCTTGAAGTATTAGTTGATAAGAAAGCATGGCCTTTCCCAACTTATTCAGATTTGTTATTTAACGTATAAATTTTATACTTGTAAATTCATTAAACCACCTCAATTCAATTTTGAGGTGGTTTTTATAATGATAAATTTAATTTTTTTGCATCAATAATGTTATTGAAAAAAATTACAGATTGATATAATATAAAGTAAAAAGTATTTTACTGGAGGTTATTATGAAAGGTGCATTTGTTTATTTTTCGGGTACCGGAAATACTGAATACGTGATAGAACAATTAATTAAAGAATTTCAGGAAAAAAATATAGACTGTAAAACAGTTGATATAACTAAGGAAAACACGGTATCAGCAGAGTTTGATTTTTATGTAGTAGCTTCACCTATCCATGTTGAAGTTTTTCCAAAGATATTTGTAGATTGGATTAAAAATAATCTTCCTAAGGTGGATAGTAAAAGATGTATTGTTATATCAACAGAGGCATCATATATTGCCTACGGGGGAAGACAAATAGGAAGAATATTAGATAGCAAAGGGTATGATGTTGTTTGTGTAAAATCAATACCTATGCCTAATAATTATTACCTGGGAAAACATTTTAAAGCGACTACTAAAGAAAGACAAGAAGAGATGAAAAAAGAAGTTAGTCTAGAAGCTAAAAATATAGTAGATAAGTTTTTAAAAGATGATGGATACATTGAAAAAGAATCAGCAGTGATGGCTATTGTAGGGAAAATTACTTATGATATCTGTATACCTTATTTTCACAGCTGGGCTAGAAAAAATCTATCAATTGACTATGATAAATGTGTAAAGTGTAAAAAGTGTGAAAAAGATTGTCCTACGCATAATATAGTGTTTCAGAATAAAATAGTATTTAAAAATAAGTGTATATCATGTCAAAGATGCTTACAGAAATGTCCTGTAAATGCATTCTTGTACAAGGGTGAACATTTTAATCAAGTGAGGATTAAAGAAGATTAGGGGATGGTATTATTAAAAATATTATATTTATATATGATGATTCTGAAAAGGGAAAAGAAATTGCTTTTTGTTCTTCTATTATAGAGGGAAATTCAAGATACTGTACTACCCAAGAGTTTAAGGAAAAATATAAGAAATTTGATTATGTATCATTTATAATAGGAAATTTGGATGAAAGCATGGAGAAGTTCATTACTGTGAATAATGAATGGATTAAAAGTAAAAAAATCATATTAATATATTTTAATCATGAAAATGTAAGGTCAAGGGCTATAAAAGTATTTGGTAAGTTTAGTAATGTAATAAAAAGGGAATTAATTATAAATGAGGATATACGGGAAGAATATTTAAATACTGCTATGGAAATTAAGGATTTAGTTGACAGTGATTATAAAAAGTGTCCAGATGAAATTCTTATAAATCAAATTGAAGATTTTCTTAATTCACATACAACTTGTACATTATGCAGTTGCAGTGGCAATAGGCCTATTGGAACACCTATAGAATATATGTATAAAGAAGGATATATGTATTTTATAACTGAAGGTGGGAGAAAATTTTTTAATATTTTAAGGAACAATAAGGTTGTTGTTTCAGTTTATGAAGATTATAAAGGTTTTGATAAGCTTAATGGATATCAATTTTTGGGAGAGGCTTCAATTATAAAAGACGATTCAGAGGAATATAGAAGTGTTCTAAGTATGAAAAAATTGAATGCTCAGATGGTAGCTTCAATGAATGTAATGCTTCATGTACTTAAAGTAAAACTCCAGAGGGCAGATATTATTTCCTCTGATATAAAGAAAAATGGGTATGATGCTAAACAAAAATATTTTTTTAAATAGTAGATTTGTTAAAAAACTAAAAATATAGAAAAAACAAGGTTGCAGTACTGATTTTTCAGTTCAGCAACCTTGTTTAAGTTATTTTGCTTATATCTTTATTTGTTTTTCTTTTTCTTTTTTATGTATACTACAATGCTATATACTATAAATAGAATTATAGCGCCTGCAACAAAATAATCTGCTATATGGAAATAAGAACGAATAACCTGCCAGTTTTTACCCATTACAAAACCTGCATAAACTAAAACAGTGCTCCAAATTGCAGAACCAATAAAAGTGTAAATTGCAAATTTTGCAAAATTCATTTTTGCGATTCCAGCAGGAAGTGAAATGAAAGTTCTTATTATAGGTAAAAGTCTGGATATAAAAATTATTTTATCGCCGTACTTAGCAAAAACAGATTCGCTCTTCTCTATTTTTTCCTTTGATAAATGAAGTGTTGAAGCATACTTATAAACAAGTACTCTCCCACCTTTTGCACCAATAGCATAAGCTAGTATTGACCCAACAAGTCCGCCTAAAGTTGCAAAAACAATTACCATTATTAAGTTTAATTTGTGCCCTAAAGGAGCTGAACTTGAACTTAAATATCCGCCGAAGGGCAGTACTATCTCACTTGGAATTGGTATACAAGCACTTTCTAATAACATTCCACCAAATGTTCCCGCATATCCCAGTTTGCCTAGCAGGAATATTATAAAGTCAATAATGTGTTCAACCAATATTATCACTACTTTCGCTAGTTTTATTAAAATACAATGAAATTATACCATATATTAATAGCATAACAAAATTAATTTATTGTAAATTGCAGGCGGCTATAATTTTAATTCTCAACATGAAAATATTGCAAAGTAATAGTATTTTGCAAGCTTCGTAGAATTATTGAAAATTTACTTGGCTAAATAGTGATTTACTAATTTGATATATGCAATTTATGCCTAGAATTTCGTAGGTACGGAGAAATTTTTCACTTGTTTTACTCCAAAAGCGAATTAACATTGGTGAAGCAACGATTTAAAAAATTCTAATAAATCTTGGTTGAAAAATCATAAAATACTTAGAGTTTCCAATATTATCGTATATTAGGTTTGGGCTTTAGCCCATTATCCTTCTTAACCTAATAAAAGCACTCCCTATATTATGAGAGTACTTGTTTAAATAATCATTAATATTAAAGAATAAAATTTATTAACCGTAAATATTAAGATTGACTATATTCTATAAAGAAGGATAATGGGTCTACGGCCCAAACCCTGGTTATGATAAGATTTATATAATTTTTTTAATGTTGCAAATCAATGTTAGTTCGCGATATTTACGAATAAATCATTGACAAATAAAAGTTAAAGTGTTACTATCAATTCAGAATAAATTTGACCTTTAATACTGGTCCTGTGAGGCCTGGAAGGTGCTATTAATAGGTGTAGTATACCTTCCTCAAATAGGGAAGGTTTTTATTTTATAAAAAATTACCTTTAAATTTAGTTCAGAGAAACTAAGAAGGGGGTTTGATAACTATGTTAAAAGGTAGAAGTTTAATTGATCCAATGGATTTTACTACAAATGAATTAGAAGAAATATTTAAGCTTGCAGATGATATTATAGCATGTCCAGAAAAGTATATGCATGCAGCAGAAGGGAAAATACTTGCCACTTTATTTTATGAACCAAGTACTAGAACAAGATTTAGTTTTGAAACAGCAATGTTAAGACTTGGTGGTCAGGTAGTTGGTTTTTCAGAACCAAATTCAACCTCTGTGTCTAAAGGAGAGACTATTGCAGATACTATAAGAATAGTTTCTTGTTATGCAGATATTGTAGCAATGAGACATCCCAAAGAAGGAGCACCTAAGGTTGCATCCATGTATTCAACAATTCCCGTGATAAATGCAGGAGATGGAGGACATCAGCATCCAACTCAAACATTAGCAGATCTTTTAACCATGAGAAGAACAAAAAAGAGACTTTCAAATTTAACAATAGGTATATGTGGTGATTTGAAATTTGGAAGAACTGTCCACTCTCTAATAAAAGCAATGTCAAGATATGAAAATAATAAAGTAATATTAATTTCACCAGATGAACTTAAGGTTCCAGGATACATAAAAAAAGAAGTGCTGGATAAAAATAAAATAGAATATAAAGAAGCTAAGAGAATTGAAGATGTAATAGGAGAATTAGACGTTCTTTATATGACACGTGTACAGAAAGAAAGATTTTTTAATGAGGAAGAATATATAAGGCTTAAGGATAGTTATATATTAAATGAAAATAAACTTAAAAATGCAAAAGACGATATGATAATACTTCATCCACTTCCAAGGGTTAACGAAATTTCATACGAAGTAGATAATGATAAGAGAGCATATTATTTCAAACAAGCTAAAAATGGAATGTATGTCAGAATGGCACTTATGGCAAAATTAATGGGGGTGTGCTAATATGCTTACAATTAACAGTATTAGAAATGGAATAGTAATAGACCACATAAAAGCAGGTTATGGCATAAAAATATATAACTATCTTAAGCTAGATGAAGCAGAGTTTCCAACAGCACTTATAATGAATGCTGTAAGCAAAAAAAATGTTACTAAAGATATAATAAAAATAGAGAATGTTATGGATCTTGATCTCACAGTACTTGGATTCCTAGATCCTAACATAACTGTTAATATAATTGAAGATGAAAAAATAAAAGAAAAGATACAACTTGAGCTTCCGGATGAAATAGTGAATGTGATTAAATGCAATAATCCTAGATGTGTTACTTCTGTTGAAAAGTATGTTGCACACAAGTTCAAATTAGTAGATGAAAAAAGCGGCGAATACAAATGCGAATATTGTGATGAAATATATAAGGGCGCAAATATATAAGACTGATTTAATGCGGAGGAGTAATGGAATAATGATTATAGACAAACTTTATGAAAGTGTAGAAAAAAAAGGTCATGTTTGCCTTGGACTTGATACAGATGCAGCTTATATACCGGAATATTTTATGAATGAATATGAGAACTTAGAAGATGCATTATTTAATTTTAATAAGAAAATTATAGATGCAACTTTGGATGTAATAGCATGTTATAAGGTTCAAATAGCATATTATGAGGCTTATGGCTTAAAAGGACTTTTAGCATATAAAAGAACTCTTAATTATATTAAGGAAAGAGGAGCTATTTCTATAGCAGATGTAAAAAGAGGAGATATATCAAAGACTGCTGAAATGTATGCTAAAGCTCATTTTGAAGGAGACTTTGAGGCGGATTTTGTTACACTGAATCCGTACATGGGATTAGATGGTATAGAACCTTATATGCCGTATATTGAAAATAAAGAAAAGGGAGTATTCATTCTACTTAGAACTTCAAATAAAGGTGCACATGATGTGCAGTATATAAAAACGGAAAATGGAAGTACAGTGTACAAAGAAGTTGGAGAAAAGATAGCTAATTTAGGACAAAAGGTTATTGGTAGGAGTGGATATTCTTCAATTGGAGCAGTAGTTGGATGTACTCATGTTGAAGAAGGAATTGAAATAAGAGATAAGTTCAAAAATATGTTTTTCTTAATACCTGGCTATGGTGCTCAAGGTGGAACGGCAAAGGAAGTTAATTTATATCTTAAAAATGGAAATGGTGGAGTTGTAAATTCATCTAGAGGTATAATTCTTGCTTATAAGAAAAAGGAAAATGGTGAGAAAATTTTTGATGCGTGTGCCAGAGAGGCAGCCATTTGTATGAGGGATGCAATAAGGAGAGGAATTTAATGAAAGAGAAATATACTGTAGAAAAGGTATATGAAAATGTAAAGGTTGAAGAGGGAATATATAAACTTACTATAAAAGGTAATTTTAAAGTTAAACCTGGACAATTTTATCTTTTAAGGGCATGGGATATTGAACCTACACTCTCAAGACCTATAAGTGTACATGATGTAGATGATGAAAAGATATCATTTTTATATTCAGCTATTGGAAAGGGAACTAAAATTTTATCTAAATTAAAAAATGGTGATGAAATAAAAATAACAGGACCACTTGGAAATGGATTCGATACAGAAAAGGTAAAGGGAAAAATAGCTGTAGTATGCGGTGGAATAGGTATAGCACCTATGTTATATTTGGTTAAAAGCTTAAAGAATTGTACGATAGATTTTTACGCTGGATTCAAAACTGTGAATAAAACTGTGGATAATGTGGAAAAATATGTTAATAATTTGAAGATATCCACAGAAGATGGAAGTATTGGCACAAAAGGATATGTAACTGATATACTTGAACCTCAAAAATATGATCTTGTTTTATGCTGTGGACCTGAAATAATGATGTATAAGGTTATCAAAATGTGTCAAGAAAAGAATGTTCCGGTTTATGTTTCCATGGAGAAAAAAATGGCTTGTGGAATAGGAGCATGTCTTGTATGTACATGTAAAACTAGGAGCGGGAGAAAGAGAACTTGTAAGGAAGGACCAGTATTTTTAGGGAGCGAGTTGATATTAAATGACTAATGTTAATATATGTGGAATAAATTTTAAAAATCCTGTTATTGCTGCATCTGGAACCTTTGGCTTCGGTGAAGAGTTTTCACAGTATTTTGATGTTGCAAAGCTCGGTGGAATATGTTCTAAAGGACTTACATTAAATCCTAAAGAGGGTAATGACGGTGAAAGAGTTTTTGAAGTTACAGGTGGAATGATGAACAGTGTAGGACTTCAGAATCCTGGCGTTAAGAACTTTATAAAAAATGAACTTCCTAATATGAAAAAAATAGATACTGTTTGCATTGTTAATTTAGGTGGAGGCTCAGAGGAAGATTATGTAGAAGGTATGGAGCTTTTAAATAGTACAAATGCAGATATGATAGAACTTAATATATCATGTCCTAATGTAAAACATGGTGGCATGGCATTCGGCATAAAATCTGATGTAGCATATAGAGTAGTTTCTGAGGTTAGAAAGGTATGCAGAAAACCTCTTATGGTAAAACTATCACCTAATGCTGAGGATATTGTAGCTATGGCTGTAAAATGTGAAGAAGCAGGTGCAGATGCAATATCACTTGTAAATACTTTTAAGGGTATGGCAGTTGATATAAAGAGGAGAAAGCCTGTTTTTGACAATGTTACAGCAGGACTTTCGGGAAAGGCTATAAAGCCCATAGCACTTAGAATGGTGTATGAAACTTGCAGGGCTGTTAATGTTCCTGTAGTAGGAATGGGAGGCATATATACTGCTGAGGATGCAATTGAATTTATTATGGCAGGTGCATCAGCAATTCAGGTTGGTACGGCTAATTTTATAAAACCAGATATTTGTGTAGACATAATTGATGGTATAGAAGGATTTATTCAAAAAGAAGGCATAAAAGATATTAGCGAAATACGTGGCATTATATAAAATTGCGAAGTAACAGTATTTTGAAACATTAAATAAAACTCATAAGACTAAGCCTCAAATTATAAAAAGACTAAGAAGTTTCAATAACTCGCTGAAAAGAAGCTCAGACAAATTGAAACATCTAAGTCTTTTTATAATTTGAAGCAAAGTCTTATTGAATTTTATTTAAACAGTTTCCAAAATACTGTTACTTCGCATAGAGGTAAAAGCAAGGAAGATTTTCTTCCGCTCCGCTGCAGAAAATCTGAATTAAAAACTCATATAAAATAGGGCTACTACAAAATAATGAAAATACTAAGAAATTTTAATAACTCGCTGAAAAGAAGCTTAAACAAATTAAAATTAATAAGTCTTTTTATAATTTGTAACAAGGCTTATTGAGTTTTATTTAAATTGTTTCCAAAATACTAACTAAAAGGTTTGGGAGGGATTATATTGCTTTGTTCAAGCCTTGTATTTGGTTAAAAATTAAAAAATGTGGAGTAATATATTTGCATAGTATATAATATAAGATATACATTTTATATTAATTATTGGGAGGTTTCTAATGGAACAAACACAGTCGTTTAAACGCAGTAGTGAATTAAAAAGAATTTCTAAGCAGCAGCTTAGCGGAAAATGGGGAGCAGTAGTGTTACTGGTTTTTGTATTCTGGATAATATCGATGACTTCAGCAGTACCTTATGTAGGTGCATTTGTACACTTAATAATAGGTGGAGCATTATTACTTGGCTTGAAATCTTGTTTTGTTAAAATTGTAAGAGGAGAAGAATTTGAACTTGAAAATTTGTTTAGTGGATTTAAGAATTTAGGTTCATCAATATTAGTTCAATTACTTATCGGAATATTTATTTTTTTATGGGGACTTTTAGCTATAATTCCTTTTGTTGTTCTTATAATAGTATCAATTAAAAATGATGGTGGTATTGGTACTGCTGTTGGAGCTGTTACTGCTATTGCTTGTATAATTTTAAGCATACCTGCAATAATAGCAGGGTATAGATACTCTATGGCATATTATATATTGAATGATCACCCTGATGTTGGCTCTTATGAGTCTATAGTACAAAGTAAACAGATGATGAAGGGTTACAAGTGGAAATTATTTTGTTTGCATTTGAGCTTTATAGGATGGTTTATTCTTGGCATTATAAGTATTGGTATTGGCTTTTTATGGATTGCACCTTATTATCAAACTGCTAATGCTAACTTTTATGAAGAATTAAAAAATATACAAGAATCTAATATGCAATTAGAATAGTAATATTTATTTTAAAGCTGTGAAATTTTCATATAATTTCACAGCTTTTTTTTAATTGGTGTTTTTTTAGAGAGCCAGTAACACTGCCGTTGGTATACACTTATAGGCTTTAATCAAGCCATCAACTTATGACTTATTACAAGTTGGAAAGGATTCTGTGATACTATAAATTTCTAAAAGGCATATTTATACTGTTTACATTTATAAAATAAACAGTATAAAAGATGTCGAAAAAAAGAAATAAAAGGAATTAAAGAAATATGTGGAATTATATTAAGATATATTATATAATATAATAATATATTACATTAAACATTGTGAAATATATTATTATATTACTTAGGAGGATTTTATGGAACAAACACAACAGATTAAAAGCAGTAAAGAACTTAGAAAAATGGCTAGAGAGCAGCTTAAAGGGAAGTGGGGTTCAGCAGCTTTAATTATTTTTGTATTTGGAATTGTATCAATGACATTTGCAATACCATTTAAGGGTATTGGCGGAATAATACGTTTTATAGTAGGTGGTGCATTAACACTTGGCTTTAAAGCTTGCTTTATTAAAATTGCAAGAAGGTCAAAATTTGAACTTGAAACTTTATTTAGTGGGTTTCACAATTTTGGCTCAGCACTATTACTTCAATTATTAAATGGAATATTTGTGTTTTTATGGTCGTTACTAGCTATAATACCAGTAGTTATAATTATTGTAATGGTATCTCGTACAGGTATTGAGGGAGTCGCATATGATCCAGGTTTAAAAGGTAAACTTGTTTTTTTAGGAATTCTAACTTTTGTATGTGTAATACCTTCAATAATAGCCCAATACAGATATGCTATGGCTTATTATATATTAAATGATAATCCGGATGTTGGTTCTTATGAAGCTATAGTTAGAAGCAAAAAAATGATGAAAGGAAATAAATGGAGATTATTTTGGCTGCGTTTAACATTTATAGGATGGGAGATTTTAAGGAGATTACCTATTTTTGTTGGCGTAATACTTTTTGCAATATATAGGGATAGTATTACTGAACAAGTTTTAATGATGGTACTTATAGGAATATTCGTTATAATAGCTTTGGCAAGTTCATTGTTTCTTACACCATATATTGAAACTGCTAAAGCAAATTTTTATGAGAATTTAAAAAGTATGCAGCCATCAGAAGAAGGCTCAGTATCAGAAGAAGTCTCAATATCAGAAGAAGACTTAGCATCAGAAAAAGGCTTAGAATAATAGGAAAAATTTAAAGTTATAATACTTAAAGTATTGTGTAGCTTTATGTGATTTCACGGTACATTTATTTAAATTATTTTATTAGAAATGCAACTAATTACAGAGGGTTTGGTGCCCTCTGTAATTGTATTTTGTAAGAATTTTATTAGAAATGCAAAAAAGATTATGAAAACATATAAAAAATGGATAATAACACAATATATAACAATTACTATTGGGAGGCTTCATGGAACAAATAGGACAGATTAAAAGTAGTGTAGAAATCAGAAAAATGGCAAGACAGCAGCTTAAGGGAAAATGGGGTTTAGCAATTTTACTTATTTTAGTAGGTGGAGTTATTTTAGCATTGAGTGCAATATTATTGGTATTATCATATATAGGATTAATAATAGATTTTGTAATAGTTGGAGTATTAGCACTTGGACTCAATTCATGCTTTCTTAAAATAGCACGTGGAGAAAAAATTAAGATAGAAAATATTTTTAGCGGATTTAAAAATTTTCGCTCAGCATTTTTACTTCAGTTACTTATTATAATATTTACGCTTTTATGGTCTTTTATAGCTATGATTCCTTTTGGGGTGATATCATTAATAGTATTAGGCACACATATTAATGAAATTCCACAGGGTGATGGCTTTTATTCTATTATTTATACTGTTTTTATTGTTTTTGGTAGTATGGCTAGTATTGTTGTTGAATTTTATCTTATTTTAACATCAGCAATAATAGCTCTGTATAGATATTCCATGTCGTATTATATATTAAGCGATTGCCAAAGTATTGGGGCTTATGAGGCTATAAAGAAAAGTAAGAAAATGATGAAGGGGTACAAATGGAAGTTGTTTTATTTGAATCTAAGTTTTATAGGTTGGATTGCTTTAAGTATTATTACATATGGAATTGGATTCTTATGGATAATTCCATATATTGAAACTGCTAAAGCAAATTTTTATGAAAATTTAAAAAGTATACAGGCATCAAAAGAAGCTTTACAATAATTGTGGGAACTTAAAGCTATAATGGCAAAAGTACTGTGAAATTTTATGTGATAACATAATATATAATAATTACTATTTAGGAGGATTTTATGGAACAAAAAGAACAGATTAAAAGTAGTGCTGAACTTAGAAGAATGGCAAGACAACAGCTTAAGGGAAACTGGGGCTTAGCAATTTTACTTGTTTTTGTATATGAAGCTATTGTAGCATCATGTGCAATACCGCGTGTAGGTTTAATAATATATTTTGCAGTATCAGGAGCATTAATACTTGGATTCAATTCATGCTTTCTTAAAATAGCAAGGGGAGAAAAAAATAAGATTGAAAATATTTTTAGTGGATTTAAAAATTTTGTTTCGGCATTTTTACTTCAATTACTTATTATAATATTTACGCTTTTATGGGCGCTTATAGCTATAGTACCTTTTGTAGCAACCATACTAATAGTGGTAAGTAAAAATACTTATTATGCCTCATGTGATACAGGCACTAAGGCTATTGTTATTGCTGCGTTTGTTGGCTTTTTCGTTCTTTTAATACCAGCAATAATAGCTCAATATAGGTATTCTATGTCGTATTATATATTAAGTGATTGCCCAGATATTGGGGCTTATAATGCTATAAAGAAAAGCAAAACAATGATGAAAGGATACAAATTAAAATTATTTTGGCTTAACTTAACGTTTATTGGATGGTACATTTTAGGTATGATACCGCTTATTGGCGGAGTGGTTTTTTTAATAATAAATATGAATAAAATTGATAGTATTGCTGGAATAGTAGTATGGATTATTATTAGTTATGTAATACTTATTGCTGATTCTTTATTTGTAATTCCTTATGCGGTAACTGCTAATGCTAATTTCTATGAAAACTTGAAGGATATAGTAAAGATTGATTTAGTAAAGATTGATTTAGATTATTAGGAAAAATTAAGAATTAAGAATTGAGGATGATTTTTCCCTGCTTTGTTCTGGAAAATTTACATTCATTTTTGATTCTTAATTTTTTTAAAGTTTTATTCATACAATTAATTACATTTTGTAGTATAATTGAAAATAGAGGTGACTTATAATGGCTAATGTACTTTTAAGTATTGATTGGGATTATTTTATTCCGATAAGAAGGGAATGGTGTGGTTCTTACTTGGAAAGCAGTAAAAAAGTACAAGCCTTATGGTATAAAAGATACTTTGCATATAAGGATATGGGGAGAAATATTGTTAATGAGGTTAGAGTTTCTAATACAATAAATAAATTTTGGGGTAATATAAATAATGTATTCGATATAAAAAACGATGTAAATTTATATGTTACTGATTCACATAAATGGTCTTATGATATAGCTAAGGAGTATGATTGCAAATATGTTTTTAATATAGATGCACATTCTGATCTTGGTTATGAGGGAATAAAATCTTTTATGTTTGAGGTTAATTGCTCTAATTGGCTTGGTAAACTTTTAGGTAACAATATATCTAAAGGGGCATCTATATTATACAGTCCTTATACTTATGAAAATAAAGATGAGTTTGATGAAATAAATAGAAAATTTCCAATTAATTATTGCAATTTAGATGATGTAAAAAAAGATACAAATGTTTCTGTAATACATATATGCAGATCTGGTATGTGGACACCACCATGGATTGACAAGTATTTTTATAGTTTTATAAGATCTGCTAAAAGAAATGTAATAAAGAAGTATTGCTCTATTAGAAACTGGAATCCTAAAAATATTACTTTATCCCAAAAAATTGATTATTTATATTGTTCTTAAGTGCAAATTAGAGCCATAAATTTATATCTTGTAATTTTATAAAACTTGGAGGTAAAATAATGGAAAGTGGCAAAAAAGAAGAAAAGAAAAGTTTTAACCGAAATATAATGGAATATGCTATATGTCTTATTGTAGCGTTTGCTATAGCTATGCTTTTTAGGCAGTTTGTATTTGCAAGAGCAAATGTTGATGGTCCATCCATGATGTCTACACTTAAAGATAAAGATGTAATATTTGTAGAAAAATTAAGTTTATATACACATGCTATAAAGAGGGGAGAAATAGTTACATTTTATTCAGGTGATGCAGAGAATAATACCTATATTAAAAGAGTTATAGGGTTAGCTGGTGATGTAATTGAATTAAAGGGTGGAAAAGTTTACCGAAACGGAAGCGAGCTAAAAGAAGACTATCTTGATCCCAATATTTATACCCAAGGGGGAGACTTCTTGAAGGAAAATGTGAAGTACAAAGTACCAGCAGGTTATATTTTTGTTTTGGGCGATAATAGGCCTATAAGCAAGGACAGTAGGTACATAGGACCTGTATCTTTAAAATCTTTAAATGGTCATGTAGTAGTTAGAGTATATCCTTTTAATCGCATTAGAACTTTTTAACATTTAAATTCATTAGGAAAATTAAGAATGGAGGATGATTTTCCGCCGCTTTGCTCTGGAAAATCTACATTCATTCTTAATTTTTTTATAAAACATATTGACATTAATTTAAAACAATGATAACATGTATGCAAGTAAATGAAAATTGAATATACCTTTAATGATTGGTCCAGAGAGGCTAAGAAGGATTAAATGTTTGTTTTATGAAGAGTATTAATAGTCTTTTGCGTCTGGCAGAAGACTATTTATTTTTTAACTAAATGTAAAAGTTTGGTGTTGCATTATTAAACTTTATATTTGGATAAGTATAGTAATAGTTGTACTGCTTTATGCTTAATTGCTTTGTGTTTAAAACCTTCTGTCTTATGGCAGGAGGTTTTTTAAAAAATAAAACATGTATAAATATAAATGAATAATGTATGAAACAAAATTTTAAAAGCAATAAAAAATAACACAATATAGGCATTGACAGTATAATAAAGTATGAGATAATATATGTATAAATATAAAAATATATGTATATTATATTAGTAACTGAGACTGAAAAGTTTTAAAATAAAGAAGAGGTGGATTGTTTGATGAAAGGCATAATATATTTAGAGGATGGAACAGCTTTTTATGGAAATGGGTTCGGAAAAAAAGGGAGTGAAGTTGGAGAAATTGTTTTTAATACATCTATGACTGGATATCAAGAAATACTAACAGATCCTTCCTATGCAGGACAGATAATAACTATGACATATCCTCTTATAGGAAATTATGGAGTAAGCGATTTTGTAAATCAGTCAAGTGAGGTATATGCAAAAGGTTTTGTTGTTAGAAATATAGACAAAAATCCATCAAATTATACAAGCAAAATCAATATAGACAACATGCTAAAAAAAATGGGAGTAGTTGGAGTTTACGGTGTAGATACAAGAAGCATAACTAAGAAGATAAGAAGTTATGGTACTATGAAATGTATAATTTCAAATGAAGAATTATCTATGGATGATTTAAAGAAAATGATGTCTGCTACTAAGATTGTAGATGACTATGTAAAGACTGTAAGCACTAAAAAGATTATTCATATAGAGGGAAGCGGAGCAAAAGTAGCAGTTATGGATTTTGGTGTGAAAAATGATATAATTGAAAATCTAAAGGATAGAAATTGCGATATAACTATATTCCCTTATGATACCGACTATAAAAAAGTTTTGAGCATAAAACCTGATGGAATATTTTTGAGTAATGGGCCTGGAGATCCTAAATCAATACCTGAAGCTGTTGAGAATGTGAAGAAACTCATAGGCAAACTTCCTATGTTTGGAATATGCTTAGGACATCAAATAATAGCACTTGCTATCGGAGGAGACACTTATAAATTAAAATATGGTCATAGAGGCGGAAATCATGGAATTTATGATATCGAAAGAGATAAAGCATATATAACAGCACAAAATCATGGATATGCTGTAGATGAAGAAAGCATTAAAGACAAAAATATGATCGTCACATATAGAAATTTAAATGATAATACAGTAGAGGGAATGAGACACAAAAGTCTTCAATTATTCTCGGTTCAATTTCATCCAGAAGGTGCACCTGGACCAACAGATACTTCCTATTTATTTGATGAATTTGTTGAATTAATGAAACAAAATGAAAATAGTAAAGTTGATTCGGTAAAATGTTTAGAAAGTGTACTTTAAAGATTAATCTGTAATATTAATTTATGTGACTATAAGGAGGATAACTATGCCATTAGATAAGACAATTAAGAAAGTATTAATAATAGGTTCTGGACCAATAATAATAGGTCAGGCAGCTGAATTTGATTATTCAGGAACACAGGCATGTAAGGCTGTAAGAGAAGAAGGGATTGAAACGGTACTTGTTAACAGCAATCCTGCAACTATAATGACAGACTCACATATAGCAGATAAAGTTTATATAGAACCTCTAGCAGAGGATGCTCTTGAAAAGATAATAGCTAAGGAAAAACCTGATGGAATACTGGCAGGTTTTGGAGGTCAGACAGCATTAAATCTTGCAATGAAGTTAAAAGATCAGGGGATTTTTGAAAAATATAATGTAAAACTTTTAGGAATAAATAGTGAGGCTATAAAAAAGGCTGAAGATAGAGAAGAATTTAAGAATCTTATGGAAGAAATAAATGAACCTGTGCCTAAAAGTATAATAGCAACTCATGTTGATGAATGCATAGATTTTGTAAACAAATTTGGACTTCCAGTAATAATCAGACCGGCTTATACTCTTGGAGGTACTGGAGGCGGAATAGCTTCAACAATGGAAGAACTCAAGGAAATCTGTGACAGAGGTATAAAAATGAGCCCTATAGGTCAGATACTTTTAGAGCAGAGTGTTGCTGGATGGAAAGAACTTGAGTATGAAGTTATGCGTGATGCTAAGGATAATTGCATAATAGTATGTAATATGGAAAATTTAGATCCAGTTGGAGTTCACACAGGAGATAGTATAGTTACTGCACCATCACAGACACTTACAGATAAAGAATACCATATGTTAAGACGTTCTGCACTTAAGATAATAAGAAATCTTAAAATAGAAGGCGGATGTAATATACAATTTGCACTAGATCCTAAGAGCGACAAGTACATAGTTATAGAGGTTAATCCAAGGGTTAGCCGCTCAAGCGCTCTTGCTTCAAAAGCAGCAGGATATCCAATAGCTAAAATAGCATCTAAGATAGCCATAGGATATAGTTTAGATGAACTTAAAAATTACGTTACTCAAAATTCAAGTGCTTGTTTTGAACCAGCTCTTGATTATGTTGTCGTAAAAATACCTAAATGGCCATTTGATAAGTTTAATACAGCAGAGAGACATCTAGGAACTCAAATGAAGGCAACTGGAGAAGTCATGGCGATTGATAGGAACTTTGAGGCTGCACTCTTAAAAGCTGTAACTTCGCTTGAAGGAAAGATGTCTGGACTTAGACTTGAAAAATTTGAATATACAACTGTTAGGGAACTTCTTGAAAAAATAAAGAAACAGGATGACGAAAGAGTATTTGCCATAGCTGAAGCTTTTAGAAAAGGTGTAGATATTAAGAAGATACACGAAATTACAGGTATAGATAATTGGTATCTTAATGGAATAAATAATATAATAGACATGGAAAAAGCACTTGCAAATAAAGATGATGATAATAAAGAAGATACTATAATAGAAGCTAAAAAAATGGGCTTTACAATCAAAGAGATATCAAGAATAACTAAATTAGAAGAGGATTATATAGAAGAATTATTAAAGAAGAATAATATTAAACCTGTATATAAAATGGTTGATACCTGCAGCGGTGAGTTTGAAGCTAAAACTCCTTATTACTATTCTTGCTATGAGGATGAAGATGAGGATGAAATTATAGATGATAAGAAAAAGATAGTAGTAATAGGTTCAGGTCCTATAAGAATAGGTCAGGGAATAGAATTTGATTATTGCTGTGTACATGGTGTATGGGCTATAAAAAAGGCTGGTTATAGATCAATAATAATTAACAATAATCCTGAAACTGTAAGTACTGATTTTGATACAGCAGATAAGCTTTATTTTGAATCATTATATATAGATAATGTCATGAATATAATTGAAAAAGAAAAACCAGAAGGCGTAATAGTTCAGCTGGGAGGGCAAACGGCTATAAACTTAGCGGAGAAGCTTTATAAAAAAGGCGTAAATATACTTGGCACTTCATTTAAATCAATAGATTTAGCTGAGGACAGAGAAAAATTCAGCGAACTTTTGAATAAACTTGAAATTCCTCAGGCAAAAGGAATGGCTGTAACAAGCATGGAAGAGGCTTATGAGGCTGTTGAAAAAATAGGATACCCTGTAATAGTAAGACCTTCTTATGTAATAGGTGGAAGAGCAATGCAGGTTGTTTATGATAAAGCAGCTCTTCAAAAATATATGACTGAAGCGGTAACTCTTTCAACAGAACATCCTGTTTTAGTAGATAAATATATAAGAGGAACAGAGATTGAAGTTGATACTGTTTCAGATGGTGAAGATATACTTATACCTGGAATTATGGAGCATGTTGAAAGAACAGGAGTGCATTCAGGAGACAGTATAACAATGTATCCAACACATACTCTTCCTCAAAATGTACTTGATACTCTTGTAAAATACACAAAGAGTTTAGCAAAAGCACTTGAAGTAAAGGGACTTATGAATATACAGTATGTTTATGATGGAAAAAAGGTATATGTAATAGAAGTAAATCCTAGAGCATCAAGAACTGTCCCTATACTCAGCAAAGTAACTGCTGTTCCAATGGTAGATTTAGCTGTTGGAATAGTAACGGGTAAAAAACTTAAGGACTTGGGTTATGGAACAGGATTAAAGACAGATCACAAACTATATGCTGTTAAAGTGCCAGTATTCTCTAATGAAAAACTTGCAAATGTAGATATATATCTTGGACCGGAAATGAGATCTACAGGAGAAGTTATGGGAGTAGACAGCGATTTTGATGTAGCTATATATAAAGGCTTTAGAGCAGCAGGAATAGATGTACCTGGAGAAGGCGGAAACTTGTATGTATCATTAAAAGATGTTGATAAGGAGGAAAGTATTCCACTTATTAAGGACTATGTAAAGTTTGGATATAAAATTTATGCTTCTTATGGTACAGGAAAGTACTTGCAAAAGAAAGGAATAGATTGTGAGATTCTTCACATAAATGCTTTAATGCAGGCTATAAGTGATGGAAAAGTAAATCTTATAATCAATTCACCAACTCGTGGAAATACGGTTGGAACTAAAGGATTTAGTATAAGAAGAAAAGCTGCAGAATATAGGGTTGGAGCATTTACATGCGTAGATACGGCTAAGGCTTTTCTAACTGCTATAAAAGTTAAGAGAGAAGAAGAAAAAGTAGAGTATAAAGCTATGAAAGAATATTTTAAATAAGTGTAAAAGTGAGCACTTATTTAAAATAGAGCTTAAATAAATTAAGAGCATCACATTTACTACAATTTAGGTATGCTTTTACGAAACCATTTAAATTAAAGGCATTAAGAGAAAAAGCTTGAAAACTTATTGTGATTCAAGCTTTTTTATTTAATTTAAATTTATTATACGTAAAAAAATATTATTAAAATATTTATTTATGAGGTATAATTAAAGTTAGATGTTTTTAAGGAGGTTGTAAAATGGCTAAACCAAGTATTTTTAGCAGTGATTATGAAAAGCAGCTGAGAAGAAGAAAACGAGGAAGGAATATTATTATTTTCTTAGTAGTATGTATAATAATTTTAGTTTTATTTAATATATATGATAAAGCTAATTTACAAGATATAAAATTGCCTAAGATTAATGCATCAAATAGCAGTAGTAAAATTTCTAATAAGAAAAAAGGCACATCGGTTGCAGTTAAGGAGAATAAAAAGGTATCTTCTAAAAACAAAAAAGGTGAAGTAAAGGATAAGTCTCTTAGTGTAAATTTACCTGATGGGAAACCAGTAGATTTAGTATATTCAGAAACTGGTAATACTAGAACTATGAAATCAGTTGATTTAAAGGGCTTAAATGCAGAGTATAACATAAGTCCGGGTAATAAGAATGTTATTATATATGAAAAAGATAATCAAAATATGTTTTTCATAGATTCAAATGGTAATGCACAAGATATAACTTATAAAACATATACTTCTGGAGGAGGAACCAGCTTTAATAAGGACAATGTTCTGAGTAGTAACGCTGGATATGTATGGTGCGCATCACCAAGATTTGTAGATGATAATACAATAGTTTATGTAAGTCAGTTGCCATGGTTTGATAATAGACAAAGTAAATATGTATGGAAATTTAATATAACAGATAAATCATATGTAAATACGAATTTAACTGGCAATGATATTAAAATAAACTCAGTAACCGATAAAGGAATACAGATAGTTATAGATGGAAATACAACTTATATGAAAGCTGATGGCAGTACATCAAATTAATTTATAAGGGATGATTTGTACGTGGAAATAGGATTGTCTTCTGCTGTATTTTATCCTGAAGTTAATACAGAGGATACACTAGAAATTATAAAGAGTCTTGGATTTAATACTGCAGAAATTTTTATAAATAGTTTTCTTGAATGTGAAGATGATTTTGTAGACAAACTTTTGGTTAAAAAGCATGAACTGAATTTAAACATAAATTCAGTTCATGCCTTGTCATCAATTTTTGAGCCATTTTTGTTTGATGAGTACAAAAGAAGACGGGATGAAATGCTAGAATACTTTAAGAAGATATGCAGAACGGGTAGAAAATTAGGTGCAACTTGCTATACTTTTCATGGTATGAAATATAAGAATTTTGATAATATAAATAAAGATTTAATTTGTGATATTTACAAAAAATTAACTTATATTGCAGGAGAGAACGACATAAAGCTTGCACAAGAAAATGTTTCATGGTGCATGTCCAGCAATTTTGATTACCTGAAGTTTTTAAATGATAAAAATATAGAAAATCTTTTCTTTACATTTGATATTAAGCAAGCATATAAGGCTAACAAAGATCCATATCAATACATAAAAATTATGAACGAAAAGTTAGTTAATTTTCATATAAATGATAGAGATAATGAAAATGTGTGCCTTTTGCCTTTAAGGGGTAATGTTGATTACAAAAGGATATTTAGGGAACTGAAAAATGTGAATTATAATGGAAATTTAATAATAGAAGTTTACAGAGACAATTTTTTTTCCTATAATGAAATAAGCGATTGCAAAAAAAAGTTAGAGAAATTTCTATAAAGCCACAATTTTATGTTATAATATATAAATATAGGTTAAAATTAGATTGTAAATAACTAATTTTGTATGTTATAATATATAAGCTAATAGGTACTTAAGTAGGAGGAATATTCATAATGAATAGTAAAATGGAAAAATTAGAAAAAAATGTAGTTAAGTTTGATATCACAGTAGATAAAAGTAAATTTGACGAAGCTATTATAAAGGCTTATAAAAAGAATCGTAAAAGATTTAATGTGCCTGGTTTTAGAAAGGGAAAAGCCCCTCTTAATATAATAAAAAATTATTATGGTGTAGGAGTTTTCTATGAGGATGCTGTTAATTATTGTATAGATGACACTTATCCTAAAGTAGTTGAAGAAAATAAAATAAATCCAGTTGCATATCCTGAAATTGAAGTAGTAACTTTAGAAGAAGGAAAAGACTTTGTATACAGTGCTAAGGTTACAGTAAAACCTGAAGTAGAACTTGGAGAATACAAAGGTGTTGAAGTAAAGAAAATAGAATATCCTGTAACTGATGAGGATGTTGAAAATGAATTGAAGAGTTCACAGGAAAAAAATGCTAGAATAGAATTAAAAGAAGATGGAGAAGCAGTAGTAAAAGGTGACATAGCTGTTATTGATTTTAAAGGTTACATAGATGATGTTGCTTTTGAAGGTGGAGAAGGAAAAGACTATTCACTTGAAATAGGCAGCGGTACATTTATAGGCAATTTTGAAGATCAGTTAGTTGGTCTTAAAAAGGGTGACAAAAAAGATGTAATTGTTACTTTCCCTGAAGATTATGGTAGAGAAGAATTAAATGGTAAAGAAGCAAAATTTGAAGTAGAAATAAAAGATATAAAGATGAAAGAATTACCAGCTTTAGATGATGAATTTGCAAAAGAAATTTCTGAGTTTGACACTCTAGATGAAGTGAAAAAAGACATAAAGAGTAAAATGGAAAAAGCTAATGCAGAAAAAGCTAAAACTGAGTTTGAAGATAAAGTTGTCGATGTTGCAGCTGAAAATGCTAAAATCGATATTCCAGAAGTTATGGTAAAGAATGAAACAGATCAAATGCTTAAAGAATTAGAGAATAGATTAAAATATCAAGGACTTGATCTTAAATCATACTATGAATATACAAATAGCTCTGAAGATAAAGTAAGAGATTACATGAAAGAAACTGCTGATAAAAGAGTTAGAACAAGATTAGTTATGGAAAAGATAGCAGAAGTTGAAAAAATAGAAGCATCAGATGATGAATTAAAAGAGAAAGCAAAAGAAATGGCAAAACAATATGCTAGCAAAGATTTAGATAAGATGGCTGATTTGATTCTAAAAGCTCAAAGAGGTATGCTAGTTCAAGATGTAGTTAACGGTAAAGTAATAGATTTATTAGTTGAAAATGCAAAAGTTGTAGAATAACAAATGTTTAAAAAATGTTAAATATATAATAATATATAAAGAAAGTTAATTGTTAAATACTTTAGCAATTAACTTTAAATATATAGTATAAATTTTAAGGAGGAAGTTCTTATGAGTTTAGTTCCTTATGTAGTTGAACAAACTAGTAGAGGTGAAAGATCCTATGATATATATTCTAGATTATTAAAAGATAGAGTAATATTTTTAGGAGAAGAAGTAAATGATACTAGTGCAAGTTTAGTTGTAGCACAATTACTATTTTTGGAAAGCGAAGATCCTGACAAGGACATATATCTTTACATAAATAGTCCAGGAGGTTCTATAACATCTGGAATGGCTATTTATGATACAATGCAATATGTAAAACCGGATGTGTCAACTATATGCATAGGTATGGCTGCATCAATGGGATCATTTTTACTTACTGCTGGAGCACAAGGCAAGAGATTTGCATTACCTAATAGTGAAATAATGATACACCAGCCATTAGGAGGATTCCAAGGTCAAGCTACGGATATAGGGATACATGCAGAAAGAATACTCCACATAAAGAAAAAGTTAAATACTATATACAGTGAGAGAACAGGAAAACCTCTTGAAGTAATAGAAAAAGACACTGAAAGAGATCACTTCCTTGATGCGTACGAAGCTAAAGAATATGGTTTAATTGATGAAGTAATAACTAAACATTAATCAAAGTACTTTATTAGGATAAAAATTTTATAGTTTTAGAATTATAATATGTATGTACAAATATCCCAAAGAATGAGGTTTATAATTAGGTGAATTCATAGGTTTCATTGTTAATTATATTTTGTAATATGAACACCATGCTTTCATTGATTTTATAATTTCGCATTATAATAGTAGGGCTGTTTTTGTAATAGTTAAGACTAAATAATTAGTATCCTTTGGGAGGCATATTCAAGTTGCGTTTAGTTAATGTAATAATTAAATTGCTTGAATAGTTTTATGTGATACATAGGGTTTTATATTTAGTCTATGAAAATAGCCCTATGATAAATAGTAAGCCTTTATTGGCAAAATTCATGTGATTTATCACATGTTTAAAATAACCTTTTAAGTGAGGTGTTCAAATGGCAAAATATGATAATAAAAAGCAGTTACGTTGTTCGTTTTGTGGTAAAAGTCAAGATCAAGTAAAAAGATTAATTGCAGGACCTGGTGTATATATTTGTGATGAATGTATAGAGCTATGTTCTGAAATAATTGCAGATGAATTTGAAGAAGCTCCTCAGATTAATGTTGGTAATTTGCCTAAGCCTGCTGAAATTAAAGATTATTTGGATCAGTATGTTATAGGTCAGGATGATGCTAAAAAGTCTCTATCTGTTGCTGTATATAATCACTATAAGAGAATAAATTCAAACTTATCTAATAGTGAGGATGTAGAACTTCAAAAGAGTAATATATTATTATTAGGACCAACAGGATGTGGAAAGACTTTTCTTGCGCAAACACTGGCTAAGTTTTTGAATGTTCCATTTGCAATAGCAGATGCAACTACGTTAACAGAGGCAGGATATGTTGGTGAGGACGTTGAAAATATACTTTTAAAGCTTATACAAAATGCGGATTATGACATTGAAAGAGCAGAAAAAGGAATAATATATATTGATGAAATTGATAAAATAGCTAGGAAGTCTGAAAATCCATCTATAACAAGGGATGTATCAGGAGAAGGTGTTCAACAAGCACTTCTTAAAATACTTGAAGGCACAGTTGCTTCTGTACCACCACAAGGTGGAAGAAAGCATCCACATCAGGAGTTTATACAAATTAATACTACAAATATACTCTTTATTTGTGGTGGAGCTTTTGATGGAGTAGATAAAATTATTGAAAATAGAACTAGAATAAGTACAATAGGTTTTGGTGCTTCTATTGAATCAAAGAAAAATAAGGATATAGGAGCTCTTCTTAAAAAAATAATGCCAGGTGATCTTTTGAAATTTGGATTGATACCTGAATTTATTGGAAGACTTCCAATAATAGTAACCCTTAATTCACTTGATAAAGATTCGCTTGTAAAAGTATTATCACAACCTAAAAATGCACTTGTAAAGCAATATAAAAAATTGTTACAAATGGATGATGTAGAACTTGAATTTAAGGATGGCGCACTTGAAGCCATAGCACTTGAGGCTATAGCAAGAAGTACAGGTGCTAGAGGACTTAGAGCTATTGTTGAAGATATAATGAAAGATATAATGTTTGACATACCATCTAGAGATGATGTTAAAAAAGTAATAATTACAGAAAATACAATCAAAACAAAACAGCCAGAGCTAGTTTTGGAAGAAGGAAAGAAAGCATTAGATGCTCCTAAAAAGAAGGAGAAATCTAAGAATAAAAAAGATATAGAAAGTGCATAAATATAAAGTTTAAATAAAAAAACGGATGAAAATTATCATCCGTTTTTTTTATTTGTATATTAAAATCAAAACATCACATAATATTAATATAAAAATAACTGTTATTATAGCTAATTAATGGAGGTTGTTTATGTATAATATGATTATTGTGGTTGAAACGATTTTTAATATTATTATAGGATTGTATTTTTTCTATATGTTAAAAAATCAGCAAGTAGATAGAATTAGTATTAATAAAGAAAATGAAAAAGGGCTAAAGAAGCTTGATGAAATGAGAAAAGTTAAATTATCTGTTCCGCTTTGCGAAGAAAGTAGACCACAAAAATTTGAAGAGATAATTGGTCAACAAAATGGTATAAGAACATTAAAAGCATCTATATGTGGTTCTAATCCACAACATGTAATAATTTATGGGCCTCCAGGAGTTGGTAAAACTGCAGCAGCTAGACTTGCCCTTGAATATGCAAAAACATGTTCATATTCTCCATTTAAAGATGATGCTAAATTTGTTGAAATAGATGCAACCACTTTGAGATTTGATGAAAGGGGAATAGCAGATCCACTTATAGGCTCTGTCCATGATCCAATATATCAAGGAGCAGGAAAGTACGGAATGGCTGGCATACCTCAACCTAAAATGGGTGCTGTATCAAGGGCACATGGAGGGATACTTTTTATTGATGAGATAGGAGAACTTAATCCTAATGAAATGAATAAACTCTTAAAGGTTATGGAGGATAGAAAAGTATTTTTTGATAGTGCTTATTATAACTCTTCAAATGAAACTATGCCTGAATACATAAAAGACATATTTGAAAATGGTTTTCCAGCTGATTTTAGACTTATAGGTGCTACAACTAGAAATCCAGAAGAAATTAATCCTGCACTTCGTTCAAGATGCATTGAAATATTTTTTAGGCAGCTTGATGAAGTAGAAATAAAAACTATAGCAAAAAATGCATCAGATAAAATAAAGGTAAATATGGATAGTAGAGCATTAGATTTAATTGGTATGTATGCATCAAATGGAAGGGAAGCTATTAATTTAATTCAGTTGGCCTGTGGAATTGTTATGAATGAAAATAGAAATAAAATAGAGTATAAGGATATTTTATGGCTTGTTGAAAATGGAAGGTATTCAATGAGAACATATAAGAAGGTAAGCGATATTGCTAGAATTGGATGCGTAAATGGCTTGGGCGTTTTTGGCATTGATAATGGTATAGTAATGGATATTGAGGCGGCAGCTATTAGGGTTAAAAATTCGACTGGTGAAATAAAATTAACAGGAATAATTGAAGAAGAAGAAATGAATGGTTACAATAAAAAGGTAAGAAAGAAAAGTAGTATAATGTCTTCAGCAGAAAATGCAGTTTCAATGATCCAAAATGTCTTCAAAATTAATACTAGAAATTATGATATTCATATTGATTTTCAAGGTGGATATGCAGTAGATGGTCCATCAGCGGGAGTTAGTATTGCATGTGCTATTTTAAGTGCATTAAAAAATGAACCAATTAAAAGTGAAGTTGCTATGACGGGGGAAATAACTTTAAATGGTAAAGTAAAACCTGTTGGTGGAATAGGCTCTAAAATAAAAGCGGCAGTTAAAGCTGGAGCTAAATTGGTTATCATTCCGTATGAAAACTGGGATAGCTCTTTTAATAATAATTATGCAAATGTTAAGATAGTTGGTGTTAAGACTATTGGAGAAATTTTAAAATATGTTCTTATAAGTAGTAGTGAAAACAATATAAGGATTAAAATTAATAAGGAAAATTGTAAAGGTATATTGACTGCTGAAAGTGCAACTGGTGAGAAGTGTAATTTTTAAAAGTTGAAAAATTGCTATTTTATAGTATAATATATTAGACTGGCTGTAGATTATTGAAAGGCGGGGAGAAATAATATGAACGAAGAAAGTAAAGTTCTTCCTTTGATTCCGTTAAGAGGTCTTATAATATTTCCTCATATGATAGTACATTTTGATGTCGGTAGAGATAAGTCCGTTGAGGCTTTAGAAGAAGCAATGCTTAATAGTCAGGAGATATTTTTATCAGCTCAAAAAGATGAAAAAATAGATGAACCAGAAGAAGAGGATATAAATTTAGTTGGAACGGTTTGCAGTATAAAACAAATACTCAGACTTCCCGGCGATGCTGTAAGGGTTTTAGTAGAAGGAATTAATCGTGGTAAAATAAATAAATATTTAAGAAAAGAATCTTTTATTGAAGTTCAAATTGATGAAGTTAAAGATGAAAATGATTATGATAAATATGAAGTAGAAGCTTTAATGAGACTTATAACAAAAGAATTTTCGAAATATGTAAAGCTTTCAGGTGCTGCTTCTAAAGATTCTATTGATTTTTTAAGAGATATAAAAGAACCTGGAAAGTTTGCAGATGTAGCTAGTTCTTACCTTGTTATAAAGCAAGAACAAAAGCAGTCAATACTTGATTCATTTGATCAAAAAGAAAGACTACAAAAAGTTCTAAAAATACTTAAAGATGAACTTCAAATACTTGAACTTGAGAGAAATATAGGTGTTAAGGTCAAGGAAAAAGTAGATAAGTCTCAAAGAGAATACTATCTTAGAGAACAAATAAAAGTTATACAGGAACAGCTTGGTGAAGATGATGAGGAAAAAGCAGAAGTAAAAAAATATACTCAGAAGATTAAAAAGCATAAAATGCCAAAAGAAGTAAAAGAAAAGGCATTGTATGAAGTTAAAAAATTAGAAAATGCAGGAGCATATTCAGCGGAAGGGGCAGGTATAAAGAATTATTTGGACTGGGTTTTAGCACTTCCGTGGAAAGAAAAGACAAAAGATAATCTTGATATAAAGAAAGTTAGAGATGTATTAGATAAAGAACATTATGGACTTACAGATGTAAAGGAGAGAATAGTAGAATACCTTGCTGTAAAAAAGATGAGTAATAGCTTAAAGGGTCCAATATTATGCCTTGTTGGTCCTCCAGGAGTTGGAAAGACATCTATAGCAAAATCAATAGCTAATGCTGTAAATAGAAACTTTGTTAGGATATCTCTTGGCGGAATAAATGATGAGGCAGAAATACGTGGTCATAGAAGGACATATGTTGGAGCTATACCAGGTAGGATAATATATGGAATGAAACAAGCAAAATCAAATAATCCATTAATTTTACTGGATGAAATAGACAAGATGAGTTCTAGCTATAAGGGAGAAGCTTCTGATGCGCTTCTGGAAGTGCTAGATAGTTCCGAAAATAATAAATTCAGGGATAACTATTTAGAGCTTGATTTTGATTTATCTGACGTAATGTTCGTGACAACTGCAAATACACTTGAAACTGTACCTAGACCACTTATGGATAGGATGGAAATTATTGAAGTTTCTGGATATACATACGAGGAGAAGTTTCATATAGCTAAGGAACATTTAATCAGTAAACAATTAGAAGAGCATAATGTGCCTTTAGAGAATAAAATAAACTTTATGGATTCCTCCATATATTATATTATAGAAAATTACACAAGAGAATCTGGAGTAAGAAGTTTAGAAAGAAAAATAGCAGCAATTATAAGAAAAGCAATAACTGAGATGATTGAAAAGAATAAGAAAGTTATAAATATAAATTCTAGAACTGTTAAAAGATATCTTGGTGATGACACATATGCTTTTGATAAAATAGACAATCAAGATAAAGTTGGAGTTGTTACAGGAATGGCATGGACGGCATATGGTGGTGACACCCTTCCAGTAGAAGCAGTTGTTATGCATGGTACAGGTAAACTTCAACTTACGGGACAACTTGGTGATGTTATGAAAGAATCAGCTGAGGCTGGATATAGTTATGTGAGATCAAATTGTGTTAAGTATGGTATAGATGAAGAATTTTATAAGAATAAAGATATTCATGTACATGTTCCAGAAGGAGCAGTACCTAAAGATGGTCCATCAGCGGGAGTTACAATGATTACTGCCATGGTTTCTGCATTGAGTGATAAAAAAGTAAAGCACAATGTAGCTATGACTGGCGAAATAACACTTACAGGAAGGGTTTTGCCTATAGGTGGACTTAAAGAAAAGTCATTAGCTGCGTATAGAGCGGGAGTAGATACTATTATTTTGCCTAAAGAAAATGAAAAGGATATAAACAAAATTCCTAGGTCAATTAGGGGAAAAATCAAATTTATACTTGCAGAAGAAATTGATACTGTATTAGAAAATGCATTGATTGGTGGTATTAGAAATGATAATTAAACAAGCAGAATTTATAATTTCTGCAGCATGGAAAAAACAGTTTCCTATAGATGGTAAAGATGAAATAGCTTTTGTTGGAAGATCAAATGTAGGTAAATCATCACTAATAAACTCTCTTACGAATAGGAGAAAACTTGTTAAAGTAAGCAATACTCCTGGTAAGACACGATTAATTAATTTTTTTATGATAAATGAAAAATTTTATTTTGTCGATTTGCCTGGATATGGATATGCTAAGGTTTCAAAAAAGGAACTGGAAAAATGGTCTCATACAATAGAAAATTATCTTACTGCTAGGCAGCAACTAAAAAAGGTTATATTGCTTGTAGATTCAAGGCATAAGCCCACTAAAGATGATGTCGCAATGTATGAGTGGATTAAATATTATAATTATAAATGTATAATAATTGCCACCAAAAGCGATAAAATAAAAAGAAGTGAAAAAGCTAAAAATCAAAAATTAATCAAGGAAACTTTGAATCTTAATAGTGAGGATGAGTTTTATTTCTTTTCTTCTCTTACTAAGGAAGGCAGAGAGGATCTTATAGATAAAATATGTTCTGGAATTATAGTAGAATAAAATTATCTATTAGTGAATACAATGTTGGAAATTGGGCAATATATAAAATGTAAGTGGAGAAATATTTCTCCATTTAGTATAAAATAGTAGCTTAAGCTTTTGTTTTATACTAAACCCCCCATCCCCCTTGGGATCGCCATATTGCGGTCCCATTTTTTAATAGTATTTTCAAAGTTGGTGTGAGGTTAGATTGCTTAATTTGTTTAAATAATTTTTGGAAAATGTATCTAAATGTGAGGATACTATAACTAATAGCGACTTTTAATTAATTTGAAAGTATGTTCATTGATGATATTTTGAAATAAAATTGCTTATTTGGACTACCCATACTTTTTAATGATAATCTAATAGAAGTATTTTTGCAGTCTTCTTTGACCAAATTAGAAGTGGATTTAAAATTTAAAATCCATTTCACGTCGGATATTTCACCATTTTTATTATAATCTGTATCAGAAAATGAACCATCTTCAAAAGTGTATTTTCTATTTGACTTAATTAATTTATCGATTGAAGAGTAACATGAGAATTTACCTGATTCATGGAATAAGTTTTCAGGCTTTTCTGCAGTATTAGGGGATAAGTTTTGTACATAAGTTATAAATGATGCTATGGTATCTTTTCCAATAAAATTTGAGCTATAATTGCAATAGTAAGGCTTAATTTTATTCTTAACCAGTATATAATTTAAAAAGGTTAATGGAGCATTGTTGAATTTGGAGGATATTATTTTTGGAGTTTTGTTATTATGAACATCAATGAATCCAATTATGTTATTAGTAGTGCAAAGTACATCCTTGAATTTGGTTTTATCCCAAACGAATAAATGTTGTAAACTGGTATTGCCTTGTGAGCTTTGTACAAATATTTCATTTATGTTATCCCTTGATACATCAGTCAAAATTAGTTTTAGTGGTGCATAACTTTTATAATTTCCTAAAGTATTGAGCTTGCTAGCTGGTTTTAAAGTATAAGTCTTATTTTTAGATGTAACAGTTAAGAAGTATTTGTTATTGAGTATTTTTATGTAAATATTATCTTTTAGACCATCACCAGTTACATCATAATTTTTAATTGGCTTGTCTTTTGTAAAGATGTTGAAGGTTTGCAATGAATTTTTTGACAATATAAAAATTGTAAAGAGTACTATTAAAATTATTGTTAAAATTATATAGTATATATGTTTTATTTTAAGAAAAAAAACGTTGAATCGCATAAAAAAACACCCCGCACATATTTATATGTTTATACATATGCGGAATGTTTTTAGATATTACAATTTATTTTAAGGTATCAACTTTATTTTTGCAATCCTTGCATATACCGTAGAAGTAAACTTTATTGGATACGACATTATAATCTGTATAAGGGGCAATATCCTTATTTAGATTATCAAAAGTTATTCCTATAACATCATCTACTTTGCCGCAAGATAAACATTGTATATGAGGATGAGGTAATGCGTTGGCATCATATCTGAAATTGCCTTCACCGACATTTAATTCCTGAATTAAATCTACTTCAACTAGAGTTTTTAATGCTTTATATACAGTTGCTAAGCTCATAGTAGGATAATCAGGTTGAAGTGCTTTATATATTGTTTCAGCAGATGGATGCTCAACAGTTGACTTTAAGTATTTATAAACTGCTATTCTTTGTGGGGTTAATTTTAATTTTTTTTCTTTGAAAATAGTTGATAAAGTATTCATATTCACCACCCTCGATTCAATAACTATTGTATAATGTAATATGTTATACAACACAATATATTATATAACATAATATATTATATAATAAAAATTATTGATTGTCAAAAATAAATTATGCATATAAATTTTTGTAAAAAATGAATGAGAATTACTGTGAAAAATTAAAAAAATGTTGTATAATATAAGCTATGTTTATAATAGGTATTTTGTATGTCATTTTTATTTTATGAGTTTTAGGTAAATAATTATTTCTCAATTAAAATAACAGAAAGGAGAAATATATGTATTCTAACAGTGCTAGTGCTAAAAGGGTTAGCAGAAGAAAAGGTAAAAAACAAAAAAAAGTATCAAAGGTAAAACTTTTCATATATTTTATAATATTTCAATTTCTATTTGGTATAGGAACTGCACCATGGATAGTATATTATGGACCATTTAATAATTTAAAGAGAAATATAGTGGGTACTGCAATGTCTACATTTACACATCAATATTTAGCTACTTTATTTTTATCAGATGCCCAAATTGCTAAAATCAGAGCTGGATCAGGAGGACCAAGCAGTAATCAAAGTCAAAATTTGAATGATATAAATACTGCAGGTCATAATGAAAAGATAGAATGCAAGAAAATACAGGCAAATAAATTTAATGGCCTTTTGCTAATAGTACATGATCCAACTAAAGTTAAAATAGGATATACTTCAAAACTTGGGGTACAGGGAGAAACTACAAGTCAGATAGCAAAACATAATAATGCTATAGCTGCGATAAATGGTGGCGGATTCAAGGAAAATAGTTCTGGATCACAGGTTGTATGGACTGGTACTGGAGCAGTTCCAACGGGAATTGTAATAAGTAATGGTAAATTAGTTTATCCTAAAGAAGTTGATGAAGTTTCAACCCAAAGAGGTTGTATTGCAATTACTAGAAGTGGAGTTTTAGTTGTTGGTGATCATAGTGTTCGTGAACTTTTAAATGAAAATGTGGTAGAGGCAATAAATTTTGGACCAACATTAATAGTTAATGGAGTAGAGGAGACAAGAGATTCCTTTGGAAATTCCATAGACAGTCAGGGAGCACAACCTAGAACTGCTATAGGTCAAAGGAAGGATGGAGCAATTTTACTTTTGACTATAGATGGAAGACAGGGGCTACAAATGGGAGCAACCATAAGTGATATACAGAGAATAATGAAAGAAGAAAATGCTTATAATGCTGTAAATCTAGATGGTGGAGCATCTACGACAATGTATTACAATGGACATGTTATAAATAATCCTTGTGATAAATTTGGAGAGAGAACCGTAGCAACTGCAATAATTGTTAAACATTAGGGGTGAAGTAATGAAAGCATCGAAGAAATTTATTGTATGGGCTTTGATATCTTTAACTTTACAATTATCTTTATATTTTTATCTTGATAAATTTTATTTTGGAGCAGAAAGTAACATAAAAATAAGTGAAGCAAATGATATATATAAAGCACCAGAAATAAAACCTAATGTTGCTATTCCGACTTCGGCATATGATATATCTGTATCAGATGATGGAAGCTATACAGCATATGTCCAAAATCAAATGGTTAAAGTGTTTGATACTAATACGGGTAAACAAGTAACATTAGATTTTACGAGTGGAGTGCAGTGCCTTGCTTACGAATGGGTTCCAGATACTAATAGGATGATAATAGCAGAAAATGTTTCTGGACAAATAAGATTTTTTTCTTACAATGCAGAGAAAAAGTATAAAGAAGAAGTAAAAGATTATATAAATGGTAAAGCAAATACAATATCAGTTGGCAGGAATAATGTTAAAGTTGGCATGCAAATGTCTGTTTTGACCGGAGTAATGTACATAAAAGTATCTTTTGTAACTGGTAGAGCTAGAATTTATAGACTTGACGTAAATGAAGAGCTTACTAGAGTTGCAACGGTAACTGACCAAATAGGAAAATTCGATATAACTTCAAGAGAAGATGATCTTATTTATGAAGATTCAAGCAGTGGAAGAGTTAGATCTACTAAAATTAGAAGTAACTTAATTGCTGATGGCAATACAAGTTTAAAGCTTTTAGGTGTTGATGAAAATAATAATGTATATGTTTCGTATAGAACTGATAAAATAAACAAAATATTTTATGGTCAGGTTACATCAAGTGGTTCTAATTTAAAAACTGTAAATTTGGGTTTGAGTTGTGATTCAAATAACATAGTTATTTCATCGGGAGGAAATATTTATTTAGTAGATGCCTTAAATTCTAACTTAGTAAACTTGAAGAATAACACAAAATATAAGTATAGTGGAAAGTTTATTGGCTTGTTTAGCGATAGGATTGCTTCAGTAAGTAACAACAAGTTAGTTTTGCAAACAATAGACTAAACTTATATGTATAATTTGTAAATAAAAAGTCATAATGTTGACTTAATGAGATTTTAAAGCTAATATATATTGTATACTGTGCTATGCAGTAAATATATTTAATGAATTGACGAAAAAATTATATACTAAAATTCATACTATCATAAGGAGAGCTGATACTTTTGATTTATGATAATTGCGAAGAAACTAATCAAGAGAGTAGATTTAGTAGATTAAGAAAAATAAGAAGAAAAAAAAGAATTTTAAGTTCAATTTTGGTAACTCTAATATTGGTTTTGGGTACGGGTACTTATTTTTGTGTGAAAAAATATTTATATGATAATAAATTAAAAGTGGAAAAAAGTAAAAGTATTTCAAAGAAAAAAAGTGCACATAAGAAAGATATTAAAGCAAAAGCAAATGACTACAAGAAGACTAATGCTAATGAATCTAATTCTAATAAAGCAAATGCGCTTATAGCTTTAAGTGAAGCTCAAAAGCCATTTACTATAGATGTTGATTTACAAAAGCAAAGAGTTAGTGTTTATGATGCTCAAAAAAGGTTAGTTAATTCTTTTATTTGTTCTTCTGGAATGGATGGATCCGATACTCCAAAGGGGCAGTATAAAGTGCAAGAAAGAGGATATTCTTTTTATAGTAAGAAGTACCAAGAAGGTGCATACTATTGGGTGCAATTTATGGGAAATTATTTATTTCATAGTGTTCCTTTTGATAAAAATGAAAACATAGAAACAGAAGAAATAAGTAAACTTGGAAATAAAGCATCTCATGGGTGTGTAAGACTTGCAATTAATGATGCTAAGTGGATATATGATAATGTACCCAAAGGAACTGTGGTCAATATAAAATAAACATTAGAAAGGAATATCAATGAGTAGGAAAAATCATGAGGGCAACAGAAGAATAAAGCACAGGGGAAAAAGAAAAATATTTAAGGTTGTATTATTGTTTTTAGCATTTGAGGTTATATTTACAGGAGTTACTATTGTTCCATATTCACTTTATGGACCATTTAAAAATGTACGAAATACTATAGTTAGTACTTTAATGGGTACAGGAGCTCATAAGTATATGGCACATTGGTTTTTTAGTGATTCGCAAATACAGGCAATATTGAAAGAAACCAATAAGGGCACGAATGTAGATTATAAGCAATCTAAAAGTGATGTTATAAAAATAAATACGGATAGTGATATAACTCGGATGCAGTTAGACGGAGATGGTAAATTTACTGCTAACGTTCTCATAATTAAAGATCCTAAGAGAGTTAAAGTTGGATATGCGTCACAAATAGGATATGTTGGAGAAACAACACATGAAATGGCAAAGCGTTATAGAGCGGTTGCTGCTATAAATGGAGGATATTTTTCAGATACATCTCCTAACCAACAGTCTCAAGCAGGTGGAGTTGGAGCAATTCCTACTAGTTTTGTAATGTCAAATGGTCAATTAGTTTATCCTAAGGATTCTAGTAAATTTGATGAAGTTGCAACAAATCATGTTTTAACAATAGATAAGGATGGAAATTTAGGCGTTGGTGGAAGTTACTCACCTAATCAGTTAATTAGAAGCGGCATTAAAGAGGCGGTTATAACAGAGCCATATGTTATTAAAGATGGAAAAAATACAATACAGTCAACTACTGTTGGTGGAACTCAGCCTAGAACAGCAATTGGTCAGCGTGAGGATAAAAGTATAATATTTATGGTAATTGATGGAAGACAGGGCGTAAAATTAGGAGCTACCATTGCAGATGTTCAATACTTAATGCATAAATTGGATGCGGTGAACGCAGTGTGCCTCGATGGTGGAGGTTCAACAGCAATGTATTACAATGGTGAGATAATAAACAATCCTTCCAATGCAACTGGCGAAAGAGCAGTGCCTGACATAATTTATGTTGAGCCTAAATAGGAGGATTGTAGGATGAAAAAAGCGAGAAACTTAATTATATGGATAATTATTTCAATATTTGTTCAAACTGGAATATTGTATTACATGAATAATTATATGTTTAAGAATATTAGTAAGGTAAGCTATAAAATAATAAAAACTAACGATAATAAAAAAAAGGTAGTTTCTGTTTCTATTCCTGGAGATGCTGATAATATTCAGATTTCATATACAGGAAAGTATGCTTCATATACTTCAAATAGTTCGCTGCATGTTATTAAAATGAGTAGTGGAGAAGATAAGACAGTACCACTTGACTGTAGTTTTGATAATGCCTATAGTAAATGGCGTAATTCAGAAGATAGACTTCTTATTATAGAAAAAGGAAGTTCTGGAATAAAGGTATATAAATATGATCCTTCAAATGGAGACAAACAGCAGGCACTAGATTATAATAATAAAGCAAGAACTTACGAACTAACTAGAAGTAGTTCAAATATTACGGGTCTTGAAACTAATGATTTAAATACAATAATGTATTTAAAGGAAACTAATGGAAAGCAGCTTTCATATATAGATAGACTTGATATATCAGGAGAACTTCAAAAATTCCAAATGGGATTAAAGCGTATCGGAGATTATTATGTATTCAAGGCAGAAGATAAGGTTATATTTGAAGATTTAGCTGCTAATAAGATTTCAGTTGCTACTTCTGGAAGTTGTAATGATATTAATATTCCAGGTGTAAGTAATCCTAAGCTTATTGATGTTGATAATGAGGGAAATTTGTATGTTGGAAATGTTGTAAATGATAAAGTAAATGAAATATATACAGCAAGTTTAAATAAGAAATCAAGTGGCAGCGAGGATTCGACTTTTACACTTAATTGGGATAAAACTGCACTTAAACAGCCAGTTGATTCAAAGGATATATATGTATCCGATTTAGGTGAAATATATACTGTAAATCGACTTAAGGGTAAAGTCTCAAATATTAAGACAGGAAAGGCAATTTCTTTTAATAACATGTATATAACAATGTATGGTGATTCGGAAAATGGAGGAATAATAAGCAGGGATTTAGAAAATAACAAGCTTATTGAAACTCTTATAAAATAAAAATTAAGAATGAAGAATTAAGAATTAAGAATGAATGAGAATTTTCCACTGCTTTGCTCTGGAAAATCTACATTTTACAAAAGAACATTTTCACTAGTGGAAATGAAGGCAGTTATATGTTTAGAAGTTTTTCGCAGTGTAACGAAGAAAAAGTTACACTCATTCTTAATTTTTCATTCTTAATTCTTAATTTTTTTCAATTTTCATTTAAGTAATTTTATGAAAAATGCGGCTGAATTGTAGTGGATATTATAGCCTCCTACAATTTTTAATTTAAGAGTAAGGGAGGAATGCTTTTGTGAATATTAGGGATATACTTATTTATAAACTAGAATTAGTACCGGCAATACTTATAGCATTTACTTTTCATGAGTATGCACATGCTTTGATAGCAGATAAACTTGGAGATAAAACACCAAAGTTTCAAGGACGACTTACGTTAAATCCAGCAGCCCACATTGATATAGTAGGATTTATAATGATTATATTAGTTGGTTTTGGATTTGCTAAACCTGTAGAAACAAATCCAGGAGCATATAAAAATTATTATAAGGATGATCTCAAAGTATCAATAGCGGGGCCACTAGCAAATTTAATAACTGCTTTTATTTTCGCTATTATATGTGGAATATTTTCGAAGCTTGCAATTGCTAATTCTATTACAGCCATAATTTATATATTACTGGTTAAAATTGTTGGAATTAATTGTATGTTTTCAATATTTAACATGATTCCAATACCTGGTTTCGATGGATATCATGTTATTCAAGATTTATTCCCGAAATTTGGCTATAAAATTTCTGCTTATGAGAAATATGGTATGCTTTTGTTCTTTGTTATGATTATTCCTATTGGAACAACGTCTATAGCTGATATTATTGTAGGAATTCCTTCAAATTTACTTTCTCAATTGTTCATGAAAATAGGGGCTCTCATATAATCTTATTTAAGCTGTTTTACGGAAATTGTATCTAAATAATAATATAGGGGGCCAGTGCCCTCTATATTATTGTGTATTAAAAGCTAATGATAATTGATTTTAGGAGGAAAAGATGAGACTTAGAAAAAAAAGGTGGGCACGACCAGAAATGGAGCAAAATCCATTGTGCATAATTACTCCTCAAGAGTATAAGGGTAAATGGAATGATGTCTTTAAAAATGATAATGAAATTTACCTTGAGCTTGGTTGTGGTAGAGGAGATTTTGTGACTAATATAGCACTAAAAAATCCAGAAAAAAATTACATAGCAATTGATCTAAAGGATGAGGTTATTGCCATTGCCCTTAGAAAGATAACTGCAAGTGAAGTTACTAATGTTAGAATAACACCGCTTCAAATAGCATTTATAAATGATATTTTTGATAAAAATGAAATAGGTAGGATATACATAAACTTTTGTAACCCATGGCCTAAGGAGCGTCACAAGAAACGAAGATTAACGCATACTAAATTTTTAACAAAATATAAAGAATTTTTAAAGCCTAAAAGTCAAATATGGTTTAAAACTGATGATGATGGGCTTTTTGTAGAATCTTTGGATTATTTTAAGGAATGTGGCTTTGAAATAAAATTTATAACTTACGATTTACATAAAAGTGATTTTGATGAGAATATTCAAACTGAATATGAAACTAAATTTATGAATTTAGGTATAAAGATTAAATTTTTAATTGCTGAATTAAAGTAGGGTGATTTTATGTTTGAAGATTTAATAGGAAAAATAGCCATTGTAACAGGTGCATCCCGTGGAATAGGAAGGGGCATAGCAGTTGAAATGGCAAAGTCAGGTATAGAGGTTGTAATAAATTATAAGGAAGACGAACAAGGTGCATTGAAAACCTTACATATAATTAAGAGAAATGGTGGAACTGCATGTATATGCAAATGCGATATAAGTTCATATAATCAAGTGAAGGAAATGTTTAAATTTGTAATCAATAAATTTGGAAAAATTGATTTTTTAGTGAACAATGGTGGAATATCCAAAGTAGGTCTTTTTATGGATATGACAGAGGAGGATTATAATGAAGTTATGGATAATGATTTTAGGGGAGTTTTTAATTGTTCCAGCTTAGCTGTTAAATATATGATACCTAAGAAATCGGGCAGCATAATAAATATATCTTCCATGTGGGGAAATGTAGGGGCTTCTTGTGAAGTTTTGTATTCTTCGGCTAAAGGTGCTGTAAATTCTTTTACAAAGGCATTAGGTAAAGAATTAGCACCATCAGGAATTCGAGTTAATGCAATATCTCCAGGAGTTATAGATACAGATATGAATAAGTGTTTTTCAAAGGACGAAAGAGCGGATTTGGAAAATGAAATACCAATGGGCAAATTTGGAGAAGCTTCAGATATAGCTAAAATGGTTGTATTTCTCATAAGTAAAGAAGCTGCATATATTACATCACAAATTATAACTATAGATGGTGGAATGATTTAATTTGTAGGAGACTTGATACTTATTTAAATTTACTACTGAATAAATTATATAAATACTGTCAATAATACCAATATAAACAATTATGGGAAGGTGTGTATTATGGCAGTATTTTTTTTACTTTTAGGCCTTATACTATTATTTATAAATATGATTATAGCTGTAATAGAGAAAATAAAAAGAAAAAAACTGGGCTATATGTATTGGAGTTTATTAACACTAGCTATTGCAATAGTAATTGTTAGTTTTATAGAAATACCTGTAAGGGAATATAATAGTGTACCTAAAGAGAGTAAAACTGTAAAGACAAGTGCTGTTAAATCGCATAAGGCTAAAATTATGAATTTATATAGTATGGAAAATGGTGAGAGTATAATAATACAATATGATAATAAAAATATACTAGTTGATATACCATCTTATGTGTCAAAGCCACAAGATAAGAATAACATTTTTAATATACTCGATTCACATGGTATAAAAAAAGTAGATGTGCTTATTTTAACTTCAAATGATGAGAAAGCCGTAAATAATATATTAAGTGTAATTGGAAAATATAATATTAATAATATTATATATGCAGATTCATCAATCAAAGGAACAAAAATGGACAATGAGATAGTAAGCAATGTAAAAGCAATAAACGATGTAAAAAAGAGCAGCATATATCCCGCAGTAATGAATGATAAACAAAATATATATGATATGGATGTGGAAAATAAAAAAAGTGAAGATGGTACAGAATTAAATTTTAAGTTGCCTAAAAATGTTAAAGGAATCTTGGATTTAGATTCTTATGATTCAAATATCCATAATAGCAGTGTATATGATCACAAAATAAAGATTAGCTATGATGTTGAAGGTTATATATCATTAAAAATAATTTCTAAGGTAGATGAAAATAAAGATTAATATCCCATAGGTTATATTTTAAATAAGTGTAGAAACATACGCTTATTTAAAATATAACCTAAATTTATTAATAAGGTTAGAAATGCCTATGTTTTAATGATATAATTAAAAAGAAACTAAGGCGAAATTAGTATAATGGAATTATAAATAGTAATTATAGAGGGGATGCATAATGGTGAAGATTAATATATTGAAATGCCATGGGACAGGAAATGATTTTATTTTAATTGATGAATATAATAATGATTATAATTTAAATGATGAGATAAGAAAAAGTATTGCAGTTGAGGCTTGTAATAGAAAAAAATCAATAGGTGGAGACGGTATATTATTTGTTCAAAAAAGTAGCATATGCGATGCTAAAATGAGAATTTTTAATTCAGATGGCTCAGAAGCTGAAATGTGTGGTAATGGACTTAGATGTGTTGGTAGATATGTTATCGAAATGTTAAAAAAAGAGATTGTAGAAATAGAAACTTTAAAATCAAGGTATTTTGTAAGGCAGCAGGAAGATATATATAAAGGAGTAAAAACTGTTAAAATAGATATTAAGTCTGTATCCTTTGATGTAAGTTCACTGCCAATTAATTATAAAAAGAAAAATCTCATGTTTGATAAGATACCTGAATTATCAGATGAACTTGATTTTACGGCTGTAAGTATTACGAATCCACATTTAGTAGCAATAGTTGATAAAATAGATAGGGATAAGCTAGTTGAAGTTGGAATGAAAGGAAATAATACAAAAACTGTTCTTCCTAAGGGCGTAAATGTAAGTTTTGTGAAGGTACTTGGCGGCAATAACATATATGTAAAAACTTATGAAAGAGGAGTTGGACTTACTAAATCATGTGGAACAGCAATGACGGCTTCTAGCATAGTAAGTTGCATAAGTAAAAAAGTTTCCTTTGATAAGGAATTAAATATATATAATGATGGCGGAATGATAAAAGCAATTGTTCATAAAGATGATAAGGACAATTATGCAGTAGATTTTATTGGAAATGCAACATTTGTTTTTAGAGGGACTATAGAAATGAATGAAAAGAAAATCCAAAGTTTTACTACTGATAAAATTGGTTTTGAAGATGAAAATAATTGCTATGAGGAGTTCTTTAATTATACAAGAAAGAAAATAGAATAAAACTTTTTATGAATTATTATAGCATTTTAAGTTAAACATTTTATTTATATGAAATTATTAAGGGTAAAGGATTTATTAAGAATCTTTTACCCTTAATTTATAAATATTAATTCAAAATAAATACAAATAGATAAAAATATATAAAAAATAACAATTAAACCTATCACTTACAAAAATAAAGGAGTATAATATATAAAGTAAGTTTTAAAAATTGTTAGGATTGTATTGGAAGTGAATTTTGTGAATATTATAAATAATAGATATAGAGTATTAAGTATAATAGATAAAGGGCAAATTTTAACGTCACTCGAGGTTATGGATATACTGAGAGAAAATTCTAAATTAAAACTTAATGTAATTGACATAAAATACCTTTCTAAAAACATGGAAAGCTATCTAAAAAATGAATTTGTAAATTTAGTTAATTTAAGCAGTAAATATATGTTTAAACTTTATAGCTTAAATGTTATAAATACTATAGATAACAGATACGTGGATGAGTTTAAATGGTATTATACATCTGAGTTAAAGTATAAATGGAATAATTTATATAATGTAGTCAAATTAAACGAGAAAGATATTATAGATATATTTTTACAGCTATGTATTTGCATACAATACATAAATAGTAGTGGGTATATATACGAAAATATAATACCAGAAAATGTGTATGTTATGCATGATAAAAATAAATTTAAAGTTAAACTAAATAATTTAATAGCATCTGAATTGAATGAAACTCAGCAGAACAGCGGATGGGATTTTAAATTTAATAGAGAGAATCAAACTGGTTTTTACGATGGCATAAAACAAGAAATATATAAACTTGGAATTTTACTTATGGGATTAGTTAGGAGAGAATTTTTAGATTATTTAGAGAAAGATAATTTATTAGAAGTGTATAAGAGTATTTCAAAAGGAAGTTATTCGAAATATTATAGTAGTGACTTTTTATCTAAAATACTACCTATTATTTATAATATGATTTGCAGTGAAGATAAAAGATACAGAAGTATAAAAAATATAGTGGATGATATTAATTATGTTTTTGAAAGAGATGTTAATGTTTATGATGTAGAAGCTCTTGAAAAAATGAATTATAATGTGAGCATAGTTGGTAGAAAGGCTGAAATAGAAAAGGTTTTAAATGCGTATGGTTTATCTAAAAATAGTACTCATAAGTCAAATCTATTTATTGTGCATGGTAAAAGTGGAATAGGCAAAACAAGGTTTTTAAGGGAAATTAAATATATATTCAGGTTTAATATGGATAGTGTTTATTACAGCTTTGATAATGGACACGATATAAAGAGAATTGCGTTTAATGAGATATTAAAGCAGATTCTCATAAATTGTGACTTTGAGCATGGTACGAAGAGTCGCGAACGTGAATTAGCATTGGATTTGCTCAACATATTTAGTAATTATGATAGCAAGGAAATTCTTTTAAACAATGAGGATAAATTTAAAGTTTTTGATATGTGTATAGATTTTTTAAATATGATGGCAGTTAAAAAACCTTTAATTTTATTAATTGATAATATAGATGAAATAGATGAATTTAGTATTGAGTTTATAAAATATTTTTATAGTAAGGTAAGAAGTACAAAAAATATTTTATTTATATTTTCATATTCAGAAGAAATTGAATATAGAACTAACAGAACAAATGAATTAATAAATCTATTTAAAATGAATTTTACTGATATATTCCTTGATGAATTGAAATTTGAAGATACCAATAAATTTATAAAATATGTTTTGGGAACTAGGTATTTACCTGAAAGTTTCTGTAGAAAAATTTTTGAAAAAACAAAAGGCAACCCTGGTTTTATCATGGAAGTTTTAAAAGGACTTTATGCAAGAAAGTACATATATGTAAGCAAGGATAAGGGATTATGGATTACATCTTATGATAAGATAAGTGAAATTCCAATACATGGATCACTTATTAAGAATATTGAGAATCAGATAAAAGGGATAAACGGGTTAGAGCTAGAGTTCATGAACGCCTTTTCTATTTTTAATATAAACTTAAAGATGTCAATTATAGAGGCGTTTTTTGAGGAATATGATAAGAAAACTGTTTATGAAGTGGTAAATAAGCTATTAGATAAGGGAATAATAGAAAAAGTAGATAAAAATACAGGCTTATATTATGCAGTTACCAGTAAAACGATTAAATTAGCTTTAATTGAAAGAATGGATAATAATTATAAAAATAAAATTAATGAGAGGGCCGCTCTTATATTAGAAAAAATAGATAGAGATAAGTATAGTGAGGAAATACTGTTTCACTTTGAAAATTCTTTTGATGTAAATAAAATAATTGAATATTACTTAAGTAAGTATAAGAATCCGCTTTATATAAAAGATAGAAATTTAGTAGTAAGTAAAATTAGAAAATTGGTGAAATCTATTACTACTAATTGCAGTTTTGGAGGAATTAAACTCCTAATTATTTTAGGAGATTTGTTGCTGCTAGATGAAAAAAAGGATGAAGCAAAAATTTATTTTAAACTAGCAGAAAAACTTTCAGAAAAAATGAAAAATTATGATTTACAGTTTAAAGCGTTAAATAAGATTATATTTATTCTCCAAAATAATTTAAATTTAACGGAAAGTAAAAAGTATATATATGAGCAGAAAAAAATCTTGAAGCAATACTATAGATTAGAGTTTAAACTTTGTATATGTTTAGAAGAGGCTTTTAATTTTTACAATAATAAGGAGTTTGAAAAAGCCATTTTTATTTGTAAAGGTGCGCTTAAGGAATGTAATCAGGATATGGAAGAAGAGAAATTTTTTGCTTACTATATTTTAAGTAATTCATTTATAAAAAAATGGGATATTAGAGATGCATTTAAATATACTGCCTTATGCGTAGATGAAAAATACATTTCACAAAATTTAACTTATGTACTAAATTCACTAAATAATATGGCTTATATATATGAAAATTATTTTGATGATGTTGATAAAGCTAAAAAGTATCTTTTACAATTGCTTCAATTATCAACAAATTTTAATTATCTTCATTTTAAATTGTTGTCGCTCTCACAGATAGCAACTTTAGATTTAAAGGAGGCAGCTTATGATGGAGCATTTAAGTCTTTTGAGAATGTTCTTGAACTTGCCCAAAAGATTAATGATAAATTTATAGAAGCTTATTGCTATTGTAAATTATGCAAGGTGTGTTTATCGACATATGATATTGGAAAAGCATATAAGTATTTTATAAAAGCTGCTATTAAGATAGCTTATTTTAAAAATGATGCTGACTTTATAAATATGTATTTCATGATAGCTATTGAGTTATATTTAAAAATAGGGCAGCCTAAAAAGGCTAAGGCGTACATGAACAAATTAAAGAATAAATGCGGGCAAGATAATATTAGTGAAATAGAGAAATTTATTGATTACTATATTGACTACTTAACTTACAAAGATGAAGCTTCAATTGAGAGATTCAAGGCATTTGTGAAAAAAGTGGATTTTAAAAATAAGGATATAAATAGTATTGTTGAAATAGTACATTTATCAATTACAATATATTTAAATAAAGATTTTGAATTATTCTATATGATTTACAATAGATTAAATAAATTGGATATAAAAAGTAGTTTAGTTAGTAGAGAAATAACTGTAATGAAATCACTTAAGGCTCAGGGGAAAGAGAGACTTAGTTATTCAATTAGAGCTTTAAATAAAAACAGTAATGAAGTTTCACTTAGCAATATCGTATTGTATATGAATATTACTGAATACTATTTAAAAAATAAGGATTATATAAGAACTATAAACTACTTTTTTAATTGTATAGATATTGTGTGGAATTATTACATTAATATTCCAGATCAATATAAAGAAGATTTTATAAACAACTATAATTTAATTAGCTTTTTTAAGAAATATGTAGATGTAATAAACGAATATGCAGGAAGTGAAATTTTAGTCAAAGACGATTTTACTTACATATGTGATAATAATGGCACTGAAAAATTTTATGAAAATACAAATCTAAAAAAGTTGTTTAGTATGGAAAAATTGAAAAAGGATTTAAAAGAATATTATTTAACCTGTATTCCCAAAAAGGTGAACGGAAGAATAAGTGTTATGAAGAATCAGGTTAATTCCTCTACTATTAATATAGAGAATATACTTAGATATTTAAAGTACAGCTTGATTGCAAAAAATATTTATTTCGTTTTAAATCCAGTTAAAAATGAAGATGTAAGAATTTTTACTGAAATAGGTAGTTTTGTTGATAATAATATATTTAAAAAAAATTGGATTATAGATAATGTTAATATGAGAAAAAATCTTATATTTATAAAAAGATTTGGATTTAAGGCAGAAAAAAACCTAAGGGGAGGAATAAAATCTATAATTTGCATTCCAATATATAGGCTACTAGAAGATGAATATAAAAAGAGAAGTTTCAGAAATGTATTAGGTATACTGTATATTGATACGGATAAGATACTTAACAATTTTAATGTGGATTCTATAAATAAATGTATTCAATTTAATGGTTTGATTGGTCTTAATGTTGAAAAATATAGACTTTCAATTAGTTCATCTGTTGATGCGCTTACAGGAGCAAAAACTAGAGGATATCTGGAGAACAGTGTTGAAAAAATTTTAAATGAAAGTAAAGAGAAGCAAAAAGAATTTTCAGTTTTTATGTATGATCTCGATAATTTTAAAGGTATAAATGATAGATTTGGACATGGAACTGGCGATAAGGTTTTAAAGGAAGTAAGCAGAATAGTTATGGATAATATAGGCAGTAAATCTATTTGTGGAAGATATGGCGGAGAGGAATTTATTGTTATACTCCCTGACTTAAATGTGGCAAAAGCTTATGAAATTTCTGAAATTGTAAGAGATAAAATAGATAAGGCTAAAATTCTTGGCGATAAGAGAAGTGTTACTATAAGTGTAGGGGTAGTTTCATACCCAGATATGGCAAATTCTAAAAGCGAAATTTTTGAAAAAGTTGATAAGGCTCTTTATATGGCTAAAAATTCAGGGAGAAATAGATGCGTTATTTGGAATGAAAGGTTTAATTACAAAGCTAAAGGTACTAATAAAATAACGGGAATAATTACAGGTAATGCTGTTAAAGATTCTAGAAATGTACTTGTTATGGTAGAGTTTATGGAGATGCTTAGAGATAATGATAAAATGGAAAAAAAGATATTTAGTATTCTTGGTAGACTGATTGAATTTTTTGAGGCAACTTATTGTAGTTTTATATTATTAGATAATTTAAGTATTACTAAAATATATACAAGAAAGATATTTGAAGCTGAATTTGTTGATAGTACTTATGTAAATAGTAGAATTATAAAGGATGTTTTACAAAAAGGTATAGGTATGTATATGATAGATTGGGATAATATAAGTGGTATTGATGAAGCAACCGGTATGCCTTATTGGGATTCTATAATGGTCATCCCATTAATCAATAAAAGCATTAGTAAGGGAGCTCTGTATTTTAAAGTGCCCAATAAACAAAAAGAATTTAATGTTGAGGAATTTAATTTTGCAAGTGCAATATCCAATATTATAGCTGCATTATTGTAAAATATAAAATTTCTATAGATGTTCAATTAAAAAAATTAAAATTGGATATAATTACAATAGGGGTGTTGATAAGATCAACACCCTTATATAAAAATTAAAAAATCGAGGGGAAATTGACTTATAAAAGTTAAAAATAAATTATAGATAATTATAAAAATACCTCTCATAAATATTTTTAGTCCCTTATCCATAAAATAATAGAATGTAAAGTGAATAAAGTTACTTTTTAAAAGATAATTATTAAAATGTATTTCTAACTGCACTTATATTATACTTCATTATTTCCAAAAAGTAAATAATGAAATTTACTTTTTGGAAATTTAGTAGTAATTTTGATAAAAATGGAGGAAAGTCGATGAAAAGGATAAAAATTTATGCTCTTGTACTAGTATGCATAGTAGTGTCTCTTTGTGGGTGCTCCAAGAATTATTATAATATATTTTCAAATAATATTAAAACTGATAATAAAGTTTATAGTAGTAAATTTAAAGTACACTACATAGACGTTGGTCAAGGTGACAGCATATTGATTCAAAGTGGAGAAAAAAATATGCTAATTGATACAGGTACAAATGAATCCCAGGGAGATCTTATAAGATATCTGAAGAAGCAGAAGGTAGAGGAAATAAATTATATGGTATTGACTCATCCTCATGAAGATCATATAGGTGGTGCAGATAAGGTTATAAAAAAGTTTAAAGTGGATAAAGTTTATATGAACAGTATAACTACCAATACAAGAACCTTTAGAGATTTGATTTATGCAATGAGAGATAAAGGATTAAAGGCTAATGAAGCCCATCGGGATTCTTTTAGTTTAGGAAAAGCCAGATGTGATATATATGGTCCTTTAGGTACAATTGTGGGAAATTTAAACACATATTCCATAATTGTAAAAATAACATATGGAGAAAATAAATTTTTATTCACAGGTGATACCCAGAGTACTAATGAAAATGAAATGATTAATAAAGGATATGATTTAAGCTCTGATGTTTTAAAAATTGCCCATCATGGAAGTAGAACTTCATCTAGTGATGAATTTTTAAATTATATAGATCCTAAATATGCAGTTATAAGTTGTGGTAAGGGTAATGACTATGGACATCCACACAAGCAAACCGTTGACAAATTAAAAAAAAGGCATATACCAGTCTATAGAACGGATGAGAATGGTACTATAGTATGTACTAGCGATGGAAAAAATATAAAGTTTAGTTGTACTCCGGGGGATTATAAATCTGGTGAAAGAAATTATAGGTAAAAAAGTGCATTGCTTTGTGTCAAGATATAGTGTATTTGCATATATAATTTATTGTCGATAGAAATAAGTTATATGGGAGTGATAAATTTGAAGGGAATTGATATTTATTCAGGACAGGGTAGTGTTGATTTTTCTAAAGTTAAGTCAAGTGGAGTAGATATTGTTTATATAAAAGCTACTGAAGGGGTGACTTATACAGATAGAACTGTTCTGGAATTTTATAAAAGAGCTAAAGATGCAGGATTTAAAGTAGGGTTTTATCATTTTCTGAGAAACAATAATCCCATAAATGAAGCAGAGCACTTTTTATCAGCAATATCAGGGATGAATTATGATTGCAAGCTCGCTATTGATGTAGAGGTGACATTAGGACAAACTGTTGATACTATAAGTTCTAATGTGAGAAAATTTGCTGATTATTTAATAAGCAAAGGAATAGATGTATGTATATACACTTATACAAGTTTTTATAAAAATAATCTAAATAGTAATGTTAAGAATATACCATTATGGATAGCAGAGTATGGTGTGACACAGCCTAATATAAGTACAGCATACGTTGGATTTCAATATTCTGAAACAGGTAGAATTAATGGTATAAGTGGCAGTGTTGATTTAAATGAATTCAATGATGGTATTTTTATAAATTCAAAAAGTTTAGGTGTGGTTTCATCAACACCCGTTATAACAGTTAATGATACAGTAAAGATAATACAAAGTCAGCTTAATACACTTTTGAAAAAGAATCTTGCGGTTGATGGGATAAATGGTTATAATACGACCGCTGTTATAAAAGAATTTCAAGGAATTATGGGACTTGTAAGAGATGGAATTTGGGGCTCTAAAACGGTTGCAGCCATTACTGAAATTTTTTCAAGACCTTTAGATGGGATTAAATATAGACATTATGAATATGCCACTAGATATATCCAATATAGAGTTGGTGGTAATATAGATGGAGTCTATGGAAATGCAACTGAGGATAATGTCAAGGCATGGCAAGCAAAGCATAATTTAAATGCAGATGGAATTGTAGGAGGTATTACCTGGAGTAAATTTCTGGATGAAAATTGTTAAATTATTGTTTACAGATAATACTCAATTTTGACAACAAATTGACACGGAAAAATATTAAAATATAAATGTAATTAAGAAAAAATTTATTCCCCCCGAATAAATTAAACATTAAAGCAGTTCGTATTCGAACTGCTTATTTTTGTATATGAAATTAAAAATTATTATTTAATATAATTTAAATAACTAAAGACTTAACATATAATTCTTTCTCTTTTTTTAGATCCAAAAATCCATCATCAGTAAGAAGTAGAGGCTTTGTTAAATCTTCTATGTCAATTTTAATAATCTTACAAGAGCGATCATCATTTAAAATAACACTTTCACCCATATAATAATTAATAACGTGATTTAAAAACATGTTACAATAAGGGCAATCTAATTTGTTTAGACTTTCTTCTTTTATAATTTTTAAGGCATCAAAAGGTCCATTATTAGTATCAGAATTTATTTTATCAAAGGTATCTGCAATTGCTATTATTTTTGCAAATTTGTGGATTTTAGCATCTTTAATTCCAAGTGGGTAACCTGAACCGTCATTTCTTTCATGGTGCATAAGTACACCTAAACCAACATTGGGATTTATATACGGAATTTCTTTGACAAGATGGTAAGCTATAACTGGATGGGTTTTATATACTGCATATTCCTCTTGAGTGAGCTTACCTTCTTTATTTAATATATCATTACTTATTTGAGTTTTTCCAAAATCATGGAGCAATGCAGAATAAATCAATAAATTTGTTTCTTCTTCACTTAATCCAAGCCATTTTCCTAAGATAAAACTAATGGCAGCTACGTTAACACTATGTTTGTAGATATCATTTTGACTTCCGTAGAAAATAACATTTTTAATAACTAAGCCTGTAGCTTCAAATTCTACCTGTAATCTCTTTGAGAATTTTCGTACGCTTTCTATACCGTTAGTTTTTAATTGGTTAATGTTATTAAAAATATCTTCTAGATCTGAAGAAAACTCATTAAAAGTAGCTTTGAGCTCTTGTATTGTTTTGGCTTTACATGGTGCAGGTTCAGAGTCTTCTTCATCAATGTATACTTCTATTTTATTTACTATATAAGTATTCTTTAATTTTTTTATAGCTAATTCTGTTATTTGAGCACCATTTGTAAGTAGTGCTTTTTCTTCAAACTTTATATTATCTGCTGATATCATGCCTGGTTTTAATTCGTCAATTGGTAATAGTTTTTTTATTCTTGGCATATTAAATTCACTCCCTAGGTAATAGTTTCTATAGTAATAAATAACAACTATGTATATGTTATCGGTCTTTATGAGTAATTCTATATATATTTAATATAGAAATTAACTTTTATTTATAAAATTATTTAATTTGCTTCAATTTATAATTTAATCGCAATATAAATGCAATATTATTGTAAGTTTAAAAATCATTAAGAGTTAGAATATATTAAAATTCATTAAATATTGCAGTTTTTAAATAAGTACGATATTATTTATATGTATATCTATTAATATTAGCGGAGGGGAATATAATAATGAATAATACATATAAGTCTGATAAAAAGGTGACTATTTTAGCCATTTTGCTATTTGTTATTACAGTAGCGGTAATAATAAGTGGTGTAGAGTATGATAAAAAAAGAGATGCAAAGAACGAAAAAGCCATTGCAGCATATCAAAAAAAGGAACTCGGTCAGGCGAAAGAGAAAAATAGCACAGGAAAGGTTAAAGAGAGTAAAGATGTGAAAACGATTGGTAAAGGCAAGAGCATTAAATATTTATCTATAGGGGATAGTGTTACATTAGGATATGGTGCATCTTCACAGGATAGCTTTTTTACAAATAGGTTAGGAACTTTAATTACAAATAATATGGGATTTCAGGTACAAAAGAACAATATAGCTAAACGTGGAGAACTTTTATCAGAGGCACTTAATGATGTAAGTCAAATAAATAGTTGGTCTCCGGATTTAATTACTATTGAATATGGAACAAATGATTCTAATACTGAAAATAATGTATCACCAGCTGTATTTGAAAATGAACTCAATACTTTACTTGATGGCATCACTACTAAAGTGAATCGAAAACCAACAATAGTTTTAATGACAACCTGGAATGTTAGTTATGGACAAAGATATGATGATATAATAACTAATATTGGAAAGCAGAGAAATATACCTGTTGTCAATATGAAGGACATATATTCAAATAAGACTAATGTATGTACAGCTGGAAATAAAACCTTTTATGGTGTAAGTGATGATTTTAGTCCAAATGATAAAGGGATGGAAGCTATAGCTAATGTTTTGTATCAAAAGGTACAACCTTTATTGTATGAAAAAGCTAGCAAATAATTAATACTAATACATATAAAAATTTGATAACTATTTGTTTTTTATATTCAAATATTAAAGAAAATATTTTTTAAATGAGTTTAAAAATTAGTGGTATTAAAATGAATGAAATAACGTACGTAGTTATTAGGATATTGATTTTAATACCACATTTATTATGATGGTTTTAAAATTAATATAACTTTTTTTAAGTGGTAAGTCTGATATAAAAAGTCAGGCTCGATTGAAATAGTATGTTACGAAAAGAAATTATTTAATAAGAAATTTTATTCAATAATTATATTTAAGATTATTAGACCTGCACATGTTAAGCTTGTATATAATAAAAAATCTAATTTGCTAAAGGAATTAATTTTCATTTTATCACCTCTATTTAAAGTATTTACAATTATATTAATAATATTCATATCTTAAGATGATGTATTTAAGAAAGTTAACCCTTGAATGTAAAATGATGTAATGATATCAAAATTAATAGAAATAATTAAATTTAAGGAGATAAAGCAATCAAAATATTATATTAAGATACAATGTCATTCCAAAATGTATTATACTCAAATGTAATAATATGTTATAATCTTTTTAACAAAGTGTTAACAAGGGGGAATGATTACATTGAAAAAAATTAAATCAAGTATGGTAATAGTAATGCTTATATTAAGTATTGCTTTAGTAGGTTGCGTAAATTCAGGAGCTCAAAGCAAAAAAAGTAGTACTGAAAAATCAAATAAACTTTTAACTAAAAGTGAATTTGGACAAATGTTTTCGAATGCAAATAAATTTGAAGGTAGAAAAGTAGATTATTATGCTAAAGTATCTGTAGATCCAGAAAAGGACAGCAATGTAACATATATACAAGCTTTTGCTGATCCGGATAATTCAGAACAGAATACTATAGTTAAAATAAAAAATCCTAATTTTGATGTAAAAAAAGATGACATTATACATGTAGTTGGTAAAGTAGTCGAGAAGCATGAAGGAAAAAATGCATTTGGAGGAGACATAGTAGCACCAGTTATAAGTGCAAGTAAAATTGAAAAAACAGATTATGCAACTGCGTTTGATCCAGCTAAAAAAACTATAACTGTAAATAAACAAATTAACCAGAATGGTTATGTAGTACAGCTAAATAAAGTTGAATTTGGAACTAAAAATACTAGAGTATATGTAACTGTAACTAATAGTTCTAATGCTCAAATAAACTTTAATACATTTGAAGCTAAAGCAACTCAAGGAGATAAGCAATATGATGTTGATAGTGGTGACCTTAATTATCCTGAGATGAAGACAGAAATACTTCCAGGAGTAAAAGAAGACGGAATCATTATATTTAAACCTATAGATTATAATGGCGAAAATATTAAATTTATTTTCACAGGCTCATCTGATGATTTTGAGCAGCAATTTACTCCATTTACTTTTGATGTTAATGTAAAATAAGTGTTTTATGGAAAGCATGTTTATAAATAAGATTTTTAAGAGCTTAGAAATAGGCTCTTTTTTGTATTTGTAAAAAGTAGTGAGTTTAGTCATGAAATTAGGTATATAATTGCTTTGCTTTTAGTAACTTCTGTACTATAATATACTTTATACAAAAGATTAGGGGAGTGAGGCAAATGGAGAAGATAAATAGTGTAATCGGTAATGGATTGCCGCATGTAACAACTAATACTGTGATTTTTGTGATTATTGCAATTGTGGCTCTGTATATTTTTATGAAGGTAATGAGCAAAATAATAAAGGTAGTGGCTGTTATAGCCGTTTGCTGGTTTTTATTGATGTCAATTCAAAGCACTAATCTTGCAAACATTCCGATAGTAAAACAGGCTTATAATACGGTTAATAAAGTTATTCCATCGAAGGAATTGTGGCAAAAGGCTTCTGGATATGTAAATAGTGCAGGTAAAGTTGTTAATGACCTAAAGAATTCTAAGTAACAGTATTTTGAAACGTTAAATATAACTCATAAGACTTTGCTCCAAATAATGAAAATACTAAGAAATTTTAATAACTCGCTGAAAAGAAGCTCAGACAAATTAAAAATTCTAAGTCTTTTCATTATTTGGAGCAAAGTCCTATTGAGTTATATTTAAATCGTTTCCAAAATACTGTTACTTAGAATAGAATAAAGGCAAGGCGAATTTTTCTCCGCGCTTTACTTTAAAAGGGAATAAACAGTTCATTGGAACGATTTAAAAAAATTCTAATAAATCTTGATAAAAAGTTGTAAAATACTTAGAGTTTTAATTTGTTTGAGCTTTTTTTCAGCGAGTTATTAAAACTTTTAGTATTTTACAACTTTTTATCTTAGATTTATAGAACTTTTTTAATGTTCCAATGAACTGTTAATTCCCTTATAGTGAATCTATAAATGATTTTATTGTAGCATTAAAGTCATCTGGTTCTTCCCAGAATGGGCAGTGGCTTGATTTATCAAAGATTTTTATTTTAGAATCTTTGATTTGATCGTTAAGCCAAAAGCCAGCTGCTGGTGGATTAAGTTTTGGATCTCCTCCAAAGGTAATAAGAGTTGGTACATTTATTTTTTTCACAGTTTCTCTGTAATCCTGGTAAGTTTGATTTAAAACAATTCCTTCAGCTATTACAGGAGGTATCTTCATCATTTGACTTAAAAAGAATTCAGCATCTTTTTCATTAGGTTCGTGAATCATTAAACCTATTAATTCTTTATAAAAAGGCTCTCTATCTGTTTGAGTTATTTCAGATATATCTCTTAGGTCATTTGTAGTCATTACGCCTAATTTCCAATCTGGCCATGCGAAATCTGATGCTGATTGATCTACACATATTAGAGCACCAACTTCATCAGGGAACATGTCAAAGTAATCCCAAATTACCATTGAACCCATTGACCAACCAAGTAGAGTAGGCTTTTCTATATTTAGTTCTTTGATTAATTCATGAACATCAGAAGCATATGTTTTTACTGTATATCCTTCTAAAGGCTTGTCAGAATCTCCGTGACCTCTAAGATCAACAGCTATAGCATGATATTCTGTATTTTCAAAGAAGGACATTTGTTTTTGAAAGAAGTTTTTTGAACATAACATTCCATGAACTAAAACAATTGCTTTACCATTCTTATTTCCTGATTCTACGTAATCCAGTCTTACTCCTGATTTTGTGTAAAAACTACTCATTTTAAATCACTCCTTAAATATTTTTCCATAAATTTTATAATTATTATATCAAATAATACCTAAAGTGGTATATAGATTATGATGCTATTTCATCGTTGCTAATTTTTGCATTTTTAGTTTTGCTTCTATATATACTTGTAAAGATGTAGCCACAAATAGTCCAAATTAAAACTATATATGGGAATATGTTAGATGGAAAAGCTGGTACAGGATATACATTAGCGTAAAATGTATAAGCTAAAACTATTAAAGCTATTACTGGAAATATAAGATTCTTATTTGTCCAAATTTTATTGCGCTTAAAGTATACTATTGAACCAAGACAAGTAACAAAATAGTTAATTATTAATGACAATGCACCAATAGTACCACAATATCCAAAGATAGTTGTACCCTCATTTTTAGATAAAAGAAGTACTAAAACAATTGTTACAACAAGCAATAAGGCTAATGATATATAAGGTGTCTGGTGTTTTTGATGTACTTTTGAAACTATTTTAGGAACATTTCCGTCTTGACTCATGGAATAAAGTAATCTACTTGCAGCAGCCATAGCACCAAGTCCAGCTGAAAAAGCAGATAATGATACTACAAAGGCTAATGCTCCTGTAAAGAATAATGGCATGTACATTTTTGATAAATCAGCAACACTAGATGCGGATTTTATTAATGATGTAATACCTGCTTTTGAGCTGCCAAATCCTAATGCAATGGCATAACTTGTAAGTACGAAAAATAATCCTGATATAAGAACTGAGCTTGCTATTGCTAGTGGAATTGTTTTTTTAGGATTTTTGCTTTCTTCTCCATAGCTTGAAGCACCTTCAAATCCAGCAAAGCATAATATTGCAAATACTATTGCTGCTCCAATACTTGAGAAACTATTATTGTTTGTCTTAAATGGAATTGCACTAAATCCTGTTTTGCTTATAACCACTATATCTAGAACTATAATTAAAAATATAGATGCAAATTCCAGTGCTAGCATTATTTTTGAACTTAGCTTTACATCGGAAAAACATAAATACCAACTTAATAATGCAGCTAATAAGGTATATGGAAGCCAGCCTATATTTATTCCTGTATAAGTTGCAATGAAGTCATTAAACATTGAACCAAATGCTGAAAGGCAGCCTGCTGGAAATATAGCATAAGTTAAATAAAGAGCCCAGCCTGATAAGCATCCTACCTTTTCACCAAGAGATTTTGTTGCAAAAGTATATATAGATCCTGCAGTTGAAAAGTACTGATTAAACTTTACAAATGATACAGCAATGCATCCTAATAGTAATATAGAAATTAAGAATACTAAGCTTACAGAATATGAACATACACTTGCCATTAAAGGTACATTAAGAGCCATTGCTGCTGATGGGGCTATCATGGCTACTGGTAAAGCGACAACTTCTAGGTAGGTTAGTTCGTTTTGTCGTAGTTTTTCCATAATTTAAACACTCCTTTTAAATATATTTTTTAGTTCGATTCAATAAATGCATAAATATAAAAATCATTATATATATGGGTTAATAATTTCTATATTGATTTGATAGTAAAACTTGCCATTCTTTTGATGAATTAATAACAATTATAGATTAAAAAAACTAAAAATGCAATAATTTATCTAAAATAATATAAAAATATTATCAATTAGTATAATTTACTTTAAAAATGCCAAAAAAATATTTAAGGACGAATGCATAATTATACGAAAAGATATCATTTAGCATTTAGTTTGGCGAATAAAATTAAGATAAATATTTATTGTATAAAATTATAAATTGATGTTTGAATAAAAGGTTGTGGTATAATTTATATTGCTAAGAAGTTGCACGGAAAAGGGTGATAATATGTTTTCTCCAATAAAAAGTCAAAAGGTATATGAAGTTGTAATTGAACAGATAAAAGAGATGATAAAGACAGGAAAATTAAAAAAGGGTGATAAGCTTCCACCTGAAAGGGAACTTGCAGAAGAACTTAATGTAAGTAGAACTTCAGTAAGAGAGGCTTTAAGATCCCTTGAAATACTTGGGCTTGTTGAAAGCAGGCATGGTGATGGCAATTTTATAAAAGAAAGCTTTGATGATAGCTTAATTGAGCCTATATCGCTTATGTTCATGCTTCAAGAAAGTAGTCCTAGGGATATACTTGAGCTTAGAATGGTTTTAGAGACTGAAACAGCTTCTCTTGCTGCAAAAAAAGTTAGTTCGGATGAGCTTCAAGAGATAAAGGCTATAATAGATAAATTTAAGATTACTACAGATGAGAGGCTTAATACAGAATTAGATGTTGAATTTCATCATAAAATTGCTAAGGCATCTAAAAATCTTCTTTTAGTTAATATTTTATCTGCTACTTCTGTGTTAATAGATACATTTATTAGTGATGCAAGATATAAAATTATAGCAAATGGTGAGAATAAAACTTTGTTAGTAACTCAGCATGAGGCTATATATAAAGCACTTTTAAGTAAGGATGAATCAAAAGCAGCAGCAGAAATGCGTAACCATTTGGAGCTTATAAATAAATCAATGTGCAAAAGTTAAATTTTTAACTTTTGTTTTTTTATGGAATTTTTTGTTTTTATGTGCTACAATTTATTTGAAATTGGTCATACCAACACACCAATTTTAGAGAGGGAGGGTTTACAATGGATATTTTAGTATGTATTAAACAAGTTCCAGGTACTAGTAAAGTTGAAGTAGATGAAAAAACTGGAGTTCTAAAAAGAGATGGAATAGACTCTAAAATGAATCCTTATGATCTTTATGCACTTGAAACAGCACTTAGGATAAAGGAAAAGATTGGAGGCAATGTAAGCGTTATCACTATGGGACCTCCACAGGCAAAAGAAGTTATCAAAGAAGCATATATGATGGGTGTAGATAGAGGAATGCTTATTTCAGATAGAAAATTTGCAGGTGCAGATGTACTTGCTACAGCATATACAATTTCTCAAGGTATTAAGAAAATGGGGAATTTCGATTTAATACTTTGTGGAAAACAAACTACAGATGGAGATACAGCTGAGGTTGGACCTGAAATAGCTGAATATTTAAAAATACCACATATTGCAAATGTAATAAGAATAGAAGAAACAAATGAAAAAGAAATAACAGTTGATATGGATATGCCAAACACTATAGAACTTGATAAAATTTCTTATCCGTGTCTTCTTACTATAGATAAAGATATATTTGAGCCAAGACTTCCATCTTACAAGAAAAAACTTGAAACTAAGGATAGAGAAATTGAATCTATTTGCCTTAATGATTTTGAGGATAAGGATGAAAATCATTATGGACTTAATGGTTCAGCAACTCAGGTTGAAAGAATATTTCCACCTTCAGTCAATAATGACAGAGAAATTTGGAATGGAAGCAGTGAAGAAATATCAGATAAAATATTTAATAAACTTAAACAATTAAAATATGTTTAATGGAGGGGAATTATTATGGGAAAGTTAGTTATTAACCAGGATAAACTTACAAAGGAAAACATAAAAGAACTTATTAATTTATGTCCTTTTAATGCTATAGAAGAAAATAATGGTAAGCTACAAATAAATGCGGCCTGTAAACTCTGTAAAACATGCATAAGGAGAGGACCTAAGGGAGTTATAGAGTTTGTAGAAGATAAGGTAAAAAGTATAGATAAAAGTGCCTGGAAGGGAATTTTAGTATATGTAGATCATGTTGAAGGAAATATACATCCCGTAACCTATGAGCTTATAGGAAAGGCAAGAGAGCTTGCTTCAAAAATAAATCACCCAGTCTATGCACTATTTATTGGACATAATATAAAAGAAAAAGCAGAAGAACTTCTTCATTATGGTGTTGATGAGGTTTTTGTATATGACTATGAAGAACTTCGTGATTTCGCCATTGAACCTTATACTGCTGCCTTTGAAGATTTAGTAAAAAAAGTAAAGCCAACAGCAATACTTGTTGGAGCTACCACTGTTGGAAGGTCACTTGCACCTAGAGTTGCAGCAAGATTTAAAACAGGGCTTACAGCAGATTGTACCATACTTGACATGAAAGAAAATACTGACTTAGTCCAAATAAGACCTGCTTTTGGCGGAAATATAATGGCACAAATTATAAATCCAAATAACAGACCACAAATGTCTACGGTTAGGTATAAAGTTATGAATGCACCAGAGAGACAGGATGGTAAGAGCGGAAAAATTACAGTATGCAACATAGATAAAGAGAAACTTAATTCCAATATAAAGGTTTTAAAGATAACTAAAAAAGAGCCAGAGAATAGTATATCTGATGCAGAAGTAATAATTGCAGTTGGAAGAGGAATTAAGGCTGAAAAAGATATGGACATGGTGTATGAATTAGCAGATCTTTTAGGTGCAAGAGTTGCAGGTACAAGACCACTTGTTGAAGCAGGATGGATTGATGCTAAAACTCAAATAGGTTTAAGTGGTAGAACTGTAAAGCCTAAACTCATAATAGTTCTTGGTATTTCAGGAGCAGTTCAATTTACAGCAGGCATGAACAGTAGCGAATATATATTTGCAATAAATAAGGATGAAAAAGCACCTATATTTAGTGTAAGTCACTATGGAATAGTTGGAGATTTATATGATATTGTTCCTAAACTTATTGAAAAGATAAAGCAAAATAAAAAAGTAGAAACGGCAATATAAAGGGGGAAGTTCTTATGGTTAATATAGAAGATATAAAATATTTTCAATCATTTTTAGGTGAAGATAGAGTACTCAGCGGAGATGAAATAAATGAGGATTTCAGCCATGATGAGCTTGGCAGCGTAAGCAAGATGCCTGAAGTACTTTTAGATGTTAAAAATACAGAGGAAATATCAAAGGTTATGAAATATGCTTATGAAAAGGACATACCGGTAGTTCCAAGGGGATCGGGGACAGGACTTGTTGGAGCAGCTGTACCACTTCATGGTGGAATAATGCTAAATATGAGCAGTATGAATAAGATTCTTGAACTTGATGAGGAAAATTTAACGCTTACCGTTGAACCGGGAGTTCTTTTGATGGAGATAGGTAAATTTGTAGAGCAGCATGATCTTTTTTATCCACCAGACCCTGGAGAAAAATCTGCAACTATAGGGGGAAATATAAGTACAAATGCTGGAGGTATGAGAGCTGTAAAGTATGGAGTTACTAGAGATTATGTAAGAGGACTTGAAGTGGTACTGCCAAATGGTGACATTTTAAATCTTGGAGGAAAGGTTGTTAAAAATAGTTCTGGTTACAGCATAAAGGATTTAATATGCGGCTCAGAGGGAACGCTTGCTATAATAACAAAAGCAATCTTAAAACTTATGCCGCTTCCTAAAAAGACAATAAGCCTTCTTGTACCTTTTAATGACCTCGATACAGCTATAAGTACTGTTCCTAAAATTATAAAGTCAAAATCAATTCCTACAGCTATTGAGTTTATGGAGAGAGAAGTAATTCTTTCGGCTGAGGAATACTTAGGCAAAAAGTTTCCTGATAACAGTGCAGATGCATATTTGCTTTTGAGTTTTGATGGAAATACTAAGGAAGATGTTGAAAAAGATTATAGTAAAGTTGCTGAAATTTGCCTTAATGAAGGAGCACTTGATGTCTATATAGTTGATACAGACGAAAGAAAAGAAGCTGTGTGGAACGCAAGAGGAGCGTTTCTTGAAGCAGTTAAAGCTTCTACTACAGAAATGGATGAATGTGATGTTGTTGTTCCAAGAAATAAGGTTGCCGAATTCGTAAAATATACAGATGAGCTTCAAAATAAGTTTAATATTAGAATAAGAAGTTTTGGTCATGCTGGCGATGGAAATCTTCATGTTTATATATTAAAAGATGATTTAAGTAAAGAAGAGTGGGAAGAAAAACTAAAGAGAGTATTTGAATGCATGTACAAAAAATCTATGGATCTGGAAGGGCTTGTATCAGGAGAACATGGAATAGGTTTTGCCAAAAAGAAATATTTATTTAATCAATGTGGTGAAGAATACATTTCCCTTATGAAAAATATTAAAAAAGCTTTTGATCCTAAAAATATTTTAAATCCAGAGAAAGTATGTGAGTAGCTTTTTATAAGATAGTGAAAATTCACATCTAGTTTTAAGACAATTCAATTGATTTTTGTATAGATAAAATTTGTTACAATTAAAACAAGCCCTCAATATAAATTATAAGAATATTTATATTGAGGGCTTGTTTTAAAAAATTATAGCTTTTTATTTTTTGATTCTTTTATAGTTTTTATCAAAATATTTACCAGCACGGATGTCATCTGTCATACCCTTATATGGAGCTTCACTTATAACATCTTCATTATTCTGACCTGCATTACCTATATAAGTTATATTTGCAAATTCAGGTACGACGTACTTAGGATATGTTTCGTATTTTTCTCTTGATTCTTCCATTAAATCAATATGTTCATTTTGATATGTTACTGTAACTTCAGGATGTTCTTGAACCCATTTTGGGAAAAAGATAACGCCGTGTAATTTTCCCTCATTTGGCATAAAATCTAAAGCTACATCTGTACCAGTTGGTTCAGTCCAAGTGATTTTAAAGACGCCATCTGTTAATTTTACAATATTTGCTTCTTGATCTGTTACCCAACGTCCAGCTACCATACCGCCATGTATACGATAATCAACAGTATGATCATTTTTTGCATACCATTCATATTCCCAACCATTGTCATAAGTATAAATAAAATGAGTTCCTAAGAAATCATCCAAATTTTTAAAAACTTTTTTTTCTGCCATTGTAATTCCACCTTTCATTCTTATGCATAAATATTCCACACATATAAACATGTAACTATAAACATGTCAGTATTGACATGTTTATGCAATAAATATTATACCAAATATAAAAAAATATCAATACAATATATTTATATTTCAAATTTACGATTTATAAATATTGCAGCAAATTTTAAGATAAGTTGAGAAATTGTACATATAATTGAACTTAAATTTTTAATATGTTATTGTTTGAACTCATTTTTATATAATATTATATTATGAATATATATTTGCATTTAATTAAAAAGGGTCTGCCCCATCAATTTATATTTAGTGAGACAGCTCCTTCTGTAAGATAAACTAGTTATTTTCATTTAATTCTTCAATAACGTAATTTGGCAGTGCAAATGCACCTCTATGCAAGTCTGTATTGTAATATCTTGTTTTGAGTCCTAAACTATTCCATTCATCTACATGCAAATCATTTAGAGGATGATATTTCTTTGAAGCAAATCCAAATAGCCAGTGACCTGAAGCATAAGTTGGCATGTGGAATTGATAAACCATTGCAATAGGAAAATTATTTTCTATCTTACTATGAGCTCTTTTCATTTCACGGCAGTAATTTTTGTAATATGGACTTTCGTGTTGGTTTATTAAAATTCCATCATCACTTAAAATTCTCTTGCAATCGCTGTAAAATTCGTTAGTAAATAAACCTTCTCCAGGGCCAATAGGATCTGTTGAATCAACTAAAATAAGGTCATAAGTTCCGCTTGCTGTTTTTTTAACAAATTCTTTACCGTCCTCAAAATGAGTAGTAAGTCTAGTGTCATTATCAAACTTGCAGGCGGTTTGTGGTAAATACTTCTGGCAGAGTCTAATAACTCTTTCATCAATATCAACCAAATCTACTTTTTCGATAGTTTTATACCTTAAAATTTCCCTTGAAGTTCCACCATCGCCTCCACCAATAATTAAAACCTTTTTAATATTGGGATTAACAGCCATTGGCACATGGGTAATCATTTCGTGATATATGAATTCATCTTTTTCAGTCAGCATTATGTAGCCATCGAGAGTAAAAAAAGTTCCAAAAGTGTCACTTTTAAAAAAATCAATTTGTTGAAAAGGGGTTTTTTCGCTGTATAAATGCTGAGTTACCCTTATTGAAAATTTTACGTCATCTGCATGACTTTCTGAATACCAAAGATCTAACATAACAGTCCTCCATTATTTTTATTTATGATATGATCCATCAAAATTTTTACCATAGAAAATTTCATCCATTTCTTTTTTGAGTTTGCGAGTTATTTCTCTTCTTTCTTTTGGATACAAGTCCTTTTTAGTATATCCAAAGAGGTAATTGTCTAAATCAAATTGCTTTAACTTGCATTTGGTATGAAAAATATTTTCCTGATAAACATTTACGTCAATCATATTATATTTATTTTTAATATTAAAAGGCATGTAGTTTTGAATAGAGTTTATTTTGTGGTCGATAAATAGCTTTCGGCCGGTGATGTCTCTAGTAAAACCACGAACTCTGTAATCCATAGTCATAATATCAGCTTCAAAGGAATGCACCAGGTAATTTAGTGCCCTTAAAGGAGATATCATTCCACAGGTGGATACATCTATATCAGCTCTAAATGTACAAATACCATCATCGGGATGATATTCAGGGTAAGTGTGTACTGTAATGTGACTTTTATCTAAATGAGCAAGTATAATTTCAGGCAGCGGTCCAGGAGTTTCATTTGATAATGTGTCTTCTGAATTTTTATCCATTGGATTTTCACATATTAATATTGTTACACTAGCACCTTGAGGATCATAGTCCTGCTTTGCAATATTCAAAATGTTAGCACCTATAATTTCAGTAACTTTTGTGAGAATTTGAGTAAGCCTTTCTGCGTTATACTGCTCATCTATGTAAGTGATATAAGCTTTCCTATCTTCCTCTGATTTTGCATAACATATATCATACATATTGAAAGATAGAGTCTTGGTTAAATTATTGAAACCATGAAGCTTTATTTTGCTATTAATGTCTGCTTTCATTTTATATGCTGGACTCCTTCTCATAATAATGATTAATATCTTTTGGGTAATGAATTTATTAGAAATTAGTACTTGCAAATAATATAAAGTTGTAACTGATATTTAGGATATGTAATTATGAAGGATTTTATTATTTTTGTTAGAGAATGTAGGTTCAATTTAGAAATTAATATACCATATTTTAAATTAGTATTTTACAGAGCATATAAAAACAAGGCAGGAAGTCAGTACTCTGACAATTCTGCCTTTAATAATTATTATAGAAAGTTAATTTTTACGTGTCTATTGGTAAGTTAAATATGTCATTGTAGAAAATTTAAGCACATGGATATATATAGTTTGCGATGACACGAACATTTAAATTGTCAGGATCAAATGCATCAGTATCAGGAAGTACAAATTTCAAAGTACGTTCAATACAGCCACATTTAATACTAGGATCATCTTTAATTATGATTGTAGTAAAAGCTTTAAATACAAGGACTTCTCCGTTATTACCATATATGATACATGCAACAGCCACTTTTTTATTAACACATACATTAGTTACTTTTACTCTTACTGTTAATAATCTGCCTCCGTGCCTTGATATATCAGATGGATCAGCTATAATAGTTTGGCATAAATTGCAAGGACCGCATGAGTTACATTTACTGGAGCTTCTATCCTGTGAATTTAAATTATTATCATTATCTAAACAAGCTGAAACATTTATTTCATTAAATTTATCTGGAGCACCTTCAGCAGGTGAATCAGAATCAGCATGACTGTGCCTATGATGATGGTTACTTTCGGTATATATACTCATCTAACAACACTCCTTTATTAATATTCATATATAATATAAATTTGTTTATATATGTTTTTTAAAAAATATGCTTGCTTCGTATTCTAAAGTATTTGCTTGAGAATATATACCCATAACATTATATTCCATTTTATATAGTTGTGTTAATGAAGATTAAATTAAAAAAACGAATTATTAGAAGATGTGTAAGCATGTTATAACTCTAATGAAATGGTCATTTAAAGTTACCTTGACTATGTGGCATAATATGGCTGAAAGTATTTAATTTAAAGCTATGAAATTAAGCTATTTGATAATAATATAAATAGAATTTGATTTATAAGGGGATATATATGATTAAGAATATAGATATTGATGAAAAAGTTATAAAAGATTTACAATATATTATTCTTAAGAGTATAAATAATAAAAATGCAGGAAGGTATAGAAATGTTAATGTACTCATAAGCGGCAGCAAGCATAGACCACCAGAACATTTTTTAGTTCCACAGGAGATGGAAGAATTAATTAAATGGTATGATGAAAATAAAAATAAATTGCATCCTGTAAAACTTGCAGCTGAGTTTTATCACAAATTTACTTTTATACATCCATTTATAGATGGAAATGGTAGGTGTGGAATATTGCTTATGAATTTAATTTTTATGAGAAATGGCTATCCAATGACTGTAATAAGGATGAAAGATAGGAATGAGTATATGAGCGCACTTGAAAAGGCTAGTGAGGAAAATAATCTTGATGATTTCATAAAGATTGTTGAGAAAGCAGTAAATAGAAGTTTAGATACATATTTGTATATATTGCAGTAACAAAATTAGGTCTGTCCTAAAGTTTATATAAACCTCCAAGCTGATGTAAGATAAAACATTCAGTTTTGGAGGTTCTATTAATGCAAAAAGGAAGCATTTATTGATATCTAAATTAAGGTGTTATTGTACTACCATCTTTGGCTATTTCAATATTACAAACTGTTCCTGATCCACCATTTGATGCGGCAGCTACGGAGTACAAATGAACCCAGGCGTAAGTTTTACCATCTTTATTTTCCCATTTGCCGAAATATCCAGCTATACCATCATCAGGTGATTCATTTAATTGCTTAAAATAATATTGTCTAGCTAATTGTACAGCTTGATCTGGAGTGAAACTGCTATTGATATTATTTTGCTGATTCGTTTCTTTTTGGGCTTCAGTAGATTGAGCCGATTTATTTTTTTCTAATTGAATATTTGAAGAATAAGTTTTTTTTAGTCTTTTGGCATCTTCATTAGTATCATCTACTTTTAATATGGCATCTAAATGCTTAATAGCTTCATCATAAATATTTTTAATTGATTTTAATTTAGGAGCTAGTTTTATATCTTTTTGTACTAATGAATCATTTTTGTAACTTAATGCTTGATTAAATAAAGCTTTTGCCTGATCATACTTTTCACTATACATATCCTCATTTGCAGCATTTACTAAACTCTTATATGTTTGTACTTTATTATATTTATAAATATCTAATCCTACACACATTATAATTATTACCATATTACTGCAAAAGACAAACAAATTTAATCTTAAGATGAGCGAGAATAAATAAAATGGGATATTATATACTTAATTGGTATTGTATGGAGGCAAAAATATATAATGGAACGTGTTTTCTCAGAAATAATGTCAATTTGGTTTGTATTTACAATCTAGACTTCCAATTTTTAGAGGCAATGTTTGGTGTTGTTGCAATTACATTTATCGTATTAGCAATATTTTTTGCAGTTGAAAAGTCACTTTTTAAATCAAAATTAGCTGTTATAATATGTATATTTATAGGTATTGCATATACTGTTTTATCAGAAATTTGTCATGTAGCAAATGTGTGATTTTATGAATGATGAACTAATATGAGAAATTAGTTAAGTTGATTTCCATGATAATTTGCTAATGTATCCTTGTTTGAGCAGTAGCCATGTTGTATATATGACCATCTATAATTTTAATACGTTTATCTTCTGGATAAGTTAAGCAATCAGCATAGGTATATATTTTGTTTTCAGCAGCATTATTCATAAGTTATGATCTTCTTTATATAATTAGATTTTGGTTCACGGTGATTATTTTCGTAATTATAATAACATAAAGATTGTGAAACGCAAATTAGAAGTTAAAACAGAAATTATTATAGTAAAGTATGAAAATTGGTAGGTACAACATTGGCTTGCAGAAAAAATACGCCGCCAAAAGGTGAATGGTCCTCACAGATGAAGTGAGGGGCGATTGAGCTCAATTATCTAATTGATAATATACTTTCATGGTTAAAGCATCCTTATTTGGTTTAAATATCCAATACACCTAAAGTTATTTGAAGACAATACGATAACCATTTTAATGTTAAATTACAATATTATATCTAGAAATCCAGCAATAATTTTATCAATCCATTCTATAGATTTCATAGACAGCACTTTTCTTTAGTTTATTTCTTGTAATTATATCCTAAAGGTTTTAATTAATTTAAAGGTTCATTTGCAAAATCCATTAATTTCTTATCAGATATTTTCTTACATCTGTTCTAATTTTCGTTTTTTATTTTTTGCAGCTTTTATTCTTGCGACAAGTTCCTTTTTATCTAAAGTCATCTGAGAAATGGCTTAAATATAACACGAAAAATTATTAATTTGAAAGGTAGGGGGATTAAAGAGTGTATTTTTTAATGATTTCAACGGCAGTATTTACAATATATTCAACTTACTGGTGAGACATAAGCATATCCTATATCATCTACTAGGGCAGCAGAGTCAATTTTTTTAATCATTGAAATTGTATAAGGCAAATAAGAAATATTTAAAAGAGGTGTGAATATGGTAGAACTCCAAAGATCATATTACGCTATCATACCAGCCAATATAAGATATGATAGAAGAATAACTCCTAATGCTAAATTATTGTATGGAGAGATAACTGCATTAACTAACGAAAAAGGTTATTGTTGGGCATCAAATGCTTATTTTGCAGAATTATATAACGTTAGTAAGACAAGCATATCAAAATGGATCAAGCAACTCATAGATTGTGAATATTTAAAATCAGTAGTAATTTACAAAGAAGGTACTAAAGAAATATTAAATAGGTATTTAACAATTCTTATAGGGGGTATTGAAGAAAAGTTACATACCCCTATTGAAGAAAAGTTAAAAGATAATACTACATTAATTAATAATACAATTAATAATACAAATAAAAAGAAGAAGTCATTAGATGATCTTATTAATGGATATACAGATAATAAAGAATTAATAGAAACATTGGAGGATTTCTTAAAAATGCGTAAATCAATTAAAAAACCACTTACTAACAGAGGTATGGAATTACTACTAAGGAAGCTTGATAGTTTAAGTGAAAATGATAATGAAAAAGTTGAAATATTGAATCAAAGCATTTTTAATAGTTGGCAAGGAATATTTCCTTTAAAAAGGGGGAGTGAATATGGCACTAGAAGAAACATTAAAAAGGGTAATGAAAACAGCAAGAAAGTGGAATATGACTTCTCAAAATATGGGGGCTAACTATAAATGTTATATATGCAAAGATACTGGATGGGTGCAAGGGAAAAACGGATATAGAAGATGTGTCTGCCAAAAGAAAAATTATTTGCAAAAATTGTGGAAAAGTTTTGGCGTAGATCCTAAAGAAGTAAAAAAGCTTAATGAATATAAGACTTATGATGATGTAACAATGAGTGCGCGTAATAAATCCGTAGATTATATCAAGAAGTTTCAAAGTATAAAAACGTTAAGGAATAATAGTTTTGGACTATTTGGACAACCAGGAGCAGGGAAAAGCCATATAGTTATTGCAATAGGTGCTGCATTACTAGATAAGGGTATACAGGTAGTGTATATGCCATATTTAGAAGCTATGAGACAGCTCAAGGCAAACGCAAATGATTATAAATATTACTTAAAATTTTCTAACAGATACCAAAAAGCAAAGGTTCTAATAGTAGATGATCTTTTTAAAGATAAAATTAAAAATGGTCAACTCATAAAAGATAATTATGGACACATTAAAGGACTTAATGAAGCAGATATGAAGAATATGTACCCAATACTTAATTATCGCTATATAAATAAGTTACCGACATTAATAAGCAGCGAATGTACACCGATAGACTTACAAAATTTAGACGAATCACTTTCTGGGAGGATTCTAGAGAGCTGTGGGGATAATATAGTGGTTTTTAAATCAAGAAAATATAACTACAGAATGAGAAAATTTGTAAAGGGGGGTGAATGAAAAATCGGTAAAATATATTGCAGCTTAGATATTATGCTGACCATTTGTTTACCAAAAAACAAATTAGAGGATAACCTAAACTTAATCAGATTATCCTCTAAACCTTGATTCCTCAATGGTGCCGAAGGCGGGACTTGAACCCGCATGAGGTCACCCTCGACGGATTTTGAGTCCGTTGCGTCTGCCAATTTCACCACTTCGGCATGACCGACATGTAATATTGTATCACATGAATATATGTCAGTCAAGCTTTTTTACTTATATATGACAATTTTTTTGAATATCTTATAATCCGGACTCCTTAAATTTGTGTTCCATAACTATTGTTAGCTTGTGGAATGGCTTCTTCAAAAGAGTAAAGAAGAGGAAAAACACAATGAAGCATCCTAAAGCTAGTAAGTTCTTATAAACATTTTCCCAAATAGGGCCTGCAATAGCCTCTCTGAATCCGTTTATGGCGTAAGTGAATGGCCACAGAGGTTCTAAAATTCCAAATATGCTTGGGTTTGTTTGTATTGGATATATTCCACCGGAACCGGCAATTTGAAAAACCATCATTACTACGGCTATAGCTTTACCAACGTTGCCGAAAATAGATACCAAAGTAAATATTATAAAGGTAAAAGCAATTGCTGCAACATAGCCAAAAAGAAAGAGAGTTGGAATGCTTACAGGATTAACGTTAAGTATGAACATGTCGCCTAGTATTATAATTGTGGTCTGTATAAATGCAAGTACCAGGAATAAAAGCATTTTTCCAAAGTGTTTTTGCCACATGTTAAGATGTTCGTGCTTTTTTGAATTCTTAAATTCTGTAGTTAGTACGGCACAGCATAGTAATACTCCAACCCAGATGGCGAGTACAGAATAAAAAGGTGTTAAGCCGACCCCAAAGACGCCTCCATTATATAAATCAACTTCTTTTGTTGTTAATGGTGAAGATATAAAGTCTGCAAGTTTATCATTATTCATGGATAATAATTTCATTATGTCGTTTAAATCATTATCACTTAGGGAATTCATTTTTGTAGTTAAGCCATTTAAGTCACCTGATAGCTTTGAAAGTTTGCCGCTTAAATCTGAAGCCTGTGAAGCCGACAATTTACATGTTGATGATGCATAGCTTGCTAGAGCATTAAGTTCAGGAACTACAACCTTCGTACTATCAAGAAGACCCTGAACGTCAGTTAAGCTTGTATTTAAATCATTACAAATATTATTTATTAATGGCATTACATTTGAGTAAAAGTTATTTGATGCACTCAGCATATCTATTGAAAGTTCATTACTTAAAGCAGAAATAGAGTCAATGCTGTTATTTATTTGATCCTTTGATGCACCGCTCCCTATGTACGATTTCAATTGATTAAGTGAGTTAGCATTGTTCTGTACTATTGCGTCCATAGCCTGCATAGAGCTTATAAGTGAAGTTATATAATTGTTGGGGTTAGTTTTATTTATGGACTGCAAGTAATTTATATCTGATTTTAAAAGGCTGTCTAAAGAATTATTTATAGTTATTAATTCATTTACTGTGTTAACCATATTTGAGGTATCACTTGAATTATTCACGGATTTTAATTGTGATAACAAACCTTGAATTTGACTGTTATAAGCTTCAATAGAACTCATATCGTTGCTTAAATTATTAGATGTAGAGTTCATAGTGTTTTTTGTAGCTGAAACTAAGGATTTACTGCCTTCTGCGGCTTTCTCAAGGTTATTTATTTTGTCTGTTACCTTTGGAAGAGTACTTTGAAGGCTAGATAAATATTTGCTTATATCAGCAGAGGTTCCGTTAGCTTCACTAATGTATTTTTGAGTATCAGATAAATTTTTTGTGGTTTCATTTAAGGTCTCTTTTAATGCTACAAGATTTGATTTACCTGTATTTGTATTAACATTGGACTTTATTGTTTTAAGAGCCTCTTTAGTTACCATGTTCACAAAATTAGTATTTACCTCTTTAGCTACTTTATTTTTGGCTGCATCAGTTATTTTTGATGCAATTGCGTTTAGTTTTTCGTTGTTTCTATATATAATATAAGGCTTTTCTGGGTTAGAAGTGGTTAAGCTTAAAAGTCCATTTGAAAAATCACTTGGAATATCTAAAAGGGCATAATATTTTCCATCGTTTAGACCGTAATTGCCCTGCCATTCATCTATGAAGACCCATTTTATGGATTTGCTTTTCTTAAGCTGTGAGACTATTTGGTTACCAACATTAATTTTTTTACCATTTAAAATAGCACCTTGATCCTCATTGACAACTGCAATTGGAATATTGCCTGTGTTAGCATAAGGATCCCAGCAAGCAGCTATGTTTATCCAGGCATAAAGTGATGGTAAAATACATAAACCAATTATCATTATAACAGCGCCAAGTCTTTTCCTTATGTTTCGTACATCTCTAAAAAATATTTCAAAAACTGTTTTCATTATTCATCCTCCTAATCATTCACCTACACCTGATTCTTTAAAGCTGGATTCAAATTTTGAAATTATTCTGTTAAGAGGAATCTTAAAGAAGAAACCAAATAATATAAATACGGTTGAAATTAACATTAGTGCAGTAATATCAAGTACTACGCTTGTAGCAAGTGGACCTGCAATTGCCTCCCTAAAGCCTCCGACGCTGTAGGTAAAAGGCAGTAACGGTTGAATTACTCTAAAGAACAGAGGGTCAACCTGTATAGGATAAGTAGAACCACTACCTGCAATTTGCACTATCAAAAATACTATGCTGACGGCTTTGCCTATGTTGCCTAGTACGGAAACTAGTGAAAATACTATTATGGAAAAAGTGAGACCAGATATCAAGGCAAAAGCGATCAAAAGAAACGGATTTGCAGTATGTACATGCAAAAGCACTAAGTCACCAACGGATACTATAAATGATTGTATGAGACTTAAAGTAATAAAAGTTAGCATTTTGCCAAAGTGCTTTTCACGCATGGATATTCCATCTGAGCCTTCAAAATGTACTGGCTTGCTTCTAAGTAAGGAACCTAATAGAAGAACTCCTACCCAGATTGCTAGTACTGTGTATACGGGTGCCATACCTGAACCGTAATTTGGTATGGTGTATATTGATTCATTTTTAACATTAAAAGGTGTAGAAATGAAATCACCCATAAAGTCAGGATTATTTTGCAGAACACTTATTATTTGAATTATGTCATTGTTATTGGTATCTTCAAGTTTGTTACCTAAAGTTGAAATTATATCTTTAAACTGAAGTAGTCTATTTTTTAAATCGAGAGATACCTTACCGGATAAATTACTACCATCTACTGCTGTTTTCAAAAGTCCATTTATTTCAGTATTTAAATTCTGTGCTGTGCCTATAAGAGATGCGGCATCACCTGTAGCATTAATTAGGCTTTGGGCTGTAGAGTTTAAAGCTGATTTTGCACTATTATTATAAGTTTTATTTGTATTTATAAGCTGTGTGTTCATGGCAGCAGTATCATTATTTAATGAAGAAACTAGGCTTTGATTCAAATTATTTGAGCTTAAAAGCTGACTTTGGAGTTTACTTAAGTTTGATTTTTCATCACTTATGTAGTTCTGAACATTTTTTAGTGATGCAATCATACTAGTTACAGATTCATTAGGCGATGTACTATTGATTTTCTGCAGAAAATCTATAACAGCGTTGGTGGAATTATTTAAGTTCTCTAACTCAGTGTTTAACTTTGATATATTAGAATAAATTAATGAAGAATTAGAAGAACTAAAATTTGTATTTAAGGTATTAACCAGTGTTTGAATTTTATAAACTGATGCACTGGCGTTATTTAAATTAAGATCCATATTATTAAAAGAATTATTTAAAGTAGTTTGAGTTTCAGACAGAATATTTTTAGTATCCTCATTGCTCTTGTAAATGGAATCTAGTCCATTATTTACACCTGGCATAGTAGCTTGAAGCTGTGTTAAAAAAGTGCTTAAGTTACTTGAATTATTATTTATGCTAGTAAGTGAGGTGAGGATAAAATCCATATTATTGTTGATATTTATTATATTGTTTTTCAGTTTTAATATGTTACTTTTATTTTTTTGAGCGTTGTTACCAACTTCATTTAATGAAGAAAATATAGTTTTATTTACAGTTGAAATAAATTCCGTAGTAATTGTATTTGTAAGTGTATCCTTAGCTGTTCCAGTAATTTTGCTAGATACAGGATTTAACTTAGTGTTTACTTTATATACAATTTGCGGCTTTTTAGGATTACTGCTAGTTATACTTGTAAAGCTTGATGTGAAATTTGGTGGAATTTCTATAACGGCATTATAGCTGCCATCAATAACACCCATATCTGCATTTTTAGAGTTTACGAATACCCAACCAATTTTATGATTTTTCTTTAAATTACTTACGATTGATTTTCCAATATTTAAATTGCTGCCCCTAAAGGAGGCCCCTTTGTCATTATTTACAACAGCTACTGGAATTGTGCCTGTATTTTCATATGTATTCCAGCAAGCTTTTATATTTATCCATGCGTATAGAGATGGTATTATACAGAGTCCTACTATAATAACCGTGGTTGGAAAATTTTTAAGAATGCTTTTCATGTCTCTTTTGTAGACTTTAAGAACGTTAAAAATATGTTTCATAAATACACTCCTCTGACTGTTATTGTATGCAATATAATAATTAAAAACTAGAAAAATTACTCAAATAACGCTCTAGATTAAGCAAGTAATGCTACCATATATAATTATATATTAATCACATTCTAAATAATTTTATCATATATAATAAATAATTTATAGTTAGATGTAAAATATTCTAAAACGTATTAAGACTAATAATTGATTATATGACAATTTAATGTTATTATGTAATTAATATAAAAAAATAGGAGGCCTTAAGTGAAATTTAAGGGATATATTTATAAATTTAAGTTAAATGCCTCCCATAGTGTTTTAATTGATAACGTAAGGGGAAATGTCCATTCTCATACTTTTATTATTATAATGCACATTAAGATAGCTAGCAGTGATTTTGTTCTTTATAATGATGTGGAGAAAGTAATAATTGATTATTTAAAAAAGTATGAAGAAAAAGAACTAAATAAAATAGAACCATTTGATGAGATAGAACCTACTTTGGAAAATATAGGCAATTTTTTATTTGATGAAATTCAAAAGATACTTTCCGCAAAAAGTATTGAACTTACTAAACTAGAAATAAGTGAAACTCCTGCTAGAGTGTATATTGTAAATGCACAGAATAAAAAGCAGGAGGAGGAATATAATGTTAAAATAAGAAAACTTTTATTAAATAGTCTTATTAATTCATGTGCAGAGGATTTGTTAAACAAATATAAGGGTTCTAAGGATAAAGTAAAAAAACAAAAAGCTGTAGTTCCTGTGAAAAGGATACTAAAAGAAAAAGAAATAGAAGAATATCATGAAAACGTTGAAGGAGAAGATTCAGTAGAAATCATTAAAGAATATAAAGTATTGCCTAAAGCTTTAATTTCAATGTTTTTTTTACTTTTAATTTCAGTGCTGCTTACGTTATATTTGAAAAATTTAGGAGGGTACCCGTGGGGAATAGATACCTATGGGCATATATTTAAAGCTGATTTTTTATATAAAAGTATAAAAAGTGGGAATTTATATCCACTATTAACTAAGTATTGGTATAATGGCATACAACCTTTTAGGTACTGGGCGCCTCTCACATACTACATACTAGCGGCATTCCAGTTTGCTTCCGGCGGAGATGCTATTAATGCTTATTTTATTTTTGTAATATTTGTATTTCTAATAGGAGCCATGGGGTGGCTCATGTGGGGTATAGGGGGGAAAAATGTATATACAGCCTTGATTTTGGGTATAGTATGGTTCTTTTTACCTGAAAATTTGAAGGTGCTTTTCTTTGAAGGGAATATTCCGAGAGTTGTTATAACAGCTTTATTGCCTTATCTATTTTACTTCTTGTGGGATTTCGTTGAATATGGCAAGAAGTGGTCAATATTACTAATGAGTTTTTTTATGGTGCTCATAACCATGACTCATTTGATGATAGCTGCAATGTTAGGTGTAGCATCATTCATATTTTTATTCATCTATTCAATTTTATTTAAGAAATTTTTAAGATCTATGCGTGTAATAGCAGCTATGCTTTTATCTTATGCTATTTGTGGCATATGGCTTTATCCAGCGCTTAAGGGTGGACTTGCATCTATGGACAGCGGTGCTACGTCTGAGGTTATGAAATTTTTTAGTGCGAAATTCACTTTAGCATTAAATCCTTTTTTAAGAGTAATAAATGCCAATAAAAATGGTCTATTTTATTATGGAATATCTATATTTGTAGTTGCTATTTTGGGTGTGTTTCTTTCGAAGAAAAAAAGTTTACCTGGGTTTATAACTTCATTAATTATATTTTTTGGAAGTACCACTGCGTTTTTGCCAATAATATCAAAATTACCTTTAAATCAGCTTTTTTGGATGATACGATTTACACCTATAGCTTATGCCTTATTTGTTATAAGTATTTTAAACTGGAAAAGCTGCAAAGTATGGTTTAAGACTGTAATTTTGATTTTTATAATAGCTGACAGTGCATTATCTTTCAATTTTAAGCTTTATCCAGAGGGGAAAAGTTACAGTACTGCAAAAGAACTTAAAATAGCTAAAAATATAACAAATCAAAGGATTTCACTATTAGATGATAGCACTTATCAGTCTTATGCTTCATATTATATATGTAGTACTGGTAAAGAAGTACCCTATTCTTACGGATGGGCATGGCAGGGTGCTTCAACTGCACAGAATATAGTTTTACTAAACACAGCACTTGAAAATGGCTATTACAAGTATATGTTTGATAGATCACTTGAAATGGGGTGTGATACGGTACTTGTAAGGAAATCGGTCCTTAAGTATAATAAAAAAAATTTTAACAGTATAAACATAGGTGCAAAACTTTCGGGGTACAGTTTGTACAGTGAAGATGATGATAGTTATGTATTTCATAGAAAAACCCCTAAAAATTTTGGAGTTATTACGAAATATTATGGGCTATGCCTAGGAAAAAATTCAAGTGATATTCCTCTTCAATATCCATCATTTAAGCTTGGAGATTCGTGTAATATTGAGGACTATTCTTTGAAGGATTTAATGAAATATAAAGTCATTTATTTATCTGGATTTTCGTACAATAATAGAAAAGCAGCGGAAAAAATGCTTACTGCTTTAAGCAAAAGTGGAGTTAAGGTTATCGTAGATATGAATAAAATACCTATAGATCCTATAATAAATCGTATGACCCTTCTTGGAGTAAATGCTGAACCAATAACGTTTAATAATAAAATGCCTAACTTGTTTTTTAAAGGGCAAAAGTACAAACCATCGGTGGAATTTAATGAGAAATATAAAAAATGGAGCACCGTATATCTGGGGAAAGTTCCTGAAGTAATCGGATTTTCATGGATTAACGATAGAAAGATTCCCTTTTTAGGGAAAGGAAATGGAAATAATAAGAATGTATATTTTATAGGTTTTAACTTAATGTTCAATGGTATGGAAAATGAAGATACAAAATCAATAGATATTATGAATTCTGTAATGGGGACAGAACTTTTAAATCCTCCTCAAAGAAACATAGTACCACTAGATGTGAAGTATTATAAGAATTTGATAAAGATAAAATCTCCTAAAAATAATGTAAATACAACTCTTGCATTTTTGGACGCTTACAAAGGAGATAAAGGGATATATAAAGATCAGAATCTTTTAAATGTGGTAAAAAAGGGCGAGACTAATATTTCTATAACTTATCCATATTTAATTCAGGGAGCAGTATTATCAATACTTGGGCTAATTGGATTAGTTATACTTATAATTTTATAGAATATTTGTAATTTAAACAAGTTTATAAGAAACAAATTCTGAAAAGCTCAATATTATGATTTCTAATGCAAGAACCTATATAGGGGAAGGGTGAATTATAGTGAAAAAGTTACTAAAAGATTGTTTTTTTGTATGTATAATTATTTGCATTATGTTTCCTATGAATACTTTGGCGGCTCAAAATGGAGTAACACTTGATGGATATTTTGATGATTGGAATGGCAAGCCGGTAACATATTTAAGATATACAAGTGTAGCAACGGAGCAGGTTCACAGTGTTAGGCAGTGTACTGATAGTTCAAATTTATATCTTAATATAAAAATGGGAACTAAAGGTGGTCAGAGACTAGATAGATATGTTATAGAATGCTCTATGAGTAATGGACAAATGAAACATTTTCAAATTGCACCTGATGAGCCTAAAGTTGGACGTGTTACGATTTATGATATGGATGGAGGATATAGGGCTGTATCGCAGGACGGCTATGTTGTACGTGGAAATAATAATGATGGCAAAACTAGTGATCAAGCTGAGTTTAGAATACCTTTAAGTGAATTTCAAAGTGGAAACTCAATGGGGATTTCTAATGTAACACTTAAAATCCCAGATTTAGGTGATAGATGTGTTGTATTTCAAACAGGAAGCACAGGACCATATGTTGGTGTTATATTGTGCGGTATTGTAGCTGCAGCAGGAGCATTTCTTTCTCTGCATAGAAGAATAAAGGCTCAGGCATGAAGATAATTTTAATTATACTTTTTATTATATGGGTATACATTGTATCGGTTTTAATGAGGGCAAAATTGTACTTTTTTAAATTTTTAATAGGTTCTGTAGGAGCATTCTTTTTTCTACTTGTATTCCTCCAGCAGTATGTAATAGGAGTTTTAACAACATCTTTAACAGCAGTCTGTGGGGTTATTGGAGATTTAACCGGATATTTTAAAGCTTACTATGAATATGCGCTTATATTTATATCAACGGCTGATTCAAGTGTTTCCATGTATATAGATTATGAATGCTCCGGTGTTATAGAGATATTTGCTTTTGCTGCTCTCTTATGGTTTTTTCCACTATATAATGTGTTAGAGAAAATAATGTATAACATAATTGGAGTGCTTTGGATATTTATGGCGAATGTTTTAAGAGTTCTTATAATATGTGTTATAGTGCATCATTATGGAGACAGTATGTTTTATTTTGCACACACTATATTTGGAAGAATTGTATTCTATGTACTTTCTATAATTTTATATTTTTATGTGTTTACAAAGTCACAGATAAAAAGGCAGAAGGTAGGTAATGTTTCGTATGAATATGCTTCTAAGTAAGAGCTTAAAAGAAATAATTTCATGGATGGCATGGATTATAATACCTTTTATTATGGAGATAATACCGGCAATTGGAGGATTTTTTATTCTTGTAAGAAAAGCTTTTGATGTGAATAGTAAAGATAAATTTGTTGGTAAGCTGCCTCAAATTACAGTGATTATACCTGTATATAATTCAGAAGATACTTTGAGAGGATGTATTAAATCTATATATGATTCAAATTATCCAGTAGAGCTTATTGATTTAATTTTGGTTAATAACATGAGCAGCGATAATAGCTTTGGAGTTTTCTGTCAGTGCCAGAAAGAGTTTAAGGATCTTTCTATGAGATATATGAATGCAAAGCAGGGGAAATCAAAGGCACTTAATATGGCTCTTTTTAACAGCGAGGGCAAATATATAATTCACATTGATAGTGATGGAAAGCTTCATCCTGATGCCATAAGGAATATAGTAGTTCGCTTTGAAAATAATCCTGATATACACTGCATGACGGGAGCAATTTTGAGTGATATTCACAGCATAGAAAAAACCGAGGGAAAACTTTTAAGACTTGTAAGGCGATGCGAATTTTATGAATATGCATCAGCATTTTTAGCAGGAAGAAACTTCGAATCGGAATTAAATAGCATTTATACTCTTTCAGGTGCATTTTCAACTTTTAGAAAGTCTACAATATTGAAAACTCAACTTTATAACAGTAAAACCGTTTGTGAGGATACACATATAACTTTTCAGGTAAGAAAGTTTTTAAAACAAAAGGTTTATTTATGTGAGAATGCATTGTTTTTTGTAGATCCATTAGATGACATGGATAAACTTTATACCCAGAGGCAGAGGTGGCAGAGAGGTGAGCTTGAGGTTTCGCATATGTTTCTTCAAGATAAAATGGTGGCATCCATTGGCTTTGTTGGTAACTTCATGATAAGAGTACTTATGTATGATCATACTTTTGCTTTTCCTAGAATGATATGGTACTTTGCAATAATATTTCTCTTTTTCATGGGTTATCCACCAAATTTGATTTGTAGCTCCATGGGAATGATATATGTACTATATGTTCTGTCTGCATTTTTGTTTTTTCTTAATGTAAGATCATACCTTAAAGAGTACAAAAATATTAGGAAGTACTATACTTCTAAATGGTACTATATATTTTTACTTCCTTTATATAATTTCGTTATATTTTGGATAAGGTTTGCTGGAATTATAAACAGCATAAAGATTCAAAGTCAGTGGAAAACCTTAAACATACATGAGGAATATGCAGCATTTTTAAAGGTTGTTAAATCGGATTTTAAAATGGTAGTGTTAAAAATAAAAAAAATAAGGCGTTTGGTGAATAATTAATGAAAGATAAAGAGCAGAAAAAATTTGTAATAAAAATGTTTATACTATTTATGGCCAATGTAATTACTATTTTTACGCTGTGGTATGCGGCAGCGTATGAACTAAATAACAATAAGAGAAATGTTATAAATGCTTTTATGCAACAGCAGTATTTAATGACTAATAGATTCAGCGGTAGAGTTCAAGCAGAACTTGAAAAATATATTAATGAAGGAAAGCTATCTTATGATGATGCAGGAAAAAAAGTTGCTCAGGATATAATTAAAAAGGAAACTAACTCTAAAAATAATTACATGTTTTTATATGACGATAAAGGTGTAATTTTTGAGCGAAATGATTCAGTAACCTCAAAGTATAAAAATATGAGCATTAAAAATCTTTTTCATACCTGGGAATATAATGGTGGCAAAAACTTTGATAATATGAAAGAGCTGGTTTTAAACCGTGAAAGCGGAAGCGACGAGGTTATAAAGGATAACTCAATTGGAAGGGAAATTGTTTCCTGGTGTTCTTTTAAGGTTAAGAATAAGAATTATATTTTAGGGATTTCTGTTTCGGAAAATTATTTAATTGAAGAGACCTTACTTAATCAGCATGATACCAGGATAATTATATTTGCTGCTATATTAACAGCTATTTTAATTATAATATCTACTGCATTTTTGCTTCATATGTATTTTACTTTTAAAAAAGTAGTTAATATGGAGAAAATCATAACGGAAAAGAATATTCAGATAGAGAAGTTTATATCAAAATTATCTAAAATGGAAAGCAATTTTAAAAAAGCCAGCATATATGATTCTACTACAGGAGCATACAATATGGAGTTCTTTTATAGTATTATAAGAAAAATAGACATACCGCTTTTTTTACCTATAGTAGTGATTTTGGCTCAAATAGAAAATATTCATGATATAGATAAGATGCTTGGACGTGAAAAAACAGACAAATTTTTAAATGGCTTAGTTAAAATTTTTATGGAAAAGGGTATGGTTTCAAGAATTGCGTACAACAAATTTGCTATTTTAAAAGTTAATGGGGATAAAAAGGTAGCAGGTGGAATTATAGATTATATAAAATCTAAAATGAATAATTATGATTTCATATGCAGTGTATCTTTTAAGCTTTTAGTAAAAAATGAAGAAAACGATGATTTAAAAGTGGAGGTGGATTAAATTGAAATATGATGAATATAGATTTAAATTTTATCTTAATGCCTCTCATTCTATATACATAAAAGGTGTACTTGGAGAGGAACATCCACACACTTGGGAAATTATAATAGATACCATAAAGCTTACAAGTGGATTTATTATTTTTAATGATGTGGAAAAGTATATCGAAAAATACATGGATAAGTATCAGGATTCTTATATTAATAGTATAGAGCCGTTTACAACATTAAATCCTACATTAGAGAACATTTGCAGCTATTTTAAAGATGATATACAAAGATTACTCATAGAGCTAGGGTGGATTTTAGTTTCTATAGAGATAAGTGAAACCCCTACACGATCATATATTATAGATTTATCAAATAGAGTAAGTACTAAGAGGGATTTAATGGTTTTGAATTCAAAGAAAGAAGATATTATAAATTCAAGTGCAAATGAAAAATTAATAGAATTTGAGAAAAAAATAGGGTGATATAATGAATTGCAAAAAGGTTGTAGTTTTTCTTAACATTTTACTATTGTTAATTTTCAGTGGATGCGGTAATAAAGTGCATATGCAGGGCGCTAGTAATAAAAATACCTCTTCTAAGTCTAAAATAGATCCAGTGGATAAATTTTTAAGTAAACAGAAGTTTAATGTTTCAAATAATTCAGATAAACAAGCAATAGTATATGTGTATTTCCCTGATGGATCCAGGGGAAAATTAAAAAGTTATACTGTTAATAATTCTGGAAGTATGAATATAAAATGTAGAGTTAATCAAAGATTTATTATATCGCTGCATGAAAGCAGTGTTATTTTCGCCGAATGGAGTATACAGAATAATATTGATAATTCAAGTTTAATACTTTTAAAGAAAACAAAATTGTCGGTTCCGTTTAAAAATCCAAAGAAGCTAATTGGAATAAATTATGATAGGAAAAATTTCTATTTTATGCCACTAAAGAAGGGGCCTCAGGATATTATTTTGAGTTATGTTAGTAAGAACTCTTCCCATAAGCAATATTTTAATATTACTGTTAATGTAACAGCAGATTAATTAATAACACAAATAAAAAATTGCAGCGTTTCACATATTCCCTGCAATTTTTTATTTGTGTTATTATATACAATGGGGGTGGTAAATTTTATATGGAAACTCTTTTAAAGGCATATAAAGGTTTGCCAAAGGAAATTTACATAATATTTATATCGAGAATAATAAACTCTATGGGAAATTTCGTATTTCCACTTATGACTCTTATACTTACAGTTAAAATGGGTTTTAGTGCCGTTGCGGCAGGTACCTTTTTAACTGTAATGTTTTTGACTAAGGGGCCATGTATTATAATTGGTGGGAAAATTATAGATTCTGTTGGGAGAAGAAAAACAATAATTATATTTCAAAGTATAGGAGCTTTTAGTTATTTTATATGTGCTTTTTTGAAGCCCAATATATTTATGGCAATTTTAATAATGATTACTTCAAGCTTATATGCAATTGCGGCACCAGCTTTTGATTCAATAGTTGGAGATATAACTACAGATAAGAATAGAAAGCAGTCTTTTTCTTTAGTTTATATGGGATGCAATATCGGGTATGCAGCTGGACCCGTTATGGCTGGAATACTTTTTAATAGATTTTTTCCTTTGATATTTATAGTGGATAGTTTTACTACAGTGGCATCAATTGTTATTTTCATATTTTATATAAAAGAAACCCTAGTAGTCAATAAAAAAGAAGAAATTCATGAAACTTATAAAAGAAATTCAATTTTTTCTGTAATTAAAGAAAATAAAATAGTTATGTGCTTTGCAGTCATTATGTTTACCTATCAATTTGCCTATGCACAGTGGAGTTTTATACTGCCAATTCAAATGAAACACATGTTTTCGTCTAATGGAGCATTTATATACACTTTACTTGCTGCATTAAATGGACTAGTAGTGATTTTATTTACTCCTATTGTTACACATAAGCTTAGTAGTAAGAATTCTTTATTTGTAATCTCAATTTCAGGATTTGTATATGCTAGTGTGTTTTTTTCCTTTGGAATGTTTAAAAGCGTTTATCCATATTTTGGTTCCATGTTTATTATGACTTTGGGTGAAATAGCCATTGCTATAAATGACAGTTCTTTTATAGCGAAAAATACCTTAAATAGCAACCGTGGAAGGATAAATTCTTTAGTTATGATTACTAGCGATTCTGGCTATGCAGTTGGACCTATCATAATGGGAGGTGTTTTAACTAGATTTGGTTATACATACAGTTGGACTGCGGTTTCAATTTTAAATATCATAGGAGCAGTAAGTATGTTTTTATTATTTAGAAAAACAAGTGATTGGAGATGCATAAGAAATGCACGATAATTATAATAATGCCATTTCTTTATCTAGATACATATTAGAGAAAATTTTAACTAATGGAGATACCGCAGTTGATTGTACTGCTGGGAATGGAAATGATACAAGCTTTTTATGTGACCTTGTTGGAGCTTCGGGCAGGGTTTATGCTTTTGATATCCAGAAAAAAGCTCTAGAAAATACTAAAAATAGACTAAACTCTGAGGGGAAAGATGAAAGAGTTAAACTAATTAATGATGGACATGAAAATTTAGATAAATATATTTCTGAAGAGGTAAAGGCAGCAATTTTTAATTTAGGATATTTACCAGGTGACACGCATAATATAATAACAAAAGCTGAAACAACTATAGAAGCTTTAAAAAAACTTTTAGATAAAATCTCTCAAAAAGGTGCAGTAGTAATAAATGTTTATTATGGCCATGAAGGTGGAAAAACAGAAAAAGAAGCTGTAGAAAAGTTTTGTGCTTCACTTAATCAAAAAAAATATAATGTTTTTGTAACCAAGTTCATAAATCAAATTAATTGTCCACCAGAGCTAATTTGCATTGAAAAGAGAGTATGACTTTGTTAAATATTATACAAAAATGCTCGTGTGTAAATATAAATTTACAAAAAACATATTGTTTGAACGATACTTATTTGTTACAATAGTAAGGGTTATATAAGAATTCATTGACAATTATTGTTTTATTTACATTGAGCAATCTTTGTTAAAAAAACCTATATTAGTCGCAAGGAAGGAGATATTAATATGATTTATTCAGCAGAAGTTGACAGAATGATGTGTGTAGCAAAAGGACCAAATCATGGACCAGCTCCAATACCAGAAGAAGGAAAATGGGTACAAGCTAAAGAAATAAAAGATATATCAGGATTAACACACGGAATTGGTTGGTGTGCTCCACAACAGGGTGGTTGTAAATTAACTTTAAATGTTAAAGAGGGCGTAATTGAAGAAGCTTTAGTAGAAACAATAGGATGTTCAGGAATGACTCATTCAGCTGCTATGGCATCAGAAATACTTCCAGGAAAAACTATCCTTGAAGCATTAAATACTGACCTTGTTTGTGATGCTATAAATGTTGCTATGAGACAATTATTCTTACAGATAGTTTATGGAAGATCTCAGACTGCATTTTCAGAAGGTGGACTTCCAGTAGGCGCAGGTCTTGAAGATTTAGGAAAAGGACTTAGAAGCCAGGTTGGTACTATGTACGGAACTAAAGCTAAGGGAACTAGATATCTTGAAATGACTGAGGGATATGTTAATCACATAGCTCTTGATAAGAATAATGAAGTTATAGGATATGAATTCATTAGCCTTGGAAAAATGATGGAATTCATCAAAAAGGGCGTAGAACCTGCTGAAGCTCTTAAAAAATCAACAGGTACATATGGAAGATATAAAGAAGCTGCAAAAATTATAGATCCAAGACAAGAATAAGAGATAGGAGGAAAAGATTGATATGGCATTATTTGAAAGTTATGAAAGAAGAATAGATCAGATTTTACCTGTACTTAAGAAATATGGTATGAATTCATTAGAAGAAGCTAAAGCTGTTTGCGACGAAAAAGGAGTAGACGCTTATAATATAGTTAAAGGAGTTCAGCCAATTTGCTTTGAAAATGCATGTTGGGCTTACACAGTTGGAGCTGCTATAGCAATTAAAAAGGGTTGCAAAAAAGCTACTGAGGCTGCTGAAGCTATCGGAGAAGGATTACAGTCATTTTGTATCCCTGGTTCTGTTGCAGATGACAGAAAAGTTGGACTTGGACACGGAAATTTAGCTGCAATGCTTTTAAAAGAAGAAACTGATTGTTTCGCATTCTTAGCTGGACATGAATCATTTGCAGCTGCTGAAGGTGCAATTGGACTTGCTAACTCAGCTAACAAAGCAAGAAAGAAACCATTAAGAGTTATATTAAACGGTCTTGGAAAAGATGCTGCATTTATAATCTCAAGAATTAATGGATTCACTTATGTTCAAACTAAATTTGACTATTATACAGGAAAACTTAACATAGTTAAGGAAACTGCATATTCAGATGGAGATAGAGCAAAGGTTAGATGTTACGGAGCAGATGACGTTAGAGAAGGTGTTGCTATAATGCACCATGAAGGCGTTGATGTATCTATAACTGGAAACTCAACTAACCCAACAAGATTCCAGCATCCAGTTGCAGGAACTTATAAGAAAGAATGTATTGCTCAAGGAAAGAAATACTTCTCAGTTGCATCAGGTGGTGGTACTGGAAGAACACTTCACCCAGATAACATGGGAGCAGGTCCTGCTTCATATGGTATGACTGATACTATGGGAAGAATGCATTCAGATGCTCAATTCGCAGGTTCATCATCAGTTCCAGCTCATGTTGAAATGATGGGATTAATCGGAATGGGTAACAACCCAATGGTTGGAGCAAGTGTTGCTGTTGCCGTTGCAGTTGAAGAAGCTATGAATAAATAGGATAGAATTATTCTGATTAGAAAGCTGAGAATAATGGAGAATAACATCTTCATTTTTCTCGGCTTTTTTTATTTAACTTATAGAGCTAGGAAGTGATGTAATGGGATTGTTAATAGAAAGTATTGTTTTATGTTTAATCTTTTTCGTAATTTGCTTTTTAGGAACTGGAAGTGACGAAAAAAATATTAAAAGTTTTGATTCATACCCAGATGAAATACAAGGCATAATAATCAATAATGATAGGTTAAAAAATAAAATTGTAAGGAAAAGTTCTTATATGTTGTTTATATCAAATGTTTTTATATTCTCTATAGTGTTGTTTTTATTTGGTTTTATTATAAGAACTGATAGCTCAAAACAAAATTTTATAAATATCTTAATTTTAGGTGAGGCCCTTAACGCTTTTGATTTTTTCATTATTGATATGATTTGGTGGAGAAATGCAAAAAGAGTGAGATTTAAAGGAACAGAAAAATTAGATAATGCATATAAAAACCCTAAAAAGCACATTTGTTCATTCTTAAAAGGAATTATTGTATTTGTGATTGTTGCATTAGTTGATACAGTGATTTTATCTTTTTTTAAATAAATTTCATTGTTTTCAGCTTTTTTACTATTGGAGGTAAAAGATTAAATGGCAGAAAGAAAAATAAAAATAGGCAGAAGGTACAGGCATTTTAAGGGGAAAGAATATTTAGTTCTTTATGTAGCAAAGCATTCAGAAACGCTTGAAGATATGGTTGTTTATGAGGCGCTTTATGGAGATAGGAAAGTATGGGTTAGACCACTTAATATGTTTTTAGGCAAAAAAGAAGTTAATGGTAAAGAGATATATAGATTTGAAGAGATAAATGATGAGGTAGATTAAATAAAGTTTTGAATATAAAACCAACTCAGAGTTACGAAAGTGTCTATGAGTTGATTTTTTTATGTGTAAAATACAGCCTGAATTTTAGAAAACTGAATTTTTCATAATCGTAATAATTACTGCAATATGCAATTAATGTGATAATAATAAAATGTAAAAATTAAAAAATGCTTTAAAAATATTAAATTAGTGGTATAATATAATAAATATTATAAAATTAACTAAATGTAACATATAAAAAATAATATATTAGTATTAACAATTATTTAACTAAAAAATCTTCCTAAATATTTAAAAGGCTATAAAATAAGTTGCTTATGATTAAAGTTAGAGGTTAACCTGTAATTAATCTTTAATTTTATTCTCATAATATTGTTTAAGAGGAAGGGGGGATAAAGATGAAGAGATTTAAAGGAATAAATAAAAAGTGCATTAATTTGTGGTGCATATCATCAATGCGTTAATGAAATTCCAGAGTAAAATAACTTATCTAAAGTGTATTTTACTCTGGAATCTTGTTTTTAATATTAAATTTTATGGAGGTAATGGCAATTATGTGTGAGAAAAATGGTACGGTTGTAGTTACATGGTATGTTACCGATGCATGCAATTTAAGATGTAAGCATTGTTATCATGATGAATATGGACGAGGAGTAGATTTGTCAGATAAACAAAAAGCGCTAGACGAAAAAATAATTAAGGAAATTTTAAAACTTTCAAAGACATGGAATATTGATGCTGTTGATTTTTTAGGGGGAGAACCATTAATGCATCCTGATATATTTAAGTATGCTCAAAGGCTAAAGGATGCTATAAATTGTAAAATAGGAATAGGAACTAATGGTACATTAATCGATGAAAATAAAATTAATGAAATAAAGAAGCTTGGAGTAGAAAAATTTCAAATTAGTCTTGAATCTTCAGAAGTTAAAATACACGATTTTTATAGGGGACAAGGTACGTTTAAAAAAACAATAGAAGCTGTAAAGGAGCTTGTAAAAAATGACGTAGGGCCATATTTGAGAATGACAGTATCTAATACTAATTATGATCAAATGTATGATTTTGTTAAGTTGGCAAAGAAGTTAAATGTGAAATGTGTGTCACTAAATAAATATGTTCCTAATAATGTTGAAGAAGATAAATTAAAAGCATTAACTCCTAAGCAACATACTGAATTTTTACATAAAATACATTCCATGCAGAAAGAATTTGGATTTGATTTTGTTATTACAGAAGATCCATGTATGAATAATTATAATAAAGAGTATATATTTAAGGCGTTTAATGAAGAATTAGAACAAAAGATTCCAATTGGTGGTTGTGTTGCGGGTATAGTTAATATGATAATTACGCGAGATGGGAAGATATATCCATGTACGATGCTGCCTATTGAAATTGGAGATTTAAATAAAGAATCATTAGTTGATATTTGGGAGAATGGAAACGAAGTTATTAACAAATTAAGAGACAGAGGGAACTATTTAAAAGGAAAATGTGGGGAATGTGAAAGTAATTTAATATGTGGAGGATGTAGAGCAGCAGCCTATAAGATGAATGGAGATGCTTTAGCAGAAGATCCTTTTTGTTTAAAATAAAAATTATGTGGACAAGTTTGGAAAACTTAAGGTGGATGAAAAGTTAATTAATGAAGTTATTACATCCAATTGTTATGATATTACATATTTAAAATCTACAAATAATAGACACTAAGGGTTCAAGAATTAAAAGTTAGATTCTTGAACCTTTTGCGTTCAAAATTACTGATTAGACTAGTGGACAAAATGTTTTTAGTTCTGAACAGAAAAAAACTATGATAAAATAAAAGAGACTAAAACAAGTTAGGATAATGCTGTTTTATATTAAATATATATCTGCCAATAGGAGAAATACTGAAAGATTTATATAATAGAAGTTATAAAGTTTAAAAGAAAGGATGATTAAAATGAAATTAGATGGTATCGGAGTGTTTGTCAGCGATATGAAAACAATGGTTGATTTTTATAAGGATGTCCTTGGATTTGAAATTGATTGGGATGGAAAAGAACCTAATGTAATGGTGAAAAAAGATGGAGTATTATTTATGTTTTATGGGAGAAATGATTTCGAGAAGATGACAAATAACAGATTTAATTATGCTAAGGGTGTAAATGGTCACTATGAAATAGCATTAAGTGTTCCTAAACATGCGGATGTGGATTTAACATATGAAGATGTTATTGCTAAAGGTGCAAAATCGGTGATGAAACCAACAACAGAGCCATGGGGACAGAGGACATGCTATATTGCAGATCCAGAGGGAAACCTTATTGAGATTGGTTCATTTAATAAATAATATTTGATTTAAAAGAAAAAAGTTAAAACTAAGAGGTGATGTATATGATTTATTTGAAAGAGGCAAATGTAAAAGATGCTGAAAAAGAATATCAGTTTTTAAAGGATACTCCTGTAGATGAAAATGGTTTTGAAAATAAATATTATGACTTTTCATATGAAGTTTTTGCTGAGAAAGCATTGCCGGAGATAATAAAATTTTCAAAGGGTATAGATTTACCTCAAGGTTATGTACCACAAACATTGTATTTTTTATGGGATGATAATAATATCGTAGGCTTATTTAAGATAAGACATCACCTAACGGATTCCTTGAAAAACGGTGCTGGACATATTGGCTATGGCATACATAAAAATTATCGAGGTAAAGGGTATGCATCCAAAGGTTTAGCATTAGCAATAGAAAAGGCAAATGATATTATAAGAGAAAATGAAATATATTTAAGTGTTCATATTGATAACCCTGCATCGCTCAAAGTGCAGCTAAATAATGGTGCGTATATTCATCATTCAGATAAAAAAGAACATTATACGAGAATTAAAATATAAGCAAATTGCAGAAATAATATTTAATTAAAAAGTACAATTTTAAATTTAAGGTGGGAATGGATAATGGATAAAATATTAACCTTTGACTGCTATGGAACACTGATTAATACGAAACCAATTTTTGATACAATATCAAATATTGCAAGAAAGAATGGACTGAATTCAAAAGAGGCTGTAAACATTTATGTGAGTTATGAAGATAGGCTTATGTATGGTGAGGAATATATTCCGTATGATAAATTGATAAAACAAGTTTTGGAATACTGTGATATGGAATTAAATAGTGATATTTTTAGCAAAGCGTATTATGAAATTATTTCAGTACATAAAGAATTAAAGCCTTTTGATGAGGTGAATGAAACGCTTAAGGAAATACATAGAAGAGGACATAAACTTATTCTTATGTCAAATTCTGTACATGATATTATGAATTATCACTTAGCCGCATTGGATAATGTATTTGATGATGTTTTTCTTGCAGAGGATATTCATGCATATAAGCCTCAACTTGAATTTTTTAGATATGTTGAAGAAAAGTTAAAATTGAAAGAAAAAGAACATTGTCATATTGCTAAAGGATATTGGTGGGATATTGTGCCGTGTTCAAAATTAGGATGGCATAAAATATGGGTAAATCGTAATTACAAAAAAGGTAATAAGCGTCATGAGTCATATAAAGAAGTGCATAAACTTGATGAAGTTTTAAATTTAATATGAAGATCTTGGTACATATATTTGGTGAAATAAGTATGTTGTAATGGTATTAAAAATAGGGTAAAATGTTATTAAAATGAGGTGGTATTAGTGGAAGATCAGATACTGGAAATTTTAAAACAAATTCAATTAGAACAGGTAAAGACTAATAAGCGTTTGGAAAAATTAGAAGATGGTCAGGAAAGTTTAAGATTAGATGTAGGTAGTTTGAAATCAGATGTACAGAACCTGAAGGAAGGCCAAAGAAAATTAGAAGAAGGTCAAAGAAAACTAGAAGAAGGCCAAAATCGAATTGAGAAAAAAATCGATGGCGTTCATGAACAAACTGCTGACTTGACAGAATTTAGAACAGAAACTAAACAGAGTATTGATGATTTAAAAAAGGATATTAATACAGTAATAAATGTGACTAAATCCAACTGCTATGATATTACATATTTAAAATCTGCAAAATAATATATATTAAAAGTTCAAGAATTAGAAATTAAAATTCTTGAACTTTTTTTATTTCCTCCAATTATTTATAAAAGTTGTTGCAAATAGGGAAAATACATGATAATATGTTAATATATAGTAAAAATAATAAAAATAGGATAAAAAGAGGGCGATTATCTATGAAGCATAAAAAAGAAAGCGATAAGAAACTTTTTTCTTTTTTAATGGTAATGTTTATGATAGTTTCATCTATTGGTACTGTACAGGTAAAAGCAGAAAAAAGTAAGACAAGCCATGTGAAGAAAATTTCAGATTATAACAAAAATTTGTCAAATTACAAAGCAAGACCCACAAATAACAACAGTCAAAAGCAAGATATGGATGATAGCACCAAGGATTCAGATAATGATGGATTACCTGATGCACTTGAAAAAGTTTATGGAACGAATCCAGAGAAGGCTGATACTGATGGTGATGGTTTAAGCGACTATATGGAAATTAAACTCAACCTTAACCCACTAAAAAAAGACACCGACGGAAATGGTATAAATGATGGAGATGAGGATACTGACGGTGATGGATTGAGTAATCTAGAGGAAATAAAGCTAGGCACAGATTGCACTAAGAAAGATACTGATGGGGACGGCCTTTCAGATGGAGATGAAGTTAAGAAATATCATACTTCTCCGTTACTTAGTGATACTGATGGAGATGGCATTTCAGATGGAGATGAAGTACGTTTAGGCTTGAATCCACTAAAAGCATGTTCTGACGGTGTTACTAAAGATAGTGAAAGAAAAATTCAGCAAAATTTAAGTAGTAAAAGAATTGCAGATACATTAAAAGACAGCAGTAATTTATTTGTACCAGCCTTATCAGGCGCTTTGGCTAAGGTAATTGATAAGGAAGTATTCTTGGACGAGTATCATAATGATGTTCTCAGCAAAAATTGTGCTGTTATTGGCAAACCGCTTCAAGTAGAAACTTCATTAAATAAAGATAGTCAATTAAAGCTAAGTTTTTCTTACAGTAATTTTTTAGCTAATCATGACATATCAGAAGTAAATAAACTCACTATCTGCCAGTATACAGACAATAGGTTTGTCCCTTTAACTACAGAGAGAGATGATAAAAATAAATCTTTATATGCAAGTATTTCTGGTGAAGGTATCTATTTTGTACTTAACACAGAAGAATTTTTAAATAATTTGGGAGTAGATCCACTAAATAAGGTAAAAAACTGTGCAAAACCTAAGTCTACTGCACGAAGTATAAAAGCTGATACGGCTATAAATCCAAATGATAATACAAGTAATGCATCAGCAAGTGATGGCAACTGGGTTTTATTAAGTGATTATCAGTATGTTAAGCTTAAAGGTCCAGTTTCTCAAAGCAGCGGTACAGATTCAGATGGAGATGGAGTTAGTGATTATGATGAACTTGGAACACCGATTCAGGAGGATTTAACCCCATCTATTAATCAACTTTTGCAGGCATATGGAATTCCTAAGGACTATTATTCGGGGAAGACAAGCATTACAGTATATCATTATAAATCAAATCCTGTTTTACCAGATACCGATTATGACGGAAAAAATGATAATGTTGATTCAAAGCCTTTAGATAATACTTCTTCAGGGGTGTTACATACTGATTATTCCAATTCTAAGGTGTCATATACAATGGATTATAGAGATTTCTTTCAAAGTAATAGTTCTTACTCAAAGGATATAGGAACAATATCATCATTGTATTCTTCTGTTGTATATGATGGAGGTAAATATTCAGGTATGGACATAAAAGCATACATGGAGGACAATGGTATTTGTGATGTACGTGATTATGATTTAGCTAAAATGTATAATGATGCAGATGTGTCTGAAGCATATATTGGACATAGAAAAGTTTCATATAAGGGTCAAACAAAAGAGATTATTGCTGTAATTGTAAGAGGTACAAATGGAACAATTCAGGAGTGGTCAAGCAATTTTGATATAGGAACTACTGATAATTATTATAAATATCCTGATTGGATAGTAGAAAATAACCACAAGGGCTTTGATGTAGCTGCAACTAGGATACTTAGATGCTTAGATCAATATGAAAAAATTGGATATACGGATAAATCAGTATCTACGGCATATTGGGTAATGGGACATTCGAGGGGTGCTGCAATAGCCGATATTATTGGGGCGAGATTGGTGGATGAGTCTAAAAATGTGTATGCATATACTTTTGCAGCTCCTAATACTACAACCGCTTCTAATGCTGGCAGCTATAAAGGAATATATAATATTTTAAATACAGATGATCTTGTGCCATATCTGCCAATGGCTGCCTGGAAGTTTACCCATTATGGAAAATCAGTTTCTACTAGTATAGCCGATAATTATAAAAAAGAATGGGAAGATTTAACCGGCTGTAAAAATAAGTTTGGGGTAGTAGATTATACTAATGATACAATTGGTATGAGTGATACTATTAAAAAATTGTCTGATATTATGGGAAACAGAAATCAAGCTTATGAGTATACCTGTTCCTGTCATGGAGATGGCTCTTCAAATAATATTACCGTGAGAAATTATGGAACTTCTAAAGACAGCAGAGAAAAGGCTATAGCTAAAATACCGGACAATGCGCTGCCGTATTGTGCTATTACTAGGTATGATGGTTTCCTGTTTGCGGGATGGGATTTTACAGTTTGTCAGCAGCCAGAATATTTTATGCAGGTGTTAGCAGCATTTATGGGAAATAAAATAAATGCTGTAAGATTTGCAGTTGAACTTAATACAGCTAAAAGATATCAAAGTGCTAAAATAGCTATTATTAGGTCAGGAATATTTGGCATAGAAAATCCGCATTATACGGAATCATATTATTTGCTGTCTACTCATACTTATGCCAGTGCTTTTAATTAGGAGGTAGTTACCGTGAAAAAATATATGATATTTTATGTGATTGATACAATATGGATAATTCTTTTCTTGGTACTAGCTATTATGGAGAATTCATCGACAAAAACAGGGTTGCCTGCAATTGGAAGTCTTGGAAGGTTTGCTTTGTTTTCATTATTATGTATTGTGGGAATTATAATTCTTGTTATAGTGGTCATAATACAGATAATATCTATGAAAAAGAAATAATTTAGATAAAAGCAGCGGTAGATTTATATGAGTTCCGCTGCTTTTACACCCTTAGAATTTAGGTTTTGGTGCTTAGTCCTTTAACTCCATAATTTCGCCTTCATTCCAGGTAGGAAGACCATTTCCATTTGGATTTCCTGTCTTAATAAAGTTAGCCCAGTAGAGATTTGTTTTATAAGCTAGTTCATAATCTGTTTTATCTTTTTTTCTCCAGTTTCTATCTAATGTATAAAATGAATACCATAAATCGCAGCAGTGAAAAGCTCCTTCGCCTGTATCATCTAAAGGTACTCTTGAAAACAGGTAAGGATATACAGGACTCTCAACATATTTTGCAAAATCAGTGCAACCTTTATAAATAGGAGATTCCTCTATTGAACCTTTGACAAACATATCATTTTTAGTGCAGCCTACTAAGTAAGGAATTTGTTTGATTCCATTTTTAATTATATTTTCGTAGGTATCTTTTAACAAGTAGCCATCAATTACAGGACAAAATAGCAATAGTAGTTTATCCATTTTCACATTAACCTTTTCAGCTTTTAATAATAATTCCATTGCATCCATAGACATTAATTCTTCACGGCTTTGTATTCCCATTTGTGTTAAAACATCTTTATGTATTTCCTTCAGTTCTTCTAATCTAATATTCCTATTAAATCCATTATTATATCCTCCACCACTTTGCATAATAGCTTTTTTAATGCAGTTTTGAAGCAGTGGACTGCTTACCAAGGTTTGTACACTCATGGCTCCTGCGGATTGTCCCATTAGGGTTATGTCGTCAGGGTTTCCACCAAAAGATTTTATATGTTTATGAATCCAGTCAATAGCGCAAAGTTGATCAAAAATTCCGTAATTTCCACTTAGACCGTTTTCATCACTAATTAGGTCACTGCATAGGAATCCAAGAATTCCCACACGATAATTTATTGATACTAAAATTATCCCCTTATCAGCAAAATGCTGCCCATCAACTTCCATCTTAGAGTTACAGCCAGTTTTAAAATATCCTCCGTGAATCCATATGGCAACTGGTAGATTTTCAGCATTATCCGGTTTCCATATATTTAAGCATAAGCAATCCTCATTATTTGTAGTCAAATATTTTTTGTCACTCCAGAATTCATGAGCGTAGAAACTGGTATTAACTTGGGGTGGCTGAGGACATGTGTATCCAAATTTTGTGGCATTATAAATTTCATCAGTTGAAAGAACCATCTTAGGTTTTTCAAATCTTTTGGCTTTAGCATAACGTATTCCTTTAAACAATTGATATCCATCGCACTGAATACCTTTTACTTTACAATAGCTTGTATCGTTGATTATAGTTTTCATTAACAACATCCTTTCTATTATTCGTATATGGTTTTGCAATTAGACTCGTACAACCTAATTTTAGGATGAAAATAAATATAATGCAAATTATTAGTTATAATGGAAACAACATAATGGCTTATTAAAAAATGATACATTTTAAGTAAGCATTTCTAACTAAGTAATAATGTTTCCATACAAGGAATTACTTACAGTTGCAGAAATTTCAGAATGTAACGATACTTAAATGAAGCCCTCATATGAGTTTATATTATTAATCAGATATATTGCTCGCACGAGGGCTAAAGGAATTTTGCGCAAAATTCACAATCACATGAAAATGGAGGATTTTAGTTAAAGATGTGGCAAAAGAGGATAAGTTTTAATAGTATTCGTAGTAAATTAATTATTAGTTTGATTTCAATTTGTGTAATCCCCTTGCTTATAGTTGGAATTCTTCTATATAATCAATCAAAAGTAATTCTTAACAAAAAATTAAGTCTTACAAGTGAGCAAACACTTTCGCAGGTAAACGATGGAATAACAGATTATGTGGATAAATTCAGAAATATTGTTATACTTATGTCAAGTAATTATGATTTTGTAAACGTTGATACGAACAATAATTTTAATTATGTTCCTGATTTACTGAAGTGTGCACAAGAAAGTGATGAAGATATACTTTCTGTTTATTATGGAACAGTTTCTGGTAAATTTGCAGTTTATCCTAATTTAAAGTTACCTGATGGATTTGATGCAACGAAAAGACCTTGGTATAAACAAGCTTTAGCAAATAGGGGTAAAACTATAATAACTTCTTCATATAAAGATGCTTTAACAGGTAAGGATATTGTTACAGTTGCTTGTACAGTAGAAAATAACGGACAAGTAGTTGGCGTTGTGGGAATGAATTGTACATTATCTACACTTGCTAATAAAATAGCTGACAAGAAAATAGGTAATTCAGGATATGTGTTTATTGCAGATGCTTCAGGGAAGTTTTTAGCTCATCCTGATAAAAAAGTAATTAATACATATGGTGCTGCAAAGTTATCCTTTTGGAATAAGGCAAAGTTAGGTGGAAGTGGATTTATTGAATATACTTATAATGGAGTACAAAAGTTTGGAGCATATGAAACTAATAAATTAACAGGTTGGAGGTTAATAGCTACACTGCCAGAAAGTGAATTGAAAAATGATACAGGTAGCATATTAATGACAACATTATTAATCATATTAGCAGCAGCATTTGTTGCGACAATTGTTTCATTTTTAATGAGTAAGGGAATGGCTCGTAATATTAAAAAGCTGCAAAAAGCATTTCGTAAAGCCTCCAGCGGAGATTTATCTGATACTGTAGAAATTGAGTCAAAAGATGAATTTGGTGAACTTGGAGAAAACTATAATTTTATGATGAAAAATATAGGTCAGTTATTGGAAAGTGCAAAGCATACATCTAATACAGTACTTGATACTTCATCAAATCTTTCAAGTATGGCTGAGGAAACAAATGCTTCAATGTCACAGGTTGCAGTAGCTGTTACTGAAATATCACAAGGTGCTAATAATCTGGCTGATAATGCACAAGAAACTTCAGAGGGTATAGGTAAGTTATCACAAAAGTTAGATAATATTGAAAAGGTTACCCATGATATGAATAATGTATCTCAGGATACTAAAGAGCTTAGTAAACAGGGAATAGATACTGTAAACATATTAATAAACAAAAATAGCGAGACAATGGAGGCTTCTGCTAAAGTTGCGGATATAGTATTTGATATGGATAATAGTGTAAAAGAGATTAGTATAATTTCAGATGCTATAAATGAAATAACAGAGCAAACAAATCTACTTTCGTTAAATGCTTCTATTGAGGCTGCACGTGCTGGGGAAGCTGGAAAGGGCTTTGCAGTAGTTGCTGATGAAATTAGAAAACTTGCAGAAGAATCAAAGGGCTCTACAGAAAAAATTAAAGTCATAATAGAAAATATTCAATTAAAAGCCGGCACAGCAGTTCAAGCTATGGAAGATAACGAGAAAATTAGTACACAGCAGAACCAAGCTGTAGAAAAAACTGAGAAGATATTTACGGACATATTACTTTCTGTAACAACTTTAAATGAGAAGGTTGAAGAAGTTAAAAAATCAATAGAAAGCATGCAGGTTCAAAAGAGGATATTTGTTGATCAGGTAGAGAGTAATTCATCTATTTCAGAGGAGACAGCTTCTTCAACAGAAGAGGTTTCAGCTTCAACACAAGAAGTTACAGCTACGATGGATCAGTTTACTGAGCATACATCTGAGTTACAGGAATTAGCTAAAAAGTTGCAGCAAGAGATAAATAAATTTAAGATATAGATATAGAGGGCATTTAGCCCTTTATATTTTTTTGCTAATTGTAGATATGCTGTATAATAAAAAATATATTTGTAAGTTAATATGTTTTTTATTATTTGAAGTGTAAATACAAGGAAGTGGGAAAATGAAAGGAAATATACATAAAATCAAGATAGGTAATTTTAATTGTGAAATATACCTTCCAGAAGGGTATGATTCTTCAAATGAAAAATATTCTGTAGTATATATAAATGGTGAGGGTAATATAAGTGAAATTATGGGTAAAATTGAGCCGTATTTTCACTCTGAATGTAAGACATTTATAACTATCGGAATTGAAGCACAAAATTGGAACTCGAATTACACACCTTGGCCGGCACCTGCTTTGACAAAGAAAACAGAAGAATTTAAAGGAGAGGCCAATATATATTTACATAAGCTTATTTACGAAATAAAACCTTTTATAGACGAAAACTATAGAACCAAGTCGGAACCATATAATACTGCACTAATAGGATATTCTTTGGCAGGACTTGCTGCACTATATGCACTTTATAAAACTTCAATCTTTGGCAGGATTGGCAGTATTTCAACTTCGATGTGGTACGATGGATGGATAGAGTTCATGGAAGAGAATAGTCCTTTAAACAAGAATGCAAAAGTATATATTTCCCTTGGTAAGGCAGAGGAAAAAAGCCGCAATCAGCGTATGGCTAAAGTTGGAGACTGCACAAGAAAAGCTTTTAATATTCTCAGGGATGAACTTCAAGCCCAAGAAAATTTGATTTTACAGTGGAATAATGGGGGACATTTTACTGAAATACCCAAAAGGTTTCAAAGTGCTTTAATATGGTTAATGAAGTAAATATATTATAATTTAACATAGGCAAATTATACAGTTTATATAATTTTTATAAAATGTTAATTTATTCTTCATGAAAAATTCGACAAATTATCTTATTATATACTAAATGACTATATTCATCATACGACATATAAAAAAAGCACTCTATTTTTTAACTATTTTAATAAAAGGAGGTGTGTCCTATGGATGTAGATGGTGTTATGAATACTTATAATATGATGTCATTATGGAATAATTTAAATCAACCTGGAGCCTCAAGTTCAAGTGTTCCTTTAGTAAGTGATCTTAATTCGTCTGTACAGGAAGACTATATGAAAGACAATTGTATGGGTGAGAATACGACTTCTGAGCTTCAAGATATTTATAATCAAGTTGAGCCTAACTATGATACTGGACTCACATATGACAGTTCCGGAAATCTTACCATTCCCACTAATATACCTACTCCAAGTAGTGGATTATCTACGGAAAATCCTAACATAATTTCTCTTCTTCAAGGTGGTGAGTCATCTTCAGATTTATCGAGTATGAATATTTTAAATAATTATGATGCTTTGGAAAGCGGTATTTATCAATCAAGTTACTCAAAGGTATATGGCAATAGTGATTCTTCAAATAGCAGCCCTATAACAAGTGGTACGAATCAGCAAAATGGTGGCGATTTAGGTATTACTGTTAATAGTTCTGGAGATATAACCGTTCCAACTATTCCAAACGGTGAATTATCTACGGAAAATCCCGACATAATTTCTTTCCTTCAAGGTGGTGAGTCATCTCCTGATTTAGTGAGTATGAATCTTTTGAATAATTATGATGCTTTGGAAAGCGGTATTTACCAGTCAAGCTACTTAAAGTTATATGGTAATAGTGATTCTTCAACAAGTTATGCAAATCAGCAGAATGGAAGTAACTTAGACACCACTGTTTAAATAAAGATCAATAAGACTTTGCTTTAAATTGTAAAAAGGTTAAGAAATTTTAATCCATCTGAGGCGAGAGGGAAGTATTAAAATTTCTTAGCCTTTTTATATAATCTAAAATTTAGTTTCATACAATCTTTAATTTCAGATTTTCAGGAGAGTAACGGAAGAAAATCTACCTTGTTTTTACCATTAAAGTGAAGTAACAGTGTTGAAGGAACTATTTAAAAAAATTCTAATAAATCTTGGAGAAAAAATCATAAAATACTTAGAGTTTGGAATTTGTTTGAACGGTAGTGAGTTATTCAAAACTCTTAGGATTTTATGATTTTTTTCCTTAGATTTATAGAATTTTTTTAATGTTCCTTCGGCACTGTTACTTCACGCCGTTCACGGACATCCAGGTTTGTGATGGATCAGATAATTTTACTATTATGCAGTTTTGTATCTTTTTAATACTGTTTCTATTTGGCCAATTTTGAAGGCCTTTTGAGGAATTGTAAGCAGCTTTAATTTGATCGGTTGCAGGCATAATAACGCTGTAACCTTTAGATTTTAGAAAGTTTGTTATTCTGACATTATTGCCATCATCCCAGCTAAAAAATGAGCCGCCTGTAGAGCCAGAACTTGAAATGATTTTTCTGTTTATATCGTGCATACCTATAAATACAATAGGAGTGTTTTTATAATCATATCCGTAAGTTCCTATGTCGTGTATGATTTCATTCCCTATATTTGTATCATATTGATATACAACAAAACTGTCATAAAAAAGTCTGTTCATGTACATTGAATTTAGGAATAAAATGCAAATAACAGCTATTATAACTACTTGCCTTGCAATTTTAATTTTTGAGGTTTCATTAATAATTAAAAAGAGTTCAATTGCTCCAGCTAAGGGAAGTGAAACATAGGTACGACCATCTATGCCTGAAGTTCCAAGTATGATGGATAAGATAAAAGGACATACTAAAAGCATAATTGATAGAATACAAATCATGAATTTATTATAAGCCTTTTTTGCATTTATAAAGGAAAAAATTGAATACATAGAAAATAAAACAGTTATCACTAAAAGTACTCTTCCACCATAAACGGCTGAATCTCCAAGAAGTATTTTTTCTATGTAGTGAAAAGTAGTTAGAAGAACGTGAATATTGCTTTTGCCTTTATCCCAGCCTATGTAACCTGAGAGATAGTTACCAGAATCAGGAGCTATGTAAGTGGTTATGAATTTGTTAATTATGTAATATAGTGAAACTCCAGCCCAAAATGCTAGTATGGATTTTATGATTTTTGTTATAATTTTTTTAATGTTAACACAATCCGATTTTAGTATGTAAATCAGTGCATAGGATACAATTACTATTATGTATATAACTGAAAATGACTGATAAATAGATGTAGCTGTAAATAAAAATATTGAACTAGCTACAATATGTTTTTTCTTATTGGTATTAAAGTAGTTATATATGAAGAAAGTTGAGATTGCCATGAATAACATCCCTAGTGATTGTTGTAAATTGAACATGGAATAGGAAAGAAGTTCACCTACAACAAGTGGTAAGGAAGAAAAATATGCACAGAATGTAAAGAAAGAAAATTTACTGAATTTTGGATAAATAGTTGATATACAATATAAAAAGCAAACTCCGGAAAAGTGCCATATTAAAATTGATAAGAAATCCCATAAAAAAGGCACATAGGTTCCACTTGGAGAAATGATTTTATCCAGTAGAAATATTCCGAACCTTCCCTGCATTAACCATAATTTAATTCCACCTAAGTTGTTGCCGTTAATCCAAGTTTCTTCATCTATAGTTAAGGAATGATTGGTCAGCATAAAACCAAAACAAATTAAACTGAATATAAAAGAATATATTATGGGAATCTTATATTTTGAAATAAATTTTTTGAAATCTTCAATTTGCTTATTTACTGATACTGTAAAAGACATAACATCACCTGCCCCAAACATTTATTTACTACAATTATTTTGAAATCTGTTTTAAATTAATATCCTAAATACAAAAATTTAAACATTGACAATTAAAATAAAATTTAAAATTCATATTTAAAGTATGCTTATTATATCATATTTAATTTGCAGAAATAATATTAAAACAAGAAAAAATGTACAAAACAATCGAAAAAAGTTAAATGAGTGTATTATTTAGCTTTTGTGAAATATGTGTATTTCTTAATACAATCTTAATGTTTATGAATTACAATGTGAATATAAAGCAATACTTATAATGGTAAATAAATTTAAATTGGAGGTCAAAATGAAAATACTAATTACTACTGATGCGTATTATCCAATGACAAATGGAGTGGTAATTTCTACTTCTAATTTATACAGGCAGTTAAAATATTTAGGCCATGACGTGAAAATATTAACCTTATCATCAAGTGGAAAGGAATATATAGAAGGCGATGTTTTTTATTTAAGTTCTTATAGTACAAATGTTTATCCCAATTCTAGAATTATGAAACCTATTAAAAATAAATTAGTAGGTGAACTAATAAAATGGAGCCCGGATATAATACATTCTCAAACTGAATTCTCAACGATGATTTTGGCTAAGTATATAAGAAGAAAACTAAATATACCTCAGGTGCACACTTATCATACAATGTACGAAGATTATATGCACTATTTTTTATGCGGTAAGGCTTTAAAAAGGACAGTTCTTCCCAAATTAACAGGAGCACTTTTAAATACTTTTGAAGCTGTTATAGCACCAACAGAAAAAGTAAAATTAAAATTAGAAAGCTACAATGTTTCTACCAATATAAAAGTAATTCCAACAGGAATAGATATGACAAAATTTAATAGGCAGCTACCTAAAAGTGAAAAGGAAAAACTTCTATCAAAATATGGACTTTGCAGCAATGATATTGTAATGCTTTATGTTGGAAGGATTGCTGAAGAAAAGAATATTGAAGAAGTTTTAAAATTATATAGAAAGTCTCTAAAATATGTAAGTAATATAAAACTACTTATAGTTGGTGGAGGACCTTTTTTAGGAAGATTAAAAACCCTAGTAAAGGAAAGCAATATTAAAGAGTATGTGAAATTTACAGGTATGATTGAGTCTGAAGAAATTTATAAATATTATAAGCTTGGAGATATTTTTGTAACAGCATCTCAAAGTGAAACTCAAGGAATAACTTATATAGAAGCACTTGCAAGTGGCTTGCCAACGATATGCAGGTGGGATCTTTGCGTAAAAGATTTAATAATAAATGGGAAAACGGGATTCACTTATAAAAATGAAGATGAATTTATAAGTGCGTTACTCAGCGTTATAAGAAGTGAAAAATTAAGAAATAATATAATGAAAAATTTATCGTATAAACTTAGAGAGTACTCTGTAGAGCATTTTGCGGACAGAGTTCTTGAAACTTACAATGAAGTTTTAGGTAGAAACGCTGTCCAATATTTTGCACACGGAGCGTAGTCATTGAGATTATAAAAAAATTTAAGGGACTGTTGCACTAAATGTTGCTAAGTAAAAGTATTTTGAAACGAAAAATAATAAAATACTTAGAGTTTTAATTTGTTTGAGCATCTTTTAGCGAGTTATTAAAACTTTTAGGATTTTATTATTTTTTTATCTTAGATTTATAGAATTTTTTTAATGTTACAAATCAATGTTAATTTGCAACATATACATGTTATAATTTTGGTAATAATTAAGTAAAATAAATCCGTGTAACATATGCTGCATGAGATATGCAAAGAAGGTGAATATAAATGAAGTTGAAATCGGAAAGAATTAGCTTGATATCATTATCTTTTGAGGAATTGACATATATTTGTGGAAATGAACTTAATAAACTTGAAGTAATCATTGAAGAGGACGTACTTAATTATGTTGAACTTCCAATATTAAAAAAGTTAAAAAAGATGAGAAATGTTAGTAAAGATAATTATGAATGGTATACTTATTGGCTAATTGTAGATGATGAAAGTAAAAGAGGTATAGGTTTTATTGGCTTTAAAGGTTTGCCAGATGAAAATGGTTATACGGAGATTGGATATAGTATTTCTTCTAATTATAGAAAGAGGGGGCTTATGACAGAAGCACTGAAAACGTTAATACAATGGTCTCGTAAATTTCAATATTGTAAAGGAATAACAGCCAAAGTTGTAAAAAATAATACTGCATCCATTAGAGTGCTAAATAACTGTAAATTTAAAATTGTAAGTTCATCGGAAAAAGGATACGATTTTTTATACCAATAAACAGCTTGACTTTGCCTAAGGGGCAGGGCTTATGGTTTTATTGAGGTGATTATTAATGAATACAAAAAAAGTTTGTGACAAGCTTAAAGTTTCTCCAAAGGCGCTTAGAATATATGAAAATCTAGGCATTATAGTACCAGAAAGGGAAGAAAATAATTACAGGAATTATAGCGAAGATGATGTTTTAAAGTTGAGGCAGGTAATTGTTTTAAAGGAAATGGGTATACCACTTAAAAAGATTAAAACTTTACTCAATGAAGATCTAGATGGAGAAAATAAAATAGTACGTGCCTTGTGGGTTCAGCTAAGGGCTGTAGAAAATAGGATAAATGAATTAAAAAATATTAAAGCTGTCTTAGATGATAGCATTAATGATGCATTAAATAAAAATGAAATAAGTGATTATAGTGAGTATTTTAGCAAAATAGACAAATGTTTAAGTGAGAATATCAAGAAAAGGGATGAATGGCTTGATAAATGGAATTTTGATTCATGGGCAAAAAACTATGACGCTTCAGTTAAAAATGATTTGACTGGTGATTTGAAGCTATTTGAAAAATATGATTTCGTTCTTGAAAGTACAGCAAAAATAATATCTCAAAGTAATGCAGTGAATGTATTGGATATTGGATGCGGCACGGGAAATTTATACGGTAAACTTAATGGCAATTTAAATTTTCTAGGAATGGATCAAAGTATAGAGATGCTGATTCAGGCAAAGTATAAGTATCCTAATATAAAAGTGAGATTGGGAAATTTTTTGGATAAACCATTTGAAGAAAATAAGTTTGATGTGGTAGTTTCAACTTATGCATTTCACCATTTAACACCAGATGAAAAGCAAAAGGCGGTTAGAATTATGATGGAATATTTAAAGCCAGGTGGAAAAATTGTAATTGCAGATTTGATGTTTTTGAGTGAAGAAAAAAAGGCAGAGGAAAAAAAGATATTATTTAAAGGTAATAAGGAAGATTTATGGAATATAATTGAGGACGAATACTATACAGATATTGAAAAAATTAAAGATTATTCAGAAGATTTTGGATGCCAGGTTAAATATAAGCATATAGTTAACTTTACCTGGCTTGTTGAGATAATAAAAAGGAGATAAAATATGGACATAAGGAGTATAACAAATAAAAATAGACAGGAGGTAAATAACTTTATTGTTCAGCATTGGTTTACAACTGATATGGTTGTTAGAGGACAAATATTTGATATGACAGTACTGGATGGCTTAGTGATGTATGAAAATGAAAATATTATTGGACTAATTACATGCAGATTTGAGAATAGTGAGTGTGAAATTATGTCCCTTGATAGTTTGAAGGAGAATTGCGGAATTGGAACTGAACTTGTAAAAGAGGTAGTTAAAATAGCAAGTGAAAAGAAATGTACTAAAATAAAATTAGTTACCACAAATGATAATTTGAATGCAATGCGTTTTTATCAAAAAAGAGGCTTTGACATGACTCATCTATATTATAATGCTTTGGAGGCATCGAGAAAAATAAAGCCATCCATACCACAAAAAGGAGATTATGGCATACCTATAAAGCATGAAATTGAGTTTGAGATGAAACTTAACTTATAAATATTAAAAAGGTATTATATACATTATAGGAGGAAAATATTATTGGGGATATGTCAGATGAAGAGAAGAGAGCTGTTCTTAAGCTTTTAAAAAAGTGTCCGGTTAGGAAAACGTTGTCAAGTGAAATGGAATTTGAAATGAAATAATAAAAGTAGTATAGATTGAATTAATATATAAGGAGGGAAAAAATGTTTAAGAAGAGATATTTAAGTGCTTATATAACAGATGAAAAGGTTACTGTAGCAGAATTCAAGAAGATATTGGTGAATGAACCAACATCCAATATACTTAAAGAGCTTAATGAAAATGTTAAGTCTAATAAAAGTATTTACGATAAAAAAGGGCTTATAGGGTCAATACTAAACTATTGTGTGGATAAGATGAGGGTTAGTAGAACTGATAGTATAATCTTAATGCTAAATGCACCTGCAGAGTTTAGATATATATTTAGTGAAAACTCAAAGAGTGTAATTAATAGTATTGGAAAAGTGAATAACGTAAAGAAACTGTACAGAATTGAAAACCTTGTTTCAGCACAAATAGGAGCTATTAAATGGCCAGCTGATGATGTAAAGAAAAGATTCTTGGTTTACAGTGAGAATATGAAAACTTATGTTTATCTCATGTGGGCAGGAGGATTAGTTGAATTTACATGTATTAAAAAGAATTTTAATGAGATTAATAAAAATGATATTTTGGATGGGATAAAATCAGTATCTTCAAAGCTTACAGGAGATATACCAGATAGATTTAGAAAAAATCGTAATATAAATAAATTTAAAAGTTCATGGAGTGAACCTATTGATAGCAGCGTATATATCATTGCTCCAAATAAAATTAAGGATTTATTAGGAGAAACTATTGATAAATATAATTTCATCTATTTAGATTATAAGGATAATGTAGTTATTAAAGGATCAAATGAAATAATTAAATTCATAAAATGATTATTTGTAAAGTGGTGTTAGACTATGATAGTTAGTGTAAGTAGAAGAACTGATGTACCGCATTTTTATAGCGAATGGTTTTTTAATAGAGTAAAAGATGGTTTTGTTTATGTGATTAATCCATTCAATGTAAAACAAGTTAGTAAAGTAGAACTTACACCCAATAAGGTTGACTGCTTTGTTTTTTGGACTAAAGATGCAGAACCTATGCTTAAAAGGTTAAATGAATTGGAAAAATTTAATTATTACTTTCAGTTTACAATAACCTCATACAGAAGAGATGTTGAAAAGGGGGTAAGGAGAAAAAGTGAAATCCTTAAAACCTTTAAAAAACTATCAAGAACTATAGGTATGGAAAAGGTTATATGGAGGTATGATCCTATATTTTTAAATGATTTTTACACTAAAGAATATCATTATAAATGGTTTGAAAAGTTTTGCAGTGAGCTTTCGGGATATACTGAAAAATGTGTTATAAGTTTTTTAGATTGGTACAAAAAAACTGAAAGAAATACTGTTGAGCTAAATATAACTAAAATTAATGAAAAAACCATGTGTGAAATAGGTGAAAGACTTGCAACTATTGCAGCAAAGTATAATATTAAAATGCAAACATGTTCAGAAAGTATAGACTTATCTAAATACGGTATTGAAAAAGGTAAATGTATAGATGATGAGCTTATATCAAAGATAATTAAAGTACCTGTTAGCGTAAAGAAAGATGATACGCAAAGAGAAACATGTGGCTGTGTTAAAAGTGTGGATATCGGTCAGTACAATACGTGTAGACATCATTGCTTATACTGTTATGCTAATTTTAACCATGATTTAGTGGAAAAAAATTATTTAAGACATGATCTAAAATCAGAGTTATTAGTTGGACATATTGTGGGTGACGAAAAAATTACTATTAGAGATATGAAATCCATAAAAGGTACTAATGAAAAGCAGTTAAAGTACAATTTTGATAAAGAAAACATATAGCTTTGTACTTGTTGAACAGGTAAATAAAATATTTAAAGGGTAAGAAGTATAATGGCTTAGTTGAAGTCCTGTGTAATATTTTATTTATAATAGATTAATGATAATTGATGCATTACATTAACCTACTTAAAGCTAATTGGTATAGATATCAAAGTAAATCAGCTATTTAAATTTCACAAACTTCGTAGAAACATCAAGAGTTTGCTTATTTAAATAGCGATTTACTAATTGAATCTGTATAGTTCATACCTAAAATTCCGTAGGTACGGAGGAATTTTTTTCTTGAAGTCTTGCCCCAAATTATAAAAAGACTTAGAAATTTTAATTTGTTTGAGCTTTTTTCAGCGAGTTATTAAAATTTCTTAGTCTTTTTATAATTTGGAGCTTAGACTTATGAGTTTTATTTAATGTTTCAAAATACTATTGCTTTGCAATTAGATTTTGAATTTAGCTACAAGAGCTGAAAGGGTATTCATACTTTCCTTTAAATTATCTGTTTCTTTAGTTATATTATTTGTCATTTCAGCTATGCTGTTTGTTTTGGCCGCTATATTAGTAGTACCCTCAGCTCCTTCATTTGCAGCTGAAGCAATTCCATTAAGTGATTCAGAAATGTTTTTCATAAGTCTTTCTAATTGAGTCGATGCTTCAGTAAAATCGGAAGACAAATTATAAACATGTTTAGCATCTGTATCATACTCTTTACCAGTATTTACTAAAGCAACATAATCTGTCATTACTTTATTTTCAACAAAGTTTAATAATTCACTGGAACTTGATGAAAGTTTCTTTACAGAATTTAGTATTATTTGTGTAATATTTTGTATTTCAGTTACAGTACCTTCTGAATTCTCTGCTAAATTTCGTATTTCATCAGCTACAACAGCAAAACCTTTACCAGCTTCACCGGCTCTAGCGGCTTCAATAGAAGCATTTAAGGCAAGCAGTGTTGTTTGTGATGTGATTTGAAGTATAGAATCAGATAATACTTTGATTTTTTCAACAGATTTTGATTGCTCTATGGCATCTCTTAAATCCTTGTTTGTAGATGAATAAATTTCATCTGCGCTTTTTTTAGATGACATTCCCTTTGACATTACTCTATCTGCTTTAGTACTTATTTCACGAGAAGTAGCAGCACTTTCATTTGCCTTATCAGCAATAGCTTTAATTGTATTTCCTATTTCTTCTGAGGCTGAATTTACTTCTTCTGTTGATGCTGCAGTTTCTTCCATTCCAGCAGAAAGTTCTTCTGTTGTAGCGGATACATCCTGTACATGGGCAGATAATTTTGACATACTGCTATCAGCATTATTAATCATGTTTTGAACCTTTGAGGATTCATTTATTATAGATGTTAAAAGCTCTTTTATGGATTCTTGCATTTGATTAGCAGCTTTTAACATTTGTCCTATTTCGTCATTGCTTTCCAGTAAACCGGTTTCTATATTGTTAGTAAAATCGCCTGTTCCCATTATTTTTAAATACTTTGTAGCTGCATTTAATGAAACAGTAATTGGCTTTATTATTAAATATGTAAGTACAATAGCGGCTAATATAGTTATTATAGAAATTAAAATGAGTATTTTAGATAATCTATTATTACTGGAAGTAGATAGTTTATATGTATTATCTGCACTTTTTATATGATATTTTAATAAAGCATTTGATTTTTTTCTGAATCCATCTAAAGTATTAATGTTATCCGTAATATATTTATATATATCTTCTGTTTTTGTTGAACCGTCAGATGCCATGGTTACAACCTTTTGACATGAATCAGTATAAGTTGGAATATTATTTTCAATTGCAGTAAGAGAATCCTTTTCGTTTTTATCCAGATTTAACTTTTTATAGGCATTGACATCAGTTTTTATTCCTTTAATTTTATTGTTAAGTTCGGTTGAAAAAGATTGTTGATTTTCTTTGTTTCCGTTGTTCAAGGTTATATTAAGTAAATCATATTGAGCAGTTCTTGACTGTATTCTCACATCATCCATTAAATTTATAGCCTTGAGATCGTTATTATGCATTTTTGAAAAATCATCATTAGCTCTTTTGTTGGAGCTGTAAGCTGTTAAGCCTAAAATAAGGTTAAATAATATTAAGACTATAGACAGTAGTGTTATTTTGTGCGATATTTTCGCATTTTTTAACATTAATTAATCACCTCAGTTATTGAAATTTCTAGGGCACTTTTATAAAGTATCAATAAAATAGACCCATTATGAGATTATCGACCGAAGATAGAAAGAGTTTAGCTTATTTGTTAAATATTATAGTATAAGTAAAAACTTTATGAAATTTTAATAATTTTTATAACATTAAAGTAACATTATGTATAAATTTGCAATTAATTAAAAATTAAGAATCAAGAAAGAAGAATTAAGAATGAAGGATGATTCTCCGCCGCTTTACCATGGAAAATCTACATTCATTCTTAATTCTTAATTTTTTTTGAATTTAAAATTATTGATTATTAGAAGATGAAACTCCAACGGTATCAAAAGCAGAGTTTACAGCATTTACTTCATTAGAAGAATCACCATATAGTTCTGAAGCAGCAGATACTAAAGCATCTCTTGCAGATGAAAAATCAGAGCTAGAAGTTAAGTAACTACTTAGTGCTTTATAATATATTTTGGCTGTTTCTGGGCATCCTATTGACTTTGCAACTAAGTAAGCTGCTTTGTTAGGTATACCGCTATTCGTGTGAACTCCGCCATTATCATCACTTGTAGATACATAATCATACATATTATCAGGTTGATCATAAAGGGTTGGATCAGCAAGACTTCTCAAAGCTTTACCAGTTGTATTGTTTAAATAAATACCTTTTCCTACAGCCCAATCTGTTGGATTGAATTTCCATGAGCCACCATGTTTTACATTGTATTCATCGTAGGTTTCTATTAAAACTCCAAATACATCTGAAATTGATTCATTTAGAGCACCGGATTGATCCTGATAGTCTAGATTTGCTGTATATTGTGTTACACCATGAGTTAATTCGTGACCAACTACATCGAGATCACCACTAAAGTAAGTAAACTCAGTTCCATCACCATCGCCATAAACCATCTGGCTTCCATCCCAATAAGCATTATCATAAGAATTACCATAGTGCGTTGTAGAAATTATATTCATTCCGTTATCATCGATACTGTTTCTGCCAAGTGTATTTTTATAAAAATCATAAACAACACCAGCATAATAATGTGCGCTGACATCTGATTTGTATTTTTCTAAAGTAAATGTATTTTTAGTATTAGTTACTATATTTCCGGGTTCAGTCTCCTCATTAGCAGCTGAATATGTTTCAATTTGTCCACTCATTGGTTTAGTTGAGTCTATCATTTCATATAATTTTCCTGTAAAATATAAATTAAGAGGTTTTGTAGTCCCATCAACTGCTGTACCTGTACCGCTTGCAGGACCTGAATATTCTATTTTGTCCAGTATCTTAATTACATTTCCAGAAGAAGCATCAATTAAAACATCCCAGTTTGCTATGTCGGGTTTAATGTAATGTATATTTACACGGTATACTTCAGTAGCAGTGCCGTTTTTTATTATAACTTCTTTTTCGGCTTTAGGTTCTTCTACTAAAGAAGAGTAGGCAAATTGTTTTTTGGCAGTATTAATTGCCTGAATAGGTGAGATATTCTGTCTTTTTACGGCAAATCGAGGTGTGTTATAATTTTTGTTAACAGTTCCTATTATATTTTTTATAACACCGTCTTTGTCTAAATTCAGTATGATTTCACTTCCATGTATAGGGATGCCATCTGATGTTTGAGCTATTTTTACTATTGTGTAATTTGAATCAGTAGATTTTTTTATGGACAATACTTTAAAATCTGATCCATTTACAGTTGTAAACATAGACTTATTTTTTTCCAGGTACGCAAGAATAGCTTGTTCATTAATTTCCAACTTTTCTGATAGGTTACCATGGAAAAATACGTCTTTCTTTTTGTCCTCGATAGAATTTGTGCTTTTAAGGCTTGTCCTATGATTATTAGTAATTGAAGAAAATTGCTTTACTGATGGTTTTGTGTTTGTAATTTTAGCAAAAACACTGAAACTACTGTAACTTGATAAAACAGAAGCAGCTAATAAAATTGATAAAAGTTTCTTTTTCATAAAAATACCCCCCAAATAGTATTGAATTATTAAATTAATAATAATTATGATGTAATCTTACTATATTAACATTAAATGGTCAATACGTATAACAATAGCAAAAACACCATAATATGTAATTATACTTACATGTGATCGATTGCAACTAAAAGAAAGGTAAACTTTTTACAATATAAGTATGTAAATTATATTTTTAACTATTATTAGTAGATGATGAAATGTAATTATTAGTAATTTGAAATTAAATCTGTAGTAAAATATAAACAATTATACTATAATTAATATAAATTATACATTACATGTTAAAGCATAAAGTAAGATGTAAATAAATTTACAAATATAGGGGGTAATCATGAGTATATTTTCAAAACAAAAAATAAGTATTGTACTGTGTATAATTTTAGTTGTAGTTTTATCGGGGTGTAGTCATAATGATGGTGGGATTAGTGCAACGAAAGTTATAAAATGTCCAGAAGAGCGTATAGTAACAGATAATATGTGGCTTCAAGATATAGACTATTTACATAATAAATTACCTAAAGTTCATGCAAATTTATACCATGATATGGATAAGGAAACCTTTGATAGAGAAATATCTGATTTGAAAAAGGATGTTCCAAAGCTTAACAAATATCAAATTGAATGTAGAATAGCTAAGATAATGGCTATGGTTAAAGATTCACATACTCAGTTAAGTTTTGTAACTAATAAAGGTGAAAGTAAATATCCAATTGTATTAAATTGGTTTGGCAATGACTTAAGGGTTATTGCTACAGATAGACAGCATAAAAATATTTTAGGGAAAAAGGTTACTGCTATAAATGATGAATCAATAAATGATGTAATTAAAAAAGTTAATACACTTGTATCGCATGAGAATGATCAGTGGTTAAAAGTTATTAGTGCACAATATGTTACCATACCTGAAGTTTTAAGTGGATTAAAGATTACTTCAAGAGATGAAGTTCAATTTTCATTAAAGGGTGATGACAATAAAATTATCAAAGTTAAGCTTGAACCTCATGATATAACAAGAAATAATATTGTACAGGTTAAGGATAGTATGAATGTTAAACCACTACGTTTACAGTATGATCCACATAATTTAAAAGAAAGTTTATATTGGTACAAGTATATTCCTAAGGATAAGATACTATATTTTCAATATAATAGCTGTGAGGATCGTTCAACAGCTGAAAATGAGGGAATTAAAAATTATAAAGATTATCCTGACTTTAATAAATTTTCTGAAGAGCTTTTAAAAGCAATCAATGGTAATGATGTTAATAAATTTGTTGTGGATTTGAGAAATAATGGAGGAGGGGATTCTTCACTTATGAGCAGTCTTGTGCCTAAGTTACAAAAGATTCAAAAGCTCCAGGGTAAAAATAAGATTTTTGTATTGATAGGAAATAGAACTTTTTCATCGGCAGTTTTAGCAGCAGATGACTTTAAAAATAGTACATCAGCAGTTTTTGTAGGAGAGCCTACTGGCGGAAATGCGAATGGATATGGAGATGTAGGAACTTTAGTGCTTCCAAATTCTAAGTTAAAAGTATCATATTCAGATAAGTATTTTGATAGATGTCCAGGAATTCAAGGCAGTTTCATGCCCGATGTGAATGTAGAAGAATCATATGAGCATTATAAAAAAGGAATTGATGATGTTTATGAAAGTGTGAAGTAACAGTATTTTAAAACATTAAATATAACTCATAAGACTAAGCTCCAAATAATGAAAATACTAAGAAATTTTAATAACTCGCTGAAAAGAAGCTCAGACAAATTAAAATTTCTAAGTCTTTTCATTATTTGGAGCTTAGTCTTATTGAGTTATATTTAAATTGTTTCCAAAATACTGTTACTTCATATAGGAGGTAAAGGCAAGGAAGATTTTCTTCCGCTCTGCTGCGGAAAATCTAGGCTGAAAATTTATTCGTGGCTAAATGTTTAATAACTCGCTGAAAAAAGCTCAAACAAATTAAAATTTCTAAGTCTTTTCATTATTTGGAGCAAAGTCTTATTGAGTTATATTTAAATCGTTTCTAAAATACTGTTACTTCATATAGGAGGTAAAGGCAAGGAAGATTTTCTTCCGCTCCGCTGCGGAAAATCTGGGCTAAAAGTTTGTGCGTGGCTAAATGTTTAATAACTCGCTGAAAAAAGCTCAGACAAATTAAAATTTCTAAGTCTTTTCATTATTTGGAGCAAGTCTTATTGAGCTTTATTTAAACAGTTTCCAAAATACTGTTACTTCGCATAGAAGGTAAGGGCAAGGAAGATTTTCTTCCGCTCCGCTGCGGAAAATCTGGGCTAAAAGCTTATGTGTGGCTAGATGTTTAATAACTCGCTGAAAAAAGCTCAGACAAATTGAAATATCTAAGTCTTTTTATTATTTAGGGCAAAGTCTTATTGAGTTTTATTTAAATCGTTCTCAAAATTATCATACACGAGGCTTGGGCAATTTGGGAAATGCTTATATGGAGTTGTTGGTGATAATGTAAAAAGTGCCTATTTATAGTTAAGAAGGATAATGGGTCTTTAACCCAAACCCCGTATATGATAATTATCCTTCTTTACCAAATATAATATATCTTTGTATTTATAATAATATATTAAATATTATCGGTAACCTAATATGACCCAAACCCAAGTTAGGATAAGATTCGTAAAATTCCGTAGGAACGGAGGAATTTTTTCATTGTTTTACTCCAAAAGTGAATTAACATTGATTTGTAACAATTTAAAAAAACTCTAATGAATGTTATCATACACGAGGTTTGGGCTTTGCCCATTATCCTTCTTTACTTAATATGGGCACTCTCTATATTATAAAAGATCTAGATAAGCCTTTAAATTATTAGGCGTAAATATTAAGATAGCCTGTATTTTATAAAGAATGATAATGGGTATATGACCCAAGCCCCAGTTACGATAAGATTTATAGAGCTTTTTTAATGTTACTTCATCAATGTTAGTCTCTTATATTGCTTATTTTAGCAATTACATTTCCTGAGTTAGCACCTATTAATACATCCCAATTTCCCCATTTTGGTTTATGATAAACTATATTTACATCATAAACTAAAATGGCAGCTCCCTTTTGAATTATAAATTGTTTTTGTACTGTAGGCTTTTGATATAAGTAGGAGTAAGTAAATTGATTTTTAGCAGTAGTAATTGCTTCATTCATGGAAACAGGTGGATTTTTTACATCATAGTCTGGTTTAATGTAATTATGATTAATAGAGCCTACAATCACATTTACAATACCATTCTCGTCTATGTGTAATATAATTTGCGTTCCGCGAAGAGGAATATAATTTATTGCTTGAGATAATCTTACTATAGTACGGTTTGGAAAATCAGGATCTTTTTTTATAGAGATAATTTTAAAATTATTTATTCCAGATACATTCATAAATGATGTTTTCTTTTCTTCCATATAGTTTAATATAGATTGTTCATTAATTTCTAATTTGTCTGATAAGGTTCCCTTCAGAAATATATTTTTCTTTTTATCCTCATAAGAATTTGATAAATATGCGTTTTTATTTGATTGTGTTTTTGACGAAATTATGTTTTTAGATGATGCATTATTAAAACAGCAGCATCCGCAAAAGATAGTAGCTAATGCAAGTAATAACTTTTTTTTCATAGCAAATCTCCTTTGTATTTTGCTCAATTATAGGTCTATTTCATTTTAAAGTCAAAGTGCCATATAATGTTATTTCACGTTTTTTCAAAAGTTATTGATATTTGATTATCCTATAACATAGATTATTGATTGACAAAAAAATATATTACGATATATAATTTAATAAATTAATAAAATATACAGCATAAAAATATAACTTAGTTAATAATAGCCAAATAATATTTTAAAACAATCAACGCAACAAGGACGTTATTAAAAAAATATTTTTGTCAAAGGAGGGAACCTTATGCATGAATTATATTCAATTGGGGACACTGCAAAACTTATGGGGATTTCTGTTCAAACATTAAGAAATTACTCAAACTTGAAACTATTAAACCCACAATATGTAGATCCTGATACGGGTTATCGTTATTATTCATTTAAACAATTTCATTATATAGATAGAATTAAATATTTAAGAGATCTTGGACTTTCATTATCAGAAATAGAAGATATTCTCGATGATGGTAAAGCAGATAAAATGTTATCATACCTTGAAATGCAGGAAAAAAAAATTCTTAATCAAATAAAGAAAATGCATGAAACATATGATGAAATAAAATGGTATATGGACTATTTTAAGCATCTTAATAAGTATGATTTTAATAATATTCCTTATGTATTACAACTTGATAAAAGATATATTATGTATGTTAATTATTTAAAGAATGATACAGTTGAAAGTGTGGAAACTAGACTTGCAGAACTCAAAAATAAAACAGATTTAAAATATAGAAGACAATATGGTTATATAGCTGGATTTGATAATTTAATAAAAAAGAAATTTGTACCAGAAAAGTATTTTATATATCTTAAAGAAAAACCAGATTATGATGCTGAGTGGCTTATGGAAATACCGGCTGGTGAATATTTATGCTTTAGAGGTAGAATTTGTACAGATGAATGGGATCCATCTATTGTGGAAGCATATTTTAAGAAACAAAAAACGCCAGTATATGTTATTGCCAATGAATATGAAGATAATTTATCGGAGTATCATTATTGTCCATACGAAGTTCAAACATTGATATCCTTAAGTAAAAATTAAAATAAAAGTGTTGACTCTATAATAAATACAGACTATATAATCAAACTAATTTAAAATCACAATATTTAGTTTGATTAAGGACAATTGAAAGCTTTTAGTAAGTGCGGTCAATTGCTTGAAATATTTATTATTATGGAGGTTTAAATATGGAAAAGAAAAATATGAAATTTAGTGAAGCAACAGAACTTTTATATGAAGGTGATAAAGTTGAGGGGTATTCATATATGCCTGAATCAGTTCCGATTTTTTTAACTACGGCTTTTACTATGGGAGATTTACAGAATGTTCAGGAAACTTACGATAGAAAAGGATATACATATATTCGCACACGTAATCCAAACCGTAAATCTTTAGCAGATGCTATTTCTTATCTGGAAAAAGGGAAATACACTTTGATTTTTTCTTCAGGAATGGGAGCTATTACGACAACTTATTTTTCTGTGTTAAAACCAGGGGATCATTTTCTTGCAAATACTAATATTTATGGCGAAACTTTTGATGTAATTACTATACTTCTTAAAAATTATGGAATCACTATTGAGTTTGTGGATTTTACTGACTTAAAGGCAGTAAAATCAGCAATAAAGCCTAATACAAAAATGCTTTATACAGAAGTTGCAAGTAATCCAACTGATAGACTTGCAGATATAGAAGAGCTCGCTAAAATTGCACATTCATCTGATGCAATGCTTATGGTTGATAATACATTTACAACACCTATTGCAGTTAAGCCTATAACTTTAGGTGCAGATATAGTAATTAACAGTTTGACTAAGTTTATGAATGGACATAGTGATGCATTAGCAGGTTCAATTACAGTTAATAGTGAGGAAATTTTTAACAAGATACATACAATTAGAATGTTAGTTGGTACTTCTGCATGTCCGTTTAGCTCATGGATGGTTTATAGGGGAATTCATACATTAGATTTACGTGTTAAGAAGCAAATGAAGAATGCAGCTCTTCTTGCAAAAGCATTAGAGGCTCATCCTACTGTTTTACGTGTAAATCATCCATCCTTAAAGAGTAATCCACAGTATGAGCTTTCTAAAAAGTTATTTAAAAATGATGAAAGCTCCACGGGCATGCTGAGTTTCGAAATGCCTGATGATAGAGAAAAAATCAATGAATTTATGAATAGACTTAGGTTAGCACATTATGCACCAACTCTTGGTGGTATAAGAACTACTTTGTCTCATCCGCTGCATTCATCTCATTATCATATACCTAAAGAAGAACTTAAAGAAATGGGTATTTCCTATGGATTAATGAGGGTATCTGTTGGAATTGAAGATTCAGAAGATTTAATTGCGGATTTTGTTCAAGCACTAGATGCGTTTAAGTAATATTTATTAAATTGTTAGGAGGCTTTATATTATATGAAGTTATCTGAAATTATTGAAACAATTATAAAGGATGAAGTTAAAAATTCCAAGGATAGTTTTCGTTTTAGAGAGCCTATAGTGGGTTTTGCCGATGCTAATGATCCTTTATATGATAAATTAGATGAAATTATAGGAACAAAACAAACACATCCGAAAGAAATGCTGCGGGGAGCTCGGACGGTTGTAGTATATTTTATTCCTTTTTCACTTGATGTAATCAAAAAAATTCAGGGTAAAAAAGTAATAGTTCAAGAATGGTCAGATAACTATACAGCAGGTAACATTTTACTAGCAAGGATAAATGATGTACTTGCAAGAGTGCTTAGAAGTAGAGGGGTTTTTGTGACTACAGAGCATCCGACTAATAATTATGATCCTATTAATTTAACTTCAACGTGGGCTCACAAATCATCTGCTGTTATAGCTGGAATTGGAACCTTTGGACTAAATCATTTATTAATAACTAAAAGTGGAACTGCCGGGCGTTTGAATAGCTTAGTTATAAATACTAAAATTCCACCAACAGTAAGACCCAATACGTCTTACTGTCTGTATTACAAAATGGAGAAATGCAAAGTTTGTATTGCAAAATGTCCAACAGGAGCGTTATCTATTGATGGTTTTGATAGATTTAGGTGTAATGCATACTTAGATGGCAAGAATATTCATGATCTCCAGCAGGGATGTGGTATGTGTAGTTCAGGACCTTGTGCTGCAAAGGGTTATGAATGAGATTTATGAAAAATTGATTAATATGGAGTGATTCCTTTGAGTACTTATACGGATAGAGAGCACGAAAAAGCTTTAAGTGAAACTATGTACTGGATGAAAAAAGTTCCAGTTACAGTGGAAGAAGAATATAGTTATGGAGAATACCAGTATAGTTTAAAAGATTATAAAGATGCAGTTATCTGGTATAAAAAGGCGTCTGAGAAAGGATGCATTTCTGCTGCATTTAAACTAGCTTATTGTATGAGGCATAATTTGGGCATTAAGTCTAATTATGAAGTAGAAGAGCAGCTTTTCAAACAGGTAATAGTACATGATAATGCGGAAGAAAGCGTTGAAGCTACTTACAGGCTTGGAATGTGCTATACATATGGATATGGCATAGAAATGAATGAAGAAAAGGGAATTATATATTTTCAAAGAGTGAAGAATGAAAAACCAGAAGCATTTTATGAAATGGGCTTATTTTATAAAAACGGTAAGGGGAAAAAATCTATAGATAAAAAAAAGGCTGAATACTGTTTTTACAAAGCTTATGACGGTTTTGTTGAGGATGCTATTTTCCAGATTTATGACATGTTTGAAGGCGAATTTTCTGAATTCCCATATATAAGAGAAATAAAAGAGGCTTATAGTTTTAAACTTGGACGTTTAATGAGGGTATCAGAACTAAGACCTTGCAGAGAATATCTGATGCGATTAGCAAATTTTTATAAAAAAGGTTATCCGGGTGACACAGGGGAGAAATTAGAAAAATTTTATGATTTAGCACAAAAATATTATAAGAAAGCGAGTGAAAGCAATGCTTAATGAAGAATTACCAGAGATAATAACTGAAAAGCTGCCAGGACCTAAAGCTACAAAAATAATAGAAAGGCGTGAAAAAGCAACGCCAGCAGCAATTAGATGTGTGTATCCATGTGTTATGAAAAAGGCAGCAGGAGCTATAATCGAAGATGTTGATGGAAATAAATTTTTGGATTGGGTAGGAGGAGTTGGAGTATTAAATATAGGACATACTCATCCAGAAGTAGTGCAGGTAATTAAGGAGCAAAGTGAAAAATATCTTCATGGAATGTTCAATATAGTAACACATGAGGGATATGTAAAGCTGGCAGAAAAGATGAATGAAATTGTTCCTGTAAATGGTGAAGTTAAGCAGACAATGTTTGTAAATAGCGGTGCAGAAGCAGATGAAAATGCTGTAAAAATAGCAAAGGCATATACTAAAAGACCGAATATAATTGTATTTTCTGGGGCTTTTCACGGCAGAACAGTAATGACTATGGCAATGACTTCAAAGAAAGCATATTCCTTTGGTATGGGACCGTTCCCTGATGGAATATGTCGTGCCGAATATCCATATCTGTATAGAAAACCAGTTGGTATGACAGATAGTGAAGCTATAGATTATTACATTGCTAGATTAAATAAGGTTTTTGAAGAAAGCTCGCCAGCTGAATTTGTAGCAGCAATTGTATTAGAGCCGCTGCAAGGAGAGGGCGGATTTATTCCTGCACCCATTGAATGGGTTAAAGCAGTTAGAAAAATCTGTGATGAAAATGGAATCTTGTTAATTGCAGATGAGGTTCAATCTGGATTTGGGAGAACAGGAAAGATGTTTGCATCAGATTACTGGAAGGAAAATGGCTTTATGCCTGACATATTAACTTCTGCAAAATCTATTGCGGCTGGAATTCCTTTAAGTGCAGTTACAGCAAGACGTGAAATATTTGATTCTGTTCCGAATGGCGTAATTGGAGGAACCTTTGGTGGTAATGCCGTTGCTTGTGCGGCAGCTTTAAAGGTAATTCAAATTATGGAAAGAGATAATCTTTGTGAGCGTTCAAGAAAAATTGGAGAAAAGTGCGTTAAGACATTTAGAGAATGGCAGGATAAATATGAAGTTGTTGGTGATGTACGTGGTTTAGGCGGAATGGTTGGAATTGAGTTTGTAAGGGACAAGGAATCTAAAGCACCAGATGCCGATTTTGTGTCAAGATTAATACAGGAGGCAGCTCAGAATGGTTTGCTAATTGAAAATGCTGGGACTTATAATAATGTAATACGTTTCTTAGCTCCTCTTGTTATGACTGATGAGCAATTAGATATGGGATTAGAAATTTTGGAGAAAAGTATACGCAAATGTATAAGCTTTAATTAGAGATTCAATAATTAAAATGTATTATAACGAATTGGGCTCTATAGGATAGATACTATAAATGTGGGGTATTGATCTTATGGGGCTCAATTTGCATTTATATGTATTCAATGTATGTATATTGTAAATAATGACGGCAATTTACAACAAACAATCATTAATATGCTAAATAAAATGATATATACATAAAAACAACAATATTTTTTTAACAAATTAATAAAAAACTGTTGACTCTATAACAGTAACAGAGTTTATTATATAAGCAAGCAAAAGATGAAATTAATAATACTTTAATAAAAAAATAATAATAAAATTATCAAATTAAAAAAGCGAGGAGTGTTACTAAATGAGAAAGAAGTTATCTATTTTATCTCTTATTCTTATCTTTGTATTAATGTTTTCAGCATGTGGAAAGAGCAAAGAAAAATCCACTGCAGACAATTCTAAAGAAACTTTAAAGGTACTAACCTATGCTAATTGGAATCCATTTGAGTATTTGAACAAAGGAAAAATTGTTGGTTTCGATATTGACATAATTAAGGCAATAGCAGAAAAAGAAGGTTATAACTATGAAATTAAAAATGTCAGTTGGAATGAAATGTTTACTCAATTAAAGAATAATGGCGCAGATTTGGGGATTTCAGGTATTACAATAACTGATGCAAGAAAACAAACTTATGATTTTTCAGATCCATACTTTGTATCTAGACAAAGCATTGTAGTAAAAGATGGAAGCCAAATTAAATCTGGAACTGATTTAACATTAGGCAAACAAATAGCAGTTCAAAGTGGTTCTACTGGGCAAGATGCTGTAGAAAAAATTCTTGGACAAAATAATAGCAAGATAAAAAAAGTACAGAATGGACTTACATATATGGAACTTATGCATGGTGATGCTGATGCTGTAGTAGGTGATGATACAAGTAATAAAGAATTTCTATTTAATAATCCTAAAAGTGGACTAAAGGTTATTGAAGATAAAAAAGCATTTTCACCTGAATACTTCGGCATAATGTATCCTAAGAAAAGCAAATTAAGAACAGAATTTAATAAAGCTCTCGGTAAGTTATATGACGATGGAACGTTTACAAAAATATATAAGAAATGGTTTAAGGTAGCACCAGATATTAAGGAATTAAAAGCACAACTAAAATAAAGTGTGCATGAAAATGCTTAAATTGCATAACTTGCCATGTGGAATTTTAAAAGAAATTTAATTTATAAATTAGCTTTTATAAATCTTCATATGTGTTATGCAATTTTTAGCTTTAGTAAGGAGGAATTTAATTGGATTTTCGTTTTGATATTATAGCTGAGTATTCACAGTATTTCCTGAGAGGAACACTCATTACTATAGGACTATCTTTAGCAGCGGTTTTGCTTGGAACAGTAATTGGTTTAATTGTAGGAATTGGTAAAATGATGAAAAACAAGTTGGTGGCACGTATATTTGCTTGTTATGTTGGTTTTTTTAGAGGAACACCATTACTAGTTCAAATATTAATTGTACATTTTGGAGTTATTCCGGCAATTTTAGGAAAGGCTAATGGAGTAGTTGCTGCAATAGTTGCACTTTCATTAAATGCTTCAGCATATATTGCAGAAACATTTAGGGCAGGTATTCAGTCTATTGATATGGGACAAACGGAAGCTTCACGTTCCTTAGGAATGACACAATTTAAAGCTATGAGATATGTTATTTTACCACAAGCTTTTAAGAGAATGCTGCCTCCACTTGGAAATGAATTTATTAGTCTTATAAAAGATTCTTCATTAGCATCTACTATAGCAACACCTGAACTTATGTATTGGGCGCAGGCTATGAATGCTCAGTATTATCGTGTGTGGGAGCCATATTTGACATCAGCACTTATATATCTTATATTAACTCTTTCAATGGGACATGTAGTTGGATATATGGAAAGGAGGATGGACACAAAATGATAAAAATTAGCCATTTAAAAAAATCGTTTGGTAATAATGACGTTTTAAAAGATATAAATATAGAAATAAATAAACAGGAAGTTGTTGTATTTATTGGTCCATCGGGAGCTGGAAAATCGACACTCTTAAGGTGCATTAATCGTTTGGAAAGCATAACAGATGGGAGTGTTTGTATTGAAAATATTGATATAACAGATAAAAAAACAGACATAAATAAAGTAAGAGAAGAAGTCGGAATGGTATTCCAGCACTTTAATCTTTTTCCACATTTAACTGTCATGCAAAATATTATACTGGCACCAATGAAGGTAAAAAAGATAAGTGAGGATGCAGCAAAAGAAACGGCATTAAAATTGCTTAATAAAGTGGGGCTAGAAGAAAAGGCAGATGCTTATCCAGATTCATTATCAGGTGGACAAAAACAGCGTATAGCTATCGCAAGAGCACTGGCTATGGAACCTAAGATTATGCTTTTTGATGAGCCTACGTCAGCACTTGATCCTGAAATGGTTGGAGAAGTTTTAGATGTTATGAAACAATTAGCAAAGGATGGAATGACCATGGTTGTTGTTACACACGAGATGGGATTTGCACGTGAAGTAGGCGATAAAGTTGTATTTATGGATGGTGGATATATTGTCGAAGAAAATATGCCTAGTGAATTATTTGATCATCCTACTAAAGATAGAACTAAAGCTTTTTTAAGTAAAGTACTATAAATTCATTTGAAAGGGAGATAAATTATGTTTAAAGAAACGGATAAAGAATTTTCGTTTGAGACAGAACTATTAGAAAAGGGAGCATACATAAATAGCTTGGCAAGTAATCCTGAAACAGCTCCTATTTATTTAACTACTGCTTTTAATGTAGAAGATCTTGACGACCTGCAAGCAAGGTATGATGTAAAAGGATTTTGCTATAATAGAAATAGAAATCCTAATAGAAGTGCTCTAATTGAACTTGTGACATATTTAGAAAAAGGAGAGAATTCAATTATTTGTAGTTCGGGTATGGCTGCAATATCTACAGCAGTTTTATCAATTGTAGAGCAGGGAGATCATATTCTTTCGGATAAAACGCTTTATGGAGAAACAATTGATATATTTAGTAAAGTTTTATCTAAGTACGGAGTAGAGGTTACATATGTTGATTTCACAAATTTAGATGAGGTAAGGGGAGCCGTTAAAAAAAATACAAAGATATTTTACACAGAAACAGTGTCAAATCCTATGATTTCAGTTGTAGATATTGATAAGGTTGCAGATATTGCTCATTTAAATAATGCTTTTTTAATTGTTGATAATACTTTTATGACGTCAGTTGCATTTAGACCAATAGAACATGGTGCGGATATTACAGTAAATAGTTTGACAAAGTTTGCAAATGGACATAGTGATGCTGTATGTGGATCTATTACAGGTAGTGCGTCTTTAATTGAAAAAGCATATAATCTTCAGGTATTATTAGGAACTACAGCAGATGCGTTTACTTCTTGGCTTGTACAAAGGGGCATGCGTACAATGGAGCTTCGTGTTGAAAAACAAATGGCTAATGCTGAAAAACTTGCAAAAGCTCTAGATGAGAATCCTTATGTATTAAAAGTAAATCATCCAAGCCTAAAGAGCCATCCACAGCATGAATTAGCAAGTAAATTATTTGATAATAAGTATGGTGGTATGATAAGCTTTGTGGTTCCAGATGATAAAGAAAAAATGAATAAGTTTATGCGCAGGTTAAATATTGCCCACTATGCTATGACTTTAGGTGGATATAGAACTACACTTTCGCATCCTGTTATGTCATCACATTACGATGTACCAGAAGAAGAAAGATTAAAAATTGGTATTACGTATGGACTTTTAAGAGTGTCTGTAGGTATTGAAAATCCTAATGATTTGGTATATGATTTTATGCAAGCATTAGAAGCTTTTGCATAGTAATATTATAAATTTTCAAAATTAGATTATAGGAGGTTTTAATTTATGGAGAAAAAAATAGTAAGTACAAAAAATGCGCCTGGAGCAGTAGGACCTTATTCCCAGGCTGTCAAAGCTGGAAATCTAGTATTTGTATCAGGGCAAATTTCATTAGATCCATTAACTGGAGAATTGATTAAAGATGATATAGGGAAAGCAGCTGAAAGATCATTGGAAAATGTAAAGGCTATTCTTGAGGCTGCGGGTACATCACTTGACAATGTTGTTAAAACAACTGTATTTGTAAAAGATATGAATGACTTTGCTGCTGTCAATGAAGTTTATGCAAAATATTTTAAGAAAGATATGCCTGCAAGGTCATGCGTAGAAGTAAAATTACCTAAAGATGCTTTAGTTGAAATAGAAGTAATAGCATTAGCAGATTAATTAAATATAGAACAAAGTGTATCCTGTAGAATTGGTAGATGGAAAGTAAATCTTGTGCCAGTATACGGGGTATTTTTATTATGCATTAAAATAGTAGTTACATTTTGAATTTGAAATAATTTATAAAATGATAAAATTGCCTAAAAATTATGGGCTTTTAAAAGATAAAAAAGATACTCAAGTTTTAACCCCGAGTATCTTTTTTTATTATGCGCTAATAGTCTCTTTATCTGAAGTATCTTTTTTGTTATTAGAAACAAGATTTTTTATGGAAGATGGCAAAGCAATAAGTGCAGGTAAAAACATCGGCAATAGCAAAATTGAAAGAGCTATTAATCCAGCAACTACGGCTATGGCAAGTTGTGTTAAAAGTTTAACTCCTGCTGGAACCATTGTTACGAAAGTACCTCCAAGTATTAAAGCAGCGGACATAATAACTGTACCTATGTGTTTTGAAGATTCAACTATGGCTTCTTTAGCATCAATACCTTTATATTCCTTGAATTTAGTCATTAAGAATATACTATAGTCAACTCCTAATGCCACAATCATCATAAAAGAGAAAAATGGTACATTCCATGATACTCCATCTAATTTAAAAATATTAGATACTATAAAGTTTAAGACGAATGATGATATATAGTAAGCTGCCATTAATGATACAGATATATAAAATGAAATTAATGGAGATCTTATTACTAATAAAAGTATTACAAATACACTAGCTAAAACAATTAGTCTCATTGTATTTAAGTCTCCTGAAGCTGTTTTATTTAAATCATAATCAGAAGCACTTGTTCCTGATGTTCCAAACTTGGCATTTTTAAGCACAGTTCCTTTAAGTGCACCTGGAATTGTGTTATTAATTTCATTTGCTGTATTCATGGCTTTTTCTGAATATGGATCACAGTATAAAACAACCGTAAGTTTAGTCGTTTTTTTATCTTTGCTCATGTACATGTCAAAAGCTTGTTTCATAGAAGCGTTACTAAAGGTTTCCTGTGGTGCAAAAAAGTCTTTTGAACCGCTCAGCTGATACATGTACCCATTTACTTGTGTAAGTCCATTTGAAACTGCGGATAATCCATTGCTACCCTCATTTAAAGCATCTTTTAATTTAGGCACACTGGAACTAAGTGTATTTAATTTACTATTAAGCTCAATTTGACCGGCTTTAACTTGACCTAAACCAGAATTAAGTTTAGCCATGTTTTGGATTACAGTAGTTTGACCGGCGGCTCCCTGCTTAAGTCCATTTGATAGGGCAGAGGAAGCAGATTCAAGTTGAGTGAGTCCATCAACTAGTTTATTTTCAGAAGCATTTATTTGATTTAAGTTTGTTGTGGCTTCTCCAAGTTTAGAAGTAAGAGTATCGTAATTTCCCTTAAAGGTACTAAGTCCGGCATTTAAACCGGTAAAGCCATTATTTATATTATTGTAGTAAAGTTCAGCACCGCTAAATCTAGGATCATTTGAAAAATTATATTGTTTTGATAAAGCTAAAATATAATCGTTCATAGTTTTTGTTGCACTTTGAAGGTTACTTACACTAGAAGATATTGAGTCATAAGCACCTCCAAGTTTTTGATATCCACCTTGAATTTGTCCCAAACCATCTGACAGTTCTTTAGTGTAAGTTGTTATCTGTGCCATACCATTTTTAGCTTCAGCTAAGCCGGAGTTTATTTTAGCAGCACCATCGGCTCCACTTTGAATACCGGTATTTATTTGATTAAGACCATCAGTTACAGCATTTAGTCCATTTTGAACTTGACCTGTTCCAGCAACTAAGGCATCTGTTTTTGATAAATCTTTTAAATTAACAGAATTTAGGCTGGTGTTTATTTGACCTAGTCCGTTATTTATAGTGTCCACACCATTTTTCGATTTTGAAATTCCGTCAGCAGCAGTTTCTGATTGATTGCCTATATAAAGTGAGTCGATAGGGTCAGCTAGTGGCTCTGTAATGCTGGATACACTTTTAACATTTTTTATGCCTTTCAATTTTTTGGTTAAATTATCAATAGCCGCTAGAGAAGCATTGTTATCCATAGGTTTGTCATTTTCTAAGACAATTGTTGTAGTAAGTGCCTCACCTTTTCCAAAGTTTTTAGTAATGAGATTAAATCCTTTTACTGACTCTACAGAACCTGGAAGTTCATTTACTGTATCAAAGGAAAACTTTTCTGTATTAAAGCAAATTATTGGAATTAATATAAGTATTATTATAGATGAAACTAAAATAGGTTTTTTTACTGAAAATGCAGATCCTTTAGCCCAAAGTTTGTTTTCACCATGACTGGTAATTTTCTTAGATGGCCAAAAAAGTTTTGTTCCAAGAAATTTCATAGTAATTGGTGTAAGTGTAAGTATTTCAAGTAGTAGAATTACAACTGCAATAGCAACACAATTTGCTGAACGATATAAGCCAAATTTTGCTAGAGTTAAACTTAAAAAGGCTACAAATACAGTGAGGATACTAAAGGCTATGGTTTTTCCTGCTGTCTTATACGTGGTTACAATTGCTTCATCTATAGAAGAACTGTGGGACATTTCTTCTTTAAATCTATTAAATAAAAGTATATTGTAATCTGTACCAATTCCAAAAAGTATAAGTACAAGCACTATTTGCGTGAGTGAAGAAATGGGGTAATCAAATCTATAAACAAGTTGACCTACTATTGCATATGAAATCAAATATGATATTCCAACTGCTGATAAAGATATAAGTGGTGTTATTACAGATCTAAATAGAATTATTAGAACTATTAAGATAAAAATTATAGTCAAAAGTGCACTTTTATCAACACCAGCAGAAATTGTTCTCATATAGTCATCACTTATAAAATCTGTTCCTGTTAGATAATGAGTTGTTTTTACATTTTTTAGTTTAGCGTTAATTTCATCTTTAATATCTTTTACTTCCCTGCCTTTTTTATTAAGCTTAAAAGTAACCATTAAAGTTTTTTTATCCTTGGATATAAGCTTTGACTTGACAGATGGGGTATTAAAGGGATCAATTAAGTTGCTTATTCCAAGTGAACTTTTATTACTTTTTATTTTATTTATTCCGGACTCTATATTGTCCATGTTACTGGAACTTAGTTTGCTGTTACTGTTAAATACTATTATGTCTGTATTTCCACCAGTTTTATCCATTTTTTTTACCATATTATCAGCTTTAACAGATTGGCTGTCATTACTTAAAAATTGCTGTCCTTTAGCTCTAAGTACTTTGTTTAAATCTGGTGAATAAATTATTGATAATGCTAGTGAAATCATCCATACTGCTAATACAATCCACCTCATTTTTAATATTTTTCGCATAGTTTTTCCTCCCTATTGTAATGGTTTATTATTTCTATGAACAAAAGTTCATTATTGAGCTTAAATAAAAAGCAGTTAAAACTGCCAGTGAACTAATGTTCATTATTCAAGCAAAAAATAATTATTGGTTGTGAACAATTGTTCATTATTATAGTAAAAGTATATATTATATTTTTATTGATACATATAATATATATTTTATATTAAATTTTAGGATCAAATATTCTAGTCATATCTGTAATATAAAAATACAAAAGTCTATTAATAAGGATTTTGACTTTATCTCCATCATAATCCTGGTTAAGTATAAATGAAATACCTTCAACTAAATCATGGGATACTGTATAAACTATAATTTTTGTATTATCATCTATTTTTTCTGCATTGGGATATTTAATAAGTATATCGTTAACTAAAGCAACTAATTCTTTTTTGAAATTTTCAAATTTTGAGCCTTTACTTTTATTGAAAATAATGAGAAGTTCATTATTTGATTCTTTTACAAATGACGCTATACTGTTTAATATATCTATTATGTATTTTGTAATTTCATGGCAATTTTTACTAGTGAAATTATTTACCTGCACTTGTATTTTAACAACATATAGTAGCAGTTTATTATATACAGGTTCTATTAATGTATTAAAAAGATCTTCTTTGCTTTTGAAATATCTGTATGTACTACCTAGGGCTATTCCTGATTTTGCTGCAATAGTTCTCATTGATGTATCTAAATATCCATTATTTTTAAATTCTATCAAGGCTGATGAAAGTATTTTTTTTCGTACTTCATCTTTTAAATATTGCATCTGTGAACCTCCGTTCATTATTTACTTGATTATATATCACTTTAATGTAATTGTAAATAAATATTTCGAAAAAAAATAAAATAAATTATATGGTATTATTTTAACTTTAATAGGAGAACTTTTAATCATGGGAATTAGAATGTCACCTTGTGATAAAATATAATTAAATAGAAAATTACAAGTTCTTAATTGGACTATGTGAAAACAGAGGATAGCGGGAGAATATACAGGAAAATGAAAAAAATATTTGCATCTTTAATTAATAACATTACATTTACAGGAAATATAAAAATAGATAGTCAGAAGCTTCTTAAAAATTACCATCAATTTGTAACAGCGGAGCACAGTCTTAGAGTGGCAAAAGAAGCTAAAGTTTTAGCTGAAAGATATGGAATCAATAATGAAAAAGCAGAAATAGCAGGGCTTTTGCATGATATAAGTGGTATTTATCCTAGTGATGAAAGACTTAAAATAGCAGAGGAATTGGGGCTGAATATTTTTGAAGAAGAAAGAGTTCTGCCACTAATTTTACATCAAAGAATATCAGCTATAATGGCAGAGGAACTATTTCATGTACATGATAAAGAAATCTTAAGCGCTATAGCCTGCCACACAACATTAAAGGCTAAGGCATCAAAAATGGATATGGTTTTATTTGTTGCAGATAAAATTCAGTGGGACAAAGAAGGCGTGCCGCCGTATCTTGATGAACTTGAAAAATCACTGTCTGTATCCTTAAAGAATGGAACTTTTAGTTATATAAAATACCAATTAAAACATGCAAAGATTATTCATCCATGGCTTAGGGAAGCTTACAAAGATTTACTTAATAATTAGAGTAAATTATATATTTATGTTATAATAAAAAAGTTGGAATAAAGACTAAATAAAAGGTCTTTGTTCTTTTTTTGGGGGATTTTTAAAGAAGATTTGATATAACAACGTATGAAAAAATTTTATAGGAGGTATAAAATGAATACTAATGTAATAAACCAAGTAACCATGCTGACACTTATGATGATAGTAGGTATTATTTTAAGAAAAGCAAAAATAATTACGGATGAAGTAAATAAGGCACTTTCTACTATTCTAATAAATGTCACAATGCCATGCATGATTTTATATTCTTTTAATTTTAAGTTTTCAATGAGTATGTTAAAAAATGCAATCATGATACTTTTTTATTCTATTGCAATACATGTTTTTTTAATAGTTTTAAGCAAGTTATTATATTTTAAATCTGAAGATTCTAAGAAAAAGGTATTTGAATTTGCCACAATATTTTCAAACTGCGGCTTTGTAGGTTATCCAGTAGTTCAAGGCATATTTGGAAATGTAGGCGTATTTTATACATCAATATTTACAATTCCTTTTAATGTGTTCATGTGGTCATATGGAATTATGATTTTTACAGGAGAAAAGGATTTAAAAAAAGTATGGAAGAATGTTGTTAATATACCTTTAATAAGTATCTTTTTAGGTGTGTTGATGTTTATTTTTTCTGTTCCGCTTCCTAAGGTTTTGACGCAAACTCTGTCAAGCATAGGAAACATGACAACTCCGATTTCTATGTTTATAATAGGAGCTATGCTTGCGGATGTGGAGTTAAAGGAAGTATTTAAGGGACTTGATGTTTACTATATGAATTTTATAAAACTTATAGGAGCCCCACTGTTAGTTTATCTTATACTTAAGCTTTTAGGTACTAATAATATAGTCCTATGTATATGTGTAATTTTAGTGGCAATGCCAACTGGAAGTTTAGTGGGAGTTTTTGCGGAAAGGTACAATGGAAATAAGGCAGTTGCTTCAAAGTGTGTGTTCTTAACCACGGTTCTATCTATGATTACTATACCGGCTATTATGGCAATAATGTAATAATTTTATTATATTGAGAGTTCAAGAATGCTTTAATTTGTACAATTATTATGAATATTTAATTAGAATTTCTAAGATTAAAAAAATGTGGACATTGCAATAAGTACTAATGCAATGTCCACATTTTTAAGTTATGAAAGTCCAACCAAAACAGCACCGATAAGTATAAGAACTAGTCCTATAATTTTGAATTTCGTTATTTTTTCATGTAGGGTAATTCTAGAAATAATCATGGACCATATATATGTAATTGAAGATAGCGGCATAACAACTGATAAGGGCATATACTTTAATGCATATATATTTATAACAGCTGAGCTTACATATAAGAAACCGCCAATATATAAAAATTTATTCTTTAAAATTGACAGCATTGTATTTCCTGAAGTTGATTTTTTAAAGCAGAAACCTCCAAAAGAACCAAGCAGTGTCATTGAAAGTATTACTGGTATCAAAACTAAATTATTCATTATTCATCACCTACACCTATAAATGCGACACCAACCATAATAAAGAGTATGCCTAGTACTTTTGGAAAGTTAATTATTTCATGTAAAAATAAATACGATATTATTACCGTAAAGACATAACCCATGCTCATCATAGGGTGTATAACAGAAAAACTTCCATATTTAAACGCAATTATCATTCCAACAGCACCTAGTCCATAAAAACAAAAGCCAATCATAATGCAAGTTAAATTATGCATAGCTGATATTTTCCACATATATTGTCCAATGGTAGTGCATATAGAAGATAGTAATATAAGTGTTATACCTTTTTGATTTTTTTTAAGCGAACTTATTATACTATTCATATTGTTGTCACCTTTTCATATTTAAACATTTTATAAATCACTATTCTATTTTATTTTATTTTAATAAATATATCAAGTTGGTTTTTAATAAAGAGATTAAAATAAAATATGAAGTTATTACACATTATTAGTGTACCAGATGATAAATGTATTTTATAGTATTCACTAAATATTTAATACATTTTTAAAAATTGAAAATACTATTTGTGAAGGGAGGAGTTAAAATGAAAAAGAAGGACGATAGACGTAAGGATAGTTTTATGGAAGTTCCAATAGAACAACATTCTACTGCAGCCTGGGCAGATGTTCATAAGGAAAAGCCTGTATCTAATGTTACAATTCCAAGCAGGTTTGATACAAAAAATGCTAAAGAGTATGTAGATTCTAATGAAAAGTAATACCAAATTAATGGGCTTGACATGATAAATAGGGGAATGCTTAAAATTATTTTTAAACATTCCCCTATTAAATTACTATAATTCAGATAGTTTTTTATAAAGAGAATATCTGTTTTTTGCATCTTCCTCAGATTTCTTAAAGGCGTTTTCCACATTTTCAGGGAAAATAGTTTTAAGTGAAGAATAACGAAGTTCTCCATTTATAAAGTTGGTGTAAGGTTCTGTTGGTTCCTTTGAATCTAATATGAATGGGTTTTTACCTTCTTTTTTAAGCATAGGATTGTATCTATATAGATGCCAATATCCTGAGTCCACTGCTTTCTTCTCTTCTGCAATACTAGTTCCCATACCAGTTTTTATACCATGGCTTATGCATGGTGCATAGGCTATTATTAAAGATGGTCCTTTGTATGCTTCAGCTTCAGTAATTGCCTTAATAGTTTGGTTCATATTTGATCCCATGGCTATCTGCGATACATAAACATTTCCATAGGTCATTGCCATTAAGCCAAGATCTTTTTTTCTAGTTCTCTTGCCAGCTGATGCAAATTTAGCAACTGCTCCAGCTGGTGTAGATTTTGAGGATTGACCTCCTGTATTTGAATATATTTCCGTATCCATTACGAATATATTTACATCATCACCTAAGGAGAGCACTTGATCTACACCACTGAAACCTATATCATATGCCCAGCCGTCTCCGCCAAGTAACCAGTGGGATTTCTTAACTAAATAATCTTTTTTATCATATATTTCTGCTAAAACTTTGTTATCTTTGAAATTTTCATTTTCTAATATTTTGAGAATTCTAATTGAAGCTTCTTTTGATTTATCGCCGTCATCAAAGCCTTCAAGCCATGAAGAAAAAGCATCCTTAAGCTGCATGTTTATATCTGACTTAAGAGCTTCCGTCATTAATTCAGCTAATCTTTCTCTCATTTGTTTTACAGCTAAGAACATTCCATAACCATATTCTGCATTGTCTTCAAATAGAGAATTTCCCCAAGAAGGACCTTTTCCAAAGTTATTTGTAGTATATGCAATTGCAGGTGCGCTGGCTCCCCAAATTGATGAACATCCAGTGGCATTTGCAATCATCATTCTGTCGCCATAAAGTTGAGTTAAAAGCTTTATATAAGGTGTTTCACCGCAGCCGGGGCAAGCACCATTGAATTCAAGAAGCGGTGTAGCAAATTGGCTTCCTTTTACTGTATTAAGACTCATTATGCCTTCTTTTGGTTTTACTTTTAGAGCGTATTCGAAGTTCTCTGATTGTTCTTCAATTTCTTCAGAGGCAGGTTTCATTATTAAGGCTTTGCCTGGGGCAGGGCATATATCCGCACAATTGCCACAGCCGGTACAATCAAGGGGACTTATTTGAATTCTGTAGTGTAAGTTTTCAAAACCTTTTCCAGTAGGATTTTTTGTCATGAATTTTTCCGGTGCATTTTCCTTTTCGTTATCATCAAGTAAACATGCTCTTATGACGCTGTGAGGGCAAACATACGAGCATTGATTACATTGAATACATTTGTCGATTTGCCATTCTGGAATTTTAACTGCAATACCACGTTTTTCATAGGCAGTTACACCTAGTGGAAACACACCATCTTCCATACCTTTAAATGTACTTACAGGAAGTTCATCACCTTCATGTCTTGCCATAGGCCTTTCAATTTTCTCTATGAAATCTGGAAGCTTCTTTAAAGGCTTATAATCTGATTGGGCATTTTTCCAGGCTTCAGGTACAGACACCTTGTGCGCCGCATTGACTCCTGCATCCACTGCCTTTTTATTGGCATCAACTATGGCAGCACCTTTCTTGCCGTAGGTGTACTCTATAGAATCCTTGAGGTATTGAACCGCTTTGTCAACTGGTATTATGTTGGCTAGTTTAAAGAAAGTTGCCTGCATAATCATATTTATTCTTGAGCCAAGACCAACCTCCTGGGCTATTGAAACGGCATCTATGGTATAAAATTGTATGTTATTGTCTGCTATATATTTTTTCATTGAATTAGGTAAATGTTCATCAAGCTCATTATCTTTAAATGGACAATTTAATACGAAAATTCCATTTTTCTTTAAGCCTTTAAGTACATTTATATTGTATATAAAAGATTTATTGTGGCAGGCAATGTAATCTGCTGTGTAAATAAGATAAGGAGACTTAATTGGCTTATTTCCAAATCTCAAATGAGAAACAGTGCTTCCACCTGATTTTTTACTATCATAGGAGAAGTAAGCTTGACAGTACATGTTTGTGTTATCACCTATGATTTTTACAGCACTCTTATTTGCACCAACTGTACCATCAGAGCCTAAACCATAGAACTTACATCTTATAGTACCTTCTGGTGTAGTATCAACTATTTCACCTTCAGGAAGAGATAAGTTTGTAACGTCATCTACAATTCCAATAGTGAATCTGTTTTTAGGATTTTGAGATTTTAAGTTTTCAAAAACAGATAAAATTTGAGATGGTCTTGTGTCTTTAGAACCTAATCCATAACGTCCTCCAACTATAATAGGTTTGTTTGGACTATTGTAAAAGGCATTGACAACATCAAGATAAAGAGGTTCTCCAGCAGAGCCAGGTTCCTTTGTTCTATCTAAGACTGCAATTTTTTTAATGGTTTTAGGAAGATACTTAAAGAAGTAATCAATAGAAAATGGCCTATATAGGTGAACTTTTAGAACACCAACTTTTTCTCCTTTGCCTCTTAAGTAATCAACAGTTTCTTCTATAGTATCGCAAACAGAGCCCATGGCAATAATTATGCCTTCTGCGTTAGGATCTCCATAGTAATCAAAAGGATGATATATACGTCCTGTGATTTTTTCTATTTTTCTCATGTAGTTTTCAACAATATCAGGAACGGCATTGTAGAAGTTGTTTGAGGCTTCTCTTCCTTGAAAATAAATATCTGGGTTTTGTGCTGTTCCTCGAACGGTAGGATGTTCTGGATTAAGAGCACGTTCTCTAAATATTTTAATTGATTCATAATCAACTAAAGGTGCAACATCATTATAATCTATCATTTCAATTTTTTGATATTCGTGCGATGTCCTAAAACCATCAAAGAAATGTACGAAGGGTACTCTTGCTTTAATAGCAGATAAATGGGCAATCATAGCTAAATCCATAACTTCTTGAACATTAGAAGATGCTAAAAGCGCAAAACCTGTTTGTCTTGTTGCCATAACATCTTGATGATCTCCAAAAATGGATAATGCATGGGTTGCCAGTGCACGAGCACTTACATGAAATACTGCCGGGAGAAGTTCCCCGGCTATTTTATACATGTTAGGTATCATTAATAGTAAGCCTTGAGAAGCTGTGTATGTAGTTGTGAGCGCACCGGCAATTAAAGAACCGTGAACTGCACCAGCTGCACCAGCTTCTGATTGCATTTCAACAATTTTAACAGGCTGACCGAATATGTTTTTTCTCACATGGGATGACCAATTGTCAACTAGTTCAGCCATTGGAGTAGATGGAGTTATAGGATAGATGGCAGCTACATCTGTAAATGCATAAGAAGCATAGGCAGCAGCTTCATTTCCGTCCATAGTTTTTAATTTTTTAGCCATATTTTATTCCTCCTATACTAAATTTAGTATTTATATGGTTAATGAATTGAATTAGTGTTTAACTTAAACCAAGTGCTTTTCTTTTCTTTAATATATGAGCTTCAATGTTATTTGCTACTTCTTTAGGATCATCACCTAGAGCTATGAAGCCTCCTGTAACATCCTCTGCTTTACTAGTTAAAAGTTCAACTAATTGAGGGGCACCAGTCATAAATGGAGTAGGGGAAAGATGAGTATAAGCTCCATAAGCTAAAGCAAAAATCCCGTCAATAGTAGCTTTCTGCTCCATCCATTCTGGTGCTGTTACAGCTATAGGAAGCTCTGGTACATCAACATTTAAATGCTCAGCAAGGGCAGTTACTAGCATGGAAATTCTTCCGGTATCAGTGCAGGTTCCAAAACTCAATACTGGTGGTATTTTAAGAGCATTGCAGATAGCCTTTAAGCCATCACCTGCCATAGTGTTTGCAGCATCGAGAGTACAGAGACCGGCAACCTCAAGGGCGTGATTACCACAACCGCCTGCAACAACTAATATGTCCTTTTTAATTAATTCTTTTGTAAGATTAATTGTCATTGAATCTTGAGGACCATTCCTTAAGGTTGAACAGTTTGCAAGAGCTACGACACCTTTAATTTGTCCCTTAGCTATTACATCTACTAGAGGATCAAGCTTGTTACCTAATGCACCCAAAACGGCTTCAGTTGAAAAACCAGCTACAGCCTTTTGAATTTTTTTAGGAACGACAGCTTTTATTTTTCTTTCTTTTCTCTTCTTGAAATTTTCTATGCCAAGTTTAATTAATTTGTCGGCAGTAGCTCCGGCTTCGGATGGTTCATATGGAAATTTGTACTTAATTCCAGGTAAATCAATTATGGTGCTTATGGAGGCTAGAGTTACTTGATATTTTTCAGCGTACATATCAATAGCTGGAGGGGAACAGTTTTCTTCCATTGCAAATACATCAACAGTTCCAGTAGCTAGAAGAGGCTCAATAGCAAGCCAGTTTCCCATATGACCGACAAAGACATCATCAACAGGAAATCTTTGAAGGAGCTCTTGGCCTGTTTCTATGGAGCCTACAATTCTTAATCCTTTAGCACCAGCATTTTTCGCCATGTCTTGAACTTCTTTGGTTTCTGCCTTTAAGATAGTGGCTACACCTATCCACGGCTGGTGACCATTAAATACTATATTTATGTAATCAGGGTCCATTATTCCTAGATCCATATTTACTTCATGAGGTGTTGGTGTACCAAAGAGTATATCTTGAACCATTTCAAGACCTATTTGTGTGTTATATATTGTAGCTATGCCAAGCTTTAAGGCTTTCATAGCGAGGGAAACGTGGCTTCCATCTACATTAGTAAGGCAGCTTGCTACGCAGTTTTGTTCCTCGTGAACTGTGCCAGCAGGATAAATATTTAACTTTTTCCAGACTTCTATTCTCTTTTTAGGTGCAAAGGCTTTAACCATTAAATTATCCTCTGGATTCCCAATTCTCTGTTGATCTTCTAGAAGTACTGCAAGTTCAATTGCCATGTCTTCCTTAGATTGATTTGTATTTATGCCGACTTTTTCACACATCCATTTAAGTTTATTTTCATCAGTTATTTTAAATGGAGTTTTTCCTTCAGCAGTAGCCTTTAAGGTTCTAAAAGCTTCATAGGCATGATGGCTGTATGTACCAGCTCCCATTATGTTTTTTAAGAGAAAATTTCTCATAGCCATAGCATCTGGACCTATGCCGCAAACACCTTTTTCTTGACCTGTTTTTTCACTTATTCTACAGGGACCGTTAGAGCAAAGCTGGCAGCTAACACCTTGCAAGCAAAACTTACATCGTATTTTTTCTTGAAGGGCATATCTATCAAATACATTAGACATCCCATCACTTCTAATTCTTTTAACCATTTCTTCAACAGAATCGTGATAGCTTACTCTGCCTTGTGATTTTTCTTTAATGGTTTCACTCATTAATATCTCACTCCTTAAATTTTCTTTACAAGGAATAAGATTTCCTATTGAGGGTTTAAATATGTATTATGGTTTATTATAATTTGTTTTGGTATATTATTAAAATAGATAATATTATAAATGATGAGGTGGTAATATGAAAGAGATAGCGAAATTTTTAGGCTGGGTTGGTGTAGGGGCATATGGTTTTACTTTACTTAAATTTTTTATTAAATATGTAAACAAAAAGTATATAAATAAATTGCCTAAGGATAAGAAAAATTATGCTGTGATTTATAGAAAAATAATGAAGTATGTAATCAAGTATCATAAAATTGCTGGAGTAATAGCAGTAATAGCTTTAAGTGTACATTTTTATTTTTTATATGGGTTTAGAGGCTTATCAATAACAGGCTTTGCAGCAATTATAGTTATGTTTATTGTGGTGTTGCTAGGGATATATGGTGTTATAAGTAAAAATAAGAAAAAGTATTGGCTTAGGGTACATAGAAGCTTATCATTTTTACTTATAGTATTGATTTGTCTTCATCTTGTAATAAAAAGATAGGAATAAGGTTAATTGTCATTGAATCTTCAAAATTATTTCTCTAACAGAATGAAGATAGCTTACTTTGCTATGTTATTTCTAAAGATAAACTTTAGCTTAATTAGTGGGCAGTTTCTACTTTTTCAAACCAGTAGTTTTTATTTGTAAGCATGTTATAATTTAGTAAAAAGTAATACTAATTTGTCTGGATATTAGAAAGAGAACAAAAGTTAGAATATGGAGGTTTATTATGAAAAAATGGTATGATGAGGAGTATCAATGGAAAATCGAGGTTATAGGGTTTCTTCGTGGAGACCACACTGAGAGATATTGCCGAAATGGTGAGGAAGTTGGGGATAAGTATACCTGCACCTATGGCTGTCCTGTAAATGCTGATGGACAAGGTATTTGTTCCAAAGCTATGATGATTATGTTTCCAATAATGGAGGCAGTCAGGAGTGGCGGTGATTTAGAGAATATCGGTGGAACTAGTAAATATAGCAAAGATATTGTATGCCCAGATGGTTGTGTTATATTTAGGCTGACGGCAAAGAAACTTGGAAATGAGAATTTTTATAAAGGAAAGTTTTTTGAGTAGTCATAATTCTTATTTCATTCAGATTAAGATAAGCCGAAATTTACAAATTCCAATTTATAAAGTGGACAACTTAAAATTTTTAAACAAAATCAAGGATCTAATGAAAGGAGAAATAAGTAATGGAAGTAATTCAAGCATCAAAATTGATTGAAGTTTTGAATTCCAGTGCTCCTAAAAAAATTGGAATCCTTGATAATAATACGATTAGTTTTAGTTTAAACTAAATGTAGAGTATTTTTTAGGCGATACCCCAACGGCTTTTTTAAATGCTTTTAAGAAATTACTATAATCGTTAAAGCCGCATTTAATGCAAACATCATTAATGCTCAAGCCGTTTGAGAGAAGAGATTTAGCTATGGATATTCTTCTTGCAGTAATGTACTTATTTATGGTAGTCCCAGTTGATAATTTAAAAATCCTGCAAATGTATGATTCGCTTAAAAAAAAGTGTTCTGCTAAATGTTTTACAGTAATATCTTTTGTAACATTGTCATTTATGTAGTGAATCATTTCTTGAATTTGATTGTTGTATTTGTATAAAGATAGTGATGATGAATTTTCATTATTGAGAAAAAGTGTGTTTAAATAAACCATAAGCTCTATAAAACTTGAGTATTCAATCATATCAGCACCAAAACCTTTTGCACTTGTAATTTTGTTTATAAAATACATAAATCTATTTTGCTGCTCTTTATTAAGTGAAATTTTATGACTGAAGTTTTCACTGCGGTGTTTAAAACAGTAATTCAAAGCTGTTTTGTTGGTAGAAATAGTTTTTAAAAAATCAGGATATATTGAAATAACTATTCTTTCATGAATTTCTTTATTTATCTGGGAAACATAGTGGCTTTCAAACTGGTTTATGACAAACAAATCTCCAGAATTTATATCATATAATTTATTATCAATTAAAAATTGCTTACCGCCAGAAATTGAGTAATAAATTTCATAGCAATCATGTATATGAATTGCCATAGTTTCTTCTTCAGTGTGCAGGTGTGCAATAGAAAAATCTTTGCTTTTAATGCAATTATTTATGGACTCTTTGCATGATGTGAATTCCTTCATATTTTACCTCCATAATCAAAATAGTACTAAGTTTATTATAATCCTTACTTCAATATTTGCAACATTTTAAAAAAAATATAACAAGAAATAGCCAAACTACAATAGTATAATTTAATTATGATGTAAATATTATAAGTCTAATAAGGAGGAATATTTAATGGATATATTAAAAGATTTTTCACTAAAGGGCAAAGTTGCATTGGTAACGGGTGCATCATATGGTATAGGATTTGCTATTGCAAGAGCTTTCTCAAGTGCAGGAGCTACAATAGTATTTAATGATATTAAGCAAGAATTAGTAGACAAGGGATTAAAAGCTTATGAAGCAGAAGGAATAAAAGCACACGGATATGTATGCGATGTTACAGACGAAAAAGCAGTAAATGAATTTGTTAAAAAAGTAGAAAAAGAAGTTGGAGTAATAGATATTCTTGTAAATAATGCAGGAATAATTAAACGTATCCCAATGCTTGATATGAAAGCAGAAGACTTTAGAAAAGTTGTAGATGTAGACTTAAATGCTCCATTTATAGTATCTAAAGCTGTAATACCTGGTATGATTAAAAAGGGACACGGGAAAATAATAAACATATGCTCAATGATGAGTGAACTTGGAAGAGAAACTGTTTCAGCTTATGCAGCTGCAAAAGGTGGACTTAAGATGTTAACAAGAAACATTGCATCTGAGTATGGTGAACACAATATCCAATGTAATGGTATAGGACCTGGATATATAGCTACACCACAAACAGCACCACTTAGAGAAATTCAGCCAGATGGTTCAAGACATCCATTTGATCAATTTATAGTTGCAAAAACTCCAGCAGCACGTTGGGGAACAACAGATGATTTAATGGGACCAGCTGTATTTTTAGCATCTGATGCATCAAACTTTGTAAATGGACATGTTGTGTATGTAGATGGTGGTATACTAGCTTATATAGGAAAACAACCACAATAATATAGTAATATAAATTAATATGTATCAAAGTGATTTCACTTTAATAGGAGGAATATATAAATGAAAATAGCTTTAATAAATGAAAACAGCCAAGCAGCAAAGAATGATTTAATATTTAAAACATTAAAAAAAGTAGTAGAACCAAAGGGACATGAAGTATTTAATTATGGAATGTACAGTGCAGATGATAAGGCACAATTAACATATGTTCAAAATGGTATTTTAGCAGCTATTCTTTTAAATTCAGGAGCAGCTGATTATGTAATAACTGGATGTGGAACTGGAGAAGGAGCAATGCTTGCTTTAAATTCTTTCCCAGGAGTAATCTGTGGACATGTAGAAGATCCTTCAGATGCATTTATGTTTGCACAAATTAATGATGGAAATGCAATTGCAATGCCTTTTGCTAAAGGATTTGGCTGGGGTGGAGACTTAAACTTAGGATATATATTTGAAAAATTATTCCAAGATAAAAGTGGTCAAGGATACCCACCAGAAAGAGTTGTTCCAGAACAAAGAAATAAAAAGATATTAGATGGAGTTAGAAAAGCAGCTTTCAAAGATATCATAACAGTATTAAAAGAAATCGATCAAGATTTACTTAAGGGTGCTATAAGCGGTGAGAAATTCCAGGAATACTTCTTTGCTAATTGCAAATGTGATAAGATGAAGGAATTTGTTCAAAGTATTTTAGGAAAATAGTTAAATACTTCCCACTTTAGAATTGATATAAAACTAATAAGTAAAATGGAATGCTGCATTAGCAATTTTTGAATTGTTAATGCAGCATTCCATTTTTATTTTGCCTATATTTTAAATAAGTGCTGTTTTTTGCACTTACTTAAAGCATAGTTTTTATTTTTTGTAGTTATTATGATTTTTTTTTACATTGCCCTGCAATCTTTATATAATCTTCATATCTTTTTTGTAATATAAGTTTACAAAATTTAATGGAGGTAATTAATTATGAACATGACTCATTATATGTCATTACTAGCAAGTAATCAGCCGTGGAACTTACTTATTTTTATGGCGGTACCAGTAATTTGTGCCGAAACACTTACAATTACTGAATTTCTCATAATTTTTAACAGGATACAAAGTGGTGGAATAAGAACTCTTAATAAAATTGTTGGTATTTTTGACGGATTTTATTTTACAGGAATTTTTATTTATCTATTCTTTAATGCAGTTATACCTATAACAACTGCAGGAGAATGGCATACATGGGTGGACGTATTAGCTGTTGGTTTTTATTTAAGCGGAATTATCTTCCTTCTGCCTATAGCACTTATGGAACTTGGACTAATATTTAGGAATAAAACAGTGGATGAAAAAATGAAAATACATTTTATTCTTATAGGCGGTTTCCTAGTTGTAGCTCATGTTGCAATGATACTAGGAATGGTAAATCCTGAAATCATAAGCAACATGTCAGCTATGCCTAAAATGTAATACTAAGCTTTACCTTAAAGAGAATTAATATTGATGAAGTAATTTTTTAAATGTTACAAATCAATGTTAATTCTCAATTCTTTTATTTTGGTATCCAGCCATTTAAAACATATTTTTTTTCGTAGCTTTTTGCTTCATTTTCTGAAAGCTGTCTTCTAGAAGGATTTACATCGGCTCCAGGACCTTTACTATTGAATTCATAAAATCTAGAGTCTTCAGGAAGAAACCAAATCAAATTTTTATCCTTGTCCTTTCCATGCATCTTGTCCCATCCGGTAGTTTTGATGTGAGAATCTAAATAACAATCAATATATACAGCACTTCCAATTGCATCTGGATTAGCTTTTCTAGTTCCATCTGAGAATGAAGTTGTAGGATGCCATGGTCTAGCAAGAGCTACAGAATTTGAAGCCATTTTCTTGTCTCCTTTTTTGATGTTGCATTTATAAAATACAAAGCCGTATTTATTCTCTATAAGTGTACTTGGAGCTGCTATATAACCATTGCAGCTTTTACAATCCATATCCTTTGAAATAATTTCACATTCATTAAAAAATGATTGACCTGCTCCAAAAATAAAATCTATAGATCCAGCGATAAAACAATGTGTGAAATATGAGGTACCTTTATTACAGTATAATGTGTCCTGATATCCATCTAATTTGCAGTTTTTAATGTATGCTTTTTCGCTATTTTCATCAAGTTTTAAAGCAACAGCTTGAGGATTTGGTAGTTTAGTTGGATCATTTGAAGCTTTAGCTTTGTTTGAAGGATAGTCGAAGGAATTTTCTACAGTTAAATTCTCACAACTAAAGTTTGGAGCAATAACTGATAGACTTGCAGAACCAAAAGTACCATAAGTAGTGCCATCAGGTTTTTTTGTTGAATTTGCTACATCATATGTAATTTTAGTTTTATCTCTATCTTCGCCTATAAAGGTTATATTTGGTTTATTAACAGTTACTTTTTCATAATAAGTTCCTTTTTTAATATGTATCACGTATTTATTTGTTGAGGAAGTAGGAGCACTTGATACTGCAGAAGTGATGGATTTGTAGGTGGATATTCCATTTACTTTAGTGCCATCTTGTCCTTTGAAATTAATATCAACTATAGCATTATAACTTAATATTTTTCCTGATGCATTCATTCCAGGTATTAAGGAAGTAACGCATGTAAGTGTAACAAACGATAGAAAAGATTTTTTTTTCATTTTAAAACCTCCAATGTAAAATAAACTATAGCGCAAACGTTAACAATAGTATAAAATAATTATATGTAACATAAGGTATAAAGTCAATGTTATCGGTTACTATAGTTTATAAATTTATGGAGTCTTTAGAGTAAATATTAAATTTTGTTATAATAATGCGTGTTTTGAGGACAATAAAAATAAAATATAGTTTTATACTGTGAAATTTATTGAAGCAAAATATAATTTAAGGTGGTAATGTTATGGCGTATAATATTGTAGATATACTTGATAAAGCAATAAACGTTGCGAATAAGGTGAAAATTGAATATGAAACTATAGGTAAGGAAAAATGTGACATTCAATCTATAAAAATAATGTCAAAGGTATTAGTAAAGCAGCTTGATAAAACTATTGAGTATTACGAGTCATTAAAAGAGCAAATAGGTGATACTGAATTTGAAGAAATTGATTTTTTTATATATGATAAAATGGCTTCACTTATAAATCAGTTTAATAAAAAGACATATATAAAAGATATTAATAATGTTAGAGATTATTTAATGTTTTCACTTGGACTAGAAAAAGATGTGTATTCTCTTTTAATTGATGTACAGGGCAGATTTGTGGAAGATACAAGTGATATGAATACAGAAACTTATAAGATACTATCAAATATTATAAATAATGAGGCTGAACATATAGCAATTCTAGAAAAAACGCTGCATTTGTAGAATTGCTATATAATTACTTGCAATAATGTGTCTAAAAGGATAGTGTTTCACCATCATATGGTACAAATATATTATTCTTATTTTTAATAGCTTTTTTTAAGGCTTCTCTGCTTAGTTTGCAGTGATTCCAGGCATCCATATGCACTGCAATTATTTTTATATGTGGAAATGTTTTGCGAAGTGCGAGTATATCTGAAGCTGTCATTGTTATTGGCTCTCCATAAGAAAAACTAGCAGCACCTGAGTTGCAAACCACTATTTTAGGTGAGAATTTTTTTATGGACTTTTTAACCTTATTGCACCATACTGTATCACCTGCAATATAAATTCTTGGCTCCTTTGGTGAAGAGATTACAAAGCCTGATACTGGGGCCATTGCTTTGATAAGTTCTCCATGTCCATGCTCTCCATCAGTTCTATTAAAGGTTAAGCCGTGCCAGGTAAAGCTTTTTTCTATTGCATGGACATTGTAAAAACCAAATTCTTTTAGTTTTAATTCGTCAGCTGGCTGGCAAAGTAAGGTCATATCCTTAGGAATAAGCATTGAAGCGGCAGCATCAAAGTGATCGCTGTGTGTATGAGTTATAAGTACGGCATCACAATTTAAAATTTCACTAACATCCATGGGAAGGTCAACCAGGGGATTTGCATTTGTATTTGGGACATCTGGAATTGCAGGCATAACCCCTTTTTTGTTTAAGACAGGATCTACAAGTATTCTTTTGTTATTTAAATTTAAGATTAAAGTAGCATGTCTTATTAATTGGATTGTCAATTTTATCACTCCTATTCTTTTATTTATAGTATATTATTATTAGTACTTGAATTGAAAAAGAATAATGATGAAAAACTTTTAATAATGAAAGGATTTGATAGGGTTTGCTTGATAAAACGGATATAGGAATTTTAAATTTGCTCATACAAAATTCACGAAGGCGTTTACAGGACGTAGGCGAAGAAGTACATCTAACAGGACAGGGAGTTAAAAATAGAATAACTAAAATGGAGAAAATGGGGATTATAGAAAAGTACACATTAAAAATAAATTTTCATAAGTTAGGTAAAAAAGTAATGGCTTTTGTAACTATTTTTATGAAAACTTCAAATCATATGGAGTTTAGGAATTATATAAATAAAAGTGATATTGTTGTTGAAGCTCATAGGATAAGTGGTGAAGGGTGCTATTTATTGAAGGTGGTGGCAGAGACACAGGAAAAGTTAGTTGGGTTTCTAGATGAAATATTAAAGTATGGTAATTATAAAGTTAATTTGTCCATAGAGGAGATAAAGTGAATTGAACTTACAGTTTGAGGAGGTAAAATTTATGAATGAGGAATTTATGAAAATAGAAAGAACTCTTATGGAAGGCAATAAAAGATTTATATTAAATAAGCTCAAAACTAAGGATTTTTCTTATGAAAACAGAAAAAAGTTAAGTGATAATGGGCAGAAGCCTTATGCAGTTGTGATTTCATGCTCAGATTCACGTACTCCACCAGAAACCATTTTTGATGTTGGTATAGGAGAGATATTTACTATTCGTAATGCTGGCAATATCGTTTATGATAATGTAATAGAAAATGTTGAATTTGCTGTAAGCCATCTAAATACTAGATATATTATGGTTATGGGACACGAAAAGTGTGGTGCAGTTGAAGCTGCCTTAGATGAAATGAAGCTTCATGGCAGATTAAATGGGTTTATACAGCCGTTAAAAGAAGCTGTGGATAATACTAATTTATACGGAAAAGAGTGCCCACTAGATGTACTAAGTTCAAAAGTTGAAGATGAAAACATAGCATTATCTGCAAAAAAACTTTTAAAAAGTGAAATGCTTAAAAAGCTTTATAATGAGAATAAAATTAGGATAGTAAAGACTAAATATTTTTTGACAAGTGGAGAGGTTAAAATATTAAAATAAGTGAATTAACATTGATTTGTAACATTAAAAAAATTCTATAAATCTTATCATAGCTGGGGTTTGGGTCATAGACCCATTATCCTTCTTAACTATAAATAGGAACTTTTTATATTATCACCAACAACTCCATATAAGCATTTCTCCAATTGGCCAAACCTCGTATAATATGGAGATTGCCCATATTAAGTAAAGAAGGATAATGGGCAAAGCCCAAACCTCGTATATGATAACATTCATTAGAGTTTTTTTTAATTGTTACAAATCAATGTTAATTCACTTTTGGAGTAAAACATGGAGAAAATTCCTCCGTGCCTACGGAATTTTAAGCATAAATTAGTGAATCGACATTTAGATAAGTAAACTTTCAACAATTCTACGAAATTTACAAAAATTATCCTGCTATTACTCTCTATGGAAAATAAGAGTATTTTTATTATTTTGTAGCCTTATTTTATATGAGTTTTTAATTCAGATTTTCCGAAGCGGAGCGGAAGAAAATCTTCCTTGCTTTTACCTCTAAGCGAAGTAACAGTATTTTAGAAACTGTTTAAATAAAGCTCAATAAGACTTTGCTTCAAATTATAAAAAGACTTAGATGTTTGAATTTGTCTGAGCTTCTTTTCAGCGAGTTATTAAAATTTCTTAGTATTTTATTATTTTGTAGCCTATTTTATATGAGTTTTAATTCGGATTTTCCGCAGCGGAGCGGAAGAAAATCTTCCTTTGCCTTTACTCTTTATGGGAAGTAACAATATTTTGGAAACGATTTAAATAAAACTCAATAATACTTGCCCCAAATAATAAAAAGACTTAGAAATTTTAATTTGTTTGAGCTTCTTCTCAGCGAGTTATTAAAATTTCTTAGTATTTTTATTATTTGGGGTTTAGTATTATGAGTTCTATTTAATGTTTCAAAATATTGTTACTTCCCAATATTTTTATTTAGTACAAAGTCAAGTTGCTCTAAAAAGCTTAAAATGTCAGTAAAATAATCTATTTTCAGGCTTTCTTTTTTTTGTAGGGCATTAACTAAAGTTATATCATCAAGACTCTTATGTGAAATTGCCATTACAGAATTTGTTATTTCATTCATAGCTTCGGCAGATTGTTTGAGTGAGTTATTCATATGCTGTATTTTTTTATCAGTATCTTTATTTGATTCTTTTATATTCGAAAAAACCTCAAGTGACTTATCTGCTTTAGTTACACCACTTTGCAATTTATCTAAAATATTCTCTAAACTGCTATTTAAATCACTTGCTAAAGTACTTATATTATTTAGGTTTGAAGATATTGAAACTGAAAGATTTTTTGTTTCGTCAGATAGATTTTTAACCTCATTTGCAACAACAGAAAACCCTTTCCCAGCTTCACCAGCACGTGCAGCTTCAATGTTTGCATTTAAGGAGAGCATATTAGTTTGTTCTGATATATCAATTATTTTATTTGAGAATGAATTAATTGTTTCAATACTATTTTGTAAGTTATTGAAATTAGCTCCGAAAGATTTAATAGAATCAGCTATTGAATATATTTCATTACTTATAGAAGAAACTCCGGTTTCACCTTCAGCTATAAGAGAATTACCATTATGGATATTTTTATTTATAGCTTGGGATGCCTCAGTAAGAGCTTGTATATTAGCATCAAATTCTTCTACAGAAGCTGATATAGTATCTAATTTAGTGTTAGTTGATTTAGCAGAAGTATCGATTTTTCCAATGGATTTTATAAAATCCCCCTCATTGTCCATGAGTTCAGATATTTTCTTTTTAATTAATAAAACTGTTTCTTTTATTGCAGTATCTATGTTTAATTTATTTTTCTTTTTTAAATTTATAACTTTATCTAAAGTAGTAGTATTTTCATTGTTGGTGTTAGTATCTTTATTATTAAACCAAAGCATAAGTAACCTCCATTATTCAAAGCAAATCAAAATCATTGTCTGATTAAGATGCTTATTGTTGAGCTGTTCACCATAACTTGTAAGGCCAGCAAATGAACTTAAATTTTGCAGTCTAGAGGTGAATTCAGTTGTAAGATTTTTTTCTTTAAAAAGTAAAGTCCTAAATATACAGTTAATTACTATTGAACCAGAAATATTGGGCATTTCACTTTTTATTGTATGTATTGTTTTATCAAGAACCTCCATAGGATCTTTAAGTCTTAATATAGACACATATGAATTTTGGTAAATTCTACCATAAAAAGAAAAAGAATTGTCAGATTCTACTTTTTTAAAGGAAGATATAAAAGATTCATTTCCTATTATTCTTCCAATAGGATTACTCATGAAATATTTTGATACTTCTGTTTCAGGTATGTTTAAAGTATCTGCGTATGTTTTTATTATTGGTTTTCCATCGAGTTCATATATTTTTCTTTCTTTTGGATTAGCTTTAGTTACTATAAATTCATGTTTTGTTGGTTCGTAAATATTCTCTTTATATATATTTATTTTGCCGGCGTTATTGTGAATTAAAGTTACAATAGTTGCATTTGAATAAATTTCACCATTATAAGAAGTATATGTTTGGGTGAAACTTAAATCATCTGCAGCGCTAGCTCCAACTACAGGAATATTATCTTCTTCAAAAATGCTGTTTAATACGGATAAACTTTTTTCCTCAGAATTTGACAATCCATCTGTTATTTCAAATGCTATAGTATTTTTAGCATCAAATCCTTTTTTGAATTTTTTTAGCTCTTCAATATAAATTATTGGTGCCTCATTTATATTCTCCATAATCATAGTTTTCAATGTGATGTTTTCATCGAAAGCAATGAGTGATAAGCCTCCTTTTATACCATCTTTTGATATTTCACCGCAGGATGTACAACCTATGGTGGTGGAATTCGGGAATTTCTCCTTTAGGCGAGAGGTTACATCTTTAAAGTAACTAATCTTGCTGAAATATATAATGAGTTTAGGGGTATGAAGCTCCTTTGAGGCTTCTTCAACAGCTTCCTTTGCACTATTAGAATAGCTGTACCCACAAATTGTAGTCATACTAGAACACTCCTTTTATAATTTAAATAAGTTATTGGAATTTTTATCGTGCTATTATATTACACAATAAGTTTCGATTACTTATTGTGCAATCTTTAGTAAATAAAAATAATAGATGGGATTTTGACTTAATAAGTTTAAGGAGGAAACGTTTTCTAGAGCATATGTGGTGAAAAGGGTTAATTTTGATATACATCACTTTAAAATGTAGTTAATGTAATTTTTGTGAATTAAGCTATTAGATTTGAAACATAAAAATGATATAATTATTTATGGTGATGTTAAATGGATTATATAGGAAATAGAATAATTATCATAGGCTCTCCTGGAAGTGGAAAAAGCACATTTTCAAAGAAGTTAAATAAGGTTACAGGGATTCCTTTGATACATCTTGATAAAGAATACTGGCATTATGGATGGATTGAAACTCCGAGGGATGAATGGATAAAAAAACAGAAGAAGCTTATTAAGATGGATAGATGGATAATTGAAGGAAATTACGGCTCAACCATAGATATTCGTCTTGAAAGGGCAGATACTGTTGTATGCTTCAAGCTCAGTAGAGTAGTATGTTTAATGAGATATTTTAAACGAGTTATAACAAGCTTTTATAAAGTAAGAGAGGACATGCCAGAAGGTTGTACGGAAAAATTTGATTTTGAATTTATAAAATATATATGGAATTTCCCTAAGAAGTGGGGAGAAAAGAATGAGTATATAATAAAGAATACAGACAAGCACATTATAATATTTAAAAAGAGAAATGATGCTAATGAGTATATTAAAAAAATAAGTGCTAGTCTAAAGAAGCATTGAAAGAATTTATAAGTATGTGAGAAGGTAAAAATTATGATTAAAAAGGTAACTATGCTTTTTATTTCATTATTAGTAGTTTGTTTTGTTGTAGGTTATGTTAAACCCCAAAATAAAGATCAGGTAAGTAAAGACTATATGGATAAGCTTATAGCAAGTGAAAAGTCTGATATCAAATTTAATGAAAAGAGGGAAGAGAGCAAAGAAGAAACACATTGGGCGGAAGAAGTTAAAAACTTTCATCCTAAAAATGAATATGATACAGCTAAAGTTAAAGCTTTCGAATGGGCAGCAAAAAACAAATTAAAAGTTATAAATTGGAAGGATGCAAAAGTAACTGAAAAGAGTGTGCCACAAAATGATGATAGTGTTATTTCAACAGGTAAGGGGATATTGAATGGAAAGGATATCTATATTGTTGATTTTCACACATCAGATGAGGAAATACTTGGAACATTAATCGTTTATGTCGAAAAAAATTCTTATAAAATATTAGGTGTTGGATTAAGAGATTAAAATTATAGGTTAATATTAAAACAAGCTATGTTTTGAGGAAATATAGTTTGTTTTTTGTGTGATATAAAAATTATAGTTTATAAATATATATAGTAATGTTAAAATATAAAATATTCAAATGTTTTTATAACAATAGGATGAAAAGGGTAGGGGGTAAACAATTTGAACTTTGAAGTTTTTAAAAATACAAAAACTAGATATTTATTTATACAAATGTTTGTTGTAACAATACTTAGTTTAATAGCACTTGTAATATTCTCTAAAGCATATAAAATTACTATAAATGATGATTTAAATGAACTTTATGCACTTATAGTTACTCTTATATGGTTTTTGCTGGCTATTAGATTTATAAAGAAAAATGAAATAACTATTGGCAATTTTGTTGGGAAAATGCCTAAAAAGATGTTTATTGTTGAGGTTCCAATTATGTATATAATAAGTTACTTAGGAGCTGTCGGTGGAATCTTAGTTATACTATTTGGAGTAAATAGTTTGAATCCTAGTGTATTAAAAAGCGTAGAATCTAATATGACATCTCCGCCATCTATATTAAGTAGCAATTTTTTTGTGGCAATAGCTTTTCTTGGAACAGTAGTTGCAGCACCTATTGCAGAGGAATTTATTTTCAGGGGAATATTAATGGGAAGGTTATACAACAAGTATGGAATTATTAAATCAATTATAATTTCTTCGTTTATCTTCTTTATAATGCACTTAACAGTCAATCCTGTAATCCTGTTTTTAGGTTTTGGACTTGCTATCCTTGATTATAAATATAAATCTTTAATACCATCTATATGTCTGCATGCTTTAAATAATTTTATTACTTTTATGGGTAATAGCGATAAGGTTAAGGGTGGTTCAGGATTAAATGGTTTTGATATTAATAATGAAGCTTTAATATTTGGAATAATATTACTTGTACTTTATATGGTATATTTATGCATGAATTTAAGAAAATGTGCTGGCAAAAAAGTTTCTATGGAGAATTAGTTATTAACTTATATATTAAATCTGTTGTCACTTTTTTATACTTTGAATAATATATATGTTCATAGGGTGATGATTATGGATACAAGGTTAATAAAAATAAATGATTTAAGGCAGGGGGATATACTTTTATTCTCACCTGTACTTACTGACTGGGAGTCTAAATTAATAGCACTTATAACTGATGCTCCTGTAACTCATTCTGCAATATCATATTATAAATCTAATGAAATTATTGAGGAAAATGTACCGACTGTGCAGGTTAATAAGATAAGAAATAGAATAGGAAACAGGACAATTACAGTGATGAGGTTAAATCCACATAATAAAGATATGACTAAAGTATTAGATGTGGCAAAAATGTATCTTGATGATAAAATACCATATACAAGAATACAATTACTATTTTCTGGTTTAGTTATACTATTTAAAAGAGCGGCTATAAGTGTAGAAGTTCAAAAACTTTTAATACCGCTTATGGAAAGTGTAGTTAGTACCTTAATTAAGATGATTGATAAGGGAGTTTATAAAAATTCACATCCTATGGTATGTTCTCAATTTGTGTATGATTGCTACAAAAATGCTGGGAATGGATATAGGCTTATAATTAATAATGGCACTTCTACAAAAACATTACTGCATCGTATTGAGGACTATATAAACCAAAATGGTTATAATATGAGAAACAAATTAGTTACAAGTATTGACATGATAGATAGGGATAAAGGCTGTACATCAATAGAAGATTGTGATCTGGAGAACCTCTATAGTAAGTTAAAAAAGGAAATTGGTAATGAAGAAAAAAACGCTAAAGGTCTTTTAGATGAAAAGTTTGTAACATCGGCACATGAATTTTGTGCTGTAATAAATCATTGTTTTGGTGTGAATAGGAAAGAAATGCTACTTACAAATACAAGGAAAGGATTATCATCAAATGCCATTACATCCATGCTTGATAGAGAAGAGTATTTTGTTACACCAGGAGATCTTTTAAGTAACTGTGAAAATTTAATTAAAGTTGGTGTATTAGATAATAATTCTTAAGGATTTATTTTTTAAAGCAGAAATTTTAATTATGCTACTGAATGTATGTACTATTATATTAGTTGCGAAAAGTATTAAATAGAAGGAGCTGAATGCATTAAAGATGTAATCAGCTCCATAATTTTTTTATGCTATAATATTTTTATTAAAGTGTGTTAAGGTAGGCGATATTATGGATGATATTAGAATGCATATATTGCAGTTAGAAAAAGAATTATTAAAATCAGAAGTAAGAAAGTCAGCACAAAAAACAAGTGAAATATTATGTGAAGATTATATTGAATATTGTAGTTCGGGAACAGAATACCATTATAAAAAAGGTGATACATTTCAGGATGAAAATGATGATTCTATATTCAACTGGGAAATTTTAGACTTTGAAATAGAGGAATTGTCAAAGGACTGTATATTAGCAAGATATAAGGTAATAAAACATAATGGAGTTTCTGAAGATAAAAAATATTCACTTCGTAGCTCAATATGGAAATGCTGTGATGGAAAATGGAAAATGTTTTTTCATCAGGGAACATTGACATCTAAGATACTGTGAAATATAATGAGCATAAAGTCAATGAGTATGGAGACGGTAAAATGAAGTTAACGCAAAGACAAATTCAAAAAGAAGAAACAAGAAAGAAAATAATTCATTCAGCTTATGAGGAATTTTGTGAAAATGGTATTATAGCAACTAGAACTTCGGATATTGCAAAAAAGGCAGGGGTTTCTCATGGTACTATTTTTGCACATTTTAAAACGCAAGAAGAACTTATAAATGAAGTTGTTAATATATACAGTGAAAAGATGGTTCAGCGAACTCACGATATTTCCAGGGAAAAGGTTTCAGTTCAGGATCTTCTAAAAGCACATTTAGAGGGTATAGGTAAGTTTGAGGAGTTTTATATAAAGCTTGTTACTGAAGCAAAGATTTTGCCTGAAGACAGCAGAAATGCTTTTGTACTAATTCAATCGGCAGTTTGTAATCATTTGAGTGAAGTGCTTCAATCTGAAATTGAAAATGGGAAGATAAAAAACTTGCCAATAAATTTTATATTTAATACCTGGATTGGAATTTTAAATTACTATCTTGAAAACAAGGATTTGTTTGCACCAGATGGTTCTATTGTAAAAAGATATGGTAAGAAACTTATAGAATATTTTATGCAGCTCATTTCTAAATAAGAAAAATTAAAGAAGTGGTTGTCGCATTAAAAGTTAATAATTCGCTTTTGGAGTAAAGCAAGGTAAAAATTTACCTTGCTTTTATTCTAAGCGAAGTAATAAGATTTTGTCTTAAATTATAAAAAAACTTAGATGTTTTAATTTGTCTGGGTATTATCATATGCGAGGCTTGGGCTTTAGCCCATTATCCTTCTTTACTTCAAATAGGCACTCTTTAAATTACATAAGAGCTTCAGTCAACCGTCTGTTAAGCTAAAAAGTGCCTATATTAGATTAAGAAGGATAATGGGTCTACGACCCAAACCCCAGTTATGATAAGTCTTATGAGTTTTATTTAATGTTCTAAAATACTGTTACTTCATTTTATTTTTTTGTAACAATTATATAATTTAAAGTTGACATGTTAAGGCAAAAAATATATAATGAGTGTAAAGTCAATGAGCATTAAGTCAACATAATAAGGAGAGATAATTTATGAAAAAATGTATTTCATGTGGTATGCCAATGAGTAAAAAAGAAGATTTTGCAATGGGGGATGAAAGCAAAGATTACTGCAAATATTGTGCTAGAAAAGATGGCAGCATGCAGTCATATGATGAAAAACTTAAAGGTACTACAGAATTTATAATTAGAACTCAAGGGTTTGATGAAAAAGCAGCTTTAAAAATTGCAAAGGAAACAATGTCTAAGCTTCCTGCATGGAGAAAATAATTATATTTGAAACTTATTTGAATAATATTATTTAAATGAGTTAAAGTAGTAAAAAAGTTTTATTAAAAATGGCAATATAAAAATAATCCATTTAATTTAAATAAATGGATTATTTTTATATGTAAATTTATGCACATATATTTTACAATAAAATACAATATTTTTTATAAAAAAATTAAAAAAGGTGGAAATATAATAGATACAGTGATAATATATAGAATGACAAGCAAAATATTATTTCTATAGTCTTATATGTAAAAAAAAGTAAAATATTTTAAAGCTTATTATTAAAAAATGCACATTGAGTAAAAATATAATTTGCTCTCTATGTATTTTGAAATTTTATATAATTTTAAAATGGTCAGTTATGGAGGAAATTTAATATGAAAAACAGTAGTTTGAAATTACTAACTAAATTAGTTTACTTTGATTTGTGTTTGCAAGTAGAACAAAATATGAAATTAGATTTTTTAAAAAATTATAATATAACAAATATTCCAAATGGCGCCCCAAAGAATGAGGAAAATATCACAGCGGAATGGACAAGTACACTACAGGCTATAAGGGATTATAGTTTTAATGAAAAAAGAAAAAAGCTTGTGGATTAAGGTTTTAAAATAATATTTCTATAAAAAATCATATTCATGGGATAAAAGGGCAAAAATAAAATTTAGTTACGACAATTTTATAGGGAGCTCATTCAGATGGTAAAATTTTTTGATATAATATAGTTATAATATTTTTATGATTAGGGAGTTTTCGTGAGAAATGAATGTGAATTATAGGAGACGATATTTTCTGGGATTTTTCACATAAAATGCAATTATATTAGAATTAACTTTATTGTTAAAAGGGGAATGGTTAATGGAAGATACTAAAAATGGTAAATCTAATGCCGAAAAATTTATTGGAATTTACAACGAAATAGATAGATATATGCGAAAAAGTCTGGATGAAGATGAAAGAATAGGTCATGTTGATTTAATAAAAAAGATGGTCAAAAAAAGTAGGGTATTTGCTAAAAACAAAGATGAATTGATGCTTTTCGCTAGGCTTAGAAATTCAATAGTGCATAACCCATATAATAGTGAAATAGATCCAATTGCTGAACCGCATGAGAAGATTGTTATTAAATATAAAGATATACGTGATAAAGTTCTTGATCCAGCAAGGGCATTAGACACTATTGCAGTAACGGGCAAAAAAATTTATTCCGTGACAGAGGAAGAATTTGTAGTTGATGTTATGGAAATCATGAAAGATAATGGATATGCTAATGTACCTGTAGTTGATAATGAAGGACTAATAAAAGGTGTGTTCAGTGAAAATACAGTTTTTTCTTATATAATTGAAAATGATGGAGTGCAAATTAAGCGAAGTACTAGAATAAGTGAATTTAAAGAATTTATACCTATGGAAAAGCATGAAAGTGAATTCTTCATCTTTGTTCCCAAAGACAGTCTTGTAGTAGAAGTTGAAGAACTATTTCAAAAAAGGCTTAAAGGTAAGAAAAAATTAGCCTTAGTATTTATTACTGAAACAGGTAAGGTTAAAGAAAAAATTTTAGGACTTATCACAGCATGGGACATTGCTTCAAATTATAAATAAAATATGCAGCAGAAATTTAATGGCTTTCTGGCTTAATACTTAATAGTATATTAGTGAAATGTAAGAAAGATATCCATAACTTTTTGCCGCAGGTGAAATCAATCACCCACTGACGGGCGAAGCGATGTCAGCACACCACACTTCGTCTGATGGAAACCAGTTTAACTAATAAATGTATAATTTATTAGTTTTGATTGGGTTCTATTAGTTGCCCACCAACCGTTTAGTGGCGTATTCTTGCCCTCCCACACAAATTAATTCGAAATTTTTTTTATTTAGTGTTACAGCTCCATTAACTTATTTAAAGATCAAATGGTATAGATATCAAAGCAATTTATACTCCCCCCCGAAATTCCGTAGGTACGGAGGAATTTCTTCATTGCTTTTATTCTAAGCGAAGTAACAGTATTTTGGAAATAATTTAAATAAAATTCAATAAGTCTTGTTTCAAATTATAAAAGGACTTAGAAATTTTAATTTGTCTGAGCATTTTTTCAGCGAGTTATTAAAATTTCTTAGTCCTTTTATAATTTGAAACTTAGACTTATGAACTTTATTTAATGTTTTAAAATACTGTTACTTCGCTTTATTTATGATTTTGATTTGCACTTTTATAAGTATTTTTTCTAAAAGTTTATTATAAGTTAAAGCCCAAACAGGATGATTGGGCAGAACAGGGTTTGGTTCGATTAAATTTTTTCGTTCATTTTCTATATATGCAGAAACAACATCTAGTTTTGATTTTGGACTGAATTTTGTGATAGAGGATGCAACTGCGTTTATTTCAAAATCTATTCTTGTAGTTAAAAACTGTATATTACCGCTAATCGTATTTGAAATTATATTTGAAACGGTTTTATAAATTACGGTATTTTCCACATAACCATTTAAAATAATACTACCTTCCCATTTATCATTTACTTTTCTTATTGGTGATTGAATTTTTGAATTGGTTATTTTAACGGTGTTTTTGGTACTGTCTATGGTTAGAATAGGTGAGTTTGGAGCATTTACAGTTAGTACGTTAACTATTAATTTTTCGTACTCGGCATTAAAAATGGTATCAGAGGCCTTATTTACTTTATCTATTATAGAATTTTTTTGTGTTAAAGCATCTTTATCATCATCCATATAAATTCTCCTTTAAAAATTGTATCTTGTATATCATATATGAAGAAAGACAAAATTATGTGAGTATAATTTTGTCTTTCTTCATATATATTTTCTTACTGAATTGTTTTGTCATAATGTTAGCATCATTATATTTATGATTTATATAAAAATATTAAATAATAAGTTTAATCATATATAAAAAAATCAAAAAAACATGGAAATATGATTAGAAATGTGGTATTATGTGGTACAGGATAAAATATATAATATCCTATCATATACTTGGATGGTGAGCTAATACATGCTTAATGTTATAGATAATATAGAATTTACTGGAGATAATTATGCTGCATTTACTATTAATTCTGAAAGTATAATAGACAATTATCAATTTTCTATTATAAACAGCAGCGGCAGTAACTTAATTAATTGTGTTAAGGACAGGTACAAGGCAAATTGCATATTGTATTATATTGGAAACTATCTACCTCTTAAAAAATTCATAATGGAAAATATTTTTTCGCGTGAGGATTTTAAAAAACTTATAGAGCAAATAACCACTTCAGTTTTATGGATAAAAGATGAAAAGCTAATAATGTCTAATGTCTTTTTAGATATGAATTATGTTTTTGTTGATTCATATAGCCATGATATTAAGATTGTATACATACCAGTTGCCTTGGATGAAAATATTAATTCTGTATCGGACGATTTTAGAAGTTTGCTTAAGGAAATAGTGACTATAAGCAAAACAAGAGATGCAAATGAACTGATTGGGTTTATATTGTCAAGTGTGAATGCGCCTATTTTTGATATTGTAGGTTTTCAAAAACAAATTATGAGTTTTAGTTACAAACCTAAGATAGAAGAAAATAAATCAAATGATAAAGTTAAAGGATTTGTAATAACTTTTTTAAGTGTGATTTTTTTATGTATTATTATTCCACTGCTTGGCAATATTTTAAATATTTCTTTTGTGAAAAATATTATTGATTATAAGGCTCTAGCTGCATTTTCGGTAATGTTTGGTATGAGTTCTATTTTGTCATTTGTTTTATGTTTAGTAGTTGGAAATAAAAAATCAAAACAGAAGGCTGTAGAAGAGAATAAATCTGATTTTAATAATTTGAGCAGCATAAGAGTTCATGACAGTATACCTAAGATGGTGGAAACCGGCAGTATAAGGTTAAAAAAAGAGAAAGACACAGATACAGCTAATTGCAGAGAGTATACGCCAGTTATTAATGAAGACTTCAACCTTGAAGATAGAAAATTTAGTAGACAAAAGTCACAGGAAATTTTGTGTCAGGATTCAGATGATGAAAACGGAACTAGAGTTTTATTTAATGAAGGTGAAAGTGAAGAAACTAAAATGCCATATATCATTAAGTCTGGAGATGAGGGTGAAACAAATAGGATTTACATTGAAAAGGATGTTTTTAGAATAGGAAGAGATACAAGTGTTTCGGATTTTACAATTATGAAGCCTACAGTTTCTAAAAGTCATGCTGCTATATCCTGCGTTAATGGACAGTATTATCTTAGTGATAATAATTCTAGTAATGGTACTTATTTAAATGGTGTGAAACTTGAACCCAATAAAATGTACAAGCTAAATCATGGAGATAGTATTATATTTGCAAAGGAAAATTATGAGTTTTTTTAAGATAAACATTGAAGGAGACAAAAGATGAAAAAGAATAAAGTTTTATGCGTGATTTTAGTTTTATTAATTGTAGTAGTATCAAGTGGATGCAGCAGAGAATGGAAGGAAAGACATGTTGTAATTAAAGAGCAGGAAGCACTTGAGTATTTACAAAAGAAATATGGGAAAAAATTTGTGTGTGAAGGTTATTGCAAATCTAGAAAGGGTACAGACAATTCAAAAATGATAATGTACCCTAAGGACGATAAAACAAAACAATTTACAATTTCAAAAGAATATAGTCCCAAGTATGTTGAAGAAAACGGACAAAATGTACGTAAAGACGGATATGATTATGATGATGAGTACCCAGCCAGATTAGTTGAAAACATGATCGATGAAAGAATAAAGAATACAGTGGGAAGTCAATTCCCAGATATTAAATATGCTTCATATGTTTCAGTTTATGGAAATCTTAATGAACAGTATAAAAATAAAATTGATTATGATAAGTTTATAAAACAAGAAGGAGAAACATCTGACATTAATATTACGGTTCTTGTTAATTATGGAGATAACTTTGATAAGAATAAAGAGGTTCAAGAAGCATATTCCTTTATGAAAAAAGTAATTGATGGAAAAATAGTAAATACCCCAATAAAAATAAAAGCTAGTTTTTACTTCGTTGATTCTGATAATTATAACAAAGATGATATAAAAAGTGTACGATGTGATGACAATGACGTTAGTGATGATGTTGACACACGTGAGAAATATAATATAAAAGCTTCAGTTGATTTAGAATCGGAAGATGGACTTAATTATAGTCAGGACATAAGAGACATTGAAAATAAAATGGATTCTTTTTAGCGGATAATAGGTTAATATCGCTTTATTGTTTAAAGGGGAAAGGTGAGAAACAATGAAAAAGAATAAAATTTTATGTGCTATTTTAGTTCTATTAATTGTAGTAATATCAAGTGGATGCAGCAAATCATGGAAATGGAAGACAACCCATGTTGTAATTAAAGAGCAGGAAGCACTTGAGTATTTACAAAAGAAATATGGGAAAAAATTTGTGTGTGAAGGTTATTGCAAATCCGGCAGGAGTAGAGACACTTCAAAAATGATAATACACCCTAAGGACGATAAAACAAAAAGATTTACAATTTTAAAAGAATATAGTCCTACGTATGTTGAAGAAAACGGACGAGATGTACGTAAAGACGGCTATAGCTATGAGGATGATTACCCATCCAAATTAATTGAACCCATGATTGATAAAAGAATAAAGAATACAGTGGGCAGCCAATTTCCAGATGTTAAATATGCTTCATATATTTCAGATTGTGGAAATATTAATAATGATTACAAAGATAAAATTGATTATGATAATTTTATAAAACAAGAAGGAGAAACATCTGATATTAAGATTACGGTTCTTGTTAATTATGGAGATAACTTTGATAAAAATAAAGCGGCTCAAAAAGCATATTCATTTATGAAAAAAGTAATTGATGGAAAACTAGTAAATACCCCAATAAAAATAAAAGCTAGTTTTTACTTCGTTGATTCTGGTAATTATAACAAAGATAATATAAAAAGTGTACGATGGGATGAAAATGATATTAGTGGTGAGTATGTTGATATACATGAAAAATATAATATAAAATATTCAGTTGATTTAGAATCGGAAGATGGACTTAATTATAGTCAGGACATAAGAGACATTGAAAATAAAATGGATTCTTTTTAGTGAATAATAGGTTAATATCGCTTTATTGTTTAAACGTGAAAGGGGCGAAATAATGAAAAAACGAAGGATACTCAGCGCAATATTAGTTTTATCAATGATGATAGGAGTGAGTGGATGTATGTCAAAGAATAAAGACTCGGATCCCCGTTATACAGGCGAAGAAGGAAAAATGGTTGAATACGCAGAGAAAAAATATGGACAGAAATTTGTAGCTGAAAGTTATGATGGTGGAGGAGCATACAAAAATATACAATTTCCAAATACAGTAATGTATCCAGAGGGGGATAAATTAAAGCCATTTATGGTAATAAAACAGGATAATAAGTATAGAGATGGCTATGCATTTAGGTTAGTTGAACCTATGGTAGATGAAAGAATAAAAAGCATAGTAGGCAATGAATTCCCTAATTTTAAGTATGCTACATTTATTACCGTAAATTTAGGTAGTGCAGAATTTACGGATAATAGTTATATAACTAAAATTAACTATGATGATTTTATAAAAAAAGAAGGAAATGAAGCTATTATTGAAATTAGAGTTTTTGTAAATTATGGTGATGAACTTGATAAGCATAAAGAGGCAGAAGAAATCCATTCTTTTATGCAAAAACTAATTGATAACAAATTAGTTAAAAGCAAAATGATAGTAAAAGCATGTTTCTATTTTGTTAATCAGAGTAACTACAATAAAATAAATGCAAAAAAATGTAGATATAATCATGCTGATAGAGAATTGTCTCAGGAATACAATATAAATACGTTTAATACTTTAATATCACAGGATGGATTGAATTATAACGAGTCAGTGGAGGATATTGAAAAAAAATTTAATGACTAGCTATGGAGGAAATTATTCATGAAGGTTAATATGTCAGATATAAAAGATAATGATTATAATATGCTTTCTGTAAATTGAGATTAATCTATAAAAAATAAAATCTTATAAATTAATCTGAGTTTATTGTTTAAACGTGAAAGGGGCAAAACAATGAAAAAGCGAAGGATAATCAGCATAATATTAGTTTTATCAATGATGATAGGAGTGAGCGGATGTATGTCAAAAGATAAAAATTCAGATCCCCGTTATACAGGCGAAGAAGGAAAAATGGTTGAATATGCAGAGAGAAAATACGGACAGAAGTTTGTAGCTGAAAGTTATGACGGTGGTGGAGCATATAAAAATATACAGTTTCCAAATACAATAATGTATCCAAAGGGAGATTTGTCAAAGCAGTTTATGGTAGTAAAAATGAAAAATCAATATAAGGATGGATATGCATTTAGGTTAGTTGAGCCTATGGTTGATCAAAGAATAAAAAATATTGTGGGAAATGAGTTCCCGGACTTTAAATATGCAACTGTTATCACAACAAATGCTAATCCGGAATATGCAGAAGGAAATTATACAAAAAAAATTGATTATAATGATTTTATTAAAAAAGAAGGAGTGTATGGTGCGTATATAGAAATTAACGCATTTGTGAATTGTGGAAATGTATTTGACAAAGACAAAGAAGCACAAGAAATGTTATCGTTTATGAAAAGAATAGTTGATGGCAAAATAGTGGGTAGTAAAATTGCTATAGTAGGTGAATTTACATTTTTAGACAATAAAAATTTTAATAGAGTTGATGCTAATAAACTTAAGGTAGTAAGTGATGGTAAAAAATTAAAAAAGGAATATGATGTCAAAATGTTTGCTCATTTGATGTTAGAAGATGGGCAGAAATATAATGTAACAATTGAAGATGCTAAAAACGATTTTTATAGTGATTAGTGGAGGATATTATGAATACTAATATAAATGATATAAAAGATAATGATTATAATATGCTATCTATATTAGCATATGCGGATTTACCAAATTCTCTTAAGAATAAAAGAGGCTTAGGGGTGGAAAACTATACTATTAGGGATATGGCAAATTATTATCTTAGTGATAATCCTGAAAGTGTAAAGCAATTTAATACGTTAAGTGGTAGATGCAATATGACAAAAACTGAATGGAGGAATACTTTTCAGGCAATAAAGAATACACCTAAGTTAAGTAGCTTAAAAGTAACAGGGTATACCAATCAGGATTCTACAAGCTATAATAATTTACATCCCACAGAAAATGGACTAGTAGCATATTGTTTTGAAACAAGTGATCATAAAGCAATAATAGATTATAGAGGAAGTGAAACTAGAGCGGGTGCTGGTGGAGAGGACTGGTATGATAATTTTAAGCTTGCCTGTGAAGATTATACTCCTCAACAGAAGGCTGCGGTAGATTTTTTAAAGGATATGAAAAGCAAATATGGCTACAGTGAATTTGCTACGACAGGACACTCAAAGGGTGCTAATGATGCACAGTGTGTGGCAGTAAAGGCTGGTTCTGATGTAGTAAAAAGTGTTACTTTCGATGCTCCAGGGTTTAATTTCGGTTTTATTAAAGAAAATTCAGATGGAATAGCAGGAGCTAAGGATAAAATAACTTCATATATGGGCTATAAGGACTTCGTTTCGGCTATATTAAATAATATAGCAGGGCATGTTAAAGTTGTAGAAACTAATGGAGTAAAAAGCTTTGGTGATAACCATAAGGATAATATATTTTTTAAATTAATATTTAATAAAAATAAAGATGCTGTAGGCTATGAGGATTTTGGTTCTTATGGAAATATTAAAAATAAGGATTATGCATTTTCTGAATTAGGTCTTTTAACAAATCTTTTGTCCAAGCAGGAAAGTGAAAAAGACATTCTAAATTTTGCCGGTGGTTTGTACAATATTGGACTAAAGGGTGAAGGAATGGGCACAAGAGAAAGCCTTATTGACCTTTTAACCGATAAGAACTTCACAGGATCTACCTTTGTTACGTTGGGAAATTTGCAGGTCGATAAGGATATTGTTGCAGGAGACTATATATTAAAGACCATTAAATCTAATGATAAACTTTCAGTTAAGGTTCTTAAAATAGGTGGAACAGTAGTAGCAGATAAAGTTGCTACGCCTGTAATTGCTATTGCACAATCTGTAGATAGTGATTTGGATATGGCAAATGGTATCGTTGCAGTATCTAAGAAAACTTTTGAAAAAGTAAAAGAAGCTGCTTCAGAAATTAAGAATGATGTAGAGTACTTTAAGTTAGAATTTGAGAAGGGAGAAGGATGGGTCAAACGTGAAGTAGAAGAGGCAGAAGGTTACGTTGAAGATAAGAAGGAAGATGCAGAAGCATTTGTATCAGATATAGTCGACGTAGGTACAGTAATGGGGAAGGATACAGTAGGTGAAGTCGGTGGAAGTTATCTAGATATGGCTGGTGAAGATATGTCATTTGCAGCAGTTACTGAAAATTTTATTAAGGATACACTTGGTATAGGCGAACATAGTGTAACAACGGAAGAGTATATAAAGATAAATACCGATAGGCTAAGACAGTATGCTTCTAAAATTAGCAGCTTAAAAAGAAGAGCCGATGAAATTAGCCATAAAATTAATACACTGTATTTTGGACTTGGAGTAGATAATTTAGTGCATTTAGGTAACCTTGTAAATTTAGTTAGGTCAAGCTATATGGATGAAACAAACTATAGATTTGCAGAGTGCATAAATTTCTTCAATCAAACAGCGGATAGGTTTGACAGCGTTGAAAATAGTATTACCCAGTATGCAAATTCACTACATAGTTAAAGTAAAGAAGGTTTATAGAATGAATGATGGAGATAAAAGTAAAGTTAATGCAATAGTACGTGAACTTGATGGATTAATAAGAGAGCTTAATTCTTTATCAGCTGGTGTGACTAGAGATTTCAAAGGAATAGGGGAGTCCGCATGCAGCGAAAGCATAAAGAAAATGGCAGATAGATACACTTATGTGAAGAGTCAAATATCTTCTCTTAAGTAATGTATATGATTTTGCATTTATAGGAAAAGGAGGGACAAGGCTATTATTATTCAGGTAACATTAATAAAAAAAGATTCTACTAATACATGTGTTTTGCCAGAAAAGCAGAACGGACAATATTGGATAAGTGAAAAAAGTAAAAATGGTTATGGACAGGATGTAATTAGTGTTGAAGGTTTTCAGGAAAAATGGTTTTTAGTTTCAAATAAAAATGTGTTTGTAACGGACGAAAATGATGAAAAAGTTATGAGAATGGCTTTAGAGCCAATGCAATTTTACAATATATGTTTTTCAGAATCAAAGGAAAGAGCACTTATATATTCAGAACCCGTTACAGCGGATAGAAAGCATTTTAAAAAGTTTATTATACATAAAAATACTAAGCTTGTAGTTGGTAGAAGTGATGATTGTGATATTATATTTGAAAATGAATTTGTATCTTCACATCATGCTGAAATTAATATATCAGAAAAAAGTATTAGTATAAAGGATTTAAATAGTTCTAATGGAACCTTCGTAAATGGTTTTAGGGTGGAACAGGATAAATTAAACCCAGGTGATGTCATATACATTTTGGGACTTAAGATTATAGTGGGAAAAGGTTTCTTAGCTTTAAACAATCCGGATTCTTTAGTTAAGCAAAATGGTAATGTACTAAAGATATTTGTAAAGCAGAAGGTTGAAGCAGCAGAAGAAGATTTAGAAGCAGAAAGTAACATGGATTTATTTTATCGTTCTCCGAGATTTAAAAGAGATATAGAAAGAAAAGTTATAAGGATAGATTCTCCTCCAGCTATTGGAGATGGAGATGAAATGCCACTTATGCTTATATTAGGACCCTCTTTAGCTATGGGTATGGCATCATTTTTTACAGGTATTATGGCACTGCAAAATGTCATGAGTAATCATGGAAGTATAATGACGGCTGTTCCAACTTTAGTAATGTCACTTAGTATGCTTGTGGGAACAGTTTTATTTCCTATTCTATCAAAAAAGTATGAGACAAGAAGACGTAATAAAAAGGAAAAAATACGATGCCAAAAATATAGAGCATATCTTAAGAAGGTAGAAGGAAAAATAGTTGAAGAATGCATTAGACAAAGCAAAATACTTCATGAAAATAATATAACCTTAGATGAATGTATAAGTAGAATAAAGCTAAAACAGAGGAACCTATGGGAAAGAACTTATGAACATAATGATTTTTTAAGTGTAAGGCTTGGAATTGGAAGCATTCCCATTTATGCGGATATAAAATATTCAGAGAAAAGTTTTTCAGTTGAAGAAGATGTTCTTAAGGATGAAATGTACAAAATGGCGGATAAGCCTAAAATGCTAGAGCAGGTTCCTATAACTATTTCTTTTCATGAAAAATGGATATCTGGGATAATTGGTGATAGAAACAGGGTTATAGAGCTTGTAAAGGGCATTATAGTACAGCTTACAGCCTTTCACAGTTATGATGAACTAAAGTTTGTATTTATATATGACAAAAGTGAAGAGAAAGTATGGAATTTTGCAAGATGGCTTCCATACACCTGGAATCAAGGTAAAACAATTAGATTTATAGCTGAAGATTCCAATGAGGCCAAGGAACTTTCTTTATATCTATTAAGTGAATTTAATAGAAGAAAAGCCATGGGTAAGGAAAAAAGCCTTGAACAAATGGGACCATATTACATGGTGTTTTCAATAAGTAGGGAGCTATCTAAAAAATCTGAAATTGTAAATACCATACTTGAGAGTAAAGATAATTATGGTTTTGCTTTAATAACTCTTTATGATGAACTTAAAAATTTGCCTAAAGAATGCAGAACGGTTATAGAACTTGGAGAGCGCGAAGGTAAAATATATGATAAAAGCGATATAAGCGGTAAACATCTTGATTTTCAGCCGGATATTTTCTTAAGACAAAGCATAGATGATATAGCAGTTGATCTGGCAAATATAAAGCTTGATTCCTTAGATGCTTCTTATAGCTTGCCTAAAATGCTTACTTTTTTGGATATGTACGGTGTATCTAAAATTGAACATTTGAATTCTTTAACCAGGTGGAAGAAAAATGATCCAACGGTATCTCTAGAGGTTCCTTTAGGCGTTGATACAAGAGGAGAAGCGTTTAAAATTGATTTGCATGAAAGGTATCATGGCCCTCATGGATTAATTGCAGGAATGACAGGTTCAGGTAAAAGTGAACTTATAATGACTTTGATTCTTTCTTTGGCTGTAAATTATCATCCATATGAAGTTGCCTTTATTCTCATAGACTATAAGGGCGGAGGAATGGCAAATGTTTTTACAAAGCTTCCACATTTAGCGGGAACAATAACAAATTTGGATGGTGCAGCGGTAAAGCGTTCGCTTGTTTCAATACAGAGCGAGTTGAAACGTAGACAGGCTATCTTTAGTGAAACAGGGAAGAAATTAAATTTAAGTAACATTGATATTTATAAGTATCAAAAACTTTTTAGAGAAAAAAAGGTAACTGAGCCTTTGCAGCATTTGTTTATAATATCCGATGAGTTTGCAGAATTAAAAACACAGCAGCCTGATTTTATGAATGAACTTGTAAGTGCCGCTAGAATAGGAAGAAGTCTTGGAGTCCATCTTATACTAGCAACTCAAAAGCCATCGGGAGTAGTTGATGACCAAATATGGAGTAATACAAGATTTAGAATATGCCTTAAGGTTCAGGAAAAAGAAGATAGTATGGATGTTATAAAAAGGCCAGATGCTGCAGAATTATCTGTAACAGGAAGATTTTATATGCAGGTTGGATTTAACGAATTTTTTGAACTAGGTCAATCAGCCTGGGGAGGAGCTCCTTATTATCCATCAGAGCAGATAGAGGAGAAAAGCTATGATAGAGTTTCAGTTATAGATGATTTAGGACATACTATACGTGAAGCTAAAATAGCAAATAAGGCGCATACTGTAAAGCATCCTCCAAAGCAAATTGATGAAATAAATAATTATCTTGTGAAACTTGCGGAGGAAGAAAATATTAAAGTTAGACCTTTATGGCTTCCTCCAATACCAGAAGTTATATGTATTGATGACACAGCTAAAAAGTACAAAATAAATAAAAATGAAAAGTGCATATTAAGTCCTGTTGTTGGTGAAATTGATGATCCTGCAAGACAGAGACAGCTGCCTTTAGTACTTCCTATTACGGAAGAGGGAAATGTAGTCATTTATGGTTCTGCTGGTAATGGAAAAACTACTTTCTTAACTACACTAATTTATGCGCTTATGAAGGATCACTCGCCAGATGAACTTAATCTCTATATCCTTGACTTTTCGGCAGAGACACTTAAGGCATTTTCAAAAGCTCCTCATGTTGGTGATGTTGTTTTATCCCATGAGAGTGAAAAGATAAACAACCTTATTAAAATGCTGACTAAGGGAATAGAAGTTAGAAAAAAGACACTTTCAGAGTATGGAGGAGATTATGTTTCATATAACACTAAAGGAAATGGAAGTATGCAGTCTATAGTTGTTATAATTCACAATTTTGCAGCCTTTAGTGAAATGTATGCAGACTTTGAAGAAAATATTTCATATTTAACTCGTGAAGGAACAAAGTATGGTATTTATTTTGTTATTACAGCAGCAGGTGCAAGTGCTGTTAGGTATAGGATTTTACAGAACTTTAAGCAGCTTTATGTACTTCAATTAAATGACTCTGTAGATTATTCAGGGATACTTGGAAATGTAGGAGGGGTATATCCTTCAAAATATAGAGGTAGAGGAATTTTCAAAAAGGACAATGTGTATGAATTCCAAACTGCAATTGTAGGAAATAGTCCAGATAATATATTTGAATTTGTAAGAAATTATTGTAAGGTATACGCTGAAGCCTGGAAAGGGAAATCAGCTAAAAAAATTCCTATACTACCAGAGAAGGTTGATATTTCTTATTTAAGAGATGACATATTAAATGGAGATTATGACAAGATACCTGTTGGAGTGCAGAAGAATAATTTTAAGACAGTTTATTTCAACTTTTATGATAACTACATAAACTTTGTGTTCTCTTCAGGAAATGAAAATGCAGGTTTCTTGCAGGGATTAGCTGAAATTTTTGTGCTTAAAGGTGTAAATGAAGTAATTGTATTAGATCCAGTAGATATGTTTAATGATATAAAAGGTACACAGTATAAATATGTAAAAGCAGAAGAATTAGAGAAAAATGTTGTTTACTTATTTAATACTTTAGTATATAGAAACAATACGTATAAAGATGCAAAGGAAAAAGGAGAGAAGCTTCCTAATTTTAACAGGATTATTTGTATAGTAAATTCTATGTCAAGTCTTATAAGTAATCTTTCAGATGATGGAAAAGACAAATTGAATGTCCTTTTAGACAAGGGAGAGGCTGAGTACAATGTGAATTTCATTATTTCCGATGCTATTGGAAATATAAATTCCTATTCAATTCAAAATTGGTATAAGTGCCTTGCACTAAATGATGGAATTTGGATTGGAGATGGAATAGGTAACCAGTATCAACTCAAGATTTCAAACGTAAATAAAGATATGTACAAGAGTATAGGGGATGATTTTGGTTACGTAATTTCAAAGGGTAAGCCCAAACTTGCAAAACTATTGTTATCTACAAATTATGAGGGGGATGATATATATGGATAAAATTTTAGTTAGTATATATGTTCCGTCAATAGGATGTAGTTATGATGTGTACATACCATTAAAAAGTAAGTTTTATGAAATTGTAAGATTAGTAACTAGCATAATCGAGGAATTATCTGAAGGCTATTTTATAGGTGATGATGATTCTGTATTATGTGATAGGATAACAGGAGCAATTTATAATGTTAATATGTCATCAGCTGAACTTGGACTTAAAAATGGTTCAAAGCTGATGCTAATATAAATAAAGTAATTTTTTCACAGGAGAGGAGAAATTAAAATGGGAAAATCTATACTTGTAGATCCATCAAAATTAAAATCAGCATCAGGCAATATGGATACAGAAATTGCACAATATGAAAAGAATTATAATCAGCTTTATAGTGAAGTTGAAGCAATGAAATCTGCATGGCAGGGTTCTGATAATCAGGCATATGTAACACAAATAGAAGGCTTTAGAGAGGCATTTAAAGCAATGGTTAGTGTAATGAAGGAGTATTCAGATTTCTTAAAGTCATCTTCAACTTATTATTCTCAGGCTCAAGAAGAGACTATGAATGCAGCAAGAAGATTAACTAACTAATTAAGACAAAATAAGAAAGAAGGAATTTATAATGGCTTCAGATGGAATAAAGATATCTTTTGCAGAGGTTTCAAAGACAGCGTCAAGTATAAGAAATTTAAATCAAAGTTTGACATCAGAACTTGAAGACATGAAAAGAGAAGTAAATGGTTTAAATGGAACATGGCAGAGTGATGCTGGAAACACAATAAGGGACAAGTTTAATGCATTAGCACCTAAATTTGATGATTACAGAAGAGTGGTAGATTCATATGCAAGATTTTTAGATAGTGTTGTTGAGAACTATACTCAAATGGAAGCTTCAATAAATAATAATGCAAGTGCATTTAGATAATATAAAGAGGCTGTTGCATTAAAAATTAAGAATTAAGAATTAAAAATTAAGAATGATGGAGGATTTTCCGCCGCTTTGCTCTGGAAAATTTAATAATACAGGAAGCAGTATAAGCTTAAAAGTTTTTCATGGTGTAACGGAGAAAAAGTTACATTCATTCTTAATTCTTCACTCTTAATTCTTAATTTTTTTCTGCTTTTAAGTAGTGCAACAGCTCCTTTTATATTATAAATGATTAAAAAATGCTCATATAAGCTTTTAAGAAAGGATTTTTAAATTGAACAAAATAAGAAAAGTAGTATGTATTTTTATAAGTTTAATTGTAATTTTACTAGAATTATGTGGGTGTGAAACAAATGGAATGGTAGCTAGTGATTTTCAAAAGTATGCTAGAAAAAAGTATGCTATGAAGGCGAAAGTTAAAGGTGTGGATCAAGGAATGTGGGATGTTTTGGGCAGCTCGCGTGATGAATGCTTATTATATCCTATAAATAACCCGTCTAAAAAATTCCTAATGACTAGAGACCATCATACTATGGGGATAGCCAATGAATGTACGGATGGATATTTTAATAATTTAGTACAATCCTTGATTGAGGAGCGCATTAAAGGAATTATGGGAGATAGATTTAAAGATTTTAAATATTGCTTCTCTATTTCTAGTTATTATTGTGAAAAATTTAAAAATGAAAATAAGAATATGAGTTTTAATTTAGATGATGTTCTAAATAATAAAGATGAGATTGATATTGATACATATGTGTTAGTTGATAGTGGAGAAAAATTTGATAAAACTCAAGCGGCTGAAAGGGTTTATCAATTTATGAATGAACTTAGAAACAGTAATCTAGTTAATAGAGATATAAACATGGTATCTATGAGTTTAAGTTTTTATTTTGTAAATAGCCATACGTTTAATAAAACAAAACCAGAAATCATACAAAATGAAGAGTCTGAAGATGCAAAGCAAAACAGAAGACTGCAGGGAGATAAAGAAGAAACTGGAGATTACGATCAAAAAGAAGCTAAGGCACAAGCGAAGATATACAAAGAAACCCATTATTATGATAAAGCAGTATGTGACATATATAAGGATAATACAGTAGATGAAATTTTAAATGATTTTAAAAGCGTAGAAGATCCTAAAAAGGGTATGTAAATGCTATAGTTTATTAAATGATTATATAAAAGTAAGCAAGCTATAATTGAATATAAAGGTAGCCTTAAAATAAACGGAGGAAAAAATGAGAGCAAAAAAAGTTGTAATAAGTGCACTAGTAATAATACTATTTTTGTTAGGGGTAAGTTCATTTAAGATAGTTGATGAATATAAGCTTCACAATATGGTTAGCTATGAAGGAAATAAATATGCTTTGTATTTAAAGGTTAAAGAACATAAATTATTATCAAATGAAATGATTGTATATCCTGAGAATGATGTAAATAGATTTTTTTATGTAAAGAAAGAGAAAAAGGATACATATAAGGATGGATATGTATACAGATTGATAGAGCCTTTATTATATGAAAGAATACTTGGAATACAAAACCAGGATTTTAAAAATTTCAAATATGCAGTTATGGTATCTAACAATAATGATGGGAATTTGTCTGTTTCAGATTATGATTACAAAGAGCAGCCAGAATTAGAAGACTTTTTTAACAAGGAAAAAAAGGCTTTAGTTACAATAAAAGTGTTTGTCAATTATGGAGATAAACTGGACAAGCTACAAACAGCTAATGAAATAGGAGATTTTATTAATAAGATAATGAAGAACAAGTTGTCTAATAGAGATGTTAAAATATCCTTTCAATTTTATCTTGTTACATCAAAACAGTATGTAAAGATAAATCCGGAAAAATATAAATTTAAATATAAAAATGAGATTATAAAAGATTTGACTATAAAAAATATAGCTTCTATTGAGTGCAAAGGACAAAAGGATTATAAGGATAAAGTGAAAATCACGCACTAAAGCAAAGTAAGAAAGGGTTTTTTTATTGAAGAGGTTAAGAAAAGTAATATGCATTTTTATAAGTTTAATTGCAATTTCAACAGTATTGTGTGGGTGTGAAACCAATGGAATGATAGCTAATGATTACAAGAAATATGCCAGAAAAAAGTATGCAATGAAGGCAAAAGTTAAAGATGTGTATCAAGGAGGTTTAGGGATTTTTTGTAGTTCTTATGATGAATGTTTATTATATCCGGCCAATAGCCAGTCTAAAAAGTTTCTAATGATTAGGACACATCTTTTTACAAATAGCCAAAGTAAATGCACTGATGAATATTTTAATAATTTAGTACAATCTTTGATTGAGGAACGCACTAAAGGAATTATGGGAGATAGATTTAAAGATTTTAAATATTGCTTTTTTATCTCTAGTTATTATTGTGAAAAATTTAAAAATGAAAATAACAATATGAGTTTTAATTTAGATGATGTTATAAATAATACAGATGAGATTGATATTAATACTTATGTGTTAGTTGATAGTGGAGAAAAATTTGATAAAACTCAAATGGCTGCAAGGGTTTATCAGTTTATGAATGAACTTAGGAATAGTAATTTAATTAATAAAAAGATAAACAGGATGTCTATGAAGTTGAATTTTTATTTTGTGAATAGCTATGTGTTTAATAAAACAAAACCAGAAACTATACAAAAAGAAGATGCTCATGAAGAGATGTATGTAAAAAGAGTACTGCAAGGGGAAGAAGAAAAAGATAGAGATATTGAAATAGAAGATAATAAGGCGCAAGCAAAAATATATGGAGAAACGCATTATTATGATAAAGCAGAATGTGATATATATAATGATGATACAATAGATAAAATTTCAGATGAGTTTGAAAGTGTAAAAAAATCTAAGAATGGTATGTAAATTTAAGGATAGAAATGAAATTATGAAAACTGAGTCTGTGAAAAATATAGTTTCTATTGAGTGTAAGGAACAAAATGATAAAGATAAAGTAAAAATTACATATATTAAAACAAAGTAAGAAAGGGTTTTTTTTATTGAATAAATTAAGAAAAGCAATATGTATCTTTGTAAGCTTAATTATAATTTTAACGTTGTTTGGGTGTGAAACAGATAAGGATACAGCTAAGGATTTTAAAGAGTACACTAAAGCTAAATATGCAATGAATTTTAAGATTAAGAGTATATCTCAAGGGTCAAGTTTCTTTGGTGAAGGCAGCTATCCTGATGAATGTGTAATTTATTCTGAAAATAATCCTTCTAAAAAATTTACAATAACTAAAAATCATTGCTATTTTGGTAAATCTACTACATATAATGATGGATATTTTGCATCACTTGTAAGCAATTTGGTAAGTGAACGTATTAAAGGAATTATGGGAGATAACTTTAAAGATTTTAAATATTATGTTGATATTTCAAGCGACATTATAAAAAAAGATAATGATATGAGTTTTGATTTGAATTCTGCTATAAGTAATCAGAAGGAAATGACAATTAATTTATATGTTTTAGTTAATAGTGGAGAGAACTTTGATAAAAATCAAATGAATTCCAGGGTATACCAGTTTATGAATGAACTTGAGAATAGTAATTTAATAAATAAAGGAAATCATCATATAAATATTTACTTTCATTTTTATTCTGTAACTAATGAGGTTTTTAATAAAACAAATCCTAAAATTTTAAAGCATGGAGCAAAATAACATTACTGAAGGAACATTAAAAAAATCCTATAAATCTAAGATGAAAAAATCATAAAATCCTAAGATATTTTAATAACTCCCTATCGGTCAGACAAATTAAAATATCTAAGGATTTTACGATTTTTTCACCAAGATTTATTAGAATTTTTTTAAATCGTTCCTTCAGTAATGTTATTTTGATTTAAATGTAAAGCAAGGGAAAAATTCCTCCGTGCCTACGGAATTTAATATATCAAGATTAATAGGAAATTATGATACCAGAAGTGAATTGTATTTTTAATATCATGGTACTGTTAGAATCTATAAAAAACACTTATATTTATAAATGAATAATGATTAAATAAAGTGAGATGATGAAAATATGGGGTTAGAACTTGTGCCATATTCAAATGATTATATTAAATTTATTGAAAAGTGGGAGAGTACTAAAGAATTATCTAAGTATTTGTCTCATACTAGGCCGCAGTATTTAAGAGAATCGGATTTAGCTCTTGAAAAGCACACATTATTTTTTATGATAAAATTTGACGAATCAATAATAGGTGCTGCATGGCTTGAAAATATAACTGAAAATAATGGAAAACTTGGAATTTATATTGCTGATGTGAACTGCAGAGGAAAGGGCATAGGGAGTGAAGTAATAAGAATTTTAAAGGAAAAGGCATTTAAAGAAATGAAACTTAGTAAAATATATTTAAATGTTCGTGAGACAAACAAGAGAGCCATTAGCTGTTATAAAAAATGTGGATTTGAAATAATTAAAAAGTATCCTAAAAAGCATTTTTCGGATTCTTCTTACCAGGGCGTATATGAGATGGAGCAAAATAACAGTGCTTTGGAACATTAAAAAAAGTCTATAAATCTAAGGCTAAAAAATCATAAAATCCTAAGAGTTTTAATAACTCGCTAAAAAAATGCTCAAACAAATTAAAACTCTAAGTATTTTATGATTTTTTAACCAAGATTTATTAGACTTTTTTTAAATCATTCCTTCAGCACTGTTATTTTGATTTAAGGGTAAAGCAAGGAAGAAATTCCTTCGTACCTACGGAATTTCAGGTATGATTAATAGAATATTATAAGGCTCTGGCTTTACAGATTGTTCTCCTGTAATAAGATATCAGGGTATTATAAAAGAATTTTTTAATTAACGAATCAAAGTTATTAATCGTAAACATTAAGAGCGCCTGTATTTTATAAAGAAGGATAATGAGCTTCGCCCAAACCTCGTATATGATAATATTCATTATACTTTTTTTAAATCGTTCCTTAAGAGAAGTAACAGTATTTTGGAAACAATTTAAATAAAACTCAATAAGACTTTGCTCCAAATAATGAAAAGACTTAGAAATTTTAATTTGTTTGAGCTTTTTTTCAGCGAGTTATTAAAATTTCTTAGTATTTTCATTATTTGGAGCTTAGTCTTATGAGCTTTATTTAATGTTTCCAAATACTGTTACTTCTCTTAGTGATGGAACAACCTTACTTTGGAGAATGCCATTACCATGCCGTAATTGTCGCAGGCTTCGATGACAACATCATCCCTTATAGAACCTCCAGGTTGAACGATATATTTTACACCGCTTTTAGCAGCTCTGTCTATATTGTCGCTGAAAGGGAAAAATGCATCTGAGCCCAGTGAAACATTTTTAAGATTTGAAAGCCATTTATCTTTTTCTTCTTTTGAAAGTCTCTTAGGTATGGATTTTAAAACTCTTCCCCAGCCTACTGTTTCAGCATCAGTAACATCGTCACGAAGGTATTGATCTATTAAGTTGTCTCTATCAGGTCTTGAAATGCCTTCTTTAAAAGGAAGATTTAATACTGCTTCATGCTGTCTTAAGAACCATATATCTGCCTTTGAAGCAGCAAGTCTTGTACAGTGTACTCTGGACTGCTGTCCTGCTCCAACACCGATTACCTGACCGTCTAGGGCAAAGCATACAGAATTTGATTGAGTATACTTTAAAGTTATCATAGAAATTATTAAATCACGCTTTGCTGATTCTGGAAGGTTTTTGTCCTTAGTTACTATATCTTGAAGTAAGCTTTCATTTAAAGGTGTTAGATTTCTTTTTTGTTCAAAAGTAATTCCGTAAATTTCTCTTCTTTCAATTACAGCTGGTTCATAATCAGGATCAATTTTTATTATAGTGTAATTTCCTTTTTTCTTTGTCTTTAAGATTTCTAATGCCTCAGGTTCGTAGTCTGGTGCTATTATACCGTCGGAAACGGATTTTTTTAGTATCTTCGCAGTAGCAACATCAACTTTATCACTTAAAGCGGCAAAGTCTCCATAAGAGGACATTCTATCAGCACCTCTTGCTCTTGAGTATGCAATTGCTGCTGGAGTTAATTCAGTGCCTTCTACTAAATATGATTTTTTAAGGGCATCACTTAGTGGAACAGCGGTACCTACGCCTGCTGGACTTACGTGTTTAAAAGATGCAGCAGAAACAAGACCTGTAGCTTTTCTTAATTCTTTTACAAGTTGCCATGAGTTTAGTGCGTCCATGAAATTTATGTATCCTGGTCTGCCGTTTAGTACTTCAAGGGGTAAAACTCCTTTATTTACATATATTCTAGCTGGACTCTGTTGAGGGTTACATCCATATTTTAGTTTTATTTCTGAAACTTTCATTTATACATCCTCCTAAAAATTAAATACAAAAAAAGCCTGAGTAAATCACATACAATTCACCCAGGCGGTCGATTAAATATAGATTGTGTTTCCTATGGTAGACTCCATTTCCGCCAGTCACACAACCTTCTAGTTTTAATAAAATTATATAATAGCATAACTTATAAGTCAAATCATTTGTTGAGTTTTTTACTATTTACTTCCTTTATTTTATTTACAATGTGATCATAGCCCTTTGGGGAATGAGGGATGAGGCAATTTGAACAGTCCTTTATTCCATGGAAGTCTTTGTTATTTCCACCACAGTTTTCTAAAAAGTAAAGTGGGCAATAGCAAAAAAGGCAATTAAAGTTTTCTTCATTTTTTACTTTGTGACAGGGGAAATATTCGCAGTTTTTGTGCTGAAAGAATTTGTAGTTTTCACTCATGGTTATACCTCCTAATATAATTAATTATATTAACTGCATCACTGCAGGAAATTACTTTATCATTAAAATTTTTTCTCAAGGTTATTACTTTTTTATTTTTTTCTAAAGCGTAATTTATGAGATCCATATTTTTTTTATTTATTTCTCCGATTTTAACTCCAGAGTCAATTATTATATCTGACAAGTCAATGATCTTTAAAGCTTTTTCAAAAACGGCTGAACTTATTTTTTCAAAAGGCTCTTCACTTTGAATGTTTAAGCACATAGTTTTGGCTATTTCATAATCAATATCATTTTTATGTAGAATTCCTGTAGAAAAGCCAATATTACATTTTGTAAGAAGCCTGTATATTGGAGTTCCCATTCCACAACCGCCTATTACATAGATACTGTTTTTTAATTGGTTTTTTACTTCTATAGAGCATAAAGCTTTACTGAAGTTAGCATTTTCTATATTATAAAGTTTATTTATAGTACTGTCATCTAAAATATTTTCAGGTTCACCAAAGGCGAAAGCTTTTTTATTTTTAATGAGCATAACTTTATCACAGTATTTAAGAGCAAGGTCAATTTCATGCAAGGATAATATAACTGAAATTTTATTTTTTATGCTTAATTTTTTTAAAGTATTTAAAAGTTCTATTTTATGATTAATATCAAGATGAGTTGTGGGTTCATCTAAAATTATGATTTTAGGTTCTTGAACTAAGGCTCTTGCAAGCATAACTTTTTGTTTTTCGCCATCGCTTAATTCATCAAAATATCGATTTATTAAATTAAAAGCACCAACATCTTTTAGAGTATTTGAAATTTTATTTTCATCATCTTTTGACAGTTTACCAAAAAAACCCGTATGAGGATAACGTCCAAGTGCTGCTACTTCAAAAACTGTCATGAGGTCAAAGGAAGTTTTTTGTGTAAGTACAACTGAAAGTGTTTTTGCAAGGTCGGTCTTTTTTATATTAAGAAGATTTTTTCCATTAATATATACATCACCCTTTACAGGTGGAAGAAGACCTGATATTGTCCTAAGTATTGTGGTTTTACCTGCACCGTTTGGACCAAGTAAACATATCATTTCACCTTCATTAGCACTAAAATTTATATTTTCAATTACAGCTTTTTTATTATAGCCGCAGTATAAGTCCTTTGTTTTTAAACAGTTCATAATGAAGTCCTCCTTTTTAAAATGAGGAAAATAACGATAGGAGCACCTATAAAAGAGGTTACTGCGCTTATTGGAAGTTCTGTTGGTGAAAATAAAGTCCTTGACATAAGATCACACATTGAAGTTACTATGCCTCCAAGTAAAATAGAGCCAGGTATTAAAAATATGTTATTTGAAGTTCTAAAAACCAATCTTGTTATGTGTGGAATAGCTAATCCTATGAATGCAATAGGACCTGCAAAAGCTGTTACAACGGCAGCCAAGATGCTGGAAATTAGTATAATTGCAATTCTAAAAGCTTTTATTTGTATTCCCATGCTTTTGGCATAATCTTCTCCAAGTAAAAAGGCATTCAAAGGTTTTATTATAAACATTGAAGCTAAGAGAGTGGGTATTCCTATAAAGATAAGTATATGTATGTTCTTCCAGGTAAAGCCTGAAAAGCTTCCATATGTCCACATGGTAAAGTTTTGAAGCTCTTCTTTGGTTGCAAAAGTAGATAAAATACTTGTTGCAGCACTGCATATGTATCCAACCATTATTCCAATTACCAGAAGTGTTACTATGCTTTTAACTTTGTTTGCAAATAAAAGTACTACAATTGTTACTAAGGTAGAGCCAAGTAAAGCTGCTAAAAATATTAAAAAAGGAGCGGATAAGGAAAGCCCAAAACTTATCCCTCCAAGCATAACAAGTGCAACAAATAAAGTTGCTCCAGAGGATATACCAAGAACATAAGGTTCCACTATGGGATTTTTAAAGAATATTTGAAGTAATAGTCCCGAAACGGATAGGGCAGAGCCACCTATTAAGGCACCTAGCGCCCTAGGAAAACGTATATTCCATATTATTTCATAGTTCCCACTATCATAAGAACCGTGTCTAAGTAATATTTTAAATACTTCAATTAAGTTTATTTTTATGGAACCAACACTGATACAAAAGGCAAAAGTTATAATCATCATTATAGATAGAAGTATAATAAAGATTACATGTTTTGCATTCTTTTTAAGAATAAAATTCATAGCTATCCTCCAAAGTAAAGTTTAGTAATGTGAATAATGTTTTACAGTATAGCCTTTAAAGCTATCTGGATGTAATATAGATGCTAAATCTTCTATGAGTTCATCAGTTTTATCTATAGATTGATAATAATCTTCACTAAAGCACCATACTTTTTTGTCTTTTACAGGTTTAATACTTTTAAGCACAGGAGCGGTAGTAAGCATTGATTTAACTGATGGTGTATATTTTTTTGTAGAGGCATAGATTAATATGTCAGCATCTTTTGCTTTTGCGTAAAAATCTTCAAGAGTTATGTATCCACTTTCATTTTTGAAGTTTTTAAATATATAATTTCCGCCTGCCATTTGAATCATTTTTGCAGGATAAGAATTTTTTTCGGGTATATATACTTTTCCATTCTCAACTATTCCCCATGCAACGTTTGGTCGTTTTAATGAAGATGTCTTTTTAGTTATAGCATGAACTTTTTTGACCATATCATTAAAGTACTTTTCAGCGGTATCTTCTTTGTTATAAAATGCCGATAAAAATTTTATCCATTCTAATCTTCCAAGTGGATTTTCCTCTAGATATTCATTGTCAGAAGCATAATTTATTTTTAATTCATCGAATTTTTTCATCATATTGTTTAAACCATAAGTTCCTCCATAAAGAAATGCCATATCTGGTTTTGAAGATGAAATTTTTTCATAGTCAGGAGAATTATTATCTCCAACATAAGTTATAGAATTGTTTTTAAGACCATTTTGTATGTCTTTGATTTCCCATTCATTTTCTTTTGATGTAACGCTCTTTATACTGCCTAATTCATTTAGCGGTTTCAACAAAGTACCTTGAGTAGTTGATGCACACAATACATTTGTTACAGGTGTAGTAACTATAGTGTCATTTTTGTATTCATCTGGGACAGCTTTCCCTTTTGGTACAAGTATTAAGACTTTGTTATTTCCGTCAGTTACTTTTTTAAGTCCACCTCTTAGGTATTTAATGCTAAATGCTTTTGTGTATTTTAAAGGCATTTCTGTTTCGATGTTAAGCTTCCCATTTGAGTAATCTAATCTAGCGTCCATTACATCACTTAAGAAGTCCATTGGGACATACATATCGTTATTTTTAATAGTAGGTACGGTACTCATTTTTACTACAGTGGTAGCTTTGGTCTTCAGGGAAGTTACATAAGCTGTATCGCTGCCTGATGTAATTTTTAAAGTTTCATCAGGATCTGATATGTTGGCAGTTTTGCCATTTAGTGAATATTTTCCATTTACGCATTTGTAAGCGTCTTTTAGCGAAACATAAACTTTACCATTATAATTCATAATAGATGCGCTGGTCTTTTTGGAGCTTGGTTCATTAGCTGTAGGAGTTTTATTTGTACTGCTAGGAGTACATGAAGATAAAGCTAAACTGACTAAAACCAATAAAGAAATTACTAGTATTTTGATTTTTTTGTACATTGTAAATCTCCTTCCTATTGTAAAGGGTCGTTAAATTAATAATTATAATTTCAAAAACAAGGGAAAAATTCCTCCGTGTCTATGGTATTTTTCGCAGTGAAGCGGAGAAAAATTTACCTTGCTTTTATTCTAAATGAAGTAATATTATTTTGGGAACGGTTTAAACAAAATTCAATAAGTCTTGTTCCAAATTATAAAAAGACTTAGTATTTTTATAATTGGGAGCTTAGACTTATGAGTTTTATTTAATGTCTCAAAATACTATTACTTCTTCGGAAGATTGATGAAAATAAAAAAACCTCGCTTATGCGGGGCGAAATTTTGTACATAAATATAACTAATATATCCCTATAGATTAATTTTGGGAATATTATCTTATGTTTATGGATTTTACTTCCCTCCGAAGTTCCATAATACTTTAGGTAGGTCTCCTGACTTACAGTTTAACCTCTGCCATCCTTCCCAGAAAAATTCCCAGTGGATATTGGCTTTGTACCTGCATACAGTAACGGGGGTTGTATTGGATTTTTACCAATTTCCCTATTAAACCTTAATTGGTGCCTAAAGCATAGCATTTAGTTTATGGTTAGTATACCATGTTATTTTATAAATTACAATTATGCAGAATAGATAAGTTATTTTAATGTTAACATAAAATTTTATATATTATGATATAATAAAAAATTAGAGATAAATTAAATGGGGATGATAATATGAAAATTGAACATGTGGCAATGTGGACAACAAATATAGAACAGTTAAAAAAATTCTACATTGAGTATTTTAATGGAAAAAGTGGCAATAAATATATAAATGAGAAGAAACACTTTGAGTCCTATTTTATTGAATTTGATGAGGATGCACGATTAGAAATAATGTCTAATGAGAAAATAAAATCAAGGACAAGTGATGGAGCTCAAGAATTTATTGGATTAGCTCATATAGCTTTTTCAGTAGGAAGCGTAAAAAAAGTGGATGAGCTTACTGACTTATTAAAAAATAAAGGATATGAAGTTGTAAGTGGACCAAGGCGTACGGGAGATGGATATTATGAGAGTTGTATATTAGATCCTGATGGTAATAGAGTAGAGATAACTGAATGATATTTTGAAAGGAAATGGATATGAATTCTTTAGTAAATATATTTATACAAGCATTAATAGAAACAGTATATTTAACAGGGGTAATAATTGCTGGTGGATTTATATTGGGCTTCTTAAGAAATAATTCAATATTAAATTTTGAGAGAAGTTTTGGAATGAAGGCTGTTATGATAACCGGATTTATAGGAGTGCCTGTTCATGAACTAAGCCATGCTTTAGCTGCGATTATATTTGGGCATAAAATTGTGGACATGAAGCTACTACAAAAACCAGACCAAAGTGGAGTATTAGGTTATGTGAAACATACTTATAATGCGGCAAACATATATCAGCAAATAGGAAATTTTTTCATAGGTGTTGCTCCTATTTTTGGGGGTATAACTGTAATAATTGCTTTAATGAGAGTAACTATGCCAGTAGAATTTACAAATTTTATTACTATAATGAAGCAAAATTTAGGGGTTACTGTATTAAATAAAGGTTCAATACATGGAATTCTAGCTTCTAATATAATGGCTATGAAGACTATTTTTTCTGCGGTTAATTTGAAAAATCCATATTTTTATTTGTTTTTATTTATTGCAATATGTATATCATCACATATATCTTTAAGTGGTGCGGATATGCAGGGAGCATGGAGCGGGCTTATAAGTATATTTATGATTATTCTTGTTATAAATATTTTTGGATTGTCTAAATATATATTTAATATAAATATTGTGAGATATAATGTTTTAATGACATGTTTTATTCTTTTAGCTGTTGCATTTTCTTGTATTACGTTTTTAATAAGTTTAATTACAAGAGTTGTAAGGATATGATTAAATGGTTCACAAGGTGAAGTTAAAGTTATGCATTTTTAAAATGTTATAAACAAAGCATTATGATGTATGTATAACTTAATATTATGATATTTTAAAGATGGTGATATAAAATGAAGATAGATTATATAACTGAGATTGCGGTTTTATCGAGAACTTTAATCGAGGCTATTTATTTTACAATAATATTAGTAGTATTTAGTTTTATTCTTGGTGGATTTAAAAATTTTATTATAGGTAATTTAAAAAGCAGTATTGGGAAAAAAGCTGTAATGGTAATAGGGGCTTTAGGTTCTACTTTTCATCAATTTCTTCATGTATTTATGGCTGTTGTATTTGCACACAGAATTGAAGATATAAAATTACTTCAAGAGCCAGATAAAAATAATATGCTTGGATACGTAAAGTGTTTTGATAAGAATGAAAACTTTTATCAAAGGACAGGGGATTTTTTTATAGGAATTATGCCTTTTTTGTGGGGGATTTTGGCTATATTTATAGGCGTTAAAGTTATTATTCCAGGTACGCTGCAGAATATTCTTAAAGTTGTATATCAAAATGCCAATTCTATAACTTTAGATTTTGGTACTTTAAATGGAATTATAAATTCGAATAAATGTATGTTAGAAACTTTTTTTGATGTTTCAAATGTAGCTAACCCACATTTCTTTATATTTATATTTGTAGCGGGATATATTTTTTTAAGCATGTCACCAGATAAGGGTGACATACGATGTGTAATGAGAGGCTTTTCAATAATTTTTATTATATTAATGGTATTTAATTTTATTGATGCTTTTGATGTATCAAAATATACTTTTGCACTTTATATAATTAGAGCAGGAGTATTAACTTTAGGTTTTCTTGAAATATCAATTGTTATAGCTTTAATTTCAGCTATTATTAGTTTAATTTTGATGATTGCACTGGGCTAAATTAGATTGTATTGAAGTACTATAAATAGTAATTTAGAGCACAGAATTCCAAGAAGTACGCCTCCAAGTACGTCTGTAGGATAGTGTACGCGTAAATAAACTCTCGATATAGATATAAGAAATGCTAGTATGAAAAATATTATGCCTGTGTTATTAAAATAAAGGTAAAGCATATTTGCGGCAGCAAAAGATGAGAAGGTGTGACCAGAGGGGAAAGAATAAGATGCAGGTTTTGAAATTAAAATTTTTATACTTTTATCAACATTGCAAGGACGTATTCTTTTTACACAATGTTTGATTAAACCTTCTCCTAAAATTGAGCTCATAACAAGTGCTAGTAGTACACTTAAGGCTGCTATTTTATAAGGCGTTAGAAGCCATAAGAAGGTTGATATTATTATCCAGATTAGACCTCCATTACCCATACATGTTATGCATATCATGATTCTATCTAAAAGTGTATTTTGATGTTTAAAAGGGGTACGAGAAATTATAAAGTTATCAAATTTTCTTACAAATAGCATCATTATTTCACTCCTTTATTTTAGCTATTTTTATAAATATAAACTGATTGCTTAGTTTTAACATTCATTATAATTTTATTTTACAATTTTTATATTAAATCTATATTAAAAGGAATGAAATAATGTTCTAAAATTTAATAAAATATATGCACCTATTTAGCGATTCTGTGCTTTCTACTTTTCTTTTTTACTGAAAAACCAAAAGAGCCCAATGGCTTTGAACTTAAACCGTAATATTCTCCATGACTGTAGCATATAAGGTTAGCTTTATTAAAACATATCTTATTATTCTTATCTAATAAATTTTCATCTACTTTAACATTCAAGATTTCTAGTAGAAATAAATCATGTGTTCCAAGTGGTGTTACTGATTTAACTTTGCACTCTAAAGCAACTGGCGAATTTTCTAGTGAAGGTGTAGAAATCGACACACCATCATTTAGTTTTAAATTAAAATGCTTAATTTTATCTTCTTTTTTCCCAGAGACAACACCGCAGTAGTCTACAATTTTAACCATACTTTGGGTAGGAAGGTTTATAGTACACTCACCACTTTCTGTAATGTATTCATGTGAAAGTCTTTGAGGTCTAACTCCCATGGCTAGTATTGGCTCTTTAGTACATACAGTACTTATCCAGCCAACGGTAAAAATATTTATTTTATCGGATTTGTTTTTGCTAATAACAAGAACTACGGGGGTAGGGTTTAACATAACACTGCCCTTGAAATTTAATTTACTCATGTGTATGCTCCTATTCTATATATTGAACTTTATTTAATTTACAATATTTTTAATTATATTAATATAACATCTCCGAATATTATTTTAACATATGATTAATATTTAAAGAATTACTTTTTTACTATATACAGCTGTGATATATTAAAGATGTTTATAATTATATTTTAACAGAATGGAGATGAAACTATGAGCAAAAAGAAAAAGATTATATTTGCAAGTCTGGCAGTTGTATTTGCTGTACTTTTTTTAATATGGCATTTTTATTTTAGTGATAATAACGGAAATACTGTTATACATGGTAAAGTAATTGGAGAAGCGTCAAGTAACAAAAATTCATCTAAAAATAAAGTAGTAAATGTACCGGAAAATAAAAAATCAATTAACAACAAAAGTTCATTGAAACAAAAGTATGTTTTGGTGAAAATATTAAATGGAGATTATAAAGGGAAAGTTATTAAACTTGAAAACTTGATTAATGAAAAAACTGCACACCAAACACTTACTAAAAAGGGAGATGAAGTACTTGTTAATATAGATGAGGACAGCAAGGGCAAAATAACAAGTGCGTACATATATGATGTTGTAAGGTATAAATTTATTTATGAACTTATAATTATATTTATAATATTACTTGGTATAGTTGGAGGAAAAAAGGGAATAAAGTCAGTAATTGCACTTGGAATAACTGGATTTGCAGTTCTAAAAATAATGGTACCACTTATACTACATGGATTTAATCCAACGGTTGTATCAATTGTAATATGTATGGGTGTAAGTACGATTAATCTTCTGATAATAAGCGGAAAGAACAAAAAAACTTTAGCAGCTATAATGGGCACCTGGGGTGGAGTAATATTGTCAGCGCTTATTGCAGAATTTAGCATATTATCCTTAAATCTTGCGGGACTAACAGATGAAGAAGAGCAGATGGTTATTTATATCTCTCAAAATGTAAATTTTAATTTTAGTGGTTTGCTTTTTGCTGGAATACTTATGGGAGCTCTTGGAGCAGTTATGGATGTAAGTATGTCTATTGCATCATCTATAAATGAAATAAATGATAAACAGGATAATGCAAGTATTAAGGATCTTGTAAAATCAGGTATGAATATTGGAAAGGATATAATGGGTACTATGGCCAATACTCTTATTCTTGCATATGTTGGTGGAGCCATGTATGCTATTATATGGATTTCTTCATACGATTTGCCTTTATATAGAATTATAAATCAGGATGTAATAGCTTCTGAAGTTATAAAATCTTTAGCGGGAAGTATTGGACTTATATTTACTATACCTCTTACTGCAATTTGTTCTGCTGTCATATTTAAAAAAGAGAAGAAAAAGCTTAATAATGGGGAGAATAGTATAATAGAAGGTGGAGAAATAATTAAAGAATAGACTTATATATATATGGGGGGATATAATTTGGATAAAAACATTCTTATAGTAGAAGATGAAGATAGAATGATGGAACTTATAAAGGCATATTTAAAAAGAGAGGGATACGGTATAATTGAAGCAGCTGATGGCAGAAGTGCTTTGGATAGTTTTAGCAAAAATTCTGTGTCCCTTGTTATTTTGGATATAATGATTCCTGTTTTAGATGGATGGACTGTCTGCGGCGATATAAGAAAAAAATCAGATGTTCCTATAATAATTTTAACTGCTAAAAATGAAGAAGATGATAAACTTCTTGGATATGAGCTTGGAGCGGATGATTATGTTACAAAGCCGTTTAGTCCCAAGGTTCTTACAGCTAAGGTTAAAGTGCTTTTAAAGAGGGCTAGGCTTAATGAAAAATCTGAAAGCCAAGAGTTTGATGGCCTTAAGATAGATGAGATTTCCCATGAAGTTATGATTGGGGATAAGGAAATCTATTTGTCTCCAAAGGAATATGATCTTTTGATTTATCTTTGCCATAATAAAGGTATAGCTTTAACCCGTGATAAAATTTTAGATAATGTTTGGGGAAAAGATTATTATGGTGATTTTAGAACTGTTGATACTCACGTAAAAAGACTTAGAGAAAAGCTTCAGGACAAATCGTATCTTGTAGCTACAGTTAGGGGAAGTGGATATAAGTTTGAGGTGAAAAAATGAAGATAAAAAAAAGTATAACAACTAAATTATTTTTGGTAACCTTAATTTTTTATGCATTTTTCATAATAGCTATACTTGTATTCGAAAGTGCTTTTTTTGGCAAGTTTTATCAAAATAAAAAAATGGATAGTCTTGATACAGCAACTATGAATTTTAAGAAACAATATGATAGTAAAAGCGATTCTAATTATGATATTCAGAGCAGTATAAAGGAGTTTGAGCAAAAAAATGATTGCAAAATTGCAGTGCTAAATCCATATGGAAACTTGAGATATTTGGAAAGTGACTATGAAAGCAGTAGTACAATTGCACAAATAAATATAATTAAGGATATAATGCATAGCTGGGTATCAAATCCTGCTGAATTTATTAACATGAAGAGAACAGGAAAAAGTAAGACTTATGTTTTTCAGAGTAAGACATATAATGTAAAAAATATAGTATGTGTAGTACCAGGTAAAAATGGTGATGTTATATTTGCAATATCGTCTTTTGAGGCAATTACAGAGGCGTCATCAGTAATGAGAGAATTTTTTATCTACATATTATTAAGCGCAATTGTTGTTGTAGTAATTTTGTCATTTATATATTCAAAAATGATAACAAAGCCATTAAAAAGACTGAGAAGCACTGCATCTAAAATGGCAGAACTTGATTTTAATGAAAAATGTACAATAACCTCTGATGACGAAATAGGTGACCTCGGAAAGAGCTTAAACTTTCTTTCCGAAAATTTAGATAGTTCCCTTAGCTCTCTCAGGAAGGCCAATGATAAATTAAAAAAGGATATAGAGAAAGAAAAGGAACTTGAGAAAATGCGAAAAGAATTTGTGGCTGGAGTTTCTCATGAACTTAAAACACCTGTAGGAATAATTGAAGGCTATGCGGAAGGACTTAAGGATAATGTAGTGACTAGTGATGAAGAAAGGGAATATTATACTGATGTGATTATTGATGAGGCATCAAGAATGGGAAAACTTATTTCTGATATGCTTGATTTATCTCAACTTGAGAGTGGAAATTTTAAACTCACAAACGAAAAATTCGATATAGGGGAAATGGTATTTAAATGCTGTAAAAAATATTATGCTATACTTGAAGAAAGAAATTTAGATATGGATATAAATATAATAAATAATTATGTTTTTGGAGATAAATATAGAATAGAACAAGTTTTAATTAATTTACTTAATAATTCTATGAAATATGCTAAAGCTAGTATAAATATAAATATGATTAGAGAAGGTAATAAGATTACAGTAGAGGTTATAAATGATGGAGAACATATAAATGAAGTTGAAATAAATAAAATCTGGGATAAATTCTATAAAACTGATAAGTCTAGAAATAGAAAAATAGGTGGTACAGGACTTGGACTTGCAATAGTTAAAAATATAATAGAACTCCATAAAGGAAATTATGGAGTTCAGAATATAAAAAAGGGGGTAAAGTTCTATTTTTCACTTAATGTAGCCAATTAGATTTATTTATCAGATAATTTTAGAGAGATGGTTTTATATGAATCATCTCTATAAACTTCAACTTGAACAACATCACCTGAATTATGTTTTCCTTTAATTTGATTTATGTCGTTTGTTGAGGATACTTTTTTACCATCAAATTTTGTTATGACATCTCCAGCCTGTAATCCAGCTCTTTGAGCAGCACTTAAATCTTCTACTTGTTCAATATATACTCCCTGTGGAATATTGTGCTGTTCAGCTGTATTTTTATCTATATCTTCACATGATATACCAAGTTTAAGCATTGGTTTTGAGAGGTTTTGAATTTTTGTTTTTACAGTATCTATTGGTATTGAGAAACCAATGCCTTCTACGCCGCTTTCACTTACTTTTGCAGTATTTATACCAACGACCTGTCCTAAAGAGTTAACAAGAGGACCACCACTATTTCCAGGATTAATTGCTGCATCTGTTTGAATGTATTCTTGAGTTGCACCACTAGTTGTACCACTACTGCTGTTGTTATTATCACCAAAACCGTTATTACTACTGTCTTCACTTCCAACGCTTATTTGTCGATTAAGAGCGCTGACAACTCCAGTTGTAACTGTACCTAAAAGTTCTTTGCCAAGAGGATTTCCTATGGCTACAACTGAATCTCCTACATTCAAGCTGCTTGAGCTTCCAAGTTCAGCAACACCAGGCACTGTAAAATCGCCTGTCATTTGTATAACTGCTACATCAGCTGATTCATCATAATTTACAACTTTAGCTTTCACTTGCTTTTTATTATTTAAAATTACTGTTATTGTATTTGCTCCTTTTATAACATGATAATTTGTTAGAATGTATCCATCCTTATTATATATAATTCCTGATCCCATTCCTTCTTGAACTGAATTACGTGAGTTTTTTCCATTACCAAATGAACCAAAGAAGGAATTATAATCATCTTGAGTTACATTGGTTTTTGTTGAAACTGCAACTACAGCTGGACTAACCTTTTTTACTATTTGTGATACGGTTAAACCACTTCCAGCTGAACTGTTCGTTTTAGCAGATGTTGCAGATGCATTAATATATGATGATGGGGAAGCATAACTATTATTTACAGCTTTGTAGAGAGGAGTATTTTTGAAAAAATTTGATTTAGGAATAAGATATAATGCTGAAGCTGTTGATATTCCTCCACCAAGTATTGCACAAGTTAACCCTACAGCTATATATGAAGCTAATTTTTTGTTGAAAGGTCTTTTAGTTTTGTCTGTACCTTCTACGTCGTATTCAATAGGTAGATTCATGTTAGTAGTATTATCATTTTTATTATCATTTATATTATTATTTCCATTTCCATTTGTATTATTGGAATTATTTAAGTTATCCATAAGTATTGTTACCTCCTTAATTGTTCATGTTTTGTATGCCTTAATAATAATACCTATATGTGACAGTTATGTGACAACATTGTTAAATAGTTGTTTAGATTTAAAAGTTATACCAAAGCTATACCATTGAAATTATAGAAATTTCATAGTAAACTATTACTGTAAAAGGAGGGTATTATATTGGAAAGTTTATTAGAGCTATTTCATAAAGAATCATTTAAGAGAGCTTCATTTTTGATTCTCTTAATTGCATTTTTCTATTTTTGTAGAACTATAATAAATTTTATTTTGTTAACATTTATTATTACATATTTAATTAGCAGTCTACAAGGTTATATAGTCTTAAAACTAAAAAAACATATTAAAGTTCGTGAAAGCTTAGTTACTATATTGTTATATGTGACAATGATAGCTCTGATAGTTCTTGCATTTTATAGTTATGTTCCAATAATTGTAAGACAAACAACAAGTATTATTAATCAAGCAAGTAGTTTCTATAATAGTGTTGATTTAAATCAATTAGGAATACTCGGCAAGTATATACAACCAATTATTTCTAAAGTGGATATAGGATCATATACTAAAATGGGATTGGGCTATATTATAGAATTTGCTAAAAGTTTTGGAACGGTAAGTTTAAATGTTTTTTTTGCATTTGTATTAAGTTTATTCTTTGTGTTAGAAAAAAAACAGATACAAAATTTTGGAAAAAAATTTGAAAAAAGTAAATTATCTGTTATGTATAAATATTTTATATACTATGGAAACAATTTTTTGAATTCCTTTGGTAAGGTTATAAAGGCACAGATTATAATAGCTTTTGTTAATACAATATTATCAGTTATTTCTCTTATAATAATGGGATTTCCTAATATTATGACCTTAGGGGTTATGATATTTGTATTAAGTCTTGTTCCTGTGGCAGGAGTAATCATTTCTCTTGTACCTTTATCACTGATTGCATTTAAAATTGGTGGTATTGTGGAAGTATTATATGTGATTATAATGATTTTTGTCATTCATTGCATAGAAAGCTATTTTTTAAACCCTAAATTAATGTCATCAAAAACTAAATTGCCTATATTTTTTACTTTTATAATACTTATTGTATCAGATCATTTTATGGGAACATGGGGACTATTACTAGGAATACCACTTTTTATGTTTATACTTGATGTATTTGAAGTAAAAGTTTCATAAAATTATTTTATGAGAGAATTTTTAAAGGTTATATGTATATAAGACATAAATTCTAATGCGTTATATGTACTAATACATGAATAATTTATTTAATGTTAATAAGTTATTTATGTATTATTAATTTTTTTATATTATATTATAGGAGAATGATAAATTGGAAGAGAGATGAGTGAATGAAATCTTATGCAGCGGATAAGAATTATTTATTAGATAGAGCAACAGATTTATTTTCGAAAATATTAAATTATGGTGATAGTATAGTTTTTTTCATGGTTATATTTTTTAAAGTAGTTTCTTATGGAAGGGAAATTTCTCCAGAATATTTTGACACAGGTGTTATTACACCAATATTTGCTTCTGTACTAATACTTTTTAGCTTTTCGTTATTATTTAAGGGAAAGAAAAGAACTGTATATTTCCTTGTAATTGACATTTTGATAAGCATTATTCTTGTATCGGATATAGCGTACTTTAGGTATAATAAGGATATAATAACTGTTTCTGCAGTCAAAAATGCAAAAATGTTAATGGGAGTAAAATCAAGTGTAGCAGGTGTTTTAAAAATTACAGATATTTTTTATTTTATTGATGTTATTATATTTATAATTTTAGAAAAATTTTTTAAAAAACCGTATAAATATTATGATAAATCTACTTTCAAGTTAAGAATCATTTTGTTTGCTGCGGTATTAATTTTAGGCTCAGCAATGGAGGCAAGTGCATTTCATAAGGTTTCTACAGAGCAGCCTACGTTATTAACGGCAATGAGTAATAGAATATATTTAACAAAAATGATTGGAGATGTAAATTTTCATGCTGTAGATGCGTATAATTATACGAAAACCAAGATAAAAAACTCTAAAAAGCTTCCTGAAAAAAATCAGAACGCGATTAGCGGATATCTTAAGAATAAGAATTCTAATAGTGGCGTTAATTTTAAATCTGAGGGTTCAGGAAAAAATCTTATAATGATACAGGTGGAAGCACTTCAACAGTTTGTTATAAATAGAAGCATAAACGGAAAAGAGATAACACCTAATTTAGACAGGTGGATAAATAAAAGTTTGTATTTTGATAATTATTTTTATCAAGTATCTCAAGGAACTACTTCTGATGCTGAATTTATGTCATTAAATTCATTGTATCCAGCTGAATCAGGAGCAGCATATTATACTTATGCAGGTAATACTTTTAATTCTATTCCTAAGGAGTTAGGTGATAAAGGGTATTATACAGCAGCGCTTCATGGTTATACTCCAGGATTTTGGAATAGAAATGTTATGTATAAAGCAGAAAAGTTTGATGATTTCTTTTCTCAAACAAATTACAATTTGAATCAAACTGTCGGTATGGGGTTAAGTGATGAATCTTTTTTAAATCAATCTCTTACAAAATTAAAAAGCTTTAAGCAACCGTATTTTTCATTCCTTATAACTTTAAGTAGTCATTATCCTTTTAATGATACAAAAGCATATGAAAAGTATACTAATGATAAATTAGATGTTGGAAAATACAAAGGTTCGCTTTTGGGAAATTATCTAGAAGGAATACATTATACAGATGAACAGTTAGGAAAGTTTTTGGACGAACTGGATAAAGAAGGAATAACTAAGAATTCTATAATTGTGTTGTATGGAGATCATTTTGCAATACCAAAAGAAAATATAAATCAACTTTATGCTTTTGAAGATACAAAAGAAGCAAATGATCTTAAATGGTATGAATATCAAAAAGTTCCTATGCTTATTCATTTCCCTGATGACGAGCATAAAGGTGTTAACCATACTTATGCAGGCCAGATGGATCTTTATCCAACTTTAGCTAATATGTTTAATATAAATAATAATTATATGTTTGGTGATGATCTGCTTAATCTAAAAGATGCAAATAAGAAGAGAGTTACATTTAGAAATGGGTCATTTACAGATGGTAAAGTATTTTATGTATCATGGACTGATACTTATTATGATATAGCAACTGGTAAGAAGATTCCAGAAACATCTGAACTTAAAAGCGAAAAAAATGCAAGTGCAGCTGAACTTAAATATTCAGATGATTTATTAAACCATAATTTAATTAAAACTTTTTCAAAATAAAAAAATCAGCTTAAATGTTTTAACATTTAAGCTGATTTTTTTATTTATAAAATTTTAACTACCTCAACTTCATAGTTACCATCGGGAGATTGAACAGTAGTTTTGTTATTTACTTCTGCTTTATATAAAGCTTTTCCTAATGGAGAATCAATGCTTATTTTCATATTTTTAATATCAGCTTCTACAGAACTTACTAATGTAACTTCTTCTGTTTCATCTGTATCACAAAACTTAACTAACGCTTTTTTATTCAAATCAAATATATTTTGATTTTCAGAACTTTCAACTACAGTACAGCTTTTTAGTATAGCTTCAATTTCTTGAATTCTAGTCTCATTCATAGACTGGTCATCTTTAGCAGCACTATAATCGGCATTTTCACTTAAATCGCCTTGTGAACGGGCAAATTTTAGAGCTTCTTTAATTTCAGCCCTTTTAACAGTTTTTAAATATTCCAATTCATCTTCAAGTTTTTTCTTTCCAGATTCAGTTAAAATCTTACTACTCATCAATAAACACCCACTATCTTAAATTTTGTATAATAAAGAGAAACCAATTGAAAAATCTATATATGAATCAATTAAAAATTGTATTTAATAAATATATAGATAAAATTCATATTGCTTTCCATATAAAAAATATATACACATTATATGTATATTTATTTGCTTTCCTAAAATTATATAAATAAAATATAGTGAAACCTTATTTATATGTAATAAAAATACATATAAATTTAAACAACTTACCACAAGTTTCACTATATATCATATTACTAAATTCAATTTATTTCAAGAAGTTTCTACATTAAACTTATATAATATAGGATTTTAAGTTTAATATTTTATTTATACATGTACCATAATGTTTTGAAAATTAATGTCTTGGTACATGTGTAAGTAAAGTTTAATTATTATCCTATATTTGTTAGAGTTTTAGATATTTCGTCTATAGCTAGTAGTTTTATTTCATTAGGTAGTTTTTCAAAGTCAATTTTGTATTTTTGAGCACGATCACTTTGAAAATCAGATAAATTAATTTCTCTCAATTGTAGTGCTGAAATACTTTCGGAATTGTCTTCAAGGGATTTTATTGAAAAATCAAGTATATCATAGAATTGATCATATTCATACATACTTACTTTAAAACAATTTGCATTTTCCTCTAGATATGTGCTTAATCTTTCAACAATATTATTTCGTATACTTAAATCAAGAACCTCTGTTGATTTTTTAAAACTTCCTATTTGATATGTTGCATATTGAAATATTTTATACAAGTCACTATTTGATATATCTAAAGTGTAATATACATTTGGAATTATGTAAGTTTTTTTATCTTTGTATATTGATATAAACTTTTTATTATAAAGTGAATCAATAAAAAGCTTTAGGAGGTGTTTATCAGCAGCGATAATATCGAATTTACATCCATTTATAAATCCAGATGAAAAGCTATTAACAGCTCCCCATATAATTGTTGAATTACATGTTATATTTAAAGCTCCCATTCTAAAATTAAAAGTGATTTTATCGCCTGTGTTTAATTGTTTAGGTACATGAATTCGTGCACCTGATTCACTGATATCAAGAATTTCAACATTATAAGATTGAGATACACCATTTACTATAAAAGAATTTACAGTACATTTGTATTTTGTTCTTTTAAATTTTCTATGTTCACTAAAGTTTCTCATAAATAACCACCCTCAAATTATTACCATAGTAAAATAATATTTTCTAGATAATAATATTATACAGTATATAGTTAAAATTAACAAAATTAATTCATAGTATTGTAATAATTTGAGTTATTGACATATAAAATTATACAGCATTGCTTTTACTCCATTTTCCGCATCTATCACCGAAGCATCCTATAATGGAGCTGTTATTTTTTATTTCAACTACTTCACATCTGTTAGAACATCCAGAACATTCAAAGCTCTTAGAATTAAAATCTGTATTAGATAAACTGAATCCAGTAAAATTAGTATGATTTTTTCTTTTAATTAAACTTTCCTTAGCAATCAAAGCAGCACCTATAGCTCCCATAACTTTATGATGAGGGGGAACTATTACTTTACAACCTAAATAATTTTCAAAAGAATTTTTCATACCTACATTTGAAGCAACTCCGCCTTGAAAAAATATTTCAGGAACAATTTCCTTGCCTTTACCTACATTACTTAGATAATTTCTAACAAGAGCATCGCATAAGCCTTTAATTATATCCTCTTCTTTGTAGCCTAATTGCTGTTTATGTATCATATCTGATTCTGCAAAAACGGCACAGCGCCCTGCAATACGAACGGGACATGTACTTTTGAGGGCATACGTTCCGAAGTCTTCTATAGGTATATCAAGTCTCTCTGCTTGCCTATCAAGAAAGGAGCCAGTTCCAGCAGCGCAAACAGTATTCATTGCAAAATCAGTAACAATACCACTTTTTAATGTTATAATTTTAGAATCTTGACCACCTATTTCTATAATGGTTCTTACATTTTTATTTATGCTTAATGCTGCTACTGCATGTGCTGTTATTTCATTTTTAACTGCATCTGCACCAAGTACATAAGATGCTATCTCTCTTCCACTTCCAGTTGTACCAACGCCTAAAATTTGGTCATCAGTATATTTTGTGTTTAAAAATTTAAAACCTTCTTTTATGGCACTAATTGGTCTACCTTTAGTTCTCAGATATAAACTATCTACTACTTCATTTTTCTCATCTAGTATAACTATATCAGTACTTACTGAACCAACATCTACACCTATATAATACATTTATTTTTTCTCCTTTCAAGTAAATCTATAAATGCTTCTATTCTCGTCATGTAACCTGCATCTCCTGTCATCTCATCTATTATTAATGATAGAATAGGAAAGTCTTTTTCTTTTGATATTGATGGAAGTATTGCTTTAGATACAATTTCAGGCATACAACCCATAGGAAATAATTGTATTGCTCCATCAAATCCAGCTTTACTTGCAGTAACGGCTTCTCCAATACATTCACGTCCATGACCACCTATATAGTAAGGCAAATATTTTTTTGAATTAATTCTTAGGCTTAAGGAATTTAAATTTATAGCAGATAAAATTGCATCTTTGAACCACCAACTTGGATTTAAAGTTTTTTGGGTGGATATTCCTAAATCCATTAATTTGTCTTCAATATAAAAGTTTGAGAAAGGTTCTAATATTGTATAAATTTCACCTATAATTGATATTTTTAAAGGCTGCTTATTGGGATCTATTGGAACATTTTTTATCATGCGTTTATATTTTAATAAAAGAGCTAAAATTGAATCGGCACCTGTAGTATTTAAGGCACTATTTTTACATGAGTTTAAAATCCTTTTGCATTCACCTTTTTTTAATTCAAAACCAGCTTTATATCTAGCGGTTTTTTCTATATAATCAATAAGATTTATTATTTTGTAGGCGGAATATAAAGTTTTCATTTTTTCAAAGTTACTTATAGAACTTGCATTTGAAATTTTTGAAATCCTATTAAAAAATTCGGATTTTCCTATGGATGATGGTTTATCTAATACTATAAAATCAACATTATATCCAAGGTTATTTAAAAGATTTATTTGCATTTCACAATATTCGCCAAAGCGACAGGGACCACAGCTGCCAGTTATAATTATGGTATCAGCACCTCTTTTTATGCAGTCTATATATGCTCCAAGCATTATTTTAAATGGAAGGCATATATCTTCAGGAGAATAGAGAGAACCTAATTCAAGACACTTTTTATTGCTTTTAGGAGGCATTATATAATCTATTCCAAGGTTATCAAAGACTGCTTTAGCTGCATAACAAGTGTTACCTAATTGAGGAAATGTTATTGTCATTAAAATCGTATCTCCTTTCAAGCATATCGGAAAAAGCTTCAAGCCTTGTATTAAAACCAGCTTCTCCAGTTTGTTCATCAATTTTAAGAACTAATATAGGGAAGTTTTTGAGTTCTTTTTTTATTAAATCTATTATCACTGAATCTATACCACACGCGAAAGATGAAATGTATATTATACCGTCTACTAGATGATTTTTTGCAGCAAAAGTTGAAAAACCATAGGATTTTCTTGCAAAAGTCCAAAATGGTTTTTTAAATAGATTATTTATTTCATTATTTATAAAATTTTCATCTATATCTTTTTCAGTGAGTATACTTATATTAAAATTATCTAATTTATTTACTAAATTTAAATTGGAGAATGTATCCCATATATTATATGGGTGACCAACTAAAGCTACACGAGTACTATGTAACTTATGGCTGCTTTTTTTTGAATTAAAAGTATTTTGAACCGTTTTAGCTTTTATGTATGATTTTTGAATTTTAAAGCTACTTTTAGTAAATTCATGACCACATTTTCTTATAAATTTCATAAAATTTTTTTCTGTATCCATGTAAATAGGGTAGGATATTATTTTAGGCAAATCAGGTATAGAATTCTTGATCATTTCTGGAAGACCACAGAATTTAGGACATATAGATTCACCTTTACTAATTGACATGATTCTAGGAATAAATATGTAATCACATTTATCCTTTAAATATGCCGCATGACCGTGAAATATTTTTATTGGTAAGCAGGCTTCATCAACACAGTACTTTATACCAAGATTTAAAATGTTCTTGTTTGTATCGGGAGAAGTTACTACATTGCAGCCAAGTTCGTTAAAAAAAGTGTTAAAAAAGGGATAATAATCACAATATAAAAGACCCTTTGGAAAACCTATTTTCATTTAATTAAGCCTCCTCTAAAAAGATTGTAAGTATATTGGATTATTTTGCCCACAAAAGAAAAATATATTCAAAGAGAAAAATTAAAGATAAGTAACAATATTTTAGAATACCAAAAATAATTAAGAATTAAGAATGAAAAATTAAGAATGAAGGATGGTTTTCCGTCGCTTCTCTCCGGAAAAACTGATAATACATAAAAGAACATTTTTATCAGTGAAAATGGAAAGGATATAAGGTTGAAAATTTTTCGTAGTGTAACGGAGAAAAAGTCACCTCGACTTACTCTCTAAGCGAAGTAATAGTGATTTGGAACAATTTAAAAAAATTCTAATAAATCTTTTTAATGTTCCAAAGCATTATTACTTCCATTTATTTTTAATTTAGGAAGTTAATTAAGTTTTCATAGTTTTTTTCAGCATCTTTATACCCTTGTAAATATAATGAATTTAATCTTTTTTGATTTTTTTCAACACGTCTTACATTGGGCGGAAGTTGGGGTCTTATAACAAATGCGCTGCCTTCATTTTCAAGCTTTTTTATATATGCTAAAGTTTCATTGTACAATTTATGTCTATTTAAAAGAGATTTACATAATCCTTTGAAATTAGAATATTTTTTAGAAAGAAGCCACTTATGATTGAAGGGTGCCTTTACGTAATTTGGATCTCTTGTGAGTATAATAACATTTTTTTTATTTCCGTCACTTATTGATTTTTTTATTGGTATTGGATCAGATATACCGCCGTCCATTAATATTTTATTATTTATTTTTACGGGTTTGGATATAAAAGGTAGACTGCTAGAAGCTCTTATAATATTTAAAATATCATCATTTGATGTTTTATCAAAATAAACTTCATTTCCGGTTAAGCAATCGGTTGTTCCTATAATAAGTTTTTGAGGTGAGGATGAAAAAGTTTCAAAATCGAAAGGAACAAGTTTATTTGGTACTTCATCGAATATAAAATCCATGTTAAATATAGACCTATGCTTAATAAAATTTTTTATACTTATATATCTTGGATCTGGGGCTAAATCCACGGTTACGGCCTTAGTTCTACCTCTTTGTTTTGACACGTATGAAGCAGCGTTACATGCGCCCATGGATACACCTGAGACATAAGGAAAGTATAAATTTTTATCCATAAAAAAATCGAGTATTCCAGCTGTATATACGCCTCTCATACCACCGCCTTCTAATATGAGTCCAATATTATTCAATTTAAACACCTGCCTTTAAATAAATTTTATAATAACTTAATTGCTGTTGTAAAGGAAAAGTTTGGAGGCTTGGTGCATTTTTTAACTTACACATTAAATGAAGCTAATGTTTTAAATTAGCGTAAAAGCAAACATTTATTTGAAATATGGCTTGAATGATATATAATCTTAATATAAGTGGTTCAGGGGAGGAATTATTATGGAAAATAGGAAGGCTGTATTTTTTGATATAGATGGTACATTAATAATGCATACGGATAAGGGAATGATATTGCCAGAAAGTACAAAGAAAGCCATAAAACAGCTTAGGAAAAATGGACACCTTACGTTTATTTGCAGTGGGAGACCTATAAGATTTGTTACTCAAGAGTTCCAAGGTATGTTTGATGGTTATGTTTGCTGCAATGGTACTTATCTTGTGTATGAAAATAAATGTATATATAATAAACTTATTGATGAAAATACGATTAAATTTTTAATTAAGGAGTTTAACAGATTAGGGATAAGTGCAAGCTTTAGTGGAGCTTATAACGGCTATTCTTATAATATGGATAAAAGTAAAATTTATGATATGAATAGATTTTATAAAAGAGGAGAGCCATACATGATAGAAAAGTGGCAAGTACAAGATGTAAAGGCTAATATGCTTGATGTTTTTTTAAAGAATAAAAATCATTTAGAAGAGTGCGCTGAATATTTTAAAGATAAACTTGTTTTTAACACTCATGAACCTTATTTATCGGCAGATGTTTCTTTTATAGATTGGGATAAGGCATGTGGAATAAAATATATTATAAAGTATATAGGAATTAATATTGATGATACTGTTGCTTTTGGAGATGGCAAAAATGATATTACTATGATTAAGACTGCAAAAAATGGTATTGCTATGGGAAATGCAGTGCCTGAGCTTAAGAAAGAGGCAAATATGGTAACAGATAGTGTTCTTCAAGATGGTATTTATAATGCGTTAAATAAACTTAAACTTATATAGAATTTTTACTAGAAGACTATAATTGATTGCGAGGTAAAATTAGTTGATAAAAAATAAGATAAAAATTTTAGGCGGTATTTGTAGTATTGTTTTAATTTTAGTTATATTATTAGGGATATTTCCGGGATCTAAAGCTTATATAGCATATTACTCTAACATAATGCATAAAAAGACGTTAAATAAAAGTTTCAATAATAAAATAAAATCGGGTGATTTATCTGTTGATTACACTATAGATCAAACGCTTAAGGATGTAGATGGTATGAAGCTTAATACTGTGAATGTTCCTATTGAAGTTGATATATCTGATTTAAATGCAAAGTCTATATCTGTAAATAAACAAAGCGAAGAAAAGGCGAAAAAGCTTATTGATGAGTTAAATAAAAGAAATATAAATGTTATATTAGAACCATATCCATGGATAAATAAAGGACAGGATTATGAAACTTCAATGAAGCCTACAGATGTAAATAAATTTTTTAGTACATGGAAAAATGATGTTATTGGTAAAATTATAGATGAGGTTGCTGTACCTAAAAGAGTCGATGCTTTGTGTATTGCTTCAAATTTTGTTAATCTCGAAAATTACAGTGATAAGTGGTGTAATATAATAGATTTTGCAAGGAGCAAATACAAAGGACTTATTACATATAAAACAAATTGGTGGTATACAGCTTCCTGGGATAATGAGTCAAAGGAAAAATTCAAAAAGAAACTTGATAACAAGATTTTTTCTAAGGTGGATTATATTTCTGTAGCAGCATATTTTGAGATTACAGGTAATGCTGTTAACAGTGTAGATTATATAAAAAACAGTCTTTATTCTACAACAATAAATAGTAGGGGACAGAGGATTGTAGATGAATTGAATGAGCTGCATAAAAAATGGAATAAGCCAATTTTCTTTGGAGAGCTTGGTTTTCCAAGAAGAAATTATGCATCACAATATCCATGGAATCCGCAACCGTCTAATGTAGAGAATGGACAGGAACAGGCAAGATGTTTTGAAGCTTACAAGCTTGTTTTTACTCAAAAATGGTTCATGGGATTTTCTGTCTTTGCAATTGGCAATAAAGTAGGTGAAAAGAATTATTATCCGTCAAATGAAAGTAAAAAGGTCATAAGAGGATGGTTTTAAAATAGTATGAAGTAACAGTATTTTGAAACATTAAATAAAACGCATAAGACTAAGCCCAAAATAATGAAAAGACTAAGAAATTTTAATAACTCGCTGAAAAGAAGCTCAGACAAATTAAAATTACTAAGTCTTTTCATTATTTGGAGCAAAGTCTTATTGAGTTATATTTAAATCGTTCTTAAAATATTGTTACTTCACGTAGAAGGTAAAGGCAAAGAATTTAGATTTTCTAAGGGGAAAGTGTGCCCAATTTGTGGCTCTGAAACTATATCAAGAAATGGTAAGTATAATGGTAAACAAAGATATATCTGCAACCTATAAAAGTAAGAAAACATTAGATAAGAGGCCTAAATATGCTAAGTACATGGTTAATGGATATTCTATTAGGAAGAGTGCTAAAGTTGTAGAAATTAATGTAGCACATTCGTATATCAAAATAAAAGACTTAAAAAATAGCGAGCCAATGTATGTATGACATATGCGATATATTGTAAGTTATGTTACAATAAGTGTCATTAAAAACTATAATTTAATGGAAAATAGTAAAATATTGTTTACTAATTATGTTTTAAAATTAGATTGAATTTTATAAATATGGAGGTTTATAGATGTTAAGCAATAGAAAATTAGTTCTATATATTGCAACAAGTTTAGATGGTTACATAGCGACAGAAGATGATTCCTTGGAATGGTTGTTTAAAACTGAAGGTGAAGGAGATAATGGATATTCTGAATTCTACAATACAGTTGATACTATTCTAATTGGTAGAAGAACTTATGACTGGATTATTGAAAAAGAAAAAGGTAAATTTCCTTATAAGAATAAAAAGTGTTATGTATTTTCTAAATCAGAAAAAGGTAAGAATGAAAATGTAGAATTTATTAATCAAGATGTAGTGGAATTTACAAATAAAATCAAAAGACTGGATGGAGGAAACATATGGCTTGTTGGCGGTGGTGTTCTTCTAAATTCTTTTATTAAAGAAAGGTTAGTTGACGAATTTATTATTACTATATCACCTACATTAATAGGTCATGGAATACCTTTATTTAAAAAAAATGATTTTGAGTTAGAACTAAAGTTAAAGGGGATAAGGAGGTTCAATCAATTTGTTGAACTCCATTACAAGATGAAATAAAACAAGTTTAAGCCTAAAATTCCGTAGGCACGGAGGAATTTTTTCCTTGTTTTACCCCTGAAGTGAATTAACATTGTTTAAGGAACAATTAAAAAGAATTCTAATAAATCTTGGTAAAAAAATCATAAAATGCTTAGAGTTTTGAATGATATCATACATAAGGTTTGAACCACAGGTTAAAGACGACTAGTACATTAATTGATTAAAAGATAAATGAGTCTAAGCCTAAAATTCCGTAGGTACGAAGGAATTTTTTCCTTGTTTTACTTTCAAGTGAATTAATATTACTGAAGGGACAATTAAAAAAAGTTCTAATAAATCTTGGTAAAAGAATCATAAAATACTTAGAGTTTTGAATGGTATTATACATAAGGTTTGAGCCACAGCACAGATTAATGACGATTAGTACATTAATTTATTTAAACGAGAAATGAGTCTAAGCCTAAAATCCCGTAGGTACGGAGGAATTTTTTCCTTGTTTTACTTTCAAGTGAATTAACATTACCGAAGGGACAATTAAAAAAAGTTCTAATAAATCTTGGTAAAAAAATCATAAAATACTTAGAGTTTTGAATTTGTTTGAACGTTAGTGAGTTATTCAAAACTCTTAGTATTTTATGATTTTTTTATCTTAGATTTATAGAACTTTTTTTATGTCCCTTCGGTAATGTTAATTCACCCCCAAAGCTTTTTTGTCTGCAAAATTATATAAATACATAAGCATTGATAACAAATATGCATTTAACATGGTCATAAGAATTGTTTGTACAATTCTAGGAAGCCATAAAATCATGAAGCCACTTGCAGCTAAAGCTGGGGTAAAAACTAGCATGAAAATTGTATTTAAAGTTGAAACTATTATTCCTGAAATTCCAATTGACATTATGAGTTTAAAAAAATTATTGCATAAGTAATAATTTTTTTTCGATTTCTTTTCAATAATTTCATTTAACATGAAGACGGTCATGCCAAGTAATGCTATTAAGATAAAGCCAATACCTGTATACTGAGATTTTTTACCGAGACTAGTAAGTACTCTTGCAATAGGTAGGTTGTACAAAAATTTTATAAGTATATAATTGACCATTCCGGAAATGAAAATTATTGAGAAAAATAAGACGTATATTTTTTTCAATATGCTTATAGATTTTAATTTTATATTTTTCCAAAATAGAGCAGGAAGAAAACCGGCAATTATATTTGTAAGTGTAAAAATAGGCATATAAGCTCCTGTCGGTTTCATTAGAAAACCGAGTATGTCACTGGCACCACCTGCAATAGCACCATAAAATGGTCCAAATAACAATCCTGGTAGAATGTAAAAAATAGCACTGAAGTTTATTTTCATAATCACAATTCCACCACCAGTTAGTGAAATACCAATAGTTTTTAATATAATTGAAAGTGCTATACATAAAGCTGTAGTTATAAGGAATTTTGTACTTCTTTTATTCATTATTTTATTACTCCTATCTTAGTTATTACGCAGCTTAACTAAAAAATAAAAAGCCTCCTTTCCTCCTTAATGCTTGCCACATTAAAGAGAAAAAAAGGCAAATGTTCCAAAATCCCTTTAATGTAACAGCGGAAGCAACATTGCACCGCAAGACTAAGTCTTTTCGTTTAGAGACAACTTCCCATCCTCTAACACTTTACGCACAATATCTACTCTGCTACGTTTAACTCGATTATAAGAAATATATAATTAATTGTCAATACATGTATTTGAATTTTTATTCAACCAAATTAACACCTAGCTTTTTATAAAAGTTTTTATCGATAGTGTCTGATACATATATATTGTTATCTTTTTGAAATTTATGTATACAGTATTTCATTCCATCTCCATAAATTCCATCTGGTTTTCCTTTATAATATCCTCTTTCTGCTAAAAGTTTTTGTATTTCATAAACATCAGCACCCCGCATACCTGGTTTTATAGTTCTGAGATATGAACCAAAATTTCCATAAGGACCTCCTTGTACAATTACTTTAGTACCAACAGGAGTTATTCTATAAAGTTCTCTTACATCTTTGTTTCTCATTCGTATGCAGCCATGTGAAGCATTCCATCCAATTGAGTTTGGATAAATTGTACCATGTATTCCATATCTACCCCATGGAACATTGAAGCCCATCCATCTTCCTCCAAATCCTTCTCCCCATGTATCCTTACCAACAATAGTCCATGTACCTATTGGTGAAGGCGTAGATGGTTTTCCGCCAGAAATGTCATAAGTTTTTAATAATTTATCGTGCTGAAAGACACAGAGTTTGCTAGTTTGTACATCTACTACTATGAGTATTTTTTCTTTTGGTATATATCCGGAGATTGTAGAGCTTACGGTACTCATCTTATAAAATGTTATTACAAGTATAATTTCAATAATTAAAACAGATATTAATATTATTAGGATTTTTTGAAACTTTGAAAGTTTTAATTTCAATTTTTTGTCTTCCCCCTCAAATAAATTTTTTAAGTATATGTACACATGTACAAGAAAATCAAATTTTAGTAAAAAAAAATCTATAATTAATTTATATTTTTTAAGTTCTATTAATATACTAAATTTTCATAAAGTATACAGAATAAAGATACATTGGATAAAATGGACACTGAATATATAATCTTCTAATTGCTGTGTATTATAGTGGGGAGGTTGCACGTGACATGTTTATATTTTTAAGCTATAATAATTTTAGGAGAAATGAACAAAAATAGGGTAGTAAATTATTCTTGTTAAATTTTTGATTTATATGGGGAATTTTCGCATATTTCAAAATTGTTTTTCATTAAAAATTGTTGCAAAGGGGTGGTTATATGATGGAGAATGATGAAACTAAATTAGTGCTTCTAGTTCAAAATGCTTACAATGTATTTTGCTATTTTAATGTATCACCTATTACTATTAAAGAATTTGAAGATAGATATGGAGAAAATTCGTGGCAAAATTCGAAACCTGTTTTAAAGGTATATGAAATCTCAGATGGAAGTGCTTGTGAAATTAAAACTATTTACATAGATCCTGTGGCTGATAATTGGTATATAAAGCTTGATAAAGATGATGTAGATGTTTTTGTTAAGCTTGGAAGAATCCTGCCAAATGATGATTTTGAAGCCATAGCTGTTTCGAATACTGTTACAACACCTAGAAATCATATATCAGGTGATTCGGCGGTGTATTATGTAGATGTCTCTGAAAATTTTGTTAATCCAGAGGGAAAGGTGCCAATATATAATAAAAAAGTGAATAAAAAAGCCATCCATAAAGAGCCTAAACCATATCCCTTTATGGAGAGAAAAAAAAATTAGGAGATATCCTCATATAATTTTACAATCTCATACCTATTACAACAAATACTTCCAGCAACAAATGGAACGAAATGAAGAAAAATATTGCAAAATGTCACCTGGATCATCAATTGTCAAAAAATTGTAACGGAGGGGATAATTTTGAAAAAGGGATATGTTAATTTTGTTTTGCACAGTCATATGCCATTTATAAGGCATCCAGAGATAAAGGATTCTCTTGAAGAAAGATGGCTTTTTGAGGTAATGAGTGAGTGTTATATTCCACTTATTCAAGTATATGATAGTCTTTTAGAGGATAAAGTGAAATTTAGAATGACAATGTCAATAACGCCGCCGCTTATGTCAATGCTTCAAGATGAATATTTGAATTCTAGATATTTGAATTATCTTAATAAAACCATAGAACTTTCAGAAAAAGAGATAGTACGAACTAAAAATCATAGAGAAAAAAATAAGGTTGCACTTTTTTATAATGAAAGAGCTAGAAGTATAAAATCAACATATGAAAAATACGAAAATAATCTTATGAATGCATTCAAGAAGTACGATAAATTAGGATGTGTGGAAATAATCACTTGTTCAGCGACTCATGCCCTGCTGCCTCTTATTTTAATAAATCCAGAGGCTGTTAAAGCACAGATAGCTACAGGTGTTCAATATTATATAGATGTAATGGGTCATGAGCCTAATGGAATATGGCTTCCAGAGTGTGCATATGCTTATGGAATTGATAATATACTTAAGGAATTTGGAATAAAGTATTTTATTTCTGAAAGTACTGCAATTAATTATGCATCACCTAGACCTATGTATGGTACTAATGCCCCTATAGCAGCACCAAGTGGTGTGTGTGCTTTTGGGAGAGATATGGATTCATCATATCAGGTATGGAGTGATTTTATGGGATATCCTGGAGACTTTAATTACAGAGAGTTTTATAGAGATATTGGGTTTGAACTTCCTATGGATTACATTAAACCATACATTAATGAAAGTGGAATAAGAGTTGATACTGGGTTTAAGTATTATAAGATAACGGGAAATACAGAAGAAAAAGATATTTACAATAGAGAAAATGCTATGCAGAAAGTTTGGGATCATGCATCACATTTTGCTAGGTGCAGGCATGATCAAATAAATGCTGCAGCCGATAATATGGATAAACCGCCTATAATAACATGCCCTTATGATACGGAGCTATATGGACATTGGTGGTTTGAAGGACCGGATTTTATAAATGCATTCATAAGAAAGAGTGCAGAGGAGTGGACTTCATATGAGCTTATAACTCCAACTGAATATTTAAAGAAAAATGCTATGGTTCAGTGTAGTACCCCTAGCCCATCAAGTTGGGGAGAAAATGGAGATTATTCGGTATGGGTAAATCCATCTAATCATTGGATATACAAGGATATTCATAATTGTGAGGAAATAATGATAAGACTTGCGAACACTTATGATAAACCTTCTAAGCTTCAAGAAAGAGCTTTAAATCAAGCTTCAAGAGAACTTATGCTTGCAGAATCTTCTGATTGGTCATTTATAATAAAAAATAATACAACTGTCGATTATGCTATAAAAAGAATAAATACTCATATTGATAGATTTATGAGACTTTATGATGAAATAACTAAAAATACAGTTGAAGAAAAACAGTTGAAGAAAATTGAGAATATGGATAATATATTTCCTAAAATCAACTACAGAATATATAAAAAATAAAAATATAGTTTTAAATGAGTGCTAAGGTAGGCACTTATTTAAAACTATGTTAAAATAGAAGAGACAGTTCGAAACCATCCTGTCTATAAATAAAACTATGGAGGTAAATTGACATTGAGTAGAAGAACTTTGAAAATTTTAATAGTAAATGCTTTTGTAGCTGCACTTTATGCAGCACTTACCATATATTTATATTTTTTGAGTTATGGTCAGATTCAAGTAAGAGTGGCAGAAGCACTAACAATATTGCCGTTTTTTTCGGGATATTATATAATAGGTATTACACTAGGGTGTTTTATAGCGAATATTTTTAGCATGATGAAACTCGATATGATATTTGGAACTTTGGCTACGTTTATAGGAGCGTGTCTAACATATTTTATTGGAAAAAGTAATATAAAGTTTAAAAAATATATTGCTCCATTACCACCAGTGATATCTAATGCGGTGATAATAGGTATAGAATTAAAAATGGTACAGCATACTCCGTTTCTAATAAATGCAGTTTGGGTTGCACTAGGAGAGATAATATCATGTTTTTGCCTAGGAATTCCATTATTGTCTTTCTTGAAGAAAAGTAAGGCATTAAATAAAATAATAACTTTCAAGTAATAAAGTAATAATACAAGGTTTAAAAGATTGGGGAGATTTGAGTGGCAAATTGGTGGATGATTAGTAGTATTAATGGAAATGAAAATTTATTAACTAAATGGACAAGTAATGGCGTAATAACTTTCGGATTTCCTGAAATCGGTAATCCTATGGAGTATGATACCAAGGATAAACTTTTAATTAAGTGTGATGAAGTATATAGTAAGGAAACACCTATGATGAGAATTCAACGCGAAGGTTACATATGGAAGTTTTCTAGAGAAATTGCTAAAGGAGACAGGGTGATTTCATATGATCCTCAAGATAAAGAGTATTATATAGGAACTGTAGATTCAAATTATGAATATAATCCTAAAGAATGGCCTAAATATCCAAGTATGTTCAGGGTAAAGTGGATTAATAAACATATAAGTGAAAGCTCTATGTCTAAGAATCTCAGAGCATCATTAAGTTCAAGTAGTCCTATTTTTATGGTATTCGGCTGTGAAGCAGAAATGGGAAGACTTATTGTTTCTAGCGGTAGTGCTGATGAAATATTAAAGAAGGAAAAGAAATTATATAATGATGCTGTTCAATGTGTTAAAAATATAGTTTATAGTATGGATAAAAATAAATTTGACTCAGTACTAAAAGATATTTTAACCGCAATGGATTATAAAGTAAGTTCACAATTTGATAATGATAATAAAAATTCATATCTTATTGTAAATGAGGATAAACTTAAGTTTACTAAAAATATAATAAGAGTATGTATCTTAGAGAATAAGGATATAGTTGAAAGTGAAAATATATTAAATATAATATCAAAATATAGTGATCAGATAAGCAATTATTTGATAGTTACCGATAAGCCTATAGAGAAGGAGATATTGGCTGAGGTGACTAAAAAGTATTTTATAATAAATATGTCAGGTAAAGATATGGTAAAAGCTATGTTCTGTTATTATGATAAATTGGATAGTAAAATAAAAAATGTTCTTTTATTAAAGAAAATGTATATCTAATAATTTATAAAAATGAAGTTTACAATTTTGCAAAATATAAATGATTTTAAGGGAAGTTATAAATACTTCCCTTAATTTAAGTTGTTTCTATTTTTCTATATCATTTTTATGTGAATTTGAGGTATAATTTATTTTGTGGATTTATATTAAATATAAATTGGTAGTTTAGTTATAAATGAAGGAGAAGTTAATGAACAACAATATTTTTGATTCAAGAGAATTTAGGTTGGATAATGGACTGAAGATTATTTCTATAAGAAAAAAAACAGCATTGTTTTCACTGCATGTTGGTGTTAAAATTGGTTCTATATATGAAAAGAATAATGAAAAAGGTGCTTCACATTTTATAGAACACATGCTTTTTAAGGGAACTAATGAATTTAGCAATAGAGAAATAAATGAAAAATTTGAAAACCTTGGTGGAGAATATAATGCGTACACCGATTATAATTGTACAGTATATAGTGTAACTGCGCTTCATGAAGAGCTAAACAATGCTGTAGAATTAGTTTCTGATATGTTAAAAAAACCATCATTTGATAAAGATGAGTTTAAAAAAGAGAAGAAAGTTATATTATCAGAAATAAACAGCAGCAAGGATGATATAGAAGATTATTGTTATACTAAAGTGCATGAAATTGGATTTTCTAATAGTCCGCTAAAGTATGATACAATAGGTACAAAATTAAATGTACAAAATTTCACGAGAGAATTCATAGTCAATTTTTATAAAAAATATTACTTGCCTAATAATTCTTTTATAGTTATTGTGTCAATGATGGAACATGATGATATATTTAATTTAGTGAACAAGTATTTCGGGGATTGGAAAAGCGGGGAAGTTAAACAAGATAATATAATTGTTGAAAAAAATATACCTTGCAGGGTAACTTCAAGCAAAAGTGATATATCTCAAAGCAGTATAATATATATGTTTACTGTCCATAATTTAAATAGGTTTGAGGAAACAGCCTTAAAGATATTAAATTATAAATTAGGGGAAAGTGCAAACAGCATACTTTTCAGAGAAATAAGAGAAAATAAAGGACTTGCTTATGATATATATTCTGAATTAAATTTATCCAAGTATGTAAAAACTATGTACATTTATACTGCTGTAAGTAGTGAAAATATTAAGGAAACAATTGAAAGTATAAATAATGCTATAGAAAAGATCAAGACAGAGCCGGATGTTCTTAATGATGATTCTATTGTACTTATGAAAAAGGTTTTAAAAACTTCTATAGCTTTTACATTAGAGGATACTACAGATATTGGCAATTATGTCCTTCACCAGTGCATGGATGACGAAGATATATATGAATTCTTGAAGGATGTGAATTATGTTGATACTATAAAGAGTGAAGATGTAAGAAAAATTGCATGTAGAGTTCTTAAAGATCCTTCAGTATATATAGTAAAGTCTAAAGGAAGTGTTTAGTATGGATAATGCTATAACAAAGATAGAAGTTCAGAAGAAGAAAAAAGATAGGGTAAATGTATATGTTGATGGAGAATATTCATTTTCATGCAGTAGTGAACTTGTATATATAAATGGACTTAAAAAAGGCAAGATTATTGATATGAATTATCTTGAAGGTTTAATTGAAGAAGATAATTATTTGTATGCTAAAAGTAAGGCTCTAACTTTTATTGAAAAGACATTTAAAACAGAAAATGAAATAGAAGTTAAACTTCAAAAGTATAATTTTAATGATAAAATAATAAGGCGGGTTATAGAATTTTTAAGGGATTATAAGTTTGTTGATGATTCTAAGTATGCTGAAGTTTATATAAAAGAGAAAGCTAAAAAATATGGAAAATCAAAGATAAGGTATGAGCTTAAGCGAAAGGGAATAAAGGATAATATTATAGACGAAAAGTTAAATGAATACCATGATAATGATGAAGCCTATGTAGAGGGTATGCGAAAAATGGCTATAAAAAAGTATAACTCATTAATAAGAGTAGAAGAAGATAAATTTAAAATAAAGAGAAAGGTAGGCAGCTATTTACTTGGAAGAGGATACTCATGGAATGAAATAGGTGAGGTTTTAAAGGAAATTTTTGTTGAAAATTATTAAAGGTCAATATTGAGGTGATTAAATTGAAAGCAAATCCAATAACTTTAATTTTGATATTTGCATTTTTCTTTCCAATTGTAAGAGGATTTTTGTTTAAATTTTCTTCTTATGATTTAAAGAGAGATACTGAAAATTTAGTAAATAGCATAGCATTTATTGCTGCCATTTTTGTAGGAATAAAATATTCAAAAGTTATATTTTTAAATAGTCAGGGAAGTAAGTTATATAAACTTATTCCTCAAAATATAACGGAACTTATTGCAAATAAACCATATATACTATATTTTGTAGTTGCACCCATATTTGTATATATAGTATATAAGCTTATTAGTTTGATACTAAGTTTGCTTGCTAGATTTGTATTTTTTAATATATATGATGGACTTGATAAAGTTATTTCTAACAAGAGCAATATTGTGAAAAGAATTTTAGGTTCAATTGTTCAGATTCCAAGGGGAATTTGTTATCTTATAACTGTTCTTATTTTGTTTAATGCAATTTCTATAATAAGTCCAGGCGCAAAGATGAATAGTTATCTAAAGGGATCAAATGTATACACTTATTTGTGTAAAAAAGTCATAGTTCCGGTAACTAATTCAAGTGTAGCTAAGAATTTGCCTGATATTTTGGACAATTCCTTTAAAATTGTAGCTAAAACAGGAAATGCAACTAAAGAAGCAAATGAATCAAATAGTACAAATAATAATATTAATAGTGAAAATGAAGGCTCTAATGTAGTTGTTTATTATAATGGAGTAACATTGGATGAAGGTATAAAATCTGATTCTGAAATTGATAGTTTTGCTAGAAATTTAACTTATAATTCAAGTGGAACCTTAAATAAGGCTAGAAAGCTATATAACTGGGTAGGATATAATATAAATTATGATTATGATAAAGCAAATAGTGTTTTAAATAATAATTATGATGTTAAATCAGGTGCTATACCTACATTTAATACTAGAAAAGGAATATGCTTTGATTATTCTTGCCTTTATGTAGCTATGGCAAGAGCGAATAATATGAAAGTTAGGCTTGTAACGGGAGAAGGGTTTAATGGAGCTTCATGGGTAAGCCATGCATGGAATCAAGTCTATGTTCCTGAGAGCGGAAAGTGGATAAACGTAGATACTACTTTTGCAAGAGGTGGAGATTATTTTAATAATGGATCTTTTGATATAGATCATAGAAATGCAAAGGTAATTGGAGAATGGTAAATTAGTAAATTTACTGGATAGGCTATACAAAATGGGCTGCCATCTGTTAGTTAACAGAGGCGGTCTAATTTTGTATAGCCTATTTTTTATGCAAAGGTATAACCAAATTTAAGCAGAATATTTTACAATGTTTGATATTAAGGCTAAATTATGATATAATTTGTTAAAGATAGACATAAATGAAAGAAAATCTAATTAAATTACAGTATATTACAAGCTAGACACCTGCGGGGGGTGGTGGAATTTGAATAATAAAATACTTATAGTAACTGATGGAAAGAGAAATATAAAGTATAATGATATACTTACTTTTTATGATAATGATATATTTAATTTGGACAAGCTTAATTTTATAAAAGAGTTCGTATATTCTATGGTTATAATAGATGCTAGTGATCCTATAAAGTGTGCTGATGCTGGGAACATTATAAGGCTATCAAACATGTGGATTCCAATACTTATTGTTGTAGATGTTAAAACGTCTTTAAAAACAGAATTATATTATTTAAACAGTATAAAGGGACTTGGTCAAATAAAGCTTCTTAGATGGAAGGAAAAATATCCATATGAAATTGTAGATGGTGTTCAAAATATTTTAAAGCCAATGTATTATATAAAACCATACAATATAGCTGTAGTTATTCCAGTATATAATGAAGAATCTAGAATTAGTTATGTATATGATTTTATAAGTAAAATAAAGATTATGATAGAAAAAGGTTTTACTAATGCTAGTATCTTTTTTTTAAATGATGGAAGTACAGATGAAACTGATGGATTAGTCAATAAAATTTTAAAACATTATAAGGAAAATGTAGAGTGGATAGATGATAAGGCAAGTATATCGTATTATAAGTTAGACTATAACACTAAAAAAGCAGGTACATATATACAGGCACTTAGCTATATACGTGCAGATACTATAATTTTTGTAGACTCTGACGATTCATTTAAGATTGAAGATATATCTCTTATGCTAAATATAATTAAATTAGGATATTACGATATGGTTATTGGAACTAAAGATAAAACGGCAGAGGATAGAAATATTATAAGGAGAATTATAAGTTTCCTAAAGAGGCATATTACTAAGCCCTTGCTTCCTAATAAAGTAGATGATTCTCAGACAGGGTTAAAGGTAATGAGCTGGAATTGTGCTAAATATATACTGCCATATTTACATTGGGATATGCAGCTTGCTATAGATCTTGAGATGCTGTACATTGCAAAAAAGCTTAATTTTAGAGTATTTCAACTTGCTGTGAAGTGTATAGATAGGGAAGGCTCTCATGTGAATATAGTAAAGGACTCTTTTAAATTTGTTAAAAATATTTTTAAAATAAAGAAATTTCATGGGAATATGAATTCATATTAAGGGGGGAAAATTTATGTACAAAAATTCAATATTATTTGTTGATGATGTAAAATTTATCTTAAAAACTCTTGATGGTCTTTTAAAAAATGAAAAATTCAATAAATTTTATGCGTCAAGTGCGCAGGAAGCTTTAGAAATACTTGAGGACGATGATATTGATGTAATAGTAACAGATATACTTATGCCTGTAACAAATGGCCTACAGCTGCTGCAAATTGTTAAAAATAAATACCCTAAAGTAGTAAGAGTTGCATTATCGGGAAATTATAATTCTTCATTTATAATAGATGCTATAAATAAGGGAGAAGTTTATAGGTACCTAACAAAGCCATTAAATTTACAGGGAAATTATAAAAAAATACTAAAGGAAACTATTGAATATTCAGAGTATCTCAAATCAGCTAGGTAAACAAAAAAAACTTCAAGAAATAATATTCCCTATATTTGATGTTAGCTTAAATGGAGTGAATTATTTTTTTCACATATTTGTAAGCTGGTACTTGATTCCGGATGATTATGGAAAGCTTAATTCACTTCTATCACTAATTTCAATTCTTACAGTCATAGGAGTTTCTTTTCAAACATATACAGCAAAATATATATCCAGTAATAAGGATTCAAAATCTAATTTAAAAGGTATATTTAAAAGTTCAACAGTATGTTTCTTTATTTTTACGGCTTTTATACTTCTTTTTTCTCCAGTACTGATTAGAACTACAAAAAGCGATTTTATAAGTATTGTCATTATAATTTTAATACTTGGTTCAAATATATTTTTAAGTGTTATAAGAGGAATTTTTCAGGGAACAAAAAACTTTTTTATTCTTAACATAAGTTTCTACATAGAAGTACTTTTTAAAATTTTAGCATTGTTTTTATTATTACGGAATAAGAGCAATATATATTCAGTGCTTTTGGCTATATTGTTTGGTATGATTTTTTCACTAATTCATGGTGTATATAAAGCTAGAAGGTTTTTAAATCTGAAACAAGAGGTAAGTGAGATTAAGGGAATTGCAGTACAAGTTACGAATATTTACATAGCAAATTTCTTTTTTAATTTTTTTACTTCTATTGATATGATAATGGTTAATTATTATTTACCTAGAAGTTCAGGTATATTTGCAGTTGTTTTAAAATATAATCAGCTTTTGACATTTGCATCCTCCAGTATATTTACTGTATTTATTCCTTTGCTTACTGAAAAACTTTATGATAGGAAAAAGTTCAATAAGTGTATTAAAAATTTGTTTCTCATAATGGTAGGAGTAAGCATTTTTACACTTATATTTTATAAATTTGTAATGCCGTATACGGTGACAATTTTCTTTGGAAAACAGTATGCACATGCAAAAGATTATTTCTTTATTGGAATAATTTCATATATTTTCTTGAGCTTTATTTTTATAATAATCAATATTTATATAATAATTGAGAAGTGGATACATTTTATAGTTCTTTTCATAGCTTCTATTGCTTTTATGATTATTATAGCTTTACATCATGAAAATATAACATCCATTTTTTATATTGAAATTATTTTCTACGCAGTGCTATTTTTCATACTTTTAATGAGTGTTATACATGTCTTAAAGCCTAAAAAAGTAGAAGGAGGAAAAGAGTAGTGAAAGATAATAAAATTAACATACTGTTTTTATCATGGAGGGATATAAAATGTCCGAAAAGTGGTGGAGCTGAAGTATTTACTCATGAAATGCTTAAAAGGCTTAACTTTGACAAATATAACATAACACATTTTTCTCCAATATTTGAAGGCGCAAAGAGTGAGGAAATAATAGATAATATAAGCTATATAAGGCGTGGAAACATTTTATCTGTGATAAGAGAGGCAAAAAAGTATTATAAATTAAATGAAAAAACAATTGACTTTGTGGTGGATCAGTGTAATACTCATAAATTTTTCACTCCACTGTGGGTTCCTAAAGAAAAAAGAATATTTTTTATACATCAATTAACAAGAGAAATATGGTATGAGAATGCTAAATTTCCTATTAGTTTTTTGGGATATTTGTCGGAGACTCCCACACTGAAATTATATAAAAATGACTATACTATTACGGTATCGGCATCAACTAAAAATGACTTAATAGACATAGGGTTTAATAAAGATAAGGTACATATTTTTCCAGAGGGACTCAACTTTAAGCCTTGGAACAGTGAAAAATTTATTGAAAAAGATAACTCAGATATTTTTGGATATGTAGGTCGTTTTGTGAATTATAAAGGCATAGATGCGGCGGTTAAAGCTTATTCAATTATAAAAAAGAAACATACACAGAGTAAGCTTTGGATTATTGGCAAGAAAAATGATGTCTATATTGAAGAAAAGTTAGTGCCTGTATTTAAAGAAAATAATATATCTTATGGCGACAGAGATGAAAATAGAGATGTTACTTTTTTTGGTTTTGTAACTGATAAAGAAAAACTTACTTTGATGAGTAAGATGAAAGCACTTTTGTTTCCGTCATCACGTGAAGGTTTTGGATTAACAGTAATAGAAGCTGGAGCTGTAGGTACACCAACTATAGTGTACAATTCTAAAGGATTAGTTGATGCAGTAGACCAAGGAAAGGCAGGATATATTTGCAAAGAAAATACACCAAAGGATTTGTGTTCAATCATGAGCAGGGTTATAGAGGATAAAACTGAGTATAACTTAGTAAGGGAGAAAGCTTATGATTTTTCACTCAAATTTAATTGGGATAATACATCAATATGTTTTGATAAATTCATAAACTATATAAAATAAAAGGGGAGAAATAGATTTGGATGAAATAGTATCAATAGTTTTCTCAACTTATAATAATAAGGAAAGTGCATTAAAGTGCATTGAAAGTTGTTTGAAACAAAAATATGATAAGCTTTATGTAATAGCAGCAGATGATGGTTCAGAGGATGGTTCTAAGGAGGCATTTTCTAAAATTGCAAATAAGGAAGATAGATTTAAATTTATATCACTTGAACATAAAGAACGTGGTGCAGCTAGAGAAAAAGCAATAGCATTAGCAAGAAAATTAAATAGTAAATATATATACATAATAGATTCGGATATGTTTTTAGAGGACGAGCTCGTAGAAAAATGTATTGATTTTTTTCATAAAAATAAAAAGGTAGGAGCACTTATAATACCTGAAGTAGCCTTTTCAAACTATAAAAATTTTTATTCTAAGGTTAAGGTTTTCGAGAGAAATACAATAAATAATTCAGGAGGTAATATAGGTAAAAACTCTATAGAAGCAGCACGATTTTGGAGAATAGATGCTTATGATCTATCTGGGAGAATAAACCCCAATCAAATCTCTTTTGAAGAAACGCAGCCTACTATAAGATATATGGAAAAGGGCGGAATGATAAAGAGGGCTGTATTTACAAAAGTTTACCACGATGAAAAGTTTGTTACATTGGGAAATTTATTAAAAAAGAAAAAGTACTATTTTTCTGTAATGGACAAGACAATTCAGTCTGAAAAGAATGGCTTTATGAAAACTCTTAAACGATGGTATTTTTTTAGACCAGTGCTTTATAGAAAAAGTAACCTTAAAAGATATATGAAGCATCCCATTTTAACTTTAGGCATAATAAACATGTATATTATCTTAACAATTATAGGAGTAATTCAAATTATAAAGCATAAAAAGTGAGGAATTTTTACAATATATGAAGGATATTAAAAGTAAGCTGAAAATTTTTTTGAATAAACATAGATATGATTTTATATGTATATTAATATTATATTTATTAATAATTCTTATATTGAATCCCATATATAGAAGCGGACATATTGTTTTTAGTGATATAGATTTTGGATTTTCTTCAAAAGGTTATATGAATGAGATATTTGGAGCATGGAATGAAAGGTGGAGTACTTCTACATTGCTAAATGTGCCGCGTTTAATGTATATACTTCCATTTTATGCATTATCAATGGTATTTAATTATAGTGGAGCAGTATTCTTAAAAAGTTTTATTACAGGTATAATATTAATTTCTGGAACATCTATGTATATATTTTGCAATAGGCTTTTAAATATATATTTTATTAACAATAAGCTGCTAAAAAAGATTGTTATTATACCTGGGGCTTTGTATTATGCTATAAATCCATGGGTTATAGTTAGAATACAACATGTTTATCTATTATGTGGATATAGCCTTTTTCCATTAATTATTATGTTTTATTTAAATATTTTCTATTATAGATTTGAAGAAACCATAATAGAGGATTATGACATACAAAGTACTAGGATTTATAAGAGAAATATATTTGATATGTTTATGCTAAGTGTTGTTTTTGCATTTAGTGCTGCTGCAATACATTATTTTTTTTACGGAATTATAGTTATATTTATTATAACTATTTTTATTTTGTTAAAATTGTCTTTAGAGTGTTTAGTGAAAAAGAAATACAACTTTAAATGCATAATGGTAAATTTTTTTAAAAAAGTGTTTATATTTATACCAATATTCATAGTTACAAATGCTTACTGGTTGTCTATGTATGTATTTAGTATTATTTTAAAGGCAGAGGTTACGCAGCATAATGTAAATGTAATTGATACTTTATTTTTATTTGGAAAATACAGTTCTATAAAAAATATACTTTATTTAATATCATATTGGTGGCCTATGTTTGATATTAGAAGTCTTAGCATAAGTTTTTATATTTCAGGAGGTATAATTTTATTAATAATATTATATTCGATAATATTTGAGATAAGACGGAAATATTTAATTTTATGTTTTACTGCACTTACTGGAATTTTTTTGATATTATCTACAGGACCTAATTTTGATTGGTTTTATAGCATGTTTGTAGGAATAAATAAACTTCCTGTTATAGGCAGCATATTTAGAGACTGTAATAAAATGGTAGCGATAATGGCATGTTTTTTAAGTGTACTCCTTATATTTGGATTGTATTCCATTACCATAAGATTTAATAGGTTTAAATATGTTATGACGTTTTGCATTTTATTTACCACATTTATAATTGTGTGCTTGTTAGTATATATACATCCGTTTTATATACATTATATAAAGGGATTTTATAATCCTGTAAAGGAACCTAAAGAGTATATAGAATTGCAAAATAAATTAAAAAATAAAGGTTCTTTTAGCAGTAAGGTTTTATATCTACCTATTGCAGATAATATGCTGCAATCTAAAACAGGAGTTTCAACACCATACTGGAATGTAAATGGTGAAAAGTATGGAATGGAGAAGGCAACAGGTGATATACAAGTATATTCGTCTTCAAAAAACACTATATTTCAACATGAAGGCAATTCCATGAATATACAATATTATATGAATTTCCTTCAATATTTAATGGATAGGGGCATGTCTATAAATATTGGTAAATTAATAAGTGCATTTGGAGTTAATCAATTTGTATATCATAAGGAATACAATGGTCAAACTCAAAGACAGAATTTTAATAAAAAAATAATAAGCAAGGATTCGTCTATTAAAAAAACTTATGAAAATAAAATTGCGACTTGTTATGATATTAAGAATAGCTTGCCATATTTATACAATGTACCTAAAAAGATATATACTCCATATGGCTTTGATAAATTAGAAAGTTATAATAGTATACCTAATTTTAATTTTAAGAATTTAGGTGTTATATTTTCGGCAATAGATAAAAAATCATGTATAGACATTTTGAATAAAGGTGATTACCTTGAAGCCAATAATATAAATGATGTTTTAATGTGTAATTTGAAGCAAGATGATTATATAGTTCCTTTTGATAGTATTAATAGCTCTGATGCATATATGAACTGGGCTAAAACTTTGTGTCAAAATTCAGATTGGCTGTGGATTTTAAATTCACAGGATATAAATAATTTCCCATTTGATTTCGATTTTAATTCAGGAATAGTGTATACTTTTTCAAATATGAAATTAAATGCGGCTCCTAATAAAGTAAATAAAATCAAGGGGAAAAATATAGTGAATTTTAAAGATATTTTAAAGAAAAATGATTTTTTTGTATCAGAGAATCCTTCTGAATATAAAATTGAGGCTGATGTAAAGGAAAAGAATAGTAGCGCACCATATGTAAAGGGTGAAATAGAAAAAGGTCAGTCAAATAATATCTGGGAAGTAGCTAAATCTGGTGTTTTAAGAGCTAAGGAAAATAATCCATATAAATTTAGGATAAATATTTCAGGCAAGAATACTAGTAAACTTCACTTTAAAGTTAAATATTTTGATACTAATATGCACGAAATATACAGCAGCTATGTTGTAAAACCATCAGATGATTGTGATTTTGATTCTATGGATTTTAATGGAGAGTGTGTATCTCCACCAGGAGCAAAGTACATGAGAATGGAACTCCTATGCTATAAAAATCCAAAGGAAAAAACTTATTGGAAGATTCATGACATCAATATATACGATTTAAGTAAATATAAAATTTCTAATTCCTTTGATATGAACAAAAAACTCAAAAAACCTGAAAATGCAAAAGTCTATATAAGAGCCTTCGTTTCTAAAAAGGGTGGAAAACTTAAAATTACTATTGGAAACAAATCTGCCTATGTAGATACATTTAATTCTTATGAGAATCAGTTTAAATGGATTGAAGTTGGAAAGTTTCACTTTAATGCTGGAGATAATTCTATTAAGGTTGAAAACAAATCAGGTTTTAATGCGGTAAATTTGTTCACAGTGGTTTCTGATGATGAGTATAATAATTTGAAAAAAAAGCTTTATAAAAAGGCTGATGAATGTAAGGTATTTTATGAACTTGAGGCAGAGAATAACTTTGAATATTCTGGAAATATTCAAAGCAGCAGGATATATCCTAAGTTAAGTATGGGGAGAAGCATAAGTTCTCAAAATGGTACTTTAAAAAGAAACGTAGACATAATAAAAGATGCAAATTATTCTTTTGTAATGAATATGAATGCTTTTAATGGAAATAACGGATATGTTACTTTTGAAATTAAAAATTTAAAGGATAATAGTACAACAACAAGGCAGATATCTAGCAGTGAATTTACTAAGATAAATAATGATAATGAAGTCGTAAATTTGAATAGTTTAAGTAATAATTTTCAGTATACATTAAAAAACATACCAGATCAAATGAGTTATTATAAGAGAATTGAATTAAAAGATATATATCTTAAAAAAGGAAAATATACAATTACAATAACATTTAATAGCTGTGCACCAACGTTAAGTGATTTTACTGATTTACATAAATTTAAATATAATGAGCAGGTAGATAAAAAGAGCAGTAACAAAAAAAACAATGCTAGAGTTTCAAAAGAAAAAATAAATGATTCAATGATGGATAGTCACATTGATAAAGATGTTTTTGAAATAAATTTACAGAAAACAAAATCAGATGATTGGTATGATTATGCTTCTAAAAAAATGAATGTTATAGAGCAAAATGAATATTTATTTGAGGTTTCAGTTATTTCAAAATATGTACATGATAGACATATGAAAATAGTATTTATGGACAAGGATTCTAGAGTTATTTCAGATGTATATATTAATGATATAAATGAGAGGTTTAAAAACGATTGGAACTCATATGAGCAGGTGATAGAAGCTCCTAAAAAAGCATCATATATGCAATTTCACATATTATGTAGAGGAAATAGTAGTAAAGATGGTTACATAGAGATGAAAAAGTATAATATTTATCATTATTCAGAATTAATATCTGTCGACAATTTAATAATGTTTGAGGGAAATAATTTTGATGAATTCTTTCCGTCTAAAGTAAAGGGGAAGAAAGTAAAATATTCAAGGGTAGATTCTATGAAGAGACTTTTGTCTATTTCTAATCCTAATAATGAAAAATTACTTATAAATTATTCAGAATCACCAACTCCTCTTTGGAATTTGAATTTAGATGGTGACAATGAGCGAGGGGACTTAGCCGTAAATGGAGTTACTTCAGGATTTATTACGAATAAAAATGGAAATGGAAGTATAAGTGTAATTCTTAGGAATATATATTATGGAAGTTTTATATTTGAACTGATATTGACTTCTATAGGTATATTTATTTATAAAAAAATCTATAAAAATAAGTGAAACTTTATAAAACCACAAAAGAAGATTGTTACTCATAAATGAGGTTTGGTTTCTGCGCATTATCTTTCTTAATCCAGTATAAGTATTTTCTAACTTACATGGACTTTGTCTGTACTGCTCATGCAAGTTAAAGATTGCCTGCTTGAAGTTAAGAATAATAGGTTGAAATCCAAACTACGTGTATGATAATTTTATGACTTTTTCACCAATAGTTATTAGATTTTTTTTAAATTTCCATGCTTTTATTTTAAGCGAAGTAATAGTATTTTGGAAACGATTTAAATAAAGGTCAATAAGAATTGCTTCAAATTATAAAAAGACTTAGAAATTTTAATTTGTTTGAGCTTTTTTCAGCGAGTTATTAAAATTTCTTAGCATTTTTATAATTCGAAGCTTAGACTTATGATTTTTATTTAATGTTTCAAAATACTATTATTTTGCTAAAGAGAAAATTTTTTATAAGAATTTAGAATAAGTGTAATAGCTTTTTTACAATCCTCATCATTATTGTCAATAGACCAGGCTTTATTAAAGCATATTAAAGCTTTTTTCTTATTTTTTGTCATAGCATAACAGTAACCAAGATTAAAATAGTATCTGCTGTCTTCTCTTTTAGTAAGAGCCAATTTTATAAATGGTATAGCCTTTTCATAGTTTTTTAATTTTATGAGACACACAGCGGAGTTATATAATGATGCAGATTCATTTTCTTTTAATTCAAGAGCTTTTTTATACATTGAAAGAGCTTTTTTGTAGTCTTTTTTATTATAATAATCTGTAGCTTTATTAAAATATAATATATTAAAGACCTCCTTACATGAGTTTGTATTTAAATTTATATCCAATATATGTAATAATATTCAATTTTCATAAAGATTTAAATTGAGGAATTTATTTTTATATGATAGAATAATAATTAGTAAAAGATAATATGTATTAATAAGAACAAAATAAATATATAGTGAGGTTAATTTAACTAGCTACATAATGTAGCACTAACAAACCTTGTGTTAGCATATATGAGAGTAAGAAGGATAACTATCATATAAGGAGTTTTAGTCAGATTCAGTATCCTTCTAAATTATAAAAAAGCATTTTCTAAAAATAAAAGTTGATTTGTGTAATACGCTTTTAAACTGTAAAACCTCGTGATAAAAAGAGTGCTTTTATGAGATTAAGAAGGATAATGGGCTTTGCCCAAACCTCGTATATGTTAACATTTATTTAACTATATGTTATACTAAATTGAATTCAAAATAGATAGGAAGGTAACTATGGGAGAAAATTTACATTTAGGATTAGATGTAGGATCAACTACTGTAAAAATAGTAATTTTAAATGATGATGATAACATTTTATACAGTAAGTATCAGAGACATTATTCAGATATTAAGTTTACAATTATAAGCCTCATAACTGAAGCATACGAAAAATTTAAAAATGAAAATGTTACAGTTATGGTAACCGGTTCTGGAGGATTGTCTGTTTCCGAATGGATGGATGTTAAATTTATTCAAGAAGTAATAGCATGTACTAATACTATTGAAAAAATTGTACCTGAAACTGATGTTGCAATAGAACTTGGTGGAGAAGATGCAAAAATAACTTATTTTTATGATGATAATATAGATCAAAGAATGAATGGAACTTGTGCTGGCGGAACAGGAGCATTTATCGATCAAATGGCTACGCTCTTAAAGACAGATGCCGCAGGCTTAAATGAGCTTGCTAAAAAGCATACATGTATATACCCAATTGCAGCTAGATGCGGTGTTTTTGCAAAGACAGATGTTCAGCCCCTTTTAAATGAAGGTGCGGCAAAAGAGGATGTAGCAGCTTCAATACTTCAAGCAGTTGTAAATCAAACTATAAGTGGCCTTGCTTGTGGAAAACCAATAAAAGGTAAAGTCGCATTTTTAGGTGGACCTCTTTACTTTTTATCTGAACTGAGACAGAGATTTATTGAAACTTTAAAACTCGCAGATGATGAGGTTATTTTCCCGGATAATTCACAGCTATTTGTAGCTATGGGTGCAGCACTTTCTTCTAAAAATGAGGAAGTATTAACTTTTAGAGAAATAAAGAAAAGACTTTTAAAACTAAATAAAGCAGTAGACAATGGAGTAAATACCTTAGAGCCTTTATTTAGAGATGAAGATGATTATAATAAATTTAAGGAAAGACATGATAAAGATAAAGTAAGTAGAAGAGAACTTAGTTCATATAGTGGAAATTGTTTTTTGGGAATAGATGCAGGTTCTACTACTACGAAGGCAGTTTTAATATCTGATACTGGAGAACTTTTATATTCATATTATGGAAGTAATGAAGGAAGTCCTTTAAAGCTTTCAGTAAAAATATTAAAGGATATATATAGTAAGCTTCCTGAGAATGCTCATATTGTTAATAGTGCATCTACAGGATACGGAGAGAGCCTTATAAAAGCAGCACTTAAAGTTGATATTGGACAGGTTGAAACAGTTGCACATTATAAAGCTGCTGAATTTTTCCAGCCTGGTGTTGATTTTATACTTGATATTGGTGGACAAGATATGAAGTGTATGAGGGTAAAGGATGGAGTAATAAGCTCTGTAACTTTAAATGAAGCTTGTTCATCAGGATGCGGCTCGTTTTTGGAGACATTTGCCAAATCATTAAATATGGATGTACGTGAGTTTGCAAAGACTGCTATTTTTGCTAAGAGACCTGTTGACTTGGGGTCAAGGTGTACGGTATTTATGAATTCAAGGGTAAAGCAGTCTCAAAAAGAAGGTGCTGAAGTAGGTGACATATCAGCTGGACTTTCATACTCAGTAATAAAAAATGCACTCTTTAAGGTTATAAAGGTTAGAAACCCAAAGGATTTGGGCAAAAGAGTAATAGTACAAGGTGGAACTTTCTATAATGATGCTGTGCTTAGAAGTTTTGAAATAATATCAGGAAGAGAAGCTATAAGACCTGATATTGCAGGACTTATGGGCGCTTTTGGAGCAGCTATTATAGCAAAGGAAAACTATGATGGTAAGCATGAAACAGCCATATTAAAGAGTGATGAACTTGAAAAGTTTGGCACTCAAACAAGTATGAGAAGATGCGGCAAATGTGCTAATAATTGTATGCTTACAGTGAATGAGTTTTCAGATGGAAGACAGTTTATAACTGGAAATAGATGTGAAAGAGGCGCTGGCAGCGAAATCAAGAAAAATGATCTTCCTAATTTGTATGATTATAAATATAAGAGGATTTTTGGTTATATACCACTTAAAAAGACAGAAGCCAAAAGAGGAGTTGTTGGAATTCCTAGAGTTTTAAATATGTATGAAAACTATCCATTTTGGTTTACTTTTTTTACAGAGCTAGGGTTTAGAGTTGAATTATCACCTAGATCGTCTAAACGTGTTTATGAAAAAGGTATGGATACAATACCGTCTGAATCTGTATGTTATCCTGGTAAAATTGCACATGGACATGTTGTTAGTCTTATGGAAAGAGGTATAAAGTTCATATTTTATCCTTGTGTTCCATATGAGAGACAGGAACAAAAGGATGCAAATAATCATTATAATTGTCCTATAGTAACCTCTTATGCAGAGATTATAAAGAATAATATTGATGGTCTTAGAGATGGAGATATAATATTTAAAAATCCTTTCTTGTCATTAGATGATAAGGGCAAACTAAAAGAAATGCTTTTAGAGTCACTTAAGGAATTTAATTTAACAAAGAGTGAAGTTGGCTTAGCTGTGGATAAAGCGTGGGATGAACAGGAAAACTTAAGGCAGGATATAGGTAGAAAAGGTGAAGAAGTTTTAAAATATTTAAAGAAAACTGGTAAAAAAGGAATAGTTTTATCAGGAAGACCATATCACATTGATCCTGAAATAAACCATGGGATACCAGAACTTATAAATAGTTTTGGGATGGCTGTTTTAACTGAGGATTCTATTGCGCATCTTGGAAAAGTTGAAAGACCTTTAAGAGTAGTAGATCAATGGGTATATCATTCAAGGCTGTATGCAGCAGCAAGTTTTGTTGCACATGAAGATAATCTTGAACTTGTACAACTTAATTCTTTTGGATGCGGGCTTGATGCGGTAACAACTGATCAAGTTGAAGAAATACTGGATCAGTATGGAAAAATATATACTCTCATTAAAATAGATGAGGGAAGCAATCTAGGAGCTATAAGGATAAGAATAAGGTCCCTTAAAGCAGCTATGGCTGAGAGAGATAAGAATAATATAAAACCTGAAAGGAAGTTTGAACTTCCAAAGAGAAAAGTATTTACTAAGGAAATGAGAAAAAATCATACTATATTGATGCCTCAAATGTCTCCTATACATTTTCAATTTTTGGAGACGGCACTTAGAAGTGAAGGATATAATCTTGTTGTTATGCCTTCTGTGGACAAGAAGTGTGTAGATGAAGGATTAAAGTATGTAAATAATGATGCTTGCTATCCATCTATAATAGTAGTTGGACAAATGATAGAAGCTTTAAAATCTGGAAAATATGACTTGAATAATACATCCCTTTTGATATCACAAACAGGTGGTGGATGTAGAGCAACTAACTATATAGGATTTATACGTAAAGCTATAAAGGATGCGGGTTTTGAAAAAGTTCCTGTAATTGCAATAAGTGCTCAAAGATTTGAAAAGAATCCTGGTATAACTTACAGTTTAGGAACTGGAATAAAGGCAATAAAGGCAATTTTATATGGAGATCTTTTGATGAGAGTTCTATATAAGGTTAGGCCTTATGAAAAGGTCAAAGGTTCTGCAAATAAGCTTTATGATAAATGGGTAAACATATGTAAAGATGATTCATCAAATGCTAAAATTAAAACATTTAAAAATAATGTAAGAAATATAGTTAAAGAATTTGATAATCTTGAGTTAAATGATGTAGTGAAGCCTAAAGTTGGACTTGTAGGTGAAATATTAGTTAAATTTCATCCTACAGCGAATAATAATGTAGTAGATGTTATAGAAAGAGAAGGGGCAGAAGCTGTAATGCCTGATTTAATGGATTTTGTACTTTATTCTTCATATAATACTACATTTAAGGATAAGCATTATCATACAGATAAAAAGGGAAAATTTCTTTCTAATATACTTATAGATGCTATAGAACATTTTAGAAAACCAATGAAAATGGCACTTAAAGAAAGCATTAGGTTTACTCCTCCAAGTTCCATTAAAGAATTGGCAGAGGGTGTAAAGGGCATAGTTTCAGTGGGAAATCAGACTGGAGAAGGATGGTTTCTAACAGCTGAGATGGTAGAATTAATAAATGATGGAGTTTTGAATGTTATATGTATGCAGCCATTTGCTTGTCTTCCAAACCATGTTACTGGTAAGGGAGTCATAAAAGAACTTAAAAGAAGATACTCTAAGGCAAATATAGCAGCTATTGATTTTGATCCAGGTGCAAGTGAAGTTAATCAAATTAATAGAATAAAGCTTATGCTTTCAACTGCATTTAAGAACTTGGATAATAAAAAGCAAGAAAACAGTTTGAATGAGGCTGAGGAAGAAGTAGCTTCTGTAACTGAAAAGGCTAATATGTAAAAAGTAATCAAGATGAAATAATATAGGTATTAAAATAAAAACCGCTATTTGAATTTCACAAACTTCGTAGAATATACAGAGTTTGATTGTTTAAATAGCGGTTTACTAAGTTTTACTCCAAAAGTGAAATAACAGTGCTGAAGGAACGATTTAAAAAAGTTCTAATAAATCTTGGTAAAAAAATCTTAAAATTATCGTGCACGAGGCTTGGGCTTTGCCCATTATCCTTCTTAACCTAATACATGCACTCTCTATATTATGAGAGTGCATGTATTAGATAATTTTTAATGTTCCAAAGCACTATTATTTCGTATGGTACCATTTTGTGTATAAATTTGGTCTCTCGGATTTTAGAACTTTCCAGAACAATTCAAGGCAGTTCAAAGATTTTAAATCTTGCAGCAGGTGATATGGAAATCTTGTTTTTTTTGTAAAACTATGCCTAGGATCAATTATTCTTAGATTTTTATTATTTTGAACAAATACATGTACAAATCTTACATCTATTTTTTTAAATCCTGCATTTTTCATGTATTCAAGAAGATAAATAAGTTCAAGCATTAATTTTTCTGAGGCACCGTTTTTTTTAATGTAATCATTTATATTTATACCATCTATATATTCTCTTATCATATAGTGGCTGTGAAATTCATATGGTTCAGGAAAATACGGACCATTCCTTACCTTTTTTAATATATGATACTCTTCACTACAGGAGCTTGGATTTTTAAATATTTTAACAACTCTATTATCCGGCATAAGATACACACTTCCGCTGTGACCTTTTCCCAGAAACCTACAATTTTCTAATTTTATTATAGTATTAGATCTTTTATTTTTCATTATTACACCTTCTTTTAATCTTATGTCAAATATATAGATTTAACTAGTAAATTACTATTTTAAATAGCAAATTTTCGATGTCCCTAATAATCTTGTGAAATTTAAATAACTGAGTCATTGTATATATCTAGATAATATACTTCTTAATATTAGCTTATAGTAGAAAATAATATTTGTTACAGTTTATTTATATGATATTAGTAAATTCTATGGATTAATATTTAAATTTTATTGTATATATTAATTAGAATTTCATTTGAATCACATACTATTAGAATCAACAGAAATATAATGAATTTATAAAGTCTAACGGTAAATAATAAAAACAAGGAGGAAAACGTTATGATGGGAAAATTTTTTAAAAATGTAGAGTTTGCAAAGGAGCTAGTACTTAAAAATAATGTGAACTATGCTGAAGGACAGGTTGTTAGCAAAACATTAGTGCAAACAGAAAATGTAAGTATGACTCTATTTTCATTTGACAAGGGTGAGGAAATAAGCTCACATTCGGCATCAGGAGATGCATTAGTTTATGTAATAGAAGGTGAGGCGGCTGTCACAGTTGGTGATAATAAGTCTACAGCTGTTAAAGAAGGAAATTTTATAGTTATGCCTAGTAATGTTCCACATGCTTTAGTAGCAACTCAAAGATTTAAAATGATGTTAATAGTAGTAAAAGGTTAATAAAATATAACGATTGAGATCGAAATTCTACATAAATGCCGTGGATTATTAATTAAATTTTAATTATGGTATATTGACATAATTTGAAATTTAATTATAATAAAAATAAGTGGCATAAAATTTAAACGTTGAAGAAGAGGAGTAAAAGTAATATTTGCATGTAGAGAGGGAAAACTTAAGGTGAAAGATTTTCCTATGTTAATTGCTTTGAAGGTAGCTTCTGAGTTCTTCTATTGAAATTTTAAGTAGGTAGAAGCGGTTTCTTACCGTTATGTATAAAGAGTCTGCTTTTTAAAAGCAGGAATAAAGGTGGTATCGCGCACAGTCGTCCTTTGATGGATTGCTGTGCTTTTTTGTTTTCACAAAAGTAGGAAAGGATTGATTTTAATGAAAGAATTTAATGAAATGGCAAAAACATATGATCCTAAAGAATTTGAAGATAGAATATATAAATGGTGGGAGGAAAAAAGGTTTTTTACTCCAAAAGCTGATGATAGAAAAAAAACTTATACAATAATGATGCCACCTCCTAATATAACGGGAAAACTTCACTTAGGTCATGCACTTGATTGTGCACTTCAGGATTTCATGATAAGAACCAAGAGAATGCAGGGATTTGAGACTTTATGGCTACCAGGTCAGGATCATGCTAGTATTGCTACAGAAGTAAAGGTTGAAAAAGAGCTCCTAAAAAAAGGACTAAAGAAAAAAGAAATGGGAAGAGAGAAATTCCTTGAAAAAGTATGGGATTGGACTAAGGAATACAGAGAAAGAATAAAGAATCAGCAAAAAAAGCTTGGAGTTTCGGCTGATTTTACAAGAGAAAGATTTACTATGGATGAAGGACTTAATAAAGCTGTAAGAACAGTATTTGTAAAACTTTATAATGAAGGTCTAATATATCAGGGAAATAGGATTACAAATTGGTGTCCTAAATGTCAAACCGCATTATCTGATGCTGAAATAGAGTATAAAGAGGATGCAGGATTTTTCTGGCATATAAAATATCCAGTAGAAGGCACAGATGATTTTCTTGAAATAGCAACCACAAGACCAGAAACGATGCTTGGTGATACTGCTGTTGCTGTAAATCCAAAGGATGAAAGATATAAAAAGTTTGTGGGGAAAACACTTATTTTACCGCTTGTAAACAGAAAAATACCTGTAGTTCAAGATGATTATGTTGATATGGAATTCGGTACAGGTGCTGTTAAGATAACTCCTGCCCATGATCCAAACGATTATGAAGTAGGTAAGAGACATAACCTTGAAGAAATTGTTATGTTAAATGATGATGGAACAGTAAGGGATGGCTTTGGAAAGTATTCAGGACTTGATAGATATGAAGCAAGAAAAGTTATAGTTGAGGATCTTAAAAAAGAAGGATATCTTGTAAAAATAAAAGAGCATGTCCATAATGTTGGAACACATGATAGGTGTGGAAGTATAATTGAACCTATGATATCAAAACAATGGTATGTTAAGATGAAATCCTTAGCAGAGCCAGCTATAAAAGCAGTTAGAAATGGTGATACTAAATTTGTTCCTGAAAGATTTGATAAAATTTATTTTAACTGGATGGAAAACATTCAAGATTGGTGTATTTCAAGACAGTTATGGTGGGGACATAGAATTCCAGTATGGTATTGTAAAGATTGTAATGCTATAACTGTTTCAGTTGATACTCCACATGAATGTTCAAAATGTAAGAGTAAAAATCTTGAGCAGGATAAAGATGTTCTTGATACATGGTTTAGTTCTGCACTTTGGCCTTTTTCAACACTTGGTTGGCCAGATAAAACTGAAGATTTAAAGTGTTTTTATCCTACAAATACTCTTGTTACAGGATATGATATAATATTCTTTTGGGTAGCAAGAATGGTATTCTCAGGAATCTATAATATGGGTGAAACTCCATTTAAACATGTTTATATACATGGACTGGTAAGAGATGCTGAAGGAAGGAAAATGTCAAAATCTCTTGGTAATGGTGTAGATCCACTTGATGTAATTGATGAATATGGAGCAGATGCACTTAGATTTATGCTTATAACAGGTAATGCTCCAGGAAATGATATAAGATATAAAGTAGAAAAGGTAGAAGCAGCAAGAAATTTTGCCAACAAAATGTGGAATGCATCTAGATTTGTACTTATGAATCTTGATAAGGATGTAATGGATAAATATAAAGATTCAAAGGACTATAGTCTTGCTGACAAGTGGATATTATCAAGGTGTAATTCTCTTGTAGGGGAGATAACAGAAAACATAGATAAATTTGAGCTTGGAATAGCATCTCAAAAGGTTTATGACTTTATGTGGAATGAGTTCTGTGATTGGTATATTGAACTTGTAAAACCTGTAATGTATGGAGATGACGAAAAAGCAAAGGGAACTTCATATAATGTTCTTTATAAAGTTCTAACTACAGGACTTCAGTTATTACACCCTGTAATGCCATATATAACAGAGGAGATCTATCAGCATTTAGGGGGAGAGTATGAATCTATAGCTATTTCAAAATGGCCTTGCTATGATGAAAAACTTAAGAATGATGAATCGGAAAAGGCAATGGATTATATTATTGAGGCTATAAAATCAATTAGAAATGTAAGAGCTGAAATGAATGTACCACCTTCTAAGAAAGCTAAAATAATGATATTTACGGATGATGAAAATAAGCGAGCTTTTGAGCTTGGTAAAAATTATTTTGAGAAACTTGCATATGCTTCTGAAGTAAGCTTCTTAAAGACAAAGAATGAGGCACCTGAAAATGCAGTATCATGTGTAACCAAGTCTGCTGAACTGTTTATGCCGCTTCTTGATCTAATTGATGTAGATAAAGAAAAAGAAAGATTAAACAAAGAAAAAGACAAACTTCACAGTGAAATAGACAGAGTTAATAAAAAGCTTTCTAATAAAGGCTTTACAGCTAAGGCACCAGAAAAGGTAGTTGAAGGTGAAAGGCTAAAGGGAGAAAAATATAAGAAAATGCTTGAAGCTGTTGAGGAGAGATTAGCAGCACTTAAATAGGGTATGTGAATTACAAGAAGCTGCTACATTAAAAAAATTAAGAATGAAGAATTAAGAATGAATGAGGATTTTCAGACGCTTTGCTATAGAAAATCTACATTTTATAAAAGAACATTTCCAATAATGAAAATGGAAGTAGTTATAATTTTGTAAATTTTTCGTAATGAAATGGAGAAAAACTTACCATCATTCTTAATTTTTAATTCTTAATTTTTTTTATAAAATGTGTCTAAATAAATTGAATTAAGATTATGACCTTTACAATTTAGTAAGTAAAACTATAATAAGATATGAGGTGATTTTTTGAATTATAAAGAAGCTATTAATTATATACATGGTTCTTTAAAATTTGGTGTGAATCTTGGTTTAGAGAGAGTCGAAAGGCTTCTTGAAATTTTGGGGAATCCTCATAAAAAAATAAAGTGTATTCATGTTGCAGGTACAAATGGAAAAGGGTCTACAGTGGCTATGATAAGTCAAGTACTTATAGAAGCTGGATATAAGGTAGGTATGTATACATCACCTTATATAGAAGATTTCGAGGAAAGAATTCAGATAAATAATAGGAATATACCTAAAGAAGATTTATGCACTATAATTGAAAAGGTTAAAAATGCAGTAGATCAAATAAAAGATGAAGAAATAGAAAATCCTACTGAATTTGAAATAATAACGGTAGCAGCATTTTTATATTTTTATATGAATAAAATTGATTATGCTGTAATTGAAGTTGGTCTTGGTGGTAGATTTGATGCTACAAATATAATAGAACCTATTCTTACAGTTATAACTTCAATAAGTTATGATCATATGAATGTGCTGGGAAATACATTAGGGAAAATTGCTTATGAAAAGGCAGGAATTATTAAAGAAGGAATTCCTTTAATTCTATATCCGCAGAAAAAGGAAGCACATGATGTTATAATAGAAATTGCAAAGGAAAAAAAATCGGAAATAACGGATGTTGGAAAAGCCAAAGCCAAATTTATAGAAAATTTAGTTGAAGATAATAAATATTTTCAAAGAGTACATATAGACACATTGAAGGAGCAGTATGATATAAAATTAGCCCTTCTTGGTAAGCATCAACTTATTAATGCCGCTACGGCTATTATGGCTATTCAGAATTTGCAGCAGCGAGGGGTGTTAATACAGAAAAAGCATATATTAAAAGGCTTATCTAAAGTGGTGTGGAAGGGAAGAATTCAAGTTATAAAAAATGAACCTCTTGTTGTTTTAGATGGGGCCCATAATATTGATGGTATATCAAGGCTAAAGGAAAGTATAAAAATTCATTTTAAATATAATAGATTAATACTTATTCTAGGAATATTAGCAGATAAAGAAGTAGAAAAAATGGTGAAAATAATAGCTGAGGATGCGTTTAAGGTTATAACTGTATCACCACATAATGATAGAGCGGAAAATGCGGAGGCATTATGTGATATAGTTAAAAATTATAATAATAAATGTGAAGCTGAAATGGATTATAAAAGAGCTTATGAAAAGGCTGCTTCTTATTACAGAAAAGGAGATATGATTCTTATATGTGGATCTCTATATATGATAGGAGATATGATTAGAATTATAAAAAGTGAATAGTAAAAAACCTTTAGAAAAGGAGACAACTTATATGAGGGAAATAGGATTGATAAGATGGTTTGGTGGATACAATGTAAAGCAAAAAAGAATGAATGATTTTGGCTTTATAACAAATGACAAAAATGAAGATATATATTTTAATAAAGGACATGTTCAGTGTAAATTGAAAGAACTTACTGCAGGGACAGCGGTAACTTTTGAAAAGGGAATAAATTATAAAAATAATAGGGATCAATGTATTAGAGTAAAACTTTTAAAGGATGAAAAGGATATAGAACTTTTTTATAAATTTTTAAATAGCGATATATGTAGTCAGCTTAACCTAAAAGATAAAAGTGACATATTACTCAATATTGAAGAAAAAGATGTTGTGAGATTCTGGAATGAGTATTCAGAAGAATTAAAAATAATGTTTCTTTATAGACTTTGTATGGAAAACAGAAAGTTTAATCTTATTGAGAATATCAATGAAGAAAATGAATTTATAAGGGCTATGCTCTTATTGTATTGGGGAAAAATTAATGAATGCTCAAATGAAATTATAGTAACTAAGGTACTAAATTTGATTAAAACATATTTGAATACAAGTTCTGAAAGTGTAAATTTAGTTGATAATTGTAAAGAAGAACAGCGTGATTTTTCTATTATCGATTTTGTGAATTGTTGTACATCTAAGCTTGATAAGAAAAATAGAGAGCTTGAAGAACTTTTAAGTGTGTTGCAGATAAAGTCAGCATAGTAAATTATATATAATATGTATGAATGTAATATGTAATATGTATTTTTAATATTGCTTTTACTCTGATATAATGTAATAAGTTATAGTTAGGGGTGAAGACATTGAATAAAAACAAAAGGAAAAAATTATTAGTAAAAAGAGGAGCAGCTGTTTGCTTAGTAGCTGTTGTTGCTATTGTAAGTGCTTGTATTATTCAAAGAAAATACAATAAAAAGAACCAAGTAAGTGCTTATAATAGTACTAAGGTTATTAAGAAAAGCAAGATTAAAAAAGTCAAAAGTAAAGATAATAAGCTAAGTGGTGCAGATGTTTTTAATATAGAAAATTGTGCTCCAGGAGTAGTTGAGCCGTGGGTTACGAAAAAAGATAGTCCACATAAAGTAGCATATTTGACATTTGATGATGGCCCTTCTATTAATACAAGAAAGATACTAGATATTTTAAATCAGAACAATATAAAAGCTACGTTTTTTTTAATAGGAAAAAATGTAGAAAGATATCCGGATCTTGCTAAATTAGAGGTGGCAAATGGAGAAACAGTTGCCAATCATACTTATAGTCATGTTTTAAATTATAGGGAGTCACCGGATGTATTTGTAAATGATATAAATAGATGTGATACGGTACTTAAATCTGTGCTTGGAGATAAATATATACCTAAATTTGTTAGGTTTCCAGGTGGAGCTTTTGGAAGAAGAATTCCTCCTTTTAAAGCGGCTGTAACAAATGCAGGATATAGATTTATAAACTGGAACGCTTTAGATGGTGATGCAGAGCATCCTCTTTCTTCTGTAGATTACTTGATGGATCGTGTTAGGACAACTGTACAAGGGAAAAAGGTTGTTGTTATATTAATGCATGATGCAGCAGCAAAGACAACAACAGTACAAGCTTTACCACAGATAATACAGTATTTAAAATCACAGGGTTATAGCTTTGGACAATTACAATAAATACTGAGAAGTAATAGTATTTTGAAACATTAAATAAAAATCATAAGACTTATCATACAAGAGGTTTGGGCTTTAGCCCATTATCCTTCTTTACTTTAAATGGGCACTCTCTATATTATGAGAGTGCCCATTTAGGTAATCTTTAATATTAATAAATTAGAATTGTTACTAGTAAATATTAAAATAGTCTGTATTTTATATAGAAGGATAATGGGTCCTTGACCCAAATCCCATGTATGATAAGATTTATAGAATCTTTTTAATGTTGCAAATCAACATTAGTTCGCAATATATATAAACTACGAATTATTAATTTAATGCCACAGTTCTATAAAATTATACACTCTTTGTATGCGCTTTAATTTTATGCGATTTCTTAAAGTTCCTAGGTATTAACTTTAAGAAAGAAGTAGATAGTACAGCTAAAATAAAGCCTGCAATAACATCTAATGGATAATGATGTCCTACATATATTCTTGAAAAACCAACAATAATTGATAATAAAATAAGTACTCTCCCAAGTGGTTTATTAATTTTAAATATACCAAGTGCTATACATAAAGTAACTATAGCATGGTCACTAGGGAAGGATGAAGTGAGCTTATGCGGATAAAGTAAATTTACTTTATTAAATACAAAGGGTCTATTAACAAAGTGAATTTTACCTATGATAAATACAAGAAGCATGTCCAAAGCAATTATAAAAGCACATGAAATAGTTATTTTTTTCATGTAGTTATTTTTTGCAAGTATACTAAGAATAAATTCTGCTAAAAGCAGTGCCATGAAAAAGTATATAACATATTTTGATATGAAAATCATTAGTTTATCTAATAACTGATTTTTATAAGCTAGATTATTTATTAAATGAAATAAGCTTAAGTTTAATTTTGTCATTTGGTAGCCTCCATTAAATTTTTTCTGCTCTAAAATTAAATGTAGTAATTATAATTTAGATATGTATCAATTATAACAGTATAATGAATATGTATAAAATATAAAAAGGGTATATTAGGTATATTATAAATGTATATGCCACTTTGGTGGTAGAAAGTAACCAATATAATAAAGCAGTCAGGAGTAATAATGAAAAACATCCTAACTGCTTACTCTAAATTACTGCATACTAGCCATTTTTCTGCATTCATTGGCACATGTACGGCATTCATCGGCGCACTTTTGGCAGTGTTCATCTTTAAATCTAGAGCACTCTTTTGCACATGTATCACAAATTGTAGCGCACATGTTGCAATGTTCTTTTACAAACTGCCCATTCATAGACATAAGTCCTGATGACATTTCACACATTCTTGCACATTCAATAAGGTTTTTTATGCAGCTTCTTCTTGCATTTAAGTCGGGTTCATTGATACATGCCTCAAAACATTCATAACATGCTTGAGTACATCTATTACATTCATCAATACATTTTTGATATTTGCTTGTTACCATGGTTGCAATACCCATTTAAGAACACTCCTTTAATTTAAGTTAATTTAAATACAAATTTATTATGTTTAAATTAAATGTTTTTATACTTAAATTAAGGATAAGTTTCATCCATTCTTAATTTTCAATTCTTAATTGTTTTTTTGTTCGATTTAATAATAAAGCGGCTGTTACAGCAGTTATGGGAACAGTAAACAATAATCCCAAACTGCCAGCTAGAGAATTTAAGATTTCTACTGCAACAATATCTTGATCTAAAGTCCTATATAGTGGAAGATTATAGGACTGAATCAAAATTAAATTATATAAATTTCCACCTACATATGCAAGTATTAGGGTGTTTGCCATAGTTCCCATTATATCTTGTCCTATTTTCATTGCAGATTTTATTAATTCAGATGTACTGATATCTGGCTTTTTTTCTTTTATTTCACTTACAGAAGAAGCTATAGACATACTAATATCCATTACAGCACCTAAAGCTCCCATTAGTATTCCACTGAATAATAGTCCCCTAAAATTAAAGTTTTTATCTTGGGAGATATATACTAGCATTTGAAGCTGTTCATCTGTAAAGCCAGTTAATTTTAATTTATAACTAAAGGTTATTGCAATTAAAGCAGCAATCAGCAGCCCACTGCATGTTCCAATAATTGCTGCTAGGGTTTTTCTGTTTTTCCCACTTATTACAATTAAACTTATTGTGCTTATAGCTATGCACAATATAGTGGATACATATATTGGATTGTATCCTTTAATTATAAGTGGTATTAATACTTTTAAAATAACAAAACCAGTTACAAAAAGAGCTAAAATGGATTTTAACCCTTTATCGCCGGCTAAAATGCCAAGTAATAGTATAAATGAAAATATTAAAATGTACAAAGACTTATATCTTATAATTTCGTATATATAGGCTCGTTTTATAGTTCCATTATCGTTTTCTTCAATATTAAGAAGAACATTTGAACCTTTTTCAACCATATACTCATCGAATGTTTTATCATTTACAATGTTGTCTACTTTAACAATATCACCTTTATGGTCACCAGAGGTGATTTTAACACTTAATTGATGCTGATTTAGTTTACTTGAATTTTTTTTGGCTTTAGATTTAGTTTTAACTTTACCTGAATTTATATTAATTACTTTACCTGTTATTGGTTTATTTATTATATAATCATAAGAAGCATATAGTATTAACAAAAGTAGGAATGATATTATTAATACTACTTTTTTTTTCTTATTCATATTACTACCTACCTTTTTGTTTCTTTTTACTATCTTGTTTTAGGAAGCTTTTTATTAAATTATGGTTTAAAATATCATCAGAATATTCTAGCTGGTTTAAAGAATTTTCTTTCATATTTTTTAGCTTTGTAGTTGGAGAAATAACCTTTTTAGTATCTATATCATAATAATTATCTTCAAAGGAAACATAAAAATGCTTTCCATCAGTGAATGAACCATTTCTAAAAGTAACCATATTATTTTGTGTATTTAGTAAATCAGAACCAAACATATATTTTTTATTGAGACCAAATAGATTTGCAAGTGTAGGGTAAAGATCTATTTGACTGCTGTACATAGAGTTCACTCCCTTGTTTTCGTCGTTAGGAAAGTGAATTAACATAGGTACTTTTTGAAGTTCATACCAATCTAGATTTGTTGGCTTTTTAATATTTTCAAAATCATAAAGGTCGTTTATTGCATTTTTAGGAATAGCATAATGATCACCATAAAGGACAACTATAGAGTTGTCCAGTATACCTTGTTTTTGAAGTTTATCTAAAAACATTCCAAGTTGTGCATCGGTATAGTGTATTCCATTTAAATAATTTCCAAAGAGAGTTCCTTTATATTTTCCTACATCAAAATTTCCATAACCTTTTTGATCATCAAAAGGATAATGGCTGCTTAAAGTAATTAAAAACGAAAAGTATGGCTGCTTGAATTTCTGCATCATGGGAAGTGTTTGATTAAGCCAGGACTTATCGCTTAAACCAAGGCCTACAGTTTCATTAATATTATAATTATGTTCAGAATAGTAATCATCAAAATCTTCTGCTTTATACATTACGTTTCTATTCCAAAATCCTGCTTTATAGCCATTAATAGCAGCCGAGTAATAACCTTTATCGTTCATTTGTTTAGCTAAAGAATCGAGGGTATCATTGCAGTACATATAATAAGCTGCACCGGAGTTTGCGGGATACAAAGAATTGTTAGATAAAAATTCAGCATCGGATGTCATACCGGAAGATACCTGATAAAAATAGTTATTAAAATATAGGCTTTTTCCTATCCATCTGTTTAAGTTTGGTGTGATCTCTTGTCCATTAATTTTTTGACCGATTGTGAATTGCTGTAGAGCCTCTACTTGGATCATAATTAAATTTTTACCTTTTGCAGCTCCAGAAAAATTAGAAGTAGTATATGTGTCTTTTTTCTTCAAATAGTCCTTTATTTTTTGCTGCTTTTCAGCTGGGAGAGATTTTAAATTCATTATTTTTGTAGAAATAACATTGTAAGCATCTAAAACCTGAAAATTAATAATACCAATAACTTTAGCTATATATACTTTATTAACCATTGTAGATAGTAAACCAGGCTGCTCTATTGCTAAATTATTAATTTTAGAGATGTTTATAGGTAAAGCTATAACTAGAAGTATTAGAAATTTTGCAAAGCGTACCTTGCAGATTTCAGTATTATCAAAATAACGTTTGAAAATTTTAGCTAGGGGTACTAGAATTATACAATCACTAAGATAAAGGAAATCTGACAGATGTATTAAATCCTTTAAACTAGAAGATACACCGCCTAAAAGTACACCGTTTCTTATTACTGAAATTGTTATACAATCCTTAAAGTACCTATAATAAGCTGAATCAGCTATAAGAAGTATACTAACTATTAAATTAAAAAAGTAAAGAAATCTAAATCTTCCTTTACTTTTAAATAGCATTGAAAAACTACAAATTATTATTATTGATGAAAAGACCGCTGGAAATATAAATTTTTCACTAAAGAAAGTAGGAGATATTAATTTCTCATAATTAAGAACTTTAATTGTGACAATTATAATTGTATATATAATATATGCATTCCTAGTCCAAAATTTTTTGAAAATGTTTTGTAAATTAATTAGCTTATCATTCATTGCATTGCCTCCATTACTATAATCAAGTAAATCTTTTACCATGAGTTTACTTCACTATATAATATAAATTTAAATAGGGAAAATTAACTTGGGTTAAACTGTTTTTACCGGTAATAACGTTAACTCAAGGTTTTGCAATATTTACTTATATCATTATAGCAATACATAATATATATATAAAATATTAAAAAAATATATGTTATATATAAAAAATGTATATATAAAGTATATATATACATTATGTGCTAAAATGATTAACAAGTGATAAACGCAAGATTAAGAAAGCTTGAACATTTCAAAGAAATTTTTAGCAGTTGATGATATATAACTATTTTTAGGCCATATAGCTGCGAGTTTAGTTGATAGCGAAGCATCATTTATTTCTTTACATATTAAATTAGAGCTGCCTATAAGCCCAACGGATGATTTTGGAACAATGGCTATTCCAAGTCCTGCATTGGCCCATAACAGTGTAGTTCTTGCATCATCATTTTTACAGAAAACCTTTGGATGAAAGCCAGAGTTTTCACAAGCTTCATATATTAATTTTTCAAATCTTCGGTAAAATATTAGGGGCTTATTAGCTAAATCTTTTATATCTGTAGTATTACTATCGCTGTAATTAAGAGCTTCAGTCATTGCAGCCACCATAGGTTCATAAGGTAGGTAAATTGAGTTTAAACCGTATGTGTTAAATGGGGTCCTAACAATGGCAGCTTCTATTATTCCTCTATTAAGTATCTCTAACAATTCATAAGTGTTGCCCTCATGAATTTCAAAATTTACATAAGGATATTTGTTATGAAATTTTGTAAGTATATTGTTTACAAGGGATGCGCCTGAAGTGGATACAGTTCCTAGGGATAAAGTGCCATGTGTCCCTTCTTTAAAATCATTTATTTCATCTATGGTTGTTTGAGTTAAATTCAATATTTGTTTAGCTCTGTTATAAAGCATTAGACCTGCATCAGTTAACCTAATGCTGCGGCTGCCTCTATCTACCAGTTTAACGCCTAATTCGGTCTCTAAGTTTTTTAGCTGATAGCTTAGGGGGGGTTGTGCAATATGAAGTTTTTTTGCGGCAGTTGTTATTTTGCCTTCCTCAGCAATTGTGTAAAAATATCTTAATTGTTTAATATCCAAAATATTATAGCATCCCATATAAAAAATATATATAACTAATATGTATTATGTATTTTTAATATATATTTATGTTTGATATAATAATAAAGGAATTTTAAGAAATGTTCAAGATAAAGTTTATATTTAAGGAGGTTAGGAATTGTTTGAAATATTTAAATTTATAAAACCGTATAAAAAGCAAGTTATATTAGGCCCGATTTTTAAATTAATGGAAGCAATATTTGAGATATCTATACCGACAATAATGGTACTTATAACAGATAAGGGTATAAGTATAAGGAATACACATTATATAATTGAGATAGGGTTAATAATGCTTTTAATGGCTACTTTAGGAGTTGTAGCATCTTTTACCTGTCAGTATTTTGCATCAATTGCTTCTCAAGGATTTGGTACAATTTTAAGAAATGAGTTGTTTAAGAAAATAGGAACTTTTTCATATAATGAAATTGATGATTTTGGTACTCCATCGCTTATAAATCGTGTAACCAATGATGTAAATCAACTTCAACTTGCGCTTGCAATGTTCATAAGACTTGCTATAAGGGTTCCTTTTTTATGTGTAGGTGGAATTGTAATGGCTATGTTTTTAGATTTAAAACTTTCGTCTATAATGTATTTATCTATTCCAGTATTTGCTTTTGTTATATATCTTATAATGAGTAAGTCTTTGCCAATGTACAAATTGGTTCAGAAGAAACTTGATAATTTAGCACTTATTTTAAGAGAAAATTTATCTGGTATAAGAGTAATAAGGGCTTTTTCCATGATGGAAAATGAAAAGACAAGATTTAAAAATGCCAATGATGATCTTGCAAATACTGCAATTAGAGTTGGAAAAATTTCAGCACTTATGAATCCACTTACAAGTGTAATAATGAATTTTGCTATTTTAGCACTTTTATGGTTTGGAGCAATTAGAGTAAATGGGGGAGCCATCACAAGAGGAAAAATAATAGCATATATAAATTATATCAATCTTGTTTTATCAGCACTTATCATTGTTGCTAATCTTATAGTAATATTTACAAAGGCTGCAGCCAGTGCATCACGTGTGCAGGAAGTATTTGATACTGAGCCAAGCATTAAATATGTAGATGAAAAAGATTTTGAAGATAAAAAGGATTCAGATTCACTTATTAAATTTGATAATGTATCATTTGCGTATAAAGATTCTAAAGAATATGCTATAGAAGATATTTCCTTTGAAATAAAAAGGGGACAAACAGTTGGTATAATTGGTGGAACAGGAGCTGGAAAAACTACTCTTATTAATTTAATTCCAAGATTATATGATGTAACTAAAGGAAAAATTCTTATAAGTGGATTAGACGTAGAAAAATATCCCAAGAATATTCTTGATGAGAAAATTGGAGTTGTACCTCAAAAGGCAGTTTTATTTTCAGGGAGCATACGTGAAAATATAAGCTGGGGACGAGAAAATGCTTCAGCTGAAGAGATTAAGAGGGCGGCTGAAATTGGTATGGCAGCGGAGTTCATAGAAAAGCTTCCTAAAAAATATGATACTAATATCTCTCAAGGAGGAGCAAACTTTTCAGGTGGACAAAAGCAAAGACTTACTATAGCAAGGGCAGTAGTAAAGAAACCGGAAATACTCATAATGGATGACAGCTTAAGTGCACTAGATTATGCCACAGATGCTGCGTTAAGACAGAAATTAAAAGAGAACTCAAGTAATACCACGGTTATTATGGTGACTCAAAGAATAAGTACAATAAAAGATGCTGATTTAATAATTGTCATGGATGATGGAAAAATAGCTGGCACAGGAACCCACGAAAAATTGCTTCAGGAATCCAGCGTTTATAGAGAAATTTGCAAATCACAACTTTCAAAGGAGGCTGAGTAGATGAAAAAGAGTACGTTATCAAGGCTCGCAGGATATGTAGGTAAGTACAAAGTATATATGTTTTTATCACTTCTATTTGCTCTAGTAAGTAATGTGCTTATCGCATTTATGCCTCTTATAGTTGGAAAGGGAATTAATAATATAGTGTCTAAAGGCAAAGTGGATTTCAATAATCTGCTAAAGATAATTTTAATATTAGCTGTGATTTACTTAATAAGTTCATTTTTTACATGGTTATTTACTGTTGTTGCAAATATTTTGGCATATAATACGGTAAGGGATCTTAGAAATGAGGCTTTAAGTAAAATTAGTACATTGCCTTTAAAATATTTTGATAGGAATCCACATGGTGATATTATGAGCAGACTTACAAATGATATGGATGCTATTTCTGATGGATTATTTCAGGGAATAACTCAATTTTATCCAGCAGTTGTAACTATAATAAGTTCTATTGTGTTGATGTTATGTTTGAGCATAAAGTTAACAATCGTAATATTACTAATGACACCATTTTGCTTTTTTATAGCATCTTTTATTACAACACATTCCAATAAGATGTTTAAAGAACAGCAGAATACAGTTGGAGAATTAAATGGATATATAGAAGAAATCATAGGTAGTGAAAAAGTAGTTAAATTGTTTGGATATGAAAAAAGGTCAGAAAATAAATTTTCAGAAATAAACTCAAGACTTTATAAATGTGGACAACTTGCACAGTTATATTCTTCACTTACTAACCCTTCAACTAGATATGTAAATAATGTTACGTTTATATTAGTAGGTGTCGTAGGTGGATTACTTTCGGTTATGAGTGGTTTAAGTATTGGAACAATTTCGAGCTTTTTGACTTATTCAACTCAGTTTTCTCAGCCAATAAACAATGTAACAGGCGTAGCTACGCAGCTTCAAGCTGCATTCGCATCAGCTAGAAGAGTATTTCAAATTTTAGATGAAGTACCAGAAAAAGCAGATGATGAAAATGCTGAAACTATTGAAAATTGTCATGGAGACGTTGAATTCAAAAATGTATCTTTTTCTTACGATAAAAAGCATCCACTTGTTGAAGACTTCAGTGTTGATATTAAAAGAGGAAGCACTATAGCAATAGTAGGACCAACGGGTGCAGGCAAAACTACCATGGTTAATCTTTTAATGAGGTTCTATGACTTAGATGGAGGAAAGATAACTATAGATGGTAAAGATACAAATCATATGACTAGAAATAATGTTAGAAGTTTATTTGGAATGGTACTTCAGGATACATGGCTTTTTGAGGGAACTATAAGGGAAAACATAGCTTATGGAAAACCAGATGCATCACTCACTGAGATTGAAGATGCAGCAAAGAAAGCTTATCTTCACAGTTTTATAAAAAGGCTTTCAGATGGTTATGATACAAAGATAACAGAATCAGGAGGAAATCTTTCAGAAGGTCAAAAACAGCTTTTAACTATAGCTAGAGTAATGCTTATAAACCCACCAATGCTTATACTAGATGAAGCAACCAGCAGTGTTGATACAAGAACGGAAATAAAAATACAAAGCGCATTCCTTAAAATGATGGAAGGTCGCACAAGTTTTGTCATTGCCCACAGACTTTCAACTGTACGTGATGCTGATTTAATTTTGGTTATGCAGAATGGTCACATAGTTGAAAGAGGAAATCATGATGAGCTTCTGCAAGATAATGGCTTGTACAGAGAAATTTATGAGAGCCAATTCAAGAATGCTGCGAATTAATAATATTTTGAAACATTAAATAAAACCCATAAGTCTAAGTTTCAAATTATAAAAATACTAAGAAATCTTAATAACTCGCTGAAAAGAAGCTCAAACAAATTAAAATTTCTAAGTCTTTTTATAATTTCAAACAAGACTTATTGAATTTTATTTAAACTGTTCTCAAAATATTATTAATTTGCTTAGGATAAAAGCAAGGTAAATTTTTCTCCGATTCTCTACGAAAAATAACAGTAATGCATTTAAAAATCAAATAATATAGATATCAAAGTAAATTAGCTAATTATATTCAAAATTCCGTAGGTACGGAGGAATTTTTTCCTTGTTTTACTCCAAAAGTGAATTAACATTGATGAAGTAACGATTTAAAAAAACTCTAATAAATCTTGGTAAAAAAATCATAAAATCCTTAGAGTTTTAATTTGTTTGAGCTTTGCGAGTTATTAAAACTCTTAGGATTTTATGATTTTTTTTCCTTAGATTTATAGAGCTTTTTTAATGTTACAAATCAATATTAATTCACTTTCACACTTATGATCTGTAGCTGCCGTTAATTTTTACATAATCGTAGGTTAAATCACAGCCCCAGGCGGTGGCACTAAAATCACCATCATTTAAATTTACTTCTATATTGACTTTTTCACCATCTAAAATTTCTTTCGCAGTGTTTTCATCAAAAGCCAAGGATACTCCCTTTGAGCAGGTTTGAATTTTTTTATCTGCATTAGAAAAGTAAATATCTATTTTGTAGGGATCTAAGTCTGCACCGCTGTAACCAAGTGCACATATTATTCTGCCCCAGTTTGCATCGCTGCCAAATATAGCTGCTTTTACTAAGCTTGAAGTTATAATTGATTTTGCTGCTATCCTTGCATTTTTTAAAGAGCATGCTCCAAATACTTTGGATTCAATTAATTTTGTGGCGCCCTCACCATCTTTTGCAATCATTTTTGATATTTCAACATTTACATAGTGAAGTGCTTTTTTGAATGTCTCATAGTCAGAGCATTCGGTGTCTATAAGCTTATTATTTGCAGTCCCATTTGCAAGAACTAAAACCATGTCATTAGTGCTGGTATCTCTGTCAACAGAAATCATATTGTAGGAATCCTTAACGCTTTCCTTTAGTGCTTTATTCAGCATTTCTTTTGATATGTTTGCATCAGTACCTACAAAGCTCAACATTGTTGCCATATTAGGATGAATCATTCCAGAACCTTTTGCAATAGCTCCAATTGTAACTTTTTTATCATCAAGAGTGAATTCAATGCATATCTTTTTTTGTATAGTATCTGTCGTCATTATTCCTTTTATAGCTTCTTCTCCGCTGCTATTTGGAAATAATGAAAATACTTTTTTTATTCCTGAAACTACATTATCAATTGGAAGAGGAACACCTATAACACCTGTTGAAGCAACTAATACTTCTTCTGGATTTATGTTAAGGTATTTTGCTGCTACTTCTGCCATCATGTATGCTTTTTTGTATCCGTCATCACCTGTACATGCATTTGCATTTCCGCTGTTTGCTGTTATTGCATATACATTTTCTGATTTTATATGCTCCATATTTAAAAGTACGGGAGCTGCTTTTACTTTGTTTGTTGTAAATGTTCCGGCTGCTATACATGGCTTTTCGCTGTAAACTACACATAAATCATTTTTATCTCCGCCTTTTAAACCACAGGAAGCACCCATTGCTTTAAAATAAGGTACATCAGCAATACTTTTATTTTCTAATACTTTTATAGAGTTCATAAATAAACCTTCTTTCACATTAATATTAAGGAAACATAGGAGTTAAATCTATTCCTGTTTTTTCATCTAAGTTATACATTATATTCATATTTTGAACTGCCTGGCTAGCAGCACCTTTCATTAAATTATCAATGGCAGATAGAACTATTATTCTATTTGTTCTTTTATCTATTCTTATAGCAATATCACAATAATTTGATCCTTTAACCCATCTTGTTTCAGGCAAATCATCAATTATTCTAATAAAATGATTATTAGTGTAAAATTCTTTGTATATATCATATACTTTATTGAGAGCTAAAGTTTCTTTTAAGTTGCTGTAACATACAGATAATATTCCTCTACTCATTGGTATAAGGTGAGGTGTGAATGTAAGGGTTATATTTTCTTTTGCTACACTACTTAAAGTTTGTTCTATTTCAGGAGTGTGCCTGTGACCTGCAACGCCGTATGCTTTTACACTATCATTGCACTCAATGAATAAATTATTTGTTGAGGCTTTTCTCCCTGCACCAGATACACCTGATTTTGCATCTATTATTATAGAGTTTGGCTCAATGAGCTTATGATGAAGAAGGGGAATAAGTGCAAGTGAAGATGCAGTTGGGTAGCACCCTGGATTTGCAACTAAATTTGCAGTTTTTATTTTGTCTTTGCAAATTTCGGGAAGCCCATATACTGAGTTTTTTAGAAGCTCTTTACATTCATGCTTAATATGATACCATGTTTCATAGGTTTCAGCAGATTTTAATCTGTAATCAGCTCCAAGATCTATAACTTTAACTCCAGCCTTTACTGCTTTTTGTACAATAGAAAAAGTTTTACCTGAAGGCAGAGCTGTAAAAAGTATATCAATTTTATTTAAATTATTTTCTACTTCGCTGTCATCTATGCATAAATTTTCAATTATATTTTTAAAATTGCAATAGGTAGAACTAAATGCTGTATTACCGTAGCTGTGAGAAGCTAAAAAAACTAAATTTACATTTGGGTGATTATTTAGTAACCATGTTAAAACCTCTCCTGCGTAGCCTGTAGCACCTACTATGCCAACATTTATCATTGTGAATCACTCCAATTTTATTTTTTTAATATTAATTATACATAAAAAAGCATAAATATTCAATAAGATTTATTAAAAAACTTCTTAACATTATAATATGTAAATAATATGAATTAATTAAATAGAATCATAACTTACTTAACAATATTTTAAAGTATAAATTAAACAAAAAACTTGAATAATAATAAAAATGTGTGTATAATTATACATGTCAATAAAATTAAGGTTGGTGTTCGGAATGAAAAAAACTCAAAGTACATTTAAAGATGCTTTGTCAATGTTTAGCAAATATAAAGGAAAAACATTTGTTATAAAATATGGTGGAAGCATTATGAAAAATAAAAAAGCTGAAGAGGCATTTATAAAAGATGTTAAAGGTCTTAGACAACTTGGAATTAATATAGTTATAGTTCATGGTGGTGGACCTGAGATTTCAAGATGGCTTGAACTTTCCGGAATAGAAAGCAAATTTGTTGATGGACTTAGAGTTACAGATGAAAGAGTGATAGAAATAGTTCAAATGGTTCTTTCAGGGAAAGTAAATAAAAGATTATCCCTTGAATTAAATTTAGATGGAGTTAAGGCCGTTGGTTTAAGCGGTGTTGATAATAAATTAATTGAAGCATGTAAGAAATATGTATATAAAAATAATGAAAAAATAGATATAGGATATGTAGGAAAAGTAACAGGTATAAATTCTGAATTTATAAAAAAACTTTTATCAAATGGACAGGTTCCTATTATATCGCCTATAGGTTGTGATGAAGAGGGAAAGATTTATAATATAAATGCTGATTATGCTGCTGCATTTATAAGTTCTGCTCTTGATGCTGAAAAACTTATAATACTTACAGATGTAGAGGGTGTATATAAGGATATAGATAATCCAGGCAGTATAATTCATGAAATGGATGTTAAGGATGTTAATTATTATATAAAGGAAGAAATCATAAAAGGTGGAATGATACCTAAAATGCAGTGCTGTGCTAGTGCTATAGAAAATGGTACTAAAAAGGTTCATCTTATAGATGGAAGAAACAATCATTGCCTTTTAAATGATATTTTAAATTATAACGGTACAATAATTTCTTATGGGAGTGATACAAAATGTCAAAAAGCTATTTAATGAATACTTATGGAAGATTCGATGTTACATTTGTAAAGGGTAAGGGAACTAAGTTATATGATGATAAGGGAAATGAATATACAGACTTTGTATCTGGAGTTGCTGTAAACTGCTTAGGACATTGCCACCCATCAATAGTCAATGCAATTAAGGAACAGAGCAGTAAACTTATGCATGTATCTAATTATTACTGGAATGAAAGTGCTATGGAATTAACGGAAGTTTTATGTACTCACAGTGATTTTGATAAAGTTTTTATGTGCAATAGTGGTACAGAGGCAATTGAAGCAGGACTTAAACTTGCAAGAAAATATGGTAGTATTCACGGTGGGCAGGATAAAAAAGAAATTATATATATGAATAATTCTTTTCACGGCAGAACTATGGGTTCACTTTCAGTTACAGGTCAGCCTAAATATCAGGAGAGTTTTAGGCCTTTAATTGGAGGCGTTAAATCTGTCAATTTTAATGATGAAAATGATATAAAAGAGAAAATAAGTAGCAAAACTTGTGCGGTTATAATAGAACCAATTCAAGGTGAAGGCGGAATAGTCCCAGCAAATAAGGAATATTTACAGCTTCTTAGAAAATTATGTAATGAGAATGGTGCACTTTTAATTTTTGATGAAGTACAGTGTGGAATGGGAAGAACGGGAAGTCTTTTTGCATATCAAAAATTCGGCGTGGTTCCTGATATAGTATGTATAGCTAAGGCACTTGGTGGTGGATTCCCAATAGGAGCTATGCTTGCAAAAGAAAATGTTGCATCTGCATTTGTGCCAGGAGATCATGGAAATACATACGGAGGAAATCCCTTGGCATGTTCAGTTGCGCTTGCAGTATTAAATGAATTAATAAATAATAAAGTTGTTGAAGTAAATGTAAATGAGAAGAGTAAATATTTATTTGATAAACTAAATGATTTGAAGAAAAAATATAAAGTTATAGACGATGTTAGGGGAATGGGACTTTTAATTGGTGTAAGTGTAAACTGTAATGTAAAAGATGTAATAAATAAATGTTTTGAAAATAAACTTCTTTTAATTACAGCAGGAAAAGATGTTATTAGATTTTTACCACCTCTTAATGTAAGCTTTGAGGAGATAGATAAGGCAGTTAGCATATTCGAGAAAAGTTTATCATAATAGAACATTGAGTGTATATGTGTGGTTTCATTTAAGTGAAGCCACACATTTTTTAATTATTTAATTTCTTCAAGAGCCTTTGAAAGTTGATCTGGACAGGAAGTTCCTTTTCCGTTACAGTTTATACCGCGAAGGCGTTTAATAACATCGTCAACAGGCATTCCCTCTACTAGTTTTCCTATTCCTTGACCATTGCCATTACATCCTCCTACAAAGGATACGTTAATTACTTTATTATCTTTAATATCAAAGTGAATTTCTCTAGAACAAACTCCTTTTGTTTTATAAATGTGCATTAGTTAATCATCCTTTCCATAAGTATAAATTTTTTAGCTATAAAAACTAAAGTTAATAACTTTATGTATATTTGAAATAAGAGATCTTAGATCTTTATAAAAAATATACATTAAAAACTATGTTTATGTCAAGATTGTTATAGCAATACTTAAGTCAAGTTCATATTATAATTATTGTGGAAGGAAGTGGCAAAATTGTGAGCTCTATTTGTGTGTGTAATTCTGGTTCAGATGATGTATCTGTTATAGATTTGAATAGCTTAAGTGAGTGCTCAAGAATTAACTTAAGGATTCAAATGGACAGAATTGGACCTCATGGTATTTGCAGATATAAGGATAACATAATAACTGCTAATATGTTTAGTAATACCATTTCAATTATAAATTTTGAGAGGAGAGAGATCTATAAAAGCCTTTTTATAGGTATGCACTGCAATGACCTTAAAGTTTTCAATGAAAGAGCATATGTTGTATGTGGTGATTCAAATAGTATTGTAAAGTATAATATTAAAAATGAGAGTGTAGAGGAAATAATTCCTTGTGGGTGCATGCCGCATAGCATAGATTTTAATGTGAAAAATAATACGTTTGTAACAGCAGATATGGAGGACTCTACAATTACAATTTTTAAAGATGATGATTATGGTTATGTAAAAAGAGTAAAAGTTGGAGAGTATCCTACAAAGGCATTGTTTACAGAAGATGGTAAGAAAATAATAGTTTGTGAAAGTAATATGGGCACTGATTCAAATGGAACTTTAAGTATAATACCTTTAAATAATACAGAAAAAAGGCTTAGTATTAAAGTTGGTAAGTGGCCTGTAGATGTTTTTTATGAAAATGGAGTATGCTTTGTTTCGAATCTTGGTGAAGGAAGTATAAGTATAGTGCGACTAGATAGAATAAAAGAATCAAAAAAAATATATATAGGTGGTATGCCAAGGGGGATATTAAAGAGAAATGAAATATTATATGTAGATGACAGCTATAATAACAGTCTTATATGTATTGACATGAAACTAGATAAAACAAAAATAATACCAATAGGAAATGAGCCTACAGGTATTATTTTTATCTAATCCTTAGTGAGAAGATTAATTATTTTATTATATAATTCAGAAGATGATGATTTCCATTTACTGCACAACTCTCTAGCCTGTTTGTTTGAAACTACATTCAACTTTATATCTATTAGAGTTATTTCGTTTTCCATGGCTTTTAAGTCAACAATAAAGCTGTTTTTATCTGCGATAGTATAATCGGCCGTAACACTTATTGCATTTTTTATATTATGTAGATTTGATTCTATATATTTATCAATTAAATCTTTTTTATCTGCGCCAAGTCTATTTATAAATAAGGTTAAAACTTTTGAACCTTTATTTGTAATTGAAAGTCTATGCTTATCTTCTTTTTTGGTTATTTTAACAAAATCACAAGATATAAGTTCAGTTATATATTGTTGAAGTATAAAATAATTCATAAAATTATTTTCAAGAATTATTTCGGTAAATTGATTTCTGGAAATAGGAAATTTTAATTTATGTAATATATAAAGCAAAAGAAGTTTGTTTTCAGCTAATTCTAAAGTGTCTTCAAACATCTTTTTTCCTCCTTGAGCATATTATGAAAAATGATAATTAGTTGAAATAACTATCATTAATAATATTATATCATAAAAGCACCTTTTAATAGGTGCTTTTTTAAAATAAATAGTTATTATATGTTTTAAGTTAAGACTATGTTTTAATATGATGTTGAAATACAGCCTAAAAAAACTATAGGTGGATTGTCCAACTATAATACTAAATATATTAATACTATGTACTATTTTCTATCCAAATCAAACTATTGTTTGAGATGAATTTTCTTCTCAAATAATACTACCTTAATATTACCTACCGTTTTATTATCACAGATTATTTTATACGATATATTGTTTGAAATTTTTTTTTTATCATAGTTTCTTTTGATATATTATATCCTGGACATTCACCATATTTAATATAATCTGAGTAGAAACATTGATTTCTTATACTAATTAATTCTTCAACATCATCCAATGTCGCTCTTTCAAACCGAACTGTCATAGTACAACTTCCTTTCATATTAATCTACTATTGTTCATTAGATTATAGTTTTGTGTGATGCTTATTATAACATAATTTAAAAAATATAACATATGTTATACATACATTGGCTCTCTATTTTTTAAATCTTTTACTTCGATATATGAGTGTGTTACATTGCTTTGAACCATAAAGAGGGCATACTTTTCCCTTAGAAAATCTAAATTCTTTAACTTTTTGCTCTACTTTGCTTACTTGTGAACTGACTTTAGAAAAAATTAAGAAAGAAGAATTAAGAAGGATGGTAACTTTTTCTCCATTCCACTACTATAAAATGTGGATTTTTCAAAGCAAAGGGGCGGAAAATCCTCCTTAATTCTTAATTTTTTAGTGCAACAGCCTTAAGTTAATTTATGTTTTATAGGAATTTTTACGTCTTTTTTTTCTCCAACAACATTATCTTTTTTGTACTCTTTTAGTTTAGACTTTTGTAAATCAACTTCTCTAGCTAAGTACTTGTTTTGTATATTTAGATCTCTTGAAGAAAATTCTTCCTTATGGCCTCGTACATTAGTAAATGTCGTTTTTCTGTTTGGCATTATAAACCCTCCTTATATGGTTTATATATAGTTTTTGTGTTTTTCTAATATTCATTCATATATTTTTTTAAAGGGAATAAATTGTATAGATGAAGTAAAATTAGCTGGGCTGAAATCTATACATTACCATATATTTTAAGATTATGATTTGGTATTAGTTTAGATTAAAGTTTTGCAATTATTTTGTTGAACATAAATTTTATGGGAAAGGAGGGGAAGACTTGCATGTAATATTTGCAAAAAAAGTAAACACAAAAAAAATATTTTTCTCCATATTTTTACTGATTTCTTGTTTTGCAATTTTTATATATATGCACGAAAAAAGTTTTGGAGTTTTTGTCGAAAAAAATAAAAAGCTTCCAATATATTCGGTAGATACTAACGACAAAAAAATTGCAATTACATTTGATACTAGTTGGGGAAATGATAATACTAATAAAATACTTGATATATTAGATAAAAATAATGCTAAGGCTACTTTTTTTGTAATAGGTAGATGGGCAGAAGATTATCCGGATGAAACACGTGAAATATGCAAGAGAGGAAATGAAATAGGAAATCATTCTTATAAGCATTTAGATATGACTAACATGTCAAAAGAACAAATAAAGAATGATATTAAGAATGCTGAAGATAAAATTTATTCTATTACAGGAGTTAGGACAAAAGTTTTTAGATGTCCTTCTGGCTCATATAGCAATTCTGTAGTTGATGTAGTTAATAGCATGGGATATAGGTGTATTCAGTGGAATGTTGACAGCATAGACTGGAGAGAACAGGGGCAGAAGGTTGAATATGATAGGGTCATGAGTAAAGTAAAGCCAGGTTCTATAATACTTTTTCATAATAATTCAAAGTATACACCATACAATTTGAATAAGATATTAAATAACTTAAAAGATGATGGGTACAAATTTGTAAGAATATCAGACTTAATTTATGATAATAACTCCTATATTGATTATATGGGTAGACAAATAAAAAAATAGACTATTGAAATTAGGTGCAAAATTGTATTATAATGGAAATATAGTAAATCAAAAAGTTAAATGTTTTATATTTGAAGCAATAAATAACGAAGGGAAAGAAGGGCTATAATGGATAACTTAATGTTAAATAATAAACTTTGTCTTGAAGGAGTAATTTCATCAAAACTTGAATTTAGTCATGAAATGTATGGAGAAGGTTTTTATAATTTTTATCTAGATGTTCAGAGACTAAGTGATGCCAAGGATAGATTGTTTGTAACTGTTTCAGAGAGATTAATTACAGGAATGAATTTGGATGTAGGTAAAGAGGTAATTGTAGAGGGGCAGCTTAGATCTTATAATAAATTTGTTGATGGTTCCAATAGACTTATACTTACTGTATTTACAAGAAATATCCAATATTGTAGTGAAAAAAGTAAAAATCCTAATCAAATATTTTTAGATGGCTTTATATGCAAGAAGCCGGTATACAGAACAACTCCTTTTGGAAGGGAGATATCTGATATGCTTTTAGCTGTAAATAGATCATATAATAAATCGGATTACATACCCACAATAGCATGGGGTAGGAATTCTAGATTTTGTGAAACTTTAAAAGTAGGAGATAATATAAGAATATGGGGAAGACTTCAGAGCAGAGAATATCAAAAGAAAATATCAGAGAAAGATGTAATTAAAAAGACAGCATACGAAGTTTCTATATCAAAAATGGAAAAGGTTCAGGAAGAAGAGAATGGCGAAGAATCAAATGTAGTTGATATTGATGTGCATGAAGATCAGCATAAGAAGGTAATTTAAATTTAATAAGTGTAAAGGTGAGTATTTATTAAATGTAGCCTAAAATAAGGATTCACTCTTTTTATCGTAAAGAGACAAAAAGAGTGAATCTTTTTTACTTTCTTAAATCAGCCATTATTTTAGTTTTATCTTTGGTTTTATCATCTACTTTTTTTACTATCTTTGCTGGTGTGCCAGCTGCAACAACGCCTGAAGGAATATCTTCTACTACAACAGATCCTGCTGCTATAACGGAATTAGAACCTATTTTAACGCCTTCTAATATAACAGAATTTGCTCCAATTAGAACATCATCTCCTATTTCGCATGGTGATTTACTAGGTGGTTCTAAAACTCCGGCAATTACAGCACCTGCTCCAACATGAGTTCTTTTACCTATTTTACCTCTAGCGCCAACGACAGCATTCATATCTATCATAGCACCTTCACCTATTTCAGATCCAATGTTTATTACAGCACCCATCATTATAACGGCATTTTTGCCTATGGATACTTTATCACGTATAATAGCACCAGGTTCTATTCTTGCATCTATTTTTGTCATATCAATTAGTGGTATAGCTGAGTTTCTTCTGTCCTGTTCTATTCTAAAATTCTTAATTTTATCATGATTTGATTGTAGGAAGTCAGATACTTTATCACTTTCTCCAAATAAAACATAAAAATCATTTGTTCCAAAAAGATCAATACTATCTGAATGGCAGTCGTCTAAATTACCATTTACATAGACTTTAAGGGGTGTGGTTTTCTTTGCTTCTTTTATGTATTTTGCAATTTCGTATGGGTTAGTTAAATCATAATTCATTTTAATAGCCTCCTAAAAAATATTAATTATGGAACTTACTGTATTGATATTTCTATTTGGTACAACAGTTCCGAATTTGCAGCAATAATTTTATATAAACTATAAGTTTACAACAAATATGAGTTGTATTATTATTAAATAATAAGTTATATATAATGCATAAATTTAATACATTGTATTTTATAACTAATTTAATGCGTTATATATAGATGACATTTACATTAGAATTATACCATAATTGTACTTAAATATGTATATTTTTATAGGGGGCATGAAAAATGAAAAGCAATAAAATATCATCAGGTGCTAGTAGCATAGAGATATCTGGCATAAGAAAATTTTATAATAAAGTTGTAAAAATAGAGGGAGCTATATCACTTACACTTGGTCAACCTGATTTTCCTGTACCATCTAAAGTAAAAAAAGCAATGATAGAAGCTATAAATGAAAATAAGACAGCTTATACATCAAATGCTGGTATAGAAGAACTTAGAGCTGAAATAAGTAAGTATTTAAAAAATGATTTTAACATAAATTATGATAAAGATGAAATTTGCATTACGGCAGGAGGCACTGAAGGAATAATTGATATATTTGAGACCCTTGTAGATAAAGGAGATAAGGTTCTTATTCCAGAACCTGCATTCCCTGCATATGATAGCTGCACTAAACTTTTAGGTGGTAAGGTTATAAGTTATGGATTATACGGTAGTGATTTTTCTATAGATTTTAATGAGTTAGAAGAAAAAATAAAAGATGAAAAACCCAAATTTATGGTTGTATCATATCCTTCAAATCCTACTGGTGCGGTTTTAAGCAAAGAAGATAATGAAAAATTACATAATATAATAAAAAATAATGATATTGTAGTTGTATCCGATGAAATGTACAGTGCATTATGTTATGAAGATAACTACTATTCAATATCTCAATACGAAGATATAAGAGATAAAGTTATTGTAGTAAGCGGATTTTCTAAAACATTTTCAATGACAGGACTTAGAATAGGATACGTTTGTGCATGTGAAAATTATATGGACAGCATATTAAAGGCTCACCAATATACAACAACATGTGCACCATCAATATCTCAATACGGTGCTTTAGAAGGCTTAAGAAGCTGCAGCGAAGATGTTTTATATATGAAGAATGAATTCAAAAAAAGAAGAGATTACATATATAAGAGACTTAATGACATCGGAATTAAAGCAAGTATGCCTAAAGGAGCATTTTATATTTTCCCTGATATATCAAATTTCGGACTTACAAGCGAGGAATTTTGCGAAAAGCTCTTAAATGAAGCTAAAGTTGCTATAGTTCCTGGTTCTGCATTTGGTAAACTTGGTGAAGGTTTTGCAAGAATATCTTATGCCTACAGCATGGAAGAATTAAAAGAATGTTTAGATAGAATGGAAAAGTGGGTTGGCACTTTAAAATAGATAAAAATCTTACTTTAAAGAAGCATAAATGAAAGTATCTAAATAATATATTATAAAAGTTTATATCAAAAATTCCGTAGGTACGTAGGAATTTTTTCCTTGTACTACTGTATAAGTGAAGTAATAATGCTGAAAGAACGATTTAAATAAATTTTAATAAATCTTGGCGAAAAAATCCTAAAATACTTAGATATTTCAATTGTTTGACCGATAGGGAGTTATTGGAATATCTTAGTTTTTTAGGATTTTTTCGCCTTAGATTTATTAAATTTATTTAACGCGATGAAGTATTATTACTTCATACCAAGGACATCATTCATATCATAAAGACCAGATGGTTTTCCGCATATAAAGCTGCATGCTTTTAAAGCACCTACAGCAAATACATCTCTAGATTGGGCTGTATGCTTAATTTCAATAGTTTCTCCTTCGCCTGCAAACAATATATCATGTTCTCCAACGATGCTTCCACCCCTTACAGCATGTATCCCTATTTCATTGTGCTTTTTCTTACTAACGCCGCTTCTACCATAGATATAATTTATATTTTCGGCAATAGAATTTTTTATTGTATCTGCAAGCAAGAGAGCAGTTCCACTTGGGGCATCAACTTTTTGATTGTGATGTTTTTCTATTATTTCGATATCATAATTTTCGTATACGAGAGAACTTATACTCTTAAGAATATTATTTACTATATTTATACCAATAGACATATTAGCAGAACGAAAAACAGTGTGATTTTTACTAAATTCACTTATTGTATTAAGCTCATCATCAGTAAATCCAGTTGTGCAAAGTACTATAGGTAAATTATTCTTATCTGAATAATTTAGTAGTCCCTTTAATGAGTCAGGTCTAGAAAAATCTAATATTACATTACAAGGAATATTAACTTCATCTATAGATTTAAATACAGGGTAAGGTGAACCTGGTTTTGCAAATTTGTCAACTCCGGCAGCTATTTCGATATTGTCATAGCTACTTGTAAGATTCGATATGGCTGTCCCCATTTTACCGCCGCAGCCATTTAGTAAAATTTTAGTCATTTTTAGTTACCTCCATTATTTAATAAGACCATAATTTTTTAATTCATTTTTTAAAACAGATAAATTTTTGTCGTCCATAGAACAAAGTGGAAGTCTAAGAGGACCTACATTAAATTTAAGTAAATTCATAGCTGTTTTTATAGGTATAGGATTTGTTTCTATAAACAAGCTATTTGTAAGAGCTAAAGAATCTAATTGAAGTTTTAAAGCTTCGGTTAGATTCCCATCAAAGTAAAGAGAACACATTTCATGAACTGTTTTTGGAATTATATTTGAAAGTACAGATATAACACCTGCTCCGCCAAGCGAAAGTATAGGAATTATTTGATCATCATTTCCAGAATAAATATCAAACCTATCTCTGCACAATGCTTTCATTTTTGCAATTTGGCTTATATTGCCGCTTGCTTCTTTTATTGCATGTATATTTTCTAAATCCTTCATTGCATATAAAGTTTCAGGCTTTATATTTAATCCTGTTCTTCCTGGTACATTGTATAATATTATAGGGATATTAATACTGTCGTTTATAGCTTTAAAGTGTTCAACAATACCTTTTTGAGTCGTTTTATTATAATAAGGTGTTATAACTAGGACAGCATCAACACCTATGCTTTCGGCCCATTTACTCATATCTATGGCTGCCTGTGTATTGTTACTTCCAGTACCAGCAATTACGGGTATCCTTTTATTAATTATATCAACGGTATATTTTATTGTTGCCTTTTTCTCTTCAATTGTCATAGTTGTAGCTTCACCAGTTGTCCCACATATTACAATGGCATCAGTTCCATTTTTAATATGCCATTCTAGCAAATTTTTTAATTCATCAAAATTTACTCCGTTATTTGTAAATGGTGTAACAAGTGCGACAGCGGCTCCTTTAAAAATACTCAAACAAATCACTCTCCTTAAATTATATTGTTAATTTTAGTGGCAAATAAACTATAAAGAATTATATTATAAGGTATGATTGCGCCTATATATTATATCATTTTAGCACTGTAAATGATACAGATAAAATGCCTTACTTAGTGATTTCATAAAAAACAAATCTAAAATTTGAAAAAATTAGGTATGGGGCTGTAGCACTAAAAATTAATAATTCGCTTTTAGAGTAAAGCTTTGAGTAAAACAAGGAAAAAGTTTTTCCGTGCCTACGGAATTTTAGGCATAAATTACAGAGATTAAATTAGTAAGTTACTATTTAGACAAGTAAACTTTCAATAATTCTACGAAGCTTGCGAAATTTAAATAACTGATTTAGTTTGATGTCTGTATTATTTGATTTTTAAATAGGTTAATATATTATTTTTCGCAGAGAAGCGGAGAAAAATTTACTTTGCTTTTATTTTAAGCGAAGTAATAGTATTTTGGAAACGATTTAAATAAAATTCAATAAGACTTGCTTCAAATTATAAAAAGACTTAGAAATTTTAATTTGTTTGAGCTTTTTTTCAGCGAGTTATTAAAATTTCTTAGTATTTTTATAATTTGGAGTTTAGTCTTATGATTTTTATTTAATGTTTTAAAATACTATTGCGAAGCAATGTACAAAATAACATCTTTATTGAAGAATTAAGTTATAATAAGGCGCAATACTATGTAAATATAAGTTAGTAATATCTTTAAAAGTTTATAGTTAAGTTGCACCATATAATAAAAATATTATAATGAATTTATGTATGTTTGATAATTGACACTATATAAAAAAAGTGGTATTATGAAGCATAATAAAAAAAATATATATTTATTGCCACTTATTAGAAGGAAATGTTGTTTTATGGGACAATATTAAGGAGTACAATAAATATATGTAAAAAGTTACTTTAAAAGGTTATATTTAAAATGTTATGTATCAATAAAATTTTAAAATGACAAGGGGGGACAAAAATGAAAAAGTGGCATGTAATGTCATTAATTGCTTCGGTAAGTGCTATTATGGTTCTAACTGCATGTGGACAATCTAATGTAATTAAAGTTACAGATGCCCCATTAAAAAACACTACCGAGACAATAAAAGCGCCACAACCTTATAAAATTCCAGATGTGGCAAAAAGCAGAAAAGACACCTTAGTAATTGGAATTGCAAGACCAGAAGATTCTAAGATGATACCTTTAACATCAAATTCTATTTACAATCAGTATATATGTGAAATGATTTATGATTGCTTAGGTGATGTAGATGAAAAAGGTGAGCCTGTCCCGGGCATAGCAAAATGGGATATATCCAAAGATGGATTAACCTACACTTTTCACATAAAAGATAATATTAAATTTAGTAATGGAACATCATTGACAGCAGATGATGTTGCTTTTACGTTTACATATTTATGTGATAAATCATATAATGGTTCCTTTGATCCTTCCGCTATAAACATAAAAGGATGGAAAGCGTATCACGATGGAACTGCAAAAGACATAGAAGGAATAAAGGTTAAGGACAAACATACTGTAAGTTTTGAGCTTGAGAAGCAAAATACTTCAGCTATATACACTCTTGCAAGAACGTTAATTATGCCAAAAGATTATTATGGCAAAAATTACAAGCAGGGTGACACATCATCTTTAAACGCTTTACAAGATAAGCCTATTGGTTCAGGTCAATATGTTTTTAAGGACTGCAAACCTGGTGAGGAATATGATTTTGAAGCTAATAGTAATTATTGGCGTGGTAAATCTAAAATAAAGAAAGTAATACTAAAGGTTACTGATCAAAGTAATAAAATGCAGCTACTTAAAAACGGTGGAGTAGATATAGACATAGTTACTCCTAATGATGAAAGTGTAGATGCAATTAAAAACTTTAAGTTTGTTAATTTAAGAGTATTTCCATCAAACACGTATGGATATATTGATTTAAATTTAAAAAAGGATATTTTCAAGGACAAGAAAGTTCGTCAGGCGCTTACATATGGACTTGATAGGGAAGATTTGATAAAAACCACCTTTGGTAAATATGGACAAGTGTGCAATGAACCTCAATCTACTGCTTCATGGAATTATAATAGTGATGTTAATAAATATAAGTTTGACACAAAAAAAGCAAATGAATTGTTTGATGAGGCTGGGTGGAAAAAAGGTGCTGATGGCATTAGAAGTAAGGATGGAAAGAAGTTTGAATTCCACTATTTAGCTAGCACAGATAATCCGGTTAACGAAGTGCTTATTCCAATTATGAAGGAAAATTATAAAAAACTTGGTATTCAAGTTATAGTTGATTCTATGGAATTTGAAACTATTCAAAATAAAATTAAAAATGGAGATTATGATATGTCCTTTGTGTGTGGAAGCTTGGGTGCAAATCCAGATCAATCAACTGTATTTAAGACAAATGGAGCTCAAAATTATTCCGGATATTCAAACAAGAAACTTGATAAAGAAATGGATAATGCTTTGGAAGATGAGAAATTTGATTCAAGGAAAAAGGATTATCAGAATGTATGGAAAACTGTAAATGATGATTTGCCGCAAATATTTATTTATCAAAGAAATGATATGTGGGCAATAAGTTCTAGAGTTAGTGGTATTGATATTACACCTTACAAGGATTTTACCGCATCTTTATGGAAAGCAAAACTTAAATAATTTTTTATGTGTCTGGTGTTAAAATACCAGGCACAATTTTATATTGTGGGGGATTATTATGATTCGATATATATTTAAAAGATTAATAGCAATGATACCTATATTAATTGCTGTATCTTTCATAATTTATATGATATTTACTCTTGCACCAGGTGATGCAGTTACTTCTATGCATGTACATATGTCTAAGGCTAAAGTGGCTGAATTAAGGCATAATTATCATCTTGATGAATCAAGAATAGTTCAGTATTTGAGATGGTCTTATGGTGCTATTCATGGCGATTTCGGAATATCATATAAGCTTAACGAACCTGTAATACAAGTTATTAATAAGTATATATGGAATTCATTCTATTTACAGTTTGCGTCATTTATACTTTCAATAATAGTAGCTATTCCGGTTGGAGTAATGTCAGCAGTTCATAAAAATTCATTTTTTGACAGACTTTTTACAACGGTTTCTTTTATAGGTATTTCTATACCGACATTCTTTTTAGGACTCATACTTATTAAATGGTTTGCTGTTGATCTTAATATTTTACCAATTGAAGGTATGACTACTGTTGGTGAAAATTTAACAGGGATTAAAAAGGTTTTAGATATAGGGTATCATATGGTTCTTCCATGTGTGGTTTTAACTTTTGTTAATGCAGCTAGCCTCATTAGATATGTACGAAGCAGTATGCTGGAAGTAATAAATAAGGATTATATAGTGGTAGCACGTTCAAAAGGATTAAAAGAAAGAGTTGTTATATATAAGCATGCTCTTAAAAATGCTATGATACCAGTAGTAACTATACTTGGAATGTCAATTGCTAGTTTATTTACGGGAGCTGTAGTTACTGAACAAATATTTGGATGGCCTGGTATTGGTAAGTTGTCACTAGATGCTGTTTTTCAAAGAGATTATCCTTTACTTATGGGCATAAATATGATTACAATAGTTTTACTATTTGTAGGAAATTTAGTGGCAGATGTGATTTATGCTCTAATTGATCCTAGAATAAAGTACAAGTAGGTGTTTATATGGGTTTTTATAAAAGTACATTCATGAGAATTAAAAGAAATAAATTTGCTGTTATTGGTATAATTATTATTGCTATTATGATTATATTTTGTTTTATAGGGCCACTTTTAACAGGATATTCTGGAGATGATATTAGTTATATTGATATAAAAAGCTCACCATCAATAGAGCATGTTCTTGGAACGGATAAGCTTGGAAGAGATGTTTTTACGAGACTTATGTATGGTGGGAGAGTGTCTTTGATTGTAGGTATATTTTCTGTATTATTTGAAGTTGTAATAGGGACAACCTTTGGCATGATTTCTGGGTATTATGGTGGTATAATAGACTCTATTATAATGCGTTTTAGTGATATAATAATATCCATACCAGTGCTGCCAATATTAATAGTTTTAGGGGCTATATTATCAGACATACATATTTCAAGTAATTCAAGAGTAGTGTTACTTATAATAAATTTAGCCTTGCTTCAGTGGCCAAGTTTAGCGCGTATTGTAAGAGGAGAGGTATTATCTATAAGAAATAGAGAGTTTATGCTTGCAGCAGATGCGCTTGGAATTAGCACTAGGAGAAAAATGGTAGTACATATTCTCCCTAATGTATTACCATCCATAATAGTTTTTTCTACTCTTTGTGTAGGAAGTAATATTATTTTTGAGTCAACGCTCAGTTTTTTGGGACTTGGTATTACGGAACCGACTCCTTCCTGGGGTAACATGATACAGGGAGTAAATGACTTTTACACTTTTAATCATTATCCATGGCTTTGGATACCAGCAGGAATATGTATATTTCTAACAGTTATGTCTATTAATTTAGTTGGGGATGCGTTAAGAGATGAAATGGATGTAAAATAAAATGTGAATTTTGTAGTGGACATTTTTATTTAGGTAATTTAATATAGTTGTTATAATAAAGAAAATGTCTTAAAGGAATGAGGAGTGTTTTTTATTGAAATTTCGTAAGAATAGTTCTGAGACAAATAATAGTGATGAAAAGTTTGAATTTAAAGATAAAGCGGCTTTTATTATTGCTGCATTTGAAGTCTTTATGCCAGTTTTTTTAATACTAGGTATTGGAGTTGCTTTGGTTATTTTGTTTTTACTAAAAGTGTGGTTATAAAATATTTTTAGAATAAAAACCTGTATTATGAGCAAAATAATATATCATATAATAATTTTGTATTATTTTTGGAGGGAATTAATATGGGGAAAACACCACTAAAAAAAGTAATTAAGTCAAAAATAAAAACACATAAAGAGCTTACTAAACTTGAAAAACAAAGGGAAAATTTAAAATATGAAATAGCTGTTGAATTAGGATTGAAGGATAAGGTGGATAAGTATGGCTGGGGGTATTTGACCTCAGAGGAAACGGGAAGAATAGGCGGGATAATGACAAAAACGAAAAAGAATCTTAATCTGCCTAAAAATGAAGAAATATTAAAAAACTCAGAAGAGATTGACCGGAGGGTGCATAAATGAATTGTTATAATGAGTTTGCGCATATTTACGATAAACTTATTGATGTTGATATTGATTATAAAAAGTGGAGTGAATTTATAATAAAAAAATGCATAGAAAATAAGATAGAATTTGAAGATTATCTTGATTTAGCCTGTGGCACTGGAAATCTAACTGAAAATTTATGTTCAAGATTTAAAAGTACCTGGGCAGTAGATCTTTCAGAGGATATGCTCTCTGAAGCGGATAATAAGTTTAGAAACAAAGGACTAAAAGTGAATTTAATATGTCAGGATATATCAAATTTGAGCATTAATAAAAAATTTGATCTTATTACAAGTTGTCTTGATGCTACTAATTATATAATTGATATTAATGATTTAAAAAGATATTTTTCTTGTGTTCAAAAACATTTAAAGCCAAATGGAATTTTTGTTTTTGACATAAATTCATATTATAAGCTTTCAGAGATATTAGGTAATAATGTTTTTAATTATGATGATGATGATGTCTTTTATTACTGGGAAAATACCTTTGAAGATGATATAGTATCTATGTATATAAGCTTTTTTGTGCGCAAAGGTGATGTATATAGAAGATTTAATGAGGAACATGAGGAACGAGCTTACAAGGATCAAATATTGGAAACATGTCTAAAAGAAGGACAACTTAATGTGTTGAATAAAACAGATTGTTATACTGATAAAAATGTAGGTGAAGCTACTGAGAGAATAACATATATAGTTAATATAGGAGGTAAAATTGATGGCAGATAAATTGATCAATGCTACAGCTAAGAATGGAGAAGTTAGAATAATTGCAGCAATAACAACTGAAATGGTAAATGAAGGGGTAAAAATACATAAATGTGCACCAACCTCGGCAGCCGCACTTGGAAGAATGCTTACAGCAGGTGCTATTATGGGTTCTGATCTTAAGTCGGAAAGAGATAGTATTACTCTTAAAATAAATGGTGGTGGAATAGCTAAGGGAGTAACAGTAACCTCATATAGTGATGCTCATGTAAAAGGATATATAGGTAATCCTAATGCTGATTTACCTGTTAATGAGAAGGGAAAATTAGATGTGAGTGGAATTATTGGTAAGAAGGGTAATCTTCTTGTCATAAAGGATATGGGATTAAAAGAACCTTATGTAGGGCAAGTGCCAATATATACAGGTGAAATAGGAGATGATATTGCTTATTATTATGTTACTTCAGAGCAAATACCATCAGCAGTTGGAGTTGGAGTACTTGTTGATAAAGATATGTCAATAAAGGCAGCAGGAGGATTTATAATACAAATGATGCCTGGAGCTGATGATCTGGCAGCAGATTTAATAACATACAGACTTCAAGAAATACCTTCCATAACTGAATTTATAGCTAAAGGAATGTCTATAGAGGATATATTAGAATTTATATTTGAAGGTATGGATTTAAAAATATTGGATGGAAGTAAGGTACCTAAATACAGATGTGATTGTTCAAGGGAAAGAGTTGAGAGAGCACTTATAAGTATAGGTATGAAAGATTTAAAAGAAATATATGATGATGGTAAAGAAGAGGAAATAGTATGTAATTTCTGTAACAGAAAATATAAGTTTACGAACGACCAAATTGGAGAGCTTATAAAAAAATTGGAAAATAACAAATAAAACGTTGACATATAGCTTATTTTGTTGTATAATTTTCCTTGTCTTAGTTAAGATATATGGTGTGGGCGCTTAGCTCAGCTGGGAGAGCATCTGCCTTACAAGCAGAGGGTCACAGGTTCGAGCCCTGTAGTGCCCACCATTCTATATTTATAACTACACAGTGGCTTGGTAGCTCAGCTGGTTAGAGTGCTGGCCTGTCACGCCAGAGGTCGAGGGTTCGATCCCCTTCCAAGTCGCCATTGTGGCCAGATAGCTCAGTCGGTAGAGCAGAGGACTGAAAATCCTCGTGTCCCTGGTTCGATTCCTGGTCTGGCCACCATGTTTATGTATGAATGCGGGAGTGGCTCAGTGGTAGAGCGTCACCTTGCCAAGGTGAACGTCGCGAGTTCGAATCTCGTCTTCCGCTCCATATGGCGCTATAGCCAAGTGGTAAGGCAGAGGTCTGCAAAACCTTTACCCCCAGTTCAAATCTGGGTGGCGCCTCCATAACAGTAAGAAGGTAGTCTGACTGCTGATTTTTCAGTAGCTGGACTGCTTTTTTTATTTTAGGTAAGTTAATATGCAATAAGTTCAATAATAATCAGTGGGTTAATTTTATTGCTTGCAACTATTAGTTTTATAGAAGCATAATTAAAATATTAAATATGTAAAGTTTTCTCATAAAACTTTACATATTTAACGCAACAATTAAGAAAACAAATAATTTATAAAAACACTTTAAATTTTATCATTTCTGCATATTAAAAATAAGTAATTTCACAAATGTACAATGATAGTGTGCTATATGTCTTGTGACATATGTTTTAGTTTTAAATATTAATTATGAACAATTTTGGTGATTATTTTTTAACAGCCAAACAATAATTTACATTATCAAAAGCTGTCATTTGATGGCTTGGATTTGCTTTGTTATATTTTCTGAAGAGTTGCTCTGTTATTTCGTTTGGTGCCAAATGTTCATAAATCAAGAAATTACTTTCGTCTAATAATGTTTCTAATTCCATATAAGAATATCTTCCAAGCATTTTTTCATTTGCACCACCAGCCATTGCAGTTAGTTTTTTAGCTCGCTTTCCTGCTTTGTCTGTATAAGCATTCTCATCGTTATAATCAAAAACAATGCTACTGCCTTTTGGCATAAAGTCTGAAATTGTATTAATTGTTTCTGCGAATACATGTTTGGACAAATAGTAACTTATTCCGAGAAGGCTACAAAAGCTAATTTTATTTTTATCAAATTCTGTACGGGTAAGCAAATTATTTTTCCAGTTTGTTTCTCTAAAATCCGCAGACACATAATGTAGATTTACTGGTTTTTCTGATACTAATGATTTAATACGTTTTTGCTTGTCTTCAGCAGTAGAGGGGTGGTCAATTTCAAAAACTTCAATTTTTGATGCAAAGGAAGGCTGACGGTAAGCAAATGTGTCATATCCAGCAGCAAAAATTAAATATTGCTTTGCACCAATTTTTACAGCGTTTTCAAGTGATTTTTCTGTAAATGCAGCTCTACCAAGTGGAGTTGGAGATAAATAATTGTCAACAATATAACGCAAAGCTTCTTTTTGTGTACCTACAAAAGAGGGATTGAAAAAAGATATTCCCTTTGCCATATTACGTGATATTTGGTTGTATTCATCTTCTGTCAACATTTCCATTGCTAAATAATCATCAAATATTTTTTCCGAATTTTGTACTGAATGATATGCCCTTGAAAAGACACTTACGAGTGCTGTCATACTTTTTGGTTTCATAAAATTATCACCTCTAATAAAATATACAATACATATTGGGACACTACAATACTTGACTTTTTTGCTATTTTGTGTTATTATGTATAATATAGATAATTAAAAATTTACAAAAACGTCACATTTGTTGTGACATTTTTTTGCATAATAAGACAATAGAGTATATTTAAGATATAAAAAAATTTGTGTAATTAGGCGCAGATATTTTTGATTATTTCATTTCTTCACAATATCAAATCTTTGTATCGAGTTTTATTGGAATACTAGCTATATTATTTTTGATTATGTTTTGAATTTCCTGCATAATCGAATAGGGGAGAACTTAACTCGAATTCAAAAGTTTCACGATTGACTAATCCAACAATCTCATTACTATCGTATAATTTAAGAAGGAAGTTGGCCATTTGTTTACTAGTGTGATAAGTACCAAAAGACTTATCGTAATCATAGTTATCTATGTTATTGGATACATTTCCAAAGTTAGTCTTTGTGGCAGCAGGTGCTAATACTTTTGCTTGTAATTTAGCATTGCAGGCCTGTAATTCTCTTGCTAAGCCTTCAGTGAATGTACTTACAAAAAATTTGCTTGAACAATAAGTAATAGCGTTTGGTACAATAATATATCCGCCACAGGATGAAATATTTATGAGCTTAGAGCCTTCAATGTTTTGATAATCATGTACAAATAGTGAAGATAAAACGACTAAAGCCTCTATGTTTAGTTGAAGCATAGTTTCTATCTTTTTTAAATTTTGATTAGCAACATTGGAGTAGTTACCAAAACCCGCATTATTTATCAATGTTTCAATGCGATATTGCTTTAATTCTTCATATAATTGATGAACATTAGCCATAATAGATAAATCTACATTTTTAACTATAACATCTAATGATGGATTATCATATAAAATTTCCATTTTTAACTTTTTAAGATTCTCTTTATTACGGGCAACAATAACTAAATTTTTACCACGTTTTGCAAATGCCTTTGCAGTTTCATATCCTATACCAGAACTTGCTCCTGTAATAACTGTGTATTTAACTTTTTCTTTCATTTGAAACACTCCCTTTTTGATGTTATATTGGAATTATATAACCTACAGTTAACTATAGGTCAAGTATTAATTTAATGTTAAAAGGGGAAATACAAAATGAAATATTCAATTGGTGAGTTTTCAAGGCTTGTTAATATAAGTATATACGCACTGCGCTACTATGAGAGTGAGAATTTGATTACTCCAGATCGTGAAAAAAACGGTAGGCGCTGCTATAGTGAAAAGGATGTAAGCTGGATACAATTTATAAAACGATTAAAGGATACGGGAATGCCTATAAAGGAAATTCAGAAATATGCTAAATTGCGTGCTGCTGGAGACTTTACCATGAATGAACGCATGGAAATGCTTATAAATCATAGAACTGCTCTTGAAGAAAAAATAGCCCAATATAATGAGCATCTTAAAAAATTGAATGATAAAATTGATTATTATAAGGTATCAATAGATAAATGTTTACAGGACTAATTTAAGCATTTTAATTGTATAAAAAAACTGCTTCAACTTTATGAAGCAGTTTTTTTATAATTAATTTATTGATGTAGGAAGTATGCTAAAGCATCTATTCCAGGAGCATCTACTAAACTTCTTACATGTACATCATTTGATTGATTATCAGCAACATAAGCTGAAGTGTGATCATCAGGGTTTACCCAATCTAAAAACATAAAAGTATGAGTTGGATATGTTAATCCATCATTAACAGTAAAACATACACTTCCAGGAGTTAATAAGCTTACATCAGTTTGCTTATTCCATCCCTTACCAAGTAGGTAATTTGTGTAGTCTCCTGTATTACACATCGAATAAGGAACCCAAAATCCTACTGCTCTAAGAGCTGTGCTTGAAAAATATACACAGTTATTTTGATTAATTCCGTTGTGAAGCTTTATAGCAGTTTGATTTGTAGCTTGTATGTTAGAAGAATAACGTAAGTACTCAGAAGCTTTAAAATTTACTGTATTTAGCATAGAAGATGAAGGTTGACTAGTATCACTAGTTGAACTTCCGTCATCAGCATATACTATTATTCTTATTCCTTGTATTCTAAGACCTAATCCAGTAGTACCAGCCATTTGACCATTACTTACCCAATTTTGCCAACCTTGTCCTTCAACATCAACTTGATATTTTATGGAATATCCAGGTGCATTGAGAAGTTGTAATTTTAAAGCTTCAAGCCTTAAGCCTTGACCAGTAGTACCAGCATAATTATTGCCATCTAAAGTAACAGGATTCATCCAACCAATATTTTGAACTTGAGCCTGACACTGTACGCTTGCACCAGATGGTGGATTAATTAATTGTACTTTTAATGCCTGTAAATCAAAAGGCTTAGCATTTGAACCAGTTATTGTACCATCTGTAACTGGGTCTTTCCATCCTATATTACCAAAATGTGCAGAATATTGAACATGAATGTCTTTTACTATTCTAATTTTTAAAGCTTCTAGTCTTAAGCCTTGACCAACAGTACCAGCGATATCGCCATCGTTTACCCAATTCATCCAGCCAACATTTTGAACTTGAGCTTGATACTGTATTTTGTATCCAGACAGACCTTTAAGATAGATTTTAACTGATTCTACATTCAAGTCTTGTCCATCTGAACCTGATTCAGTACCAGCAGATACTATTGGCTGCCAACCAATATTTTGAACTTGAGTTTGATATTCAACTGAAGCTCCAGCTGGCGCATTCATAAGTTGAACTTTAATGCCGTGTATAGCCAAGCCTTGTCCTACCGTTCCAGCTATTTGTCCATCACTAACTGAATTTTGCAATCCTGTACCTTTTACATCAGCTTGATAAGATACAGAAATTCCATCATTTTGGTTATTAGTAACAGTAACGTTACAAGAAGCGGTTTTACCACCATCAACCGTAGTTGCAGTTATATTGGCAGTTCCAGCACTTACAGCAGTTACTTTTCCTGTGCTATCGACTGTAGCAACGGAAGCATTAGAAGATGTCCATGTTACAGATTTTTCACTTGCATTTTCAGGCGATATAGTTGCTGCTAAAGTATCTGTGTCACCTACTTTTAAAGCATCTGTAGGCTTTAAACTAATACTATCAACTTTTGTTGGAGTATTAACAGTAACAGCACAAGAAGCAGTTTTATTGCCATCTGCTGTGGTAGCAGTTATATTGGCAGTACCAGCACTTATGGCAGTTACTTTACCAGTGTTATCTACTGTAGCAATGGAAGTATTAGAAGACGTCCATGTTACAGATTGATTAGCTGCATAAGTAGGTTGTATATTTGCTTTTAGAGTATCTGTTTGACCAGCGAATAAAGTACAAGTGTTTTTATCTAAAGTTATGGAGTCAACACTTGATTTTACAAGTCTGATTTGTATAGCTTCTATTCTTAAGCCTTGACCGACAGTTCCAGCAATGTTGGAATTATCAATACTTGAACCACCTGTTACCCAATCTTGCCAGCCAATATTTTGAACATGCGCTCTGTATTGAATTAAATAACCTGGCATGTTTGAAATAGAGGCTTTAAAAGCTTCTACTCTTAAGCCTTGACCGACAGTTCCAGCTAATTCTCCATTGCTTACAGGTTGCTGCCAGCCAATATTTTGAACATGAGCGCTATATGTTATGGCAGCATTAGCAGGTGCATTTACAAGATTTACTTTTAGTGATTCTAGTCTTAAGCCTTGTCCAAGAGTACCTACTTTTATATCATAATTATCCATATTAGTATCTAGATAATCAGTAACCGGACTTTGCCAACCAATATTTTGTATTTGACCTTGATATGTAACACCAGGAACTGTTGAATCGGCAAAAACAGTTGATTTAATACCTAATGAAATGGCTAAAAAACCAATGATTAAGGCTATGTTGAAAAATTTGTTAAAATACTTTTTCGTTTTAAATCCCCCCTTATGGTAATTATGCATGTTAAAATAAAGCAAATATAAACACTAAAAATGCTAATATAATATATTCAACAAAATAGCTTAAAAACCTTTATTTTTTTATAATTTTTGCAACAATAGAAAATAGAACTCCTAAATAGCTGTAGGAGTTCTATTACCTATTACTGAAATATAAATTTAAGCATTATGGAAAGTATTACATATTAATATTGGCATTCTTATTTCCAAAGCCATATATTTCTTTCTTTTGGAATATGAATATTGCTGTAAGAACTGGTAGTATAAGCTGTATAAGTATACCAGCAGAAAAACCTTGTGATACTATAGTAACAATTAAATTTGCCAAAATTGATAAGAAATATATATACACACCTAAAACTTTTCTTGAAAGAATTAATATAATACCTATTATCAATAGTAATGTAAGAACTAATCCAATGATTAAATTAGTTGTAGAGAATGCTTTTGTAATTGCGGAAGTATCTGTACCGGAATTATTTAAAATTTCAATTATTTTATCTTTAGAAACATACACAAATATAGTACCTATTAACATTAGAATATAAATTATTAATTGTATTACAGATAAAGCTATTATTCCGCCTCCGAGTTTAGGCTTGTTTTCATTTTCCATAAAATTACCTCCTATATTATAGTTACATAAGTATTATAACAAATATAATAATTCTTGACAATAGCTTTTCCAATTACTTGATTTTAATTGAAAAAAAATCCTTAAAGCTAAAAAGATAAATTAGTATGCAAGTATTGGACAAATTACATTTAATTTAATAGAGTAAATATCTCAAAATGACGCAAACTTATAGTGTAAATTCAATACAAGTTAAAATTATTGAGGAGGGAATTAATTATGGCAAGAAGAAACAATCAAACATTAGTACCAGAAGCAAGGGAAGCATTAGATAAGTTTAAGATGGAAGCAGCAAGAGAAGTAGGAGTAAACTTAAAGCAAGGATACAATGGAGATCTTACTTCTAGAGAAAATGGTTCTGTAGGCGGACAGATGGTTAAAAGAATGATACAAGAATATGAAAGCAGCCTTAAATAATAAAGCCTAGAAGTTAGTTTAGAGACTGTCTCAAATGATATAAAAATCGTTTGGGGCAGTTTTATTTATTTAAAGAAGTTTGCTACATCAAGTTGTCAAGTTATAATGGAATGTTTTAAATATGGAAGGTGGATTATTGTTTAAGAGTCTATACAAATAATACTTCCTCTATCGATAAGTTTATCATTACTAAGATATAGAGGAGTTATGTTGTATTTATGTAAAAACTTCAAAACTTCATTTCCATATTTATATTTTTTTAAATTGCCATAAAAGGCTAAAGTATTAGGGTCTATCAGTCCGCAGGTTCCTCCTATGAATCCATAATCGAATCCAGGAAGAAGAATATCACCAGGCGGAAGAAGCAATGCGTCTATGCTATGCTTTTTTGCTGATTTAGATATGCCGATATCGTTTGTAATTATAGCGGAATCATTTACTACAGCAGTTGAGCATTTTGAATAACCCTGCTTAACATTTAGAATAATTTTATTAGAGATATTTTTATATAATATTGGATCTGTAAATTTAATATTGTGTATAAAAAAATTCTTTAGAGTAACTCCATTTAGTAGTATATCGTAGGGATATTTTTGGCTTAGTGTATTCTCAGACATTGTTATTTTAATATTTGATTTTTTTAAATCAGAAATAAATGTCTCAGGAATATTTTTGTATACCACTAGATTTTTTCGATCTATTTTACAGAGCACTTCATCTGGGTGAGACGAAATAGCTTTACCGATATCATTGCAAGGCGGAACTAAAATTATATTTAATCCTAATTTTTTAAGATTATTTTTTTCTGTTTGACTTATTCTATTATCAACAATAACACTTTTCAAAATAAACACCTCTCAGTTGCTTTTAGTATAACATATAGTGAAAGGCATAAGAATTGAGTTTGTCGATATATTTCGAAAATTAAATGAATATAGTTCTTTTTTAGATACATACTAATATGAGATTGAATTTTTTATTTTAGGTTATTATGAATATGATTTTGCATTACATTTAACTGGAAGGGATTGGTATATATGCTGATTAAGACTATAGTGGCAATGGATAAAGTTAATTATTTAATAAGTAGCATACAAGAAATAGAATCTTTATTTAAAAAAGAAAATATAAATATGGGAATATGTGAAAGTGTTGAGGATAAAAACCATTTTATAAAAGTTATTTGTGATGATAGTGTTTATAATAATGATATTAAAAAGAAATTTAATAGATATTTTTCAAAAGTAATTTATGATATTTTGGCAATGGAATTTTGTGTGTCAAATTTAAATTGTATGTTAGAGGATTCATATTTTTTCTTAAATTCTGATGAGATGAATGAAATAAGAGAATTATGCATTAATGCTATTTTAAAAGATAATGACATAAATGATGAAGAAATATTTTATTTAAATAAGAAAAATTTTATTTTAAAAGAGATAAATGAATGTTTGAGTGAGTATGATCAAGTAAATATAAATGGTTTTTTGATTTTTAGGATGAAAAGTATAGAAACCAATTTAAAAGGTATAATTGATAAAGTTATAGAAAGATATATGATTGAAAAGGAATATGATGAATTTATCAAATTACTTAAATATTTTGTTGATATGCAGGAAAGCAAAATTGAAATTATAAATATTTATGTGTTAAAGGACGGAAAATATAAAATTACTGACAAAAATGAGGTGGATGTGACGGAAAAAGTTATGTCTGAACTTTCTGGATCTAAATTTAAAAATGATATAAACGCTGATGATATGCTTATAAGTGGTCTCATAACAGCATGTCCTGAAAAGATAATTATTCATGATGATGATAATTTTATAAATAAGGAGATTTTAAACACTATACAGAACGTTTTTGAGAGAAAAGTGGTATTTTGTAATAGTGTCAGTGTTAGTAGAAAGTAGCTTGAGCTTATTATTTGTATAATAAGCTTAAATTATATATTGACTTATGGTTTGTATTGGAATATAATTTAAAATAAATTAAAGGCTTTGAAAAGGAAGAGTAAACAGGGTACTATTTTAAAGAGAGAGAAATTATTGCTGAAAGTTTCTCAAATGGGTAATGTTGAAAACCACCTTTGAGCTGAGTGTCGAAATTATAGTAGGCATCTCCGCATATCTGCGTTAAGGATTTGAGTGAAAGGAAGATTGTATCTTCTTTTAATTTGGGTGGAAGCACGGTAACTCGTCCCTTTGTATGGGAGGAGTTTTATTTTTTTTGATAAAATAAATTTTATATACAAGGAGGAAATAAAATGATTAAAGTAACACTTAAAGATGGAAAAGTTATGGAGTTTCAAGATTCAACAACTCCAGGCGATATTGCAAAAGCAATAAGTCCAGGACTGTACAAGAAGGCTATTTCTGCTAAAATCGATGGAAAAAGGGCAGAGTTAATGACCAGCATTGATAAAGATTGTAAGCTTGAGATCCTTACTTTTGATGATGAGGATGGAAGATGGACATTAAGGCATACTGCTTCACATATACTTGCACAAGCAATTAAAAGACTTTATCCTGAAGTTAAATTGGCTATAGGACCTGCAATTGATGATGGATTTTATTATGATATTGATGCGGATTTTTCATTCACAGAAGAAATGTTTCCTAAAATAGAAAAGGAAATGAACAAAATAATAAAAGAAAATCTTAAACTTGAAAAATTTGAACTTCCAAGAGAAAAAGCTATACAGTACATGGAGGAAAGAAAAGAACCTTATAAGGTACAGCTCATAAAGGATTTGCCAGAGGATGCTGTAATTTCATTTTATAAACAGGGTGATTTTGTAGATTTATGTGCTGGCCCACACGTTGAGTCAACAGCAAAGGTTAAAGTTATAAAACTTATGTCCGTAGCTGGTGCTTACTGGAGAGGCAATGAGAAGAACAAAATGCTTCAGAGAATATATGGAACAGCATTTACTAAAAAAGCAGAGCTTGATGATTATATTAATATGATTGAGGAAGCTAAAAAAAGAGATCATAGAAAAATTGGTAAAGAACTAGATTTATTTACAATGCATGAAGAGGGACCAGGTTTTCCTTTCTTTCATCCAAAGGGAATGATAATTAAAAATATTTTAATAGATTATTGGAGACAAATTCATTATAGAGCAGGATACGATGAAATAAGTACACCAATAATATTAAATGAAAAATTATGGCACCAATCAGGACATTGGGATCATTACAAAGAAAATATGTATTTTACTAAAATAGATGATGAAGATTATGCAATAAAACCTATGAACTGTCCAGGATCAATTCTTGTTTATAAGGATGATATACATTCATATAGAGAGCTTCCTATAAGACTTGGAGAGCTTGGTATTGTTCATAGACATGAAAAATCAGGAGCACTTCATGGCCTTATGAGAGTTAGGTGCTTTACTCAAGATGATGCCCATATTTTTATGACTAAGGATCAGATAACAGATGAGATAATTGGAGTAATAAAACTAATAGACGCATTCTATAAAGTATTTGGCTTCGAGTATTATGTAGAATTGTCTACAAGACCTGAAAATTCAATGGGAAGCGATGAAGATTGGGAAATGGCTACAAATGGCCTTATAAACGCACTTAAAGCTGCAAAATTAGACTATAAGATTAATGAAGGTGACGGAGCATTTTATGGCCCTAAAATAGATTTTCATCTTAAAGATTGCATAGGGAGAACATGGCAGTGTGGAACAATACAGCTTGACTTCCAGATGCCTGAGAGATTTGACCTTAATTATATTGGCGCAGATGGAGAAAAACATAGACCTGTCATGGTCCATAGAGTTGTTTTTGGAAGTATAGAAAGATTTATAGGAATTTTAATAGAACATTATGCCGGAGCTTTTCCAACTTGGCTTGCGCCTGTTCAGGTAAAAGTAATGAATATAACTGATAATCAATTAGACTACATTGATAGAATAAGCGAAAAATTAAGAGATGCAGGTATAAGGGTTGAAAAAGATGTTAGAAACGAAAAGATTGGATACAAAATAAGAGAAGCACAACTTAAAAAGGTTCCTTATATGCTTATCATAGGTGAGAAAGAAATGAAAGAGGGAACTATTTCTGTAAGAAGCAGAAAAGATGGAGATCTAGGTTCAATGAATATTGAAGATTTCATATTTAAAATTCATGCAGAAGTTGAGCAAAAAATAAATTCACTGTAATTGTTGACAAGATATAATAACAGTGATATAATTCATAAGGTGTTAAAGTAGAAACTTGCCGTTTCTCACCTTACAGCATTGCTAGTAAGGTTTAGATATGCAGATATTTTGTTATGTATATTAGAGACGGTAAATAACCGTCTCTTTTTATTATGAATATATTTATTAAGTTTTCGGAGGTGAAAGTCATAAGTAAGAATAAAAATTTTATTGTAAACGGGGAAATAAGGCAGAAAGAAGTCAGAGTAATAAGCGATGATGGTTCTCAGCTTGGGGTTATTCCTACAAGCAATGCTTTAAAATTAGCAGAAGAAAAGGAACTTGATTTGGTTGCTATATCACCTAATGCTGTTCCACCTGTTTGCAAGATAATGGATTTTGGTAAGTTTTTATATGAACAAACTAAGAAAGAAAAAGAAAACAAAAAAAATCAAAAAGTTGTAAACATTAAAGAAGTAAGATTAAGTGCGTCTATTGAAGAACATGATGTACAGATTAAATCTAACAATGCACGTAAATTTTTAACAGCCGGAAACAAAGTTAAAGTTACAGTAAGGTTTAGAGGAAGGCAAGCAGATTACGCATTTAAAGGTAACAAGATACTTGATAATTTTGTTGAGAAAATCAATGATGTTTGTGTCGTTGAGAAGCCAGCAAAGTTAGAAGGAAAAAATATGATAATGATATTAGCACCTAAAAAAGCTTAATAGTATAGGAGGAAATAAGTTATGCCAAAAATGAAAACTAAAAGAGCAGCGGCTAAAAGATTTAAGTTGACTGGAACTGGAAAGTTAAAAAGAGGAAAGGCTTTTAGAAGCCATATATTAACTAAGAAAAGCACAAAGACTAAGAGAAATCTTAGAAAAGGTGGATACGTTTCAGAGACTCAAGAAAAAACAATGAAGACATTGTTACCATACCTATAAATAGGAAAGGTTAAAGGAGGTATATTTAGTTATGGCTAGAGTAAAAAGAGCAGTAAATGCACGTAAAAATCATAGAAAGGTTTTAAAACTTGCTAAAGGATATTATGGTGGAAAAAGTAAGTTATTTAAAACTGCAAATGAATCAGTTATTAGAGCACTAAGAAATGCTTATGTTGGAAGAAGATTAAAAAAGAGAGATTTTAGAAAACTTTGGATAGCAAGAATAAATGCAGCAACAAGAACAAATGGTCTTTCATATTCTAAGTTTATTAACGGAATGAAATTAGCAGGAATTGATATGAATAGAAAAATGCTTTCTGAAATTGCTATAAATGATCCTAAGTCATTTTCAGAATTAGTTGAAATCGCTAAAAAGCAAATTAACGCATAAGATTATTTAATGCAGCCTAGTATGGCTGCATTTGTGTTATACATATTTTAAGTAAAGGAATGAACAAATTAAAGATGATAATAAGCAGTAAAGATAACCCTGTGATAAAAACTGTTAAGAAATTAAGAGAAAAAAAATATAGGGATACACAAAAAAAGTTTATTGTAGAGGGATTGAGGTTTGTTAAAGAAGCCCTTGAATCCGATTTTAAAGTGGACTATTTGTTTATTTCCGAAAAGAATTATAAAAAATTCACTTCAGAAGACTTTATAAAAGAGAATAAAAAAGAGGCTCAATTGTTTGAGGTTTCTGAAAGCGTTTTACATCAAATTTGCAGTACGGAAAATCCCCAGGGTATAGCAGCTGTTGTGGAATATAAAAATATTGATGCTGAAGTTAAAGATGGATTTTATATACTTGTAGATAAAGTTCAGGATCCAGGTAATATGGGTACTATAATAAGAACTGCAAATGCTGCAGGGGCTCTTGGTGTTATAATTACAACAGGTACTGTGGATGTATATAACAGCAAAACTCTTAGATCTACTATGGGATCCATATTCAAAATACCTATCATATTTGAAGATAAGAATTTATCTAAAATAAAAAAATTAAAAGAAAATGGTTTTAGAATAATAACAAGTGCTCTTGAGGCAAAACATAATTTTTATGATGTTAAATTAAATGGAAAGTTAATTATTACAGTTGGTAATGAAGGAAATGGTGTAAGTAGTCTCATAAAAAAAGTAAGTGATTTAATAGTTAAAATACCAATGCCAGGGAATGCAGAATCACTTAATGTTGGAGTAGCATCTGCTGTTATGATGTTTGAATATGTTAGGCAAATGAAACAATAGTTTAGAGAATAAAGTATTGAAAAAATATTTTTATGTGTTATAATAAAAAATAATGTTATAATTAAAGGCATTGAAGGAGAAAGTAAATACAATAAGATTTTAAGAGAGAAGAGGTTATTAGCTGAAAGCCTTTTTAAATTAATTTTGTATTGAAGTTCGCTCTGGAGTCCTATTTATGAAATGTGCTATGCACAAATTAGTAAGTAGCGGTTAATACCGTTAAAATGTTGAGTGGGTTATCCAATTTGGGTGGTACCGCGGAATATTATCCGTCCCTTTTATTAGGGGCGGTTTTTTATTTATATAAAAAAGAAAGGGGTTTATAATTCAATGAAAGAGAAACTTGAAGCTATAAAAGAAAAAGCTTTAAATGAATTAAAAAAAGCCAGTGACAAGAAAAATATTGAAGACATAAGGGTTAAATATCTTGGTAAAAAGGGTGAACTTACACAAATTTTAAGAGGTATGGGATCTTTATCACCAGAAGAAAGACCCGTTATAGGTAAACTTGCAAATGAAGTTAGAGGAAAGCTAGAAGGTCTTATAATAGATGCAAGTGAAAAGATAAAAGAGACAGAAAAAAAGAACAGACTTGAAAGTGAAGTTATAGATATTTCTATGCCGGGCAAGAGACAGACAATAGGTCATAAACATCCAACTTATTTAACTTTAGAGAAAGTTGAAAACATATTTAGAGATATGGGCTTTGTAGTTGAGGAAGGTCCTGAAGTTGAATATGATAAATACAATTTTGAAATGCTAAATATTCCCAAAAATCATCCTGCAAGAGGAGAACAAGATACTTTTTACATAAATGACAGCGTAGTTTTAAGAACTCAGACTTCACCAGTGCAGGTAAGAACAATGTTAAATCAGAAACCACCTATAAAGATGATTTCTCCTGGAAAGGTTTATAGAGCTGATGCTGTAGATGCAACTCATTCACCAATATTTTATCAGATTGAAGGACTTGTTGTTGATAAGGGCATAAGATTTTCGGATCTAAAGGGAACTCTTGAAACATTTGCTAAAAAGATGTTTGGTGAAGATGTAAAAATGAAATTCAGGCCTCATCACTTCCCGTTTACAGAACCTTCTGCAGAAGCAGATGTAACATGCTTTGCTTGTGGTGGTAAAGGATGTAAAGTATGTAAAGGTGAAGGCTGGATAGAATTATGGGGCTGTGGTATGGTTCATCCAAATGTTCTTAGATATTGCGGTATAGACCCTGAAGAATACAGCGGTTTTGCTTTTGGACTTGGATTTGATAGAATTGTTATGCTTAATTATGAGATAGATGATATAAGACAGTTATATGAAAGTGATATGAGATTTTTAAAACAATTTTAATAGTTTGTAAGGAGGATAAAAATGAAAGTACCTGTTAAATGGTTAAAAGATTATGTTGATTTTGATATAAATGCTAAAGAACTTGGAGATAAACTTACTCTTTCAGGTTCTAAGGTTGAAGAGATAATAACAAGTGGTGATGAGATAACAAAGGTAGTTACTGGAAAAATATTAAAAATAGAACCTCATCCTAATGCAGATAAACTTGTAGTTTGCAGTGTTGATGTTGGTGAAAAAGAGCCAATTCAAATAGTTACCGGTGCTCAAAATATGAAAGAACAGGATGTTGTCCCTGTTGCGCTTCATGGTTCTACTCTTCCAGGTGACGTGAAAATTAAAAAGGGTAAGCTTAGAGGAATACTTTCCAATGGAATGATGTGTTCTAAAGAAGAACTTGGAATAGCTGATGAAGAGCATGTACATGGACTTATGATATTAGATAAAGATACTCCTATTGGAAAGGATATAAAAGAAGTTTTAGGTCTTGATAATCCGGTTATAGATTTTGAAATAACATCTAATAGACCTGATTGTTTAAGTATACTTGGAATAGCCAGAGAAACAGCAGCAACTCTTAATACTAAGTACAGAAATGTAAAGATAGATTTTTCTGAGACAAGTGGAAAAAATATAAAAGAAGAGTTAAGTGTAGAAGTTAAAGATGAGCTATGCAAAAGGTATATGGCAAAAATAATTAAAAATGTCAAAATAGAGGATTCTCCAGCATGGATGCAGGAAAGACTTATGCTTGCGGGGGTAAGACCAATAAACAATATAGTTGATATAACTAACTTTGTTATGATTGAATTAGGTCAGCCAATGCATGCTTTTAATAAAAAGATGATATCTTCAAATAAAATAGTTATTGATAGAGCAAATAATGGTGAAAAATTCACTACACTTGATGGTGAAGAGAGAAACTTAGATTCAAATGTTCTCATGATAAAAAATGGTGATGAAAATTGTGCTATAGCAGGTATAATGGGAGGATTAGATTCAGAGGTAACTGAAGATACAAATGAAATAATATTTGAATCTGCTACTTTTGATGGAACTAATATAAGAGTTTCTTCTCAGAAATTAGCTCTTAGAACAGAAGCATCAGGAAGATATGAGAAAGACTTAGATCCAAATCTTGCTGAAATTGCACTTAATAGAGCTTGTACATTAGTACAGGAGTTGAAGGCAGGAGAAGTTGTAGATGGAGTAATTGATATATATCCTGTAAAAAAAGAACCACATACTGTAGAGGTTGATTATAATTGGATAAACGAGTTTTTAGGTACAGATATTCCAAAAGAAAAAATGAAGGAATATCTTGATAGATTAGAATTAAATACAGAGATAAAAGGTGATAAGCTTGAAGTATTTTCTCCAACCTTTAGAAATGATATAAACATAAAAGAAGATATAGCTGAAGAGGTTGCTAGAATTTATGGTTACAATAATGTAATATCAACTACCATAAAATCTCCAAGTATACGAACAGGTAAGAGTAAAGATCAGGAAATAAAAGATGATGTAATTGATATATTAATTTCAAGTGGACTTAACCAATCTATAAATTATTCATTTGTAAGTCCTAAAATATATGATAAGTTATTGATTCCAAAAGATAGTCCTCTTAGAAATGCTGTTGAAATTAGAAATCCTTTAGGTGAAGATTTTAGTATAATGAGAACTACGACTATTCATTCTATGATGGAATCTCTTGTAAGAAATTATTCTCATAGTAATGAAGAAGCAAAGCTATTTGAAATAGGAAAAATTTATGTACCAAGTGAAGATAAAGATAAAATTCCAGAAGAAAAACAAGTTATAACTATAGGTATGTATGGCAATGTTGATTATTTTGATCTAAAGGGAGTTATTGAAAATTTAGTTGAAGCTTTAGGAGTAAATAAAGTTTCATATGAGCGAGAAACTAATAATCATACTTTCCATCCTGGAAAAACGGCAGTTGTGAAGATAAAGAATGAAGTTTTAGGAACTTTAGGTGAAATACATCCAGATGTTTGTGAAGCTTATGGAATAGATGAAAAATGTTATATAGCGGAAATAAAATTTGACCTATTAATAGAAAATGCAGAATTGAATAAGAAATATAAGCAACTTCCTAAATTCCCAGCAGTAACTAGGGATATTTCAGTGTTAGTTGATGAGAATACACTTGTACAGGAAATTGATGATGTTATAAGGAGACAGGGTGGACATATATTAGAATCACTAAAATTATTTGATGTTTATAAGGGTAAACAGGTTCCAGACGGCAAAAAGAGTGTATCTTATTCTATAGTTTACAGAGATGAAAATAAGACACTTACGGATAAAGAAGTTGAAAAGGTTCAAAATAAAATTATAAAAACCCTTGAACATGTTTTAGGCGCAGAACTTAGATAAAAATCATATTTTCCAATAGTAAATTATGTGTTAAAATATATTTAAGGTATATTAATCTAATTATTATGTGAAATTAGGTTGTAAAAGTGATAGAATATATTATAGCTGAAAATGATATTGCTCAAAATGAATTTAAATTGTAGAGGGCGTTATGTGCCCGCTGCAATTTACATAAATGATGTTTAGTTTTAATATATACTGTATACATACAAAATTAAGAGGGTGTTTATATGAATACAATTACCATAACTATAAATGGTATGGAGTATAATTTAAAGGGAGAAGAAAAAGAAGAATACCTCAGGACTGTTGGAAATTACGTTGATAAGAAAATAAAGAACATTTTAGAAAATAATGAAAAGTTAAGTACATCTGATGCGGCAATACTTACAGCACTTAATGTCACTGATGACATGTTCAAGCTTGGAAATGATAATGAAAAGTTGGCTGATGATGTTGAATTAATGAGGGAAAAAACAGCTTCATTGGAGGAGAATAAAAAAGAGCTTGAAGAAAGTAAAAAGAAACTTGAAGAAAATGAAAAAGAACTTACAG